>NZ_SNUY01000003.1:16822-52213 GCF_004376175.1 Halalkalibacterium halodurans | reverse complement strand
GTGTAAGCGAATTCAGAATGTTAGGGTTCTCCTCTGTTAAGAATCTTAGGGCTTTTAAAAGCCTTTCAAGTCTTTCAGTGCTCGGTAAACTGGAATATTCGCTCTTTGTTTGAGATACATGATGTTATTTCGTGTCGCTTCACCAATTGTACTCTCGACCTTCTCCAGAAAGTACTTGGGAGGACGTTCTTCCTTTGGCTCTGTCCATTCTTCAACACGTCCCATTAGTGTTTTGAGAGGGAGTTTATCCATTAACGCAACCATCGCTGTCATCATGGCACTAGCGCCTTTTTCAACCCAACTTCGTCCATTCTTCAAACGTTTCGCAAAAACACTCATGGTTCCCTCAGCACTTCCCATTGGGCGGAACCCTGTCGGATCAATCCCCTGATCTTTCAGCCATTGTCTGTAATCTCCCAATGCTTCGGGGTACTGTTCAAGCTGATGAATCAACGCCTCTAAACGCTCTTCTTTCGCTTCTGTCTCAAGCGTTCCCACTGCACTGTTGAGCTCTGTTATAAGTGTTTCTCCATCATACTTTGCGAGGGCTTTCTGCATGGCTCGATAACGCCTGTGATCTCGAAACAGTCTCCTGATATCACGTGCCACATGGAAACGATCAATCGTGAAGAAGGCTCGTCCTTGAAAATAGTCTCGACAAGCGGTAATCCAAGTCGCTCCATCCCCGTTAATGACAAGTCGATGCACCGCTGGATCATAGTCAAACGCCTCCATGAGAAAAGTCTCAAGCCCCTCCCAAAACGGTTCTTTCCCCCGATGAACATAATGTCGCTTCTCCTTTAAACTCACCCTTTTTCCGTTGACCTCCCAGCCTTGATGAACCGCTGCGATTTTCTCTTCTTTCCCTTTGATTCGTTTCTCTTGTCGCTTTAGATACAGTCCATCCACCTCGATAAACAATACTGGATGTGTGATAGGCTGACGGTCTTTCTGCGTCGCTTCTACTTCTAACAGATGTTGGCGAATGGCTTCATGACTAATGACACGATAACCAAGAAGAGTCTCAAGCGTGTTCGATGCCTTTCGGTAGGAAGGACTTGTCACAGCGAGCTCAATCGCGGCTTCTTCTACCAAAGGGCTAAAACCTTTTATCCCCTCAAATTGCAGGTACTGGTCAAGGAGATAAACATATTTCCCTGTTTCACGATCTCGATAGTAGGAACGCTTCAGCTCAATCTCACCAAATAAACTGTCTATTTTTAGAGGCCGTTTATCTTTATAATGGAAGCGTTGCTTATCACGTTGTTGCATAATTTCTTCGTCATATTCCTCTAGTATGCAGGTCATCACACTTGAGAAGGTTTCCTGTAACTTCCTCCAAACTAGCTGTTCAAGTTCTTTTAAAGTTGGGTATTCTGTGTTATTCTTTTGCATAGGGTTTCTCCTTTGAATCGGGTTTTTGTCGACTATGATTCTACCAAGGAGAGACCCTTTTTTCATGCATTTTGCTTAAACCCTACCGCGCTTTCGCTTGGTGGCCTCCTCATCCAAGTAACGGAAATTTCCATTACTTGGATGAGGAGGTTTTTTCTTCTCCCACAAACATTTTACTCATACTTCACCCTTTCCATTAGGCGGCTGTAAGGATGATTCATTCGAATCCAAAATTTGTCATGCATCAGGTAGCGCTTCCACGTTTGTATCACGCATATAAGCTAGTGGATTGATCCCTCTCAAATGCACAAAAAAGAAAAGCAGGACAGCTCCTGCTTTTATTCATCTTTCTCCGTATCTAGCGTACCATAGCTTGTTTGAATGATCGCCTTTCCTCTAATTTTTACCGCTGACGTGTGTTCGGTAAATTGTGCGATCATGACTTCACCTTTATCCAGCTTTTCTGAGTGGTGAAAGCGTGTATCCGTCCCACGTGTCATCCCAAAAACGTTCACACCGTTTTCCTTTGCTTTTATGACAAAAAAGTTTGAGTTATCCCCCACGTTCATAAACCTCCTCCTAGCCTTTAATTAACGAAAGTACTTCTGCCCGTGCTGCTGCATCGTTAGCAAACGTTCCTCGCACCGCCGAAGTCACTGTGGTCGCACCGGGCTTTTTAACCCCACGCATCGTCATGCACATATGCTCCGCTTCAACAACGACAATCACACCGTGAGGCTCGAGCGTTTCCACAAGCGCATCTGCAACGGTCGATGTAATCCGCTCTTGAAGCTGAGGACGTCTCGCAACGGCTTCTACCGCCCTTGCCAATTTGCTTAACCCTGTCACTTTTCCACCTTTTGGGATATAGCCAACGTGAGCCTTCCCGAAAAATGGAACGAGATGGTGTTCACACATGGAGAAGAACGGAATGTCTTTCACTAACACGAGCTCTTCATGATCCTCTCCGAAGATTGTCGCAAAGTGTTCTTTAGGATCTTGGTTCAACCCTGCAAACACTTCTTCGTACATTTTTGCTACTCGTTTCGGCGTATCTTCCAACCCTTCACGAGCTGGATCTTCTCCAATCGCTTCTAAGATCATCACGACGGCTTGTTGAATTTTTTCATGGTCTACCTTGCTCAAAGAAGTTCCTCCATTCTATTTCCACATCAACTGACGGTATGAGTCCATAGCTGATTTTCTGATCGGTAAGTACCATCAAATTTTAGCACAATTAGACGAGGAAAAGCAAAAGAACCCCCTTGCGCAGGGAGCTCTTTCGTTTAGAGGATGATGGCAATTAAACCTCCAGAACCTTCATTGATGATTCTCTCTAACGTTTCTTTCAACTTGTAGCGTGCATTTTCTGGCATGAGTGAAAGTTTTGCAGAGATTCCTTCGCGAACAATCGAGTTCAACGATCGGCCAAAGATATCTGAATTCCAAATAGAAAGTGGATTTTCCTCAAAATCTTGCATCAAATAGCGAACGAGCTCTTCGCTTTGCTTCTCCGTGCCGATGATCGGGGCAAATTCAGACTCCACATCGACCTTAATCATATGAATGGACGGAGCAACAGCTTTTAGACGTACCCCGAACCGAGAGCCTTGGCGAATGATTTCTGGCTCATCGAGACTCATATCGGATAAAGCTGGAGCTGCAATGCCGTAACCAGTCTGCTTCACCATCCGAAGGGCATCAGCTACTTGATCGTATTCAGATTTTGCATGGGCGAATTCCTGCATCAAATGGAGCAAGTGATCTTTTCCACGAATTTCTACGCCCACCACTTCTTTTAAGATTTGGTCGTACAAATCATCTGGTGCATAGAGGTCAATTTCCGCAATCCCTTGGCCCATTTCAATTCCGGCTAAACGGGCATCATCGATAAACTCATACTCAGCAAAGTGACCGACGACCCGGTCCACATCGCGGAGCCGTTTAATATCTTGCACAGTATCACGGACGGACTGCTCATAGTTTTGCCTGAGCCAATGCTCTTCTTTTAATACCATCACCCAGCTCGGCAAATTCACATTCACTTCATGAACTGGAAATTCGAACAGCACTTCGCGGAGAACATTGTTAATGTCCTGCTCCCCCATGCTTTCAATGCTCATCGCCAACACAGGAATGTCATGCTCTTCCTGTAAGTCCCTGCGGAGCTGTTCGGTTTCTGGATGATGAGGTCTTACACTGTTGATGACAATAATGAATGGTTTACCTACTTCTTTTAATTCTTCAATGACTCTCGTTTCTGACTCAATGTAATCATAACGCGGAATTTCACCAATCGATCCGTCTGTTGTAATGACTACCCCAAGTGTTGAATGCTCTTGAATGACTTTTCTCGTACCAATTTCCGCCGCTTCTTGGAACGGAATTGGCTCTTCATACCAAGGGGTATTAATCATCCGTGGACCATTTTCATCTTCATAGCCTTTTGCTCCAGGAACAGCATAACCAACACAATCCACCAATCGTACATTAACATCCAAACCTTCGTCGACATGGATCGAGACAGCTTGATTCGGAACAAATTTCGGTTCTGTTGTCATGATCGTTTTCCCAGCGGCACTTTGCGGTAGTTCGTCTTGGGCACGCGCTTTATCCGCTTCGTTTTCAATGTTTGGCAAAACGACAAGTTCCATGAATTTTTTGATAAAAGTAGATTTCCCCGTACGTACAGCCCCCACGACACCGAGATAGATGTCCCCGCCTGTACGTTCAGCGATGTCTTTGAAAATGTCGATCTTTTCCAAGAGATCCCCTCCCGATTAAAAATTGCGATTCGTCGTTCCCTGTTTCTAGGACACTATCATATGTATGATGTTGTCCACTGATTATGCCTAACCTGATATGTTCAACGGGAAGAAAGCATTCTTTTTTTCGACGAATCTGAACGCGAAGACACGCGCCACCGAGAAGGGGTTGTTCCTTTTATTGTGTTCATAGATGAACATCTCGATTAAAAGAATGCCCCTTCCTCTTGTCAACTATATGAGTGACCTGAACACTTTATGATTAGAAAAACGTAGCTTGTCGTTAAACGAAACGGTTGATGCTATTCTTCCCGTCTCGTTTGTAGCGAAAAAGCCGTATAGATAGGTGCCGGCTCCTCGTCTTTTCTATCTCTCTGCTTAAAAAACGTCGCTTAAATGCCGCGTCCTAGAGACAGAAACAATCGTTTTTTCTATCCATTCATAGAAGGGAAGCGTTCTTAAAAGACAAAAAAAGAGACCGATTACTCGGACTCTCCTAACTCATATTGATTTGGAAGGCTCATATCGTAAATGGGTTCTCCTTTGGAGTCAATCGTATATGGAATGGAATATGCCGGGACAAACGGGCTATCTTCCAAAAGGAGATCACGAATATCCTCACCTGGCCTATACTCCACATTTCCTTCGTTTTGCTGCAATACGCGATTAAGCTCGAGCCGGTAGTCAATCATAACCTCGCCCGTATTTGTGAAAATGAGCGGCAAATAGGTATCACTGTAAGGGCTTGGAACAAGGGGTTCTTCGTTATAGCCCAACTTCTCATAGTCAAGACTAAACAAACCAACATCTAATATGTCCTTTACCGGGGCATAGGTGTGACGACGCATGTAATCATTGAGCTTCCGTTGTACTTGGTTCATTTCGCGTTGTGAACGAAGGTCGATCAATTTCACTTCTGGCTCTTCTTCAACATTAAATAGGACATACTGATAGATCCCACCACTCTCAAATGAGTTTCCTGGTGGTTGCTGCATATAACGGGGCACAAGCTGTCGGAAATCGACTGGGTACCGCTGATAGACGATCACGCTTTGATCACGGGTTTGAATGGGTAAGACTCCTGTATCCGAATAAAATTGATCGACTGCCTGTTGAACGGAAACAAGTTGATCTGCGTAAGGAACTTGGTTTTCGGCCCGCTTATCATCTGGGTAAAGGCAACCTGCTAGAAGAAATACCGTAAGCGCACACAAGAACGTGGTCAGCTTCATTTTCATCATGAATCAACCTTTTCACTCGTAATAATCATCGGTGCAGTGGTTACGACCCGTGGGTCGATGTTGGACCCCCAATGACAATGTAAAACACAATCAAACCGGATACGACTAAACAGAGAAAAGAAAAAACGAGTACGACCTTTTGCAAAAACCCACTTAATTTTTCTCGGCTTACAATAGCGGTCACAACCGAGACGAACATTAAAAAAAGCCCTATGAATGAAATCCACATATTCATCATCGCATCAGACATAGCGGACAACTCCTTTTCATGCAACGTGCTTGTCCACTTTTATGAAACAAGCAGAGGATCATTTTCTATTTACGTTATGTAGTATAGCACAAGCAGCTTCATAGATCGAAGCGAAAATGGTAATAGTAGAAAACATGATTGCTTTAAAATTTGTCTCAAGAGAAAAAAATTGTGGAGAAGCGGGGAACACTTCTCCATCATGACTAAACCCTTCTTGTAGCACAAACCCTATGTTAGTGTCTGTTCACTACACTATATGCAATCATGACGCTTTTGCCTTCCGTATTTGCCTAACAAGCCGCCCTTATTTTTTCGTGTTGTTAAACATTTTCGTGAGGGACGCTAAGTCGGTTGGAACATCATTATTTAAAATCGCTTTAACTATTTGATCTTCCTTTTCTTTCGGTACAGGCACGTTCGCTAAACGTGACACTTGTGTAATCAATTGACGAACTGTCTTCTCATCTCGAAGATTTGCTTGACTAACCGAATCTGCTAGCTTGAACAAATCGGCAGGATTAACGTTCGTCTTATTTTTGAGGTGATCAAAAAAAGAACGTTCGTTCTGGGACATAAAGGAGCCTCCTTCATCTTGGTGTCAACATATCGTATGCAACAAATGGTAGTTCGTGCAAAAATACGCACTAGGAGGCTCTTTTCTTATAGGGTTCAATCGTTCTTCTGATCACTTACGACATCGTGAAGATTTTCCATTTCATGTTTCTTCACCCGTCCCATTAATTCATCTGCTGCGTGCTCTGGCTTCTTCCCTTCAAAAAGAACAGAATAGAGAGCTGAGGTGATCGGCATTTCGATTTGGAGCTTTTGCGCTAATTCATGGGCAGCTTGCGTCGTCCGAATTCCTTCGACGACCATGCCCATACTTTCTTCTACTTCAGCTGGAGATTTTCCTTTTCCTAGCATTTGTCCAGCGCGCCAATTTCGACTATGTATGCTCGTGCACGTCACGATCAAATCACCTAAACCTGATAATCCTGCAAATGTGAGCGGGCTTGCCCCTAACTTCACTCCAAGCCGTCCGATTTCCGCAAGTCCTCTTGTCATAATCGCGGCTTTTGTATTATCACCATACCCAAGACCATTCGTTAAACCACAAGCGAGAGCGATAATATTTTTTAATGCTCCGCCGATCTCCACTCCGATCAGATCCTCATTCGTATAGACGCGAAACTGTTGATTCATAAACAAATCTTGAATTTGTTTTGTCGTGGAAAGAGACTTTGATGAAACGGTCACTGTCGTCGGCTGTCGTAAGCTCACTTCCTCCGCATGAGAGGGCCCTGACAACACGACCACCTCTTTTAACAATGTTGGCTCTAATTCTTCTTCGATCATCTCAGAAATTCGTAAATGAGAGCCAGGTTCAATCCCTTTGCTTGCATGTACGATTGTCACTGGCTGCTTCAACACATCATTCAATGAACGAACCGCTTGACGGATCGCTTTTGTCGGCACGACGAGAACGATAATCTCAACGTCGATGATCTCCTCCATTGAGCAGGTGGCGACGATCGAACTCGGGATCTCAATGGAAGGCAAATACGTCTCATTTGTATGACGTTCGTTGATTTCTCGTGCGATTTCCTCTCTCCTTGCCACAAGGGTTACATGATGTCCATTGTCCGCCAATACAAGGGAAAGGGCGGTTCCCCAGCTCCCAGCTCCAATGACAGCTACGTTTTTCACTATGAATCCACTCTCCTCTCGCCACTGGCCTAATTGATCTTTTCTATCTACGTTGTTTCCTTTTTACGACCAAGCTTATTCTCCGTCCCACTTAGCAAACGTTGAATATTGCTCCTATGTCGCCACATGGAAAGGATGGCTACAATGATCGTTAAATAGATATAAGCAACTGGGTACCCAAACCATTGTGAAAGGACGGCTACCAGAAGAGCCGTAAGTGTAACGAAAAGGAGCGATCCAAGAGACACGTACCGAGTCCATACAATCGATCCGATGGCAATGACCCCGGCAAGAACTGCTGCAAGTGGCACAAGACTAGCTAACACGCCAATCGTTGTTGCTACGCCTTTTCCTCCGCGAAAACCGTAATAGATCGGCCAGTTATGTCCGATAATGGCTGCAATACCAGCAGCCGCTGCAAACCAGCCATCTCCATCAGGTGTGAGCTGAACGGTGACAACAACAGCAATGACCCCTTTTAAAATGTCAAGCAACAGGACGGTTACCGCCGGGCCAACCCCTAACACGCGTAGAGTGTTTGTCGCTCCAGCATTCCCGCTTCCATGTTGACGAATATCCACTTTTTTAATTTTCTTCGCAATAATGTAACTAAAACTTACTGACCCAAGCAAATAGCTCCCGATGACAAGCAGCCAGCCTAATTCCATCTCTCTCCCCCCAAGGATCCATTACGAGATTAATCATTTTTCTTTCGCGCGATAATTTTAATTGGTGTTCCTTCAAACTCAAACGTGTCACGAAGGCGATTTTCTAAAAATCGCGCATACGAGAAATGCATCAGTTCAGGATCGTTCACAAAGAAAACGAACGTCGGAGGACCGACAGTGACCTGTGTGACATAGTTTATCTTCAGACGCTTTCCATGATCGGTTGGCGTCGGATTCATGGCCACTGCATCCATGACCAGGTCATTCAACACGTGGGTTGGGACGCGCAAATTGTGGTTCTCCGAGACTTTTTTAACCGCCGGCAATACATGTTGTAGCCGTTGCTTCGTTTTAGCTGATACAAACAAAACAGGTGCATAATCCAAAAATTGAAATTCATCCCGAATTTTTTGTTGAAAACGGTGCAAGGTTTTATCGTCTTTTTCAACCGCATCCCATTTGTTTACAACGATAATGATCGCTCGTCCCGCTTCATGAGCATAGCCGGCAATTTTTTTATCTTGCTCAATGATGCCTTCTTCCCCATTAAGCACAACAAGCACCACATCGGAACGTTCAATTGCCTTAAGGGAACGAAGGACACTGTACTTTTCAGTGCTTTCATATACTTTTCCTCTTTTTCTCATCCCAGCTGTATCAATCAATACATACTCCTGATCGTCTCTGCTAAATGGAGTATCAATCGCATCCCGCGTCGTTCCTGGAATGTTGGAGACGATTACCCTCTCTTCTCCGAGCATTGCATTCACTAAGGAAGACTTCCCTACATTTGGGCGTCCGATCAATGAAATACGAATAGTATCTTCATCATAATCGTCTCCCTCATCTTCTGGAAAGTGCTCGACACAGGCATCAAGCAGATCACCAAGCCCTAATCCATGAGCCCCAGAAATCGGGATTGGGTCACCGATTCCTAATGAATAAAATTCGTAAAGCTCCTCCTGCATATCAGGGTGATCGATTTTGTTCACTCCTAAGACGACAGGTTTTTTTGAGCGAAACAATAACTTTGCCACTTCCTGATCAGCCGCTGTCACACCTTCACGTCCATTGACAATAAAAATAATAACATCCGCTTCTTTGATCGCTAGCTCCGCCTGTGCTCGCATTTGTACGAGCAACGGCTCTTCACCGATTTCAATTCCACCGGTATCGATCACATTAAACTCTCGGTTTAACCATTCTCCATGACTGTAAATACGGTCGCGTGTCACACCGGGCCGGTCTTCAACAATGGCCACACGCTCTCCTACGATCCGATTAAAAATTGTAGACTTCCCTACATTCGGGCGTCCTACAATGGCGATTACTGGTTTCGACATTGAGCTTCAACCTTTCTTCTTCTATGTAAACGAACGTGAAAACGCAAATCAACCATGTTTTCACGCGAATAGCACGTACTAGCTCATTCATTTTACTAGAACTTCTCGTAAATGTCGACCCTTCATTAAGCGGTTAAGATGCGGATGGATGGGAAGAAGTTTGCTTTCTGCGATCGGTTATAGACGCAATCCAAGTCGCCAACCATTCAAGGGCACTCCAGCATACGATAAGGAAGCTGCTCACCATCAAGACATCAAGGCTTGCGAAGCTTCCGAGTTCAATAGGATGGTATGAATGACGAAACCCAAACGTGACAAGCCATTCTCCATGGGTAAAACCAAGGATTACGAACGGGAAACGTTTTCTTCGATCGACAGCTAACAGCAAAACGAGAATCGCGATAATAGGGCTCAAAAGCCATATTCGATCAACGATTAAAACGACCGGATCAAATACTTCTATAAAATGAAAACCTGCATAGGCTGCCGCAATCACCCATGTCCCCATACAGACGTACAAAAGAGTAGTGCCTTTCCACCTTCGCACGAGGAAGTAACCGACCATTTGCAAAAGAATGACAGATGCATTAATTGCTTGCCCCCCTATCGTAAACTGGATACCACTCATGATGATTAAAAGCAATAATGCGACGGCAAGCTTTGTACGCACTTTCGATTTTGGCATAAAAAATGTAATCACAATCCAACTAGTCCAAGCAAACCAAAAAAAATAGCCTCCGCTCATCTACCCCACCTCGGTCCCAGTATCGGCGGTTTTTGCTATTTTTAAACAACGCAGTGTTGTTGTTAATCGCTCTAGTAGGAAAGAAAAAAGTCGCGAGCAATCCCTATCAGTGTGAGAGCCGCATCGGGGCTCGAGTGATCCTTTACACTTCGTCGCAGCAAGTGATCGCGCCCTTCTTCTATGCGCAAAAAATCGGTGGCCGTTTCAACGCCACCGATTCACTGATCCTTACTTGTATTTTTTCAGTTCGTCACCAATCATATCACCGAGTGAGAAACCTGAGGATTCCTCATTCGTGCTTTCATAAACTTCACGGTCACTTTGATTGCTTCCAGCATCGTCTAAAAGTTCACGAATGCTGAGCGAAATCCGTTTTTCAGAGATGTTCACATCTAGAACTTTCGCTTGTACACGTTCGCCCTCTGATAGTACTTCTCCAGGTGTTCCGATGTGGCGATTGGCAATTTGCGAAATATGAACGAGTCCCTCAACTCCAGGAGCTACTTCTACAAAGGCTCCAAAGGATACGAGTCGTTTAACTGTTCCTTCGATGACATCACCCGGCTGAATCGTTCCTTCCACTTGCTCCCAAGGACCTGGCAATGTCTCTTTAATCGATAACGATACGCGCTCGCTATCAGGATCTACAGATAAAACCTTTACTTTTACTGCGTCTCCTTCTTTTACAACTTCTGCCGGTGTTTCCACTCGATGGTGGGCAAGTTGAGAGATATGAACAAGTCCATCTACACCGCCAACATCCACAAAGGCTCCAAAGTCTGTTAACCGCTGAACCGTTCCTTCAACAACATCACCTGGTTGTAGGGATGCAAGCACTTCTTTCTTCTTCGCTTCAACTTCTTCATCAAGAACGGCACGCTGAGATAGAATAAGCTTATTCGCTTCTTTATCAAGCTCCACCACTTTAAGGCGAAGAGTGCGTCCTTTATAGTCTGAGAAATCTTCTACATAATGACGTTCGACAAGAGACGCTGGAATGAAGCCACGGACGCCTAGATCTACGACGAGACCTCCTTTGACGACATCTGCCACTTCAGCTTCGATTACTTCTCCTGAATCAAGGGCAGCTTGAAGCGTTTCCCACGCTTTTTCTGCTTGTACAGCACGCTTAGACAAAATGAGCTCATCATCTTCCACTTTTAATACTTTTAGCTCAAGCTCGTCCCCTTCAGACAGAACGTCACTTACTTTCTCCACATGCAAGCTGGAAAGCTCGCTAATTGGAATGATGCCATCCACTTTAAAGCCTACGTCGACGAACGCTTGCTTATCTTCGACTTTTGTCACTTTCCCGCTGACAACATCTCCAACAGAAAAAGATTTCATCTCTGTGACTTCATTGTTCATTTCTTCGACCATTGACTTTTGCCTCCTTCAACCCACAAAACGAGGGAAATCTAACTTTGTTTATAACCATCTTTCACGTATGCGAAAGAGATTTAACTCATGTGATTTTGTTCATGTAGCTTGCGAATGGCTTTCATAATGACTTCAGTGGCCTCTTCAGCGGAAGCTTTACGCTCCTTCAGCTCTTCCATCGGGACCGGGTCCCCAATCACAAAGCGGACTTTTCGAAAAAAGCGATATTTACCTACGATCGCACAAGGGACTACCGTTGCATCGCTTCGTAAGGCAAAGAAACCAACTCCAGATAGCCCTTTCCCAATTTGTCCATCTTTGCTGCGAGTGCCTTCGGGAAAGATCCCGAGTGTTTCGCCTTCTTTTAATAGCTTCAACCCAACTTTTAACGCTTGTTTGTCGCCTGCTCCCCGTCTAACCGGAAACGCGCCTACCGCCATCATCAGTGACTGGAGCGGTTTGAATCGAAAGAGCTCTTCCTTTGCCATAAAGCGAACTTTACGTGGGAAAAACGAGCCGACAAACGGCGGATCATAGTTGCTAAAATGGTTGCAACAAAGGAGTAATCCTCCTTCGTCAGGAATGCGGCTTGCGCCAATGACTTCAACTTTGAAAAAGAGACGAAAATATGACCGACAAATCCATCTGCCAATGGAATAAATGGACATGGACTACACTCGCTCCTTTACATAGCCGATGATGGTTTGTGTCACTTCAGATATGGAAAGGCTCGTCGTATCGATTTCAATCGCGTCTTCCGCCTTCCGAAGCGGGGCAAAGGAACGATTTGAGTCAAATTCATCTCGTCTTGCAATGTCTTTTATTAATTGCTCTAAGCTTTGCTTAAACCCTTTTTGGATATTTTCTTCGTACCGTCGTCTTGCCCGCTCTTCTACGGTAGCTGTTAGAAAAAACTTCAGTTCCGCATTCGGTAAAACGTAGGTACCGATATCTCTTCCATCCAACACACAATTTGTATCTTCAGCTAATAGTCGCTGCTGTCTAACCATTTCCTTTCGCACCTGTCCATGGCTGGAAACGAGCGAAACGGACTTTGTCACTTCATCAGTACGTACTTGATCCGTAACGTCTGTATTATTTACGTATACCCTCGTTTTTGCTTGTTCATCCACGAGCTTAATCTCGATCGAATCAAGTAGCGATTTTAACGATGCTTCATCATCAGGCGAAACATGATGTTTAATCGCTGCATACGTTAACGCTCGGTACATCGCCCCAGTATCTATGTACAAGAAGGACAACGCCTGTGCCACTTGTTTGGCAACTGTACTTTTCCCTGCCCCTGCAGGGCCATCAATTGCAATTTTCATCTTCTTCATTCTACACCTCTAATGTCTAAGGACAACAATTCAATGGATAATCTATCTAATTATTCAATCAATATCATACCATATTCTTCGCGGATGGTCTAATCCTCGTCTGCGAAAACACGATTTAGCTTTTTATGAATCAAATAACAACTGCTTGTCTTGCAGTTGACGCTCGAAGCAAAATCGAATAATTTTCTCTTTATGACGTTCTTCAATCGAAATAAACTGAAGGGACACGCGGCTGAGCGCTTCCTCATGTCGCTTATGTAAACGAACGATCTTGCAGCGTGCTTCTACGAAAAACATATCACTCGATTGTAAATGTAAGGCTAGCACAATGTCTATCTCTCCATCTCCGGGAAGGCTTCGACCGTTTGGAAGGACAATCGCACAGCCGCCACCACTAATGTCAACCGTTGTCGCGCGAAATGGAGTAAACGCCGTGTTTTCAGTTGGATGAATCGCACAATCCACAGTTGCTGAAACGCGCACATCTTGCCTTCGTTGAATTCGCTTATAGATTTCGGGCCCAGGATCATTAAAAACGAGAACTGGAATCGTCTCTCGCCTTCTTTCCTTAATGGTTGATTCAAATATATACATCGCGCCATCCTTCCCTAAGAAATGTGCACGAAATGGAGTTCCTTCTGGAAAAAGACTAGGTTTCTTCGTCTGTTCGTGGATTGGAACATCGATCACCATTTCTTGATTCAGTCGATCAACCAGACGACAATAATAACGTTCAGCCTCTTCGTTCTCCCCTTGTTCACCTGTTTTCTCTAGATAGATTGTATCACCAATGGCTATCACCGCAGAATCCCCCTCTAACTTTTCGCACTTGATGATTTAATCTTATTATCTCACGGTAGACGAAAAAAAAGAAGAAGGAGAGCTCCCCTTCTTCCTAATCAAAATCATATACAGGCTCGGCCTCCTGCATTTTTTCCACTTTTTCTTCTTCTCCATCTTCCGCATTAATGTAAATTCGATACGTTTCGTCATTGATGACCCCGAAAAACTCATAACAAAGCACTTCTTCCCCGAGATCATTTTGAATGAGTGCGATGTGATCTTCCATCACCTCTAAACGCGGGTTTAGTCGCTCCCTCGCTTCATCTGCTGTCAACTCAGGCTCTTCAAGGTCACGATCATGATGATTCACTAAATAGGACATCGCCTCATAGCCGATAATATCGCCTTCATCTAAAGCGACTTCGACTTTAATCCTGTCTGGATAAACCCGTACGTTATCTTCAAGATAGACAAATTCAAACACACCGATCGAATCATACTGCTTGCTATCAACGAGCTGCATATTTTCCTTGTCGTGCTCCTCTAAAAACTCTTGTGCTTTGTTAGAGGCTTCATTCAAACTCATATTTTGCTCGTTAATCTGGCGTTCCTGAAGAAACCAAATTGGGTGTCCGCCTTGTTGAGTCATGTCTAAATAGTAATGGGCTTGCCTTTCAGGATCATCGATGATGACACTATACATATCAAGGCCATCACCTGTTTCAGAAACAATCACATCCGTTGCCTGTTCCATATCAACATATGATAAAGCAATTTCCTTTGCTTCCTCTTCTGTTATCTTTCTTTTTTCAAGTCGTTTTTCTAATTTTTTTTCATGGTCGTTTCTAATGACCATTCCTGGTCCCCACTCAACTTCACTTGCACCTTTTACATGCTCATCCATCGTTCGAAAGCCATCGACGATTGCGTTATCTAATGGTTCGTCTTGTGCTTGAAACTCCTTATTTAAGTCGAGCCAGCGCATATCTTTTTTCAACGTCATCGCTTGCGTTTTCCGCAAATCATTTTTGATCGTCTTCGAATAATCATGTAACTTCTCTAACTTTTCGTATTCTTCGTCTGTTAACGGTTCCTTATCAAGATCTCGGATCGATGTTTTGTAACTAAACGTTCCCAAATGATGCAAAAACTCTTCCGTTTTGCTTAAATCGACAATACCTAAGGGAAGCTGGCCAATCTCCTCTGATGCAAGACTCGTCAGCCTCCAAACTTCCGCCAGAGAAGGGGTTAGCTGCCTTCTTGTATTCATAGCAATCGTCGCCCCTAGTTGATCTTCAATTTGATCAATATGATAGGCTAATTCGTGAAACGCCCGTTGATAGCTATTTTCGGCTTGCACGGTTAAAATTTGACTTTGCTGTTGTTCCTGGAAGCCCCAGTAACCTGTCGCGATGACGGCTACCGCTAATAGGCCAATGATTACATTCCGTATCACAATCGCTCACCTCCAGATACTAATTAAGGAAAATATGTTTTCCAATCCGTTTAATTTGTGGTCTTGACCAGATCCAACCAGATGTCGCTGTATCCGGGTTAAAATAATAGGTTGCGCCTCCTGACGGATCTTGGCCGTTCAATGCATCTAACACGGCCCGTCTTGCCGTTTCATCTGGTGTCATGTAAATTTGCCCGTCGGCTACTGCCGTGAAAGCAAGTGGCTCAAAAATGACACCTGAGACGGTATCTGGGAAGGTTGGACTGTTCAATCGATTTAAAATAACAGCAGCAACAGCCACTTGTCCTACATAAGGCTCTCCCCGCGCTTCTCCATAAACGGCTTGTGCCATTAGTTGAATATCGTTATCAGAGTAACCTGCAGGAACATTTGTTGCTTTTTCGATATTTGCCTCATCATCTTGAGCATCAGGTGTTTCTTCGTAAGGTGTTGGCTCCTCTGGTGGTGCAGGTGTCGGTTCCGGCGTCGGAGCAGGTGTTTCCTCACGCCGCGGAGCTCTTTCATCCGTTGGCGCGGCAGGGTCATCTCTTCCAGGACGATCAGCTCGAGGCTGTCTCACTTCTTCGCGTGCACGCCTCCTTTCATCCGTTGGCGCGGCAGGGTCATCTCTTCCAGGACGATCAGCTCGAGGCTGTCTCACTTCTTCGCGTGCACGCCTCCTTTCATCTGCGCTCCCTTTTGGCCCTTTTTGAATCTGTTTTGGTACCCCGCCATAATGGGTAAATTTCCTTCCTTGGGTCAGCGCCCTATCGACAAAATCTCGGTTGAAGTTTGTTGTTTTTTCAAGCTTTGCTTTCATTTCAGGCCCAACAAGACCATCCACTTCCATCCCGAACTCATATTGATAATTACGAACGGCCCAGTATGTGCTCCATCCAAAGACACCATCAATCTTCTTATTGTAAAAACCAATGTATTGGAGTCGGGCTTGTAATTCCACCACATCATCCCCGGTGGCTCCATGCTGGATGACTTGGTCAGAAAAAGCATGGGCTGTCGTCGTCATGTTCATTAAACTGAGAAATAAAGCTAAACTCAGAAGAGGAATTTTCAACCATCCTCGTGTACTCATGCTGTTCGTACCTCCTTATGGTTTAGGCAATTGCTTATTCCCAATGTTGTGTCTATACGCCAACGCTTACACGTATTGTTTGTTGACCCTTAGCGTTTTTATTCAAAAAAGGAGAAAAAACTTAAGCATTGAGAAATTTGAGCAATGAGCACACGATCTTACCAGCTAGGTGCTTTTTTACAAAGTAAAAGTTATTAACAGCCCGTGCTTGTCGCCACCCTTTAGCAACTTGATCTTTCATACGCGCTCGATTATTTAAAATGAAAAAAGACCTTCTCTGCTTATAACAGAAAAGGTCTTACCTCTATAAAACATTAAAATAGCGAGCCTCAGGATGGGCAAACACCATCGCGGTGACGGAGGCTTCTGGCTCCATCATAAACCCTTCCGTCAACTCAATTCCGATCTTTCCAGGCTTCAACAGCTTAAACAACTTTGCTTGGTCATCCAAGTCAGGGCATGCAGGGTAGCCAAACGATACACGGATGCCACGGTATTTTGCAGCGAAACGCTCTTCCATTGTAAAGTCAGCCGAATCAGGAAACCCCCACTTATCACGCATGAGCTGATGGACACGCTCGGCAAACCCTTCCGCCATCTCTAAGGCTGTTGCTTGGATTAAGTGACTGAATAAATAGTCTCCAGCCTCTTTCGCCTGCTCCCCTAATTCACGAATGCCTTTTCCTGCGGTTACAGCAAGGAAGCCAACATAGTCCATTTCCCCACTGGAAACCGGGCGAAGGAAATCGGCAAGACACAGATAAGGCTCCTTATTCTGACGCGGAAAATGGAATCGCTCGATTTCATTTGTTCCCGTTTGATCATAAATGACAATATCGTCCCCATCCGACTGAGCAGGAAAAAACTGATACATGCCATGAGCTTCCATGAGCTGCTCCTCTTTCACCCGGGTGAGTAGCGCATCAACTTTTTCTTTTAATTCAAGAGCCTTCTCGTCTTTTTCTGCAAGCAGGCGGCTCACTTTCCCTTGTAAGCCTAAGTGACGTCCTAACAACATCTGCATGTTAATATACGGCTCTAAATGGGCAATGCTATGGTGGCGCAAAATGTGCGGCTTCACATCAGGTGGGACCGCTACAGGCACCGTTGTCGAAACATGGGATCGAGTCGGCTTTACCGCAACTGCAGTTCCGCCTCCTCCCATTTGTGTCCTCGAGTTCGCCTGCTCCTTCGCTTCATGGAGGGAGACCGCTAGCTTTTCTCGTTCATCAGGTTTCATTAATTTATTGGCAAGCTCTAACCCGTTCATCGCATCCTTCGCGTAGACGACGAGACCATCATACTCTGGAGCGATTTTTGTATTCGTAAATTTCCGCGTAAGGGCTGCGCCTCCGACTAAAATCGGAATGGAAATTTGTTGTTGCTTCAAATCTTGGGCGGTAAGTACCATTTGTTGTGCTGATTTGACGAGCAACCCTGACAAGCCAATCGCATCTGGATTTTCTCTCGCCACCGCTTCAATCAGCTCATTAGAGGTAACTTTAATTCCTAGGTTCACGATGCGGAAACCATTATTGCTCAAAATAATTTCCACTAGATTTTTCCCGATATCGTGAACATCGCCCTTGACCGTGGCAAGAATGATTTTTCCTTTTCCATGATCGTCTGCTTTCTTTTCCATATGTGGCTCAAGGTGGGCGACGGAAGCCTTCATAACCTCAGCGCTTTGCAATACTTCAGCGACAATAAGCTCGTTATTGTTAAACAAACGACCGACTTCGTCCATGCCATTCATGAGCGGGCCGTTAATGATATCAAGCGGATCATCATATTTCGCGAGCGCTTTATCTAAATCTTCTGTCAGTCCGTCCTTTGACCCTTCAACAATGTAGTTTGCCAACCGCTCTTCCAAAGTTAAATTAGAAGTCTCCACTTTTTTCTCTGCTTTTTTCCCTCGATAAAAGGCGGTGAACTCAGCGAGCGTTTCATCTGTCGTTTCAAATAAGAGCTTCCTTGACAATTCTTTTTCTTCATCAGAAATCGAGGCATAACGCTCAAGCTTTTCTGTGTTCACGATAGCGTAATCAAGGCCAGCTTGTGTACAATGGTATAAGTACGCCGCGTTCAGCACCTCTCTTCCGACAGGCGGAAGACCGAACGACACGTTACTAACTCCAAGAATCGTTAAACATTCAGGGAGCTCTTCTTTGATCCTCCTAATTCCTTCCACCGTCTCATTCGCCGAGCCAATGTATTGCTCATCGCCTGTTCCTACCGGGAACACGAGCGGATCAAAAATAATATCGCTCGGACGAATGTTGTATTTGTTTACGAGCAGGTCGTATGATCGTTTCGCAACCGCTAATTTTTTTTCTGCCGTAATCGCCATTCCTTCTTCGTCGATCGTACCAACGACAACCGCGGCTCCATACTTATGGACGAGCGGGACCACTTTTTCAAAACGTTCTTCGCCGTCCTCTAAGTTGATCGAATTAATGATCGCTTTCCCTTGTGAATACGTAAGCGCTTGTTCAATTACCTTTTCGTCGGTGGAGTCAATCATGAGCGGTACCTTCACTTTGTTGATCACGAATTTTAAAAATTCCTCCATGTCCTCCATTTCATCGCGATCCGGATCAGCAAGACAAACATCGATAACGTGGGCCCCTTTCTTCACTTGGGATCTTGCAATTTCTGAGGCTTCTTCATATTTTTCTTCTTCGATCAACCGTTTAAATTTACGAGACCCGATGACGTTTGTCCGTTCACCGACAAATAGTGGACGCATGCTGTCATCGTATAACAGTGGCTCAATTCCTGAGACCGAGTGGGGGTGATCCCCTTTTGGTTGTCTCGGCTCAAATTGCTTCATAACGTCCAAAAGAGCACGAATGTGGTCTGGAGTCGTCCCGCAACAGCCACCAACCATATTCAACCAGCCCTTTTCCGCAAAACCTGCGAGCTTGGCTGCTAATGATTCTGGGGATTCGTGATAGTTCCCCTCTTCATCAGGTAACCCAGCATTCGGATAACAGCTTACAGAGCAGGTCGCAAGGTCTGAAAGAGAACGGAGGTGATCGCGCATAAATTCTGGTCCTGTAGCGCAGTTGAGACCGACAACGACGGGATTCATATGCTCTAATGACAAATAGAACGCCTCGATGTTTTGGCCGGCGAGCGTTGTTCCCATCGGTTCAATCGTTCCAGAAATAATGAGAGGCAGTTTCACCTCTAGCTCTTTTTGCGCTTGGCTCAGTCCTAAATAAGCCGCCTTCACGTTTCGCATATCCTGGCTCGTTTCGAGTAATAAAATATCCGCCCCGCCTTTAATTAGACCTGTAGCTTGCTGGCGATAAGACTCGATAAGTTGTTCGAATGTCGCGCCCCCTGTGACGGAAAGAGATTTCGTCGTCGGCCCCATCGCCCCTGCAACGAATCGAGGCCAATCTGGAGTGGAAAACTCTTCAGCTACACGTTTAGCGATTTTCACCGCGCATATGTTTAACTCCTCTGCTTTGTATCCGAGATCATAATCGTCAAGAACGATATCTGTTGCCCCGAACGTGTTCGTCGCAATGACGTCTGCTCCTGCCTCTAAGTATGCGCGATGAATGTCCTCAACGACATGGGGGGCCGTCTCATTTAAATATTCATTACACCCTTCATACTCTTCTCCGCCAAAGTCATCAGCGGTTAGATTCGCGGCTTGTAACATGGTCCCCATCGCCCCATCAAGGATGACGATTTTTCGCTCTAACTGTTGTTCAAACAACGATTTAGTCATTCTTCTGATCGTCCTTTCTACTTCTGAATCGAGCGTTCTGGCTGTCTGATTTGATGTTGAGTCTCCTTCACATA
The DNA here is from genome assembly GCF_004376175.1 of Halalkalibacterium halodurans. Lineage (GTDB taxonomy): Bacteria > Bacillota > Bacilli > Bacillales > Bacillaceae_D > Halalkalibacterium > Halalkalibacterium halodurans. The sequence goes on along the minus strand of NZ_SNUY01000003.1, from coordinate 32,228 downwards.
GTGAGTCAGTTCAACGGTCATTCCGTAGCGTAAAAACGGGGTAATCAAATAGATGCCGTTAAAATAATGAGTCGCTACATCCAATAAAGACTTGGCAATGGCGAGTCCTTCCCGTTCCCCTTTTTGGCGGTCTTCACCGGCATGCGCCATCCGTTCTCGAATCTGATCTGTCAATTTAATACCCGGTACCTCATTATGAAGAAATTCTGCATTTCGACCGTTAATTAAAGGCATGATTCCGATATAAATCGGCTTTTCAATGTGCTTAGTCGCTTCGTAAATGTCCTCGATCTGCTTTTCATTGTAGATTGGCTGGGTCATGAAATAGTCAGCGCCAGCCTCGATTTTCTTTTCCATTCGTTGGACCGCTCGCTCAAGGTGACGGACATTTGGATTAAAGGCAGCCCCCACAGAGAAATTCGCTTTTTGACCTAGTTCTTTTCCTGAAAAGGAGATTCCTTCATTCAATTGCTTGATTAAAGAGATTAGCTGAAATGAGGTCACGTCATAGACCGACGTGGCACCAGGAAAATCACCGACCTTTGTTGGGTCCCCCGTAATCGCTAATAAATCAGTCATCCCTAAGGCATGGAGCCCCATTAAGTGCGACTGCAACCCGATCAGGTTCCGGTCACGGCACGTCACATGGACGAGTGGCCGAACGCCCGCTTGCTGCTGAATAATCGCTCCAAGCGCTAAGTTATCGACACGAGGAGAAGCGAGAGAATTGTCCGCCATCGTCACCGCATCGACTCCAGCATTTTTCAAAGCCGCTGCCCCTTCAACAAACCGGTCGATTGCCAGGTTTTTCGGTGGATCTAGCTCCACGATGATCGAAGGCTGCTTCTTCACTTTTTCCGCAAGTGGCTCTCGAGCCGTCTTTTGCCCAGTAGAGCTCAACGTTTCTTTGATTTCCAACCTAACAGGCTTGCTTACAACAGGCTTTAATCCTTTCACAACTTTAGCGAACGCACGTACATGTTCAGGAGTGGTACCACAACATCCTCCTAGAAGGCGAACTCCTTGCTGCACAAAGCGTTTTCCCATTTCATAAAAATATTCTGGATTTGAATGGTAATACAGCCGACCGTCGCGATAATCTGGTAAGCTAGCATTTGGATAAGCAGAATAGTAGGCTCTGTCCAAAAGTTGAACCGTTTCGAAGGAGCGAAGCATTTGGTAGGGTCCCATACGACAGTTAATGCCGACAAGATCTGCTCCGAGCCCTTCTAGCTCTGCAAACGCCTCTTCTAACAGTTTCCCCCCTTGAAGTACGCCAATTTCTGCGATCGATAAATGAGCGATGACGGGCAAATCCGTTAAAGAACGGGCAAGACTGACGGCCAATTTCGCTTCTTCTAGATCATAAAAGGTTTCCAATAAAAGACCGTCCACCCCTTCGCTTACGAGCGCCTTCATCTGCTCCAAAAACACGTCCTGGACTTCTTGGATTTCTACTTCTTCAAATTGAACGCTGCGAATGCCGCCGATGGTACCGAGGACAAACGTCTCTTGTTTTGCAGCCTTTCTCGCTAATCGAACGGCGGCGCGGTTGATTTCCAATACTTGGTCGTCAAGCTGATATTTTGCTAGTTTCATCCGATTTGCCGCATACGTGTTCGTCTGGATCACATCAGCTCCAGCTTCCACATACGCTACATGGGCTGCCACGATTTTCTCTGGATCGGTCACATTGAGCTCTTCAAAGCATCGGTCAATCCCTTGCTCGTAAAGAAGCGTTCCCATGGCGCCATCTCCGACTAATATGTTCGTTTTCAGCGCTTCGACCAAGTTCGTCATAGATGTTCCACCTTTCCTCGAACGTGAGCAAATGCCGCTTTAAAGTCAGCCATTAGTTCTTCCGGTTTTTCTAACCCGACTGAAAGTCTAAGCAATCCATCACGAATGCCTCTTGCCTCCCGCTCCTCTTTCGGCATCGCGGCATGGGACATTTTGGCGGGGTAAGACAAGATCGATTCTACCGCTCCTAAACTGACAGCAAAAACAGGGAGCTTTACATGTTCCACGAACCTTCGAACCGCCTCTTCATTTTCTAGCTCAAACGATAGCACAGCGCCAAACCCTTCCGCCTGCCTTTTTTGCAATTCGTGTCCTGGGTGATCTTTTAAACCAGGGTAGTAGACTCGCTTCACTTCCGGGACGCCTAGAAGCCATTCGGCGATCTGCTGAGCCCCTTTCTCTCCGTGCTCCATCCGCACATGAAGTGTTTTCAAACCTCGGAGAACGAGCCATACGTCTTGAACGCCTAAAATAGCGCCGAACGAGTTTTGTAAAAAGGCGAGCTTTTTTCCTAGTTCTTCATCCTTTGTCACCGCCAGCCCTGCGACAACATCACTGTGACCTCCAATAAATTTTGTCGCACTATGGAGGACGACATCAACTCCAAGTTCTAGCGGTCGCTGCAAAGCAGGTGTTAAAAAGGTGTTGTCAAGAAAGGTGAGACATTCGTGTTCTTTTGCCAGTGAAACGACCCCGTGAATGTCAGTAATGTTCAACGTCGGATTGGATGGCGTCTCCATATAAAGGACACGGGTATTTGGTCTGATGGCCGCCGCCACTTCCGCCAAGTTTGTCATATCAACAAATGTATGGTCAATTCCAAGCCGGGTTAAAACTTCCGTTACGAGGCGAAAGGTCCCACCGTACACATCTTTCGTTAAGACAACGTGATCGCCCTTTGATAGGAGCATAAACGCTGTGGAGATAGCAGCCATCCCAGAAGCAAACGCAAATCCATGATTGCCTCCCTCAAGCTCAGCAATCGCCGCTTCGAGAGCATCCCGTGTCGGATTACCCGAACGGCTATAGTCATACGTTCCAAACGTATCAAAGTCAAACTGATGAAACGTAGAAGCGTGTTGGATTGGTACGCTTACCGCACCAGTTGCCTGGTCAACCTTATGCTCATTATGAAGTAGTTTTGTTTGCAAGCTGTACTGTTCGCTCACTGTGCTTCACTTCCTTTCACCGCTGACTGCTCGATGACACGGTTGAACGCTTGATCGAGGTCGGCAATCAAATCACCCACATGTTCGATCCCAACTGAGAATCGCAACAAGCGATTACATACACCGTTAGCGATCCGCACATCCTCTGGAATATCGGCATGGGTTTGCGTCGCCGGATAGGTCATTAAGCTTTCGACTCCCCCTAGGCTCTCTGCAAATGAAATGAGCTTCAACGATTGTAAAAACGGGTTAACCCAGCTCTCCGATTGTATGCGGAAGGAAAGCATTCCACCCCGTCCAGGATAAAGAACATCCGTTACTCCTTTATGCTTTTCTAAGTAAGACGCTATAGCCCTCGCATTGTTTTGATGCTGCTCCATTCGCAGAGCAAGAGTTTTCATCCCACGAATGAGCAACCATGAATCAAAGGCTGAGAGCGTTCCGCCAATTCCGTTATGGTAATAGGCGACCTGCTCACATAGCTCTTGTCCTTTGGCTACAATCAACCCAGCGATGACATCATTGTGCCCGCCTAAGTATTTTGACGCACTATGGATGACGATATGGGCCCCTTCGTTTAATGGTTGCTGTAAAAGTGGCGTGTAGAACGTATTATCGACGATCAGCAGCAATCCATATTTATTAGCAAGGGCGGCAAGCTCACGAATATTTGCTTCTTGCATGAGTGGATTCGTAGGGGTTTCAATAAACAGCGCCTTCGTTTTTTCTGTTATTTGCTGTTCTAACGCTGCAAGATTTCGCGGATCAGCATAGGAGAAAGAAAGCCCCCACTTTTTCCAGCCACCTTCAAACAAGCGGTACGTCCCTCCATACAAATCTTGGGAAGCAATAATTTCATCCCCTGATTGAAAAAGAGAAAACACCGTTTGGATAGCTGCCATACCGGAACTACAGGAAAACCCTTGATCTCCGTTTTCTAACGTAGCAATCGCCTTTTCAAGCACTTCTCTCGTGGGATTCCCTGTCCGTGCATAGTCATAGCCAGTGGATTCGCCAATTCCGGAGTGACGATAGGCGGTCGAAAAGTAAACAGGCGTGTTGATCGCACCTGTTCGATCATCCATTCGATTTCCGATTTGTACTAAAGCTGTTTCTAATTCTTTACGATTCATGGTTACTCCTCCTATCCATCTATTGGAAAAATCAGCTCATCGCCAAGTTTTATCGCGAAAGCCTTCATTTTTCTTAAACTATCTGAAAAGTTCGATCTTTTCTGATTGTGTAAAAAAACACCTACCTTCTCGTCATGTAAGAATAAGAAGAAGTAGGTGTTGGATCTCACTCGCTTCCTCTTATCTCTCAAGCAAATAATGCTTGCAGGAATTAGCACCTGACCACAGGATCGCGGCTGGTTGCTGAGGTTTCTTCGGGCCGTTCCCTCCACCTCTCTGGATAAGAATACGAGACACTATTTTGTTTTCAAGACCTTTTTATAAAAATTACAACAATTCTAGCGAAAATGCAACAACATTCTTTCAATTCGTTTATTTTTTCACGGTGCGAATGGATTATTCTGGGGCACCATCAATATAAAGGTGATCTTCGTTGCCACAAATGCATTGTTTAAACCCCGTTTCATACTCTCCTTTTTCGTTTCGATGGCCACGAAGAATGTAGCGTTCACCGCATTCAGGGCAGCGAATGACGACACGGTACCGTTCCTTTGCCATGCTCTCTACACCTCCATTCATTTTCTTCAAAGGTAGACGTATCTACTTCTCTACCTTTCATTAGCGGTCCAGTTGATTAGCCAGTTTTACTTTTTGTATCGCTACCCACCATAATACCAACATAAAGGGCACCATGACAAAAAGAAAATGCTTGCTCCACAATAACAAAATTGCATCATACAAGCTGTGCAGCAAAACCGGGAGAAAGAGCGAGAGAAAGAGCCATTTCTTTCGATGCTTTTCTTCCATTTTTGCTCGTCCTAAATAGTATCCCATAATCACGCCATAAATTGCGTGGCTTGACACTGGAAGTAACGCCCGACCGATCGCGGTTTCCACACCGTTAGCAATTAAGTATAATCCATTCTCCATAGAGGCAAATCCTAACGAAAGGGAAACACCAAATATAATCCCATCGTACCGACGGTTAAATTCCACATGTTTGTAGGCGAAAAAATAAAGCATAAACCATTTGAAAAATTCCTCGAAAAATCCATAAAGAATAAAGGCTTTTAACAAAGGATTCGCAAAGAAACCTTCCGCAAGAAACGCATGTTGGAGCACCATGACTGGAAACATCAGGAGCGCGCCAATTAAAAAGGTTCGCACGACAAAGCCCAAGGTTTGCGAGCCGTATTCATTTTTCAAATAAAAAAAGCATAGAAGCGCCATGGCTGGAGCAATGGCGGCTGTCAATAAACTGAACACAATGTCTCAACCTCTCCGTCCAAACTCACTACCCCCATTGTAAACGTTTTGTAAGGTTCACGAAATGGATTTGCAATAAGAAAGAGACTTTTTTACAGTTGAACAGCTATGTTATGATGATGCTTGTGAACAACTTGGAGTGAAGGGGTACACTTTGTCAGATTCACTTGTCTGGTTTTCACTCAAACAGTATAACCATTCGCCAAAAGGAGAACGAGCCATGAAAAAAGTTTTAGTTATACACACAGGTGGAACGATTGCGATGCATGAAGATGAAAAAGGGGGCGTACAGCCTAAAGAGACAAATCCCCTGTTTGCCACCGTCGAATCGTTAACATCGATTGCCTCGATCGAAGTCGATGATTTTCTCAATATTCCTTCCCCCCATATGACACCTGAGCTCATGTTTCAGTTGGCTGAGCGACTAAAGAGCCGAGTAGGTAATGAATCGTTTGATGGGGTCGTGATTACACATGGGACGGATACGTTAGAAGAAACAGCCTACCTTCTAGATTTGTTACTCGATTGGGAAGTCCCTGTCGTTGTCACAGGGGCGATGCGTTCCAGTAATGAGCTCGGAGCGGACGGACCACACAATTTTATTTCTGCTGTCAAAACGGCTGCTACAGATGAAGCAAAAGGAAAAGGAGTTCTCGTCGTATTTAACGACGAAATTCATACAGCAAAAAACGTCACGAAAACTCATACGAGTAACGTCGCCACGTTCCAAAGTCCACAGTATGGGCCGATTGGGATTGTCACGAAACGAGGCGTTACCTTCCACCACGCCCCTTCATACAAAGAGAGCTATACGGTCTCAAGCATCAATCATCGAGTTGTGCTATTAAAGGCCTACGCAGGCATGGATGGGTCCGTTGTTGATGCGATTGCCGACACGGGAATTGACGGCCTAGTCATTGAGGCTTTCGGACAAGGAAACTTACCACCAGCGGTCGTCCCAAGCATCAAACGTCTTCATCAAGCCAACATTCCAGTGGTACTCGTGTCAAGAAGCGTTAGTGGCATCGTTCAGGAAACGTACGCTTACGAGGGAGGCGGGCGTCACCTAAAAGATTTAGGGGTTATTTTTACGAACGGTTTAAATGGTCAAAAAGCACGATTAAAGCTACTCGTCGCCCTTGAATTGACGACCGATCATAAGAGATTACAAGAAATCTTTTTCAAATAAAAGAGCTAGGCACCATGTTTTATTAAAAGTCGAGCATTTTGCAAAATTAGATTTTTGGGATAAAAGTATAAAAAATAAAGCACTCGACAAATAGCTACCAGCATGTTATTTTACAAAATATTACAATAATCTTGTTTTCGGGCATACCTACAGAATTTTTCACATTGAATTTTTTTAAGCGGCTTTCTTCCCTTTATTTTCCTTTGCCATCGCTAGCGCTGAAACAAGTAATACAATAGCGTTCAGGTAAATATGGGTCTTTACTTTTTCAATTCCCCATACATGTAGGGAGTTCGCCGTAAGGTAGCTTTTCATTCTTGAATTACAGCGTTCTACACTTGTCCTCTCGTTGTAAAGCTCTTTCCAACGTTTTGTATCACGGTGCGGATTGGAATATCGGCGCACATCCTTTTTGATGTCGACTTTTACCACCATTCCATAGTTGGAAGATGAACAGGCTGCCATTCCTAATGGGCAATCCACTTTGCCGGTTGCGTGAGGACATCTGAACTTGAGCTGGTCCTTATCAGCTCCCCAATAAGTCATTTCATAACCCATGGAACAACGCGGAGTTCCATTGGAAGAAATCCCTTCAGGAGGCTCTTTTTCGTTGCGCAAATTGAGCGGGATAATGGCTTGCGCTCCAATGTTTTTGGCTGATTCATAGTTTTTTAGTTGGTCATATCCGCCATCCATGATCAGAAATTCAATTTTGGATTTGGTACGCTCTGCCACTTGCTCTATTAATTCTGGTGCGACTTCTCCATCGTTCACATGGGCAGGGGTTACTTTTATGGCCATTGGCAGTTCGCTTGCGGTATCGACTGAAAGATGCATCTTATAGCCAAACCAGGTAATTTTATTGCCGAAGGAATCATATTTTGCGCCCCAATTGGCATTACCCGTTTGTTCACTACGCTTTTTGGGCTGTTTCTTTTCATAGGCATCAATGGCGGCACTGTCGATGGCCTGGTGGCTGCCGTCAATTATTCCTTCCTCCTGAGCTAACTGTACCAAGTCAAGGAAGATCTTTTCAGCCAGCTTTTTTTTGGTAAGTGCCGCAAAAACCCGGCTGAGAGTGGAGATAGACGGTGCGGGGCGATCAATCGATAAACCGCATTGATAACGGAAACGAAGGTCTTTATCCAATCGATGATGAAGGGCGGTAAAGGTGTCGATGCCTTCGAGTGGGGCAGCGATGAGAGCCCTTAGAATCCCTTCTCTGGAATGACCGTCAGCCCCTCGGGGTGAAGAACTTCTCAACTGTTTAGCATAAGGGCGTAAATCAAGCGAGCTAAAAAAGATAGGTAATTTCTCTTTTGACTCTAATTTTTGCAGTTCTTCAAAGGAAAATAGGCTTTCTTGTAGAATATACAAAGTGACTTCCTCCTTTTGAATTTTTGTGGTTTCGTCACTTCAAAAATTCTACATTTTAGGGGTGAAGTCCTTTTTTATGTCTTTGAAATCCTTATGGCTCTTGGGTCAAAAAATATGCAAAATGCTCAAAAGTCAAGAAAATAATTAAGAAGCCCGATAATAAAATGTTTCATTATAATGTTAAACATTATATAGGGTAAAAAAGAAAGGATAGATGAACAGGAGTTATACCTGCTTACATCTATCCTTTTTGTACAACATATATGATCTCATTTACAACAACATCAAATTTCCTACCATAAATACCATAACCAGTAATCATTTGTTTCTTTAACAATCGCGCCCGATTGCGGAAGATAGGAATTAGGTACTAAAAGGCAACTAGCTTCTTGCACTAACGCACCCCGTTCAGTTTAAGTGAAACATTCACAATAGGTTACATATTATTTATTTTTAGACACATTTGAAATAATTGTTGGAACAAGATACTTTGCATCCAAACTTACTCCACATATCAATGCTGAACCCCGTTGATATTGCCAAGGTAAACCTATAAAATAAAGACCTTTTATATGCGTTATACCTCTTGTATGTATTGGTTTTCCATCATTAGAAATAACACCCTCTATATTAATCCAATCGTAAGAAGGTACGAAACCAGTAGACCATATAATACTAGTGAATTTTCTTCGAGTATTATCTTTAAAATGAACTTCTGCATCATTGACATGGGTTACTTTAGGTTTTACATCAACTTTTCTATTTCTAATAAGTTTTTTAAGTTCCTTTCCGAAAATTGGGTCATTCTGTTTTTGAAACCATTTACCTTTTAGCGAATCTTTTCCTGCAAACAACAGACCAAATATTTCTAACCAACTAAAAACACTTCTTCCAAGAAACTTTAAAGGTAGGAATTTGAATTTGTGTCCAACTGCAATTGTAACATTGTTATCCTTTGCTAATTCCACGGCAATTTGTGCTCCAGAATTACCCCCACCTATAACTAATATATCAGTCCCTTTAACTTCCCTTGGTGAATAATATTCTGAAGAGTGGAGCTGGAAGATACTCGACTCCTTTTTTATAATATTAGGTATAAAAGGTTTTTGAAATGCCCCAGTTGCTACTACTATTTGTTTAGCATTAATCTGTCCACTACTAGTTTCTAAGAGGAATGAACCATTGGACTGTTTACTTAATTTAACTACGTTAGTGTTAAACATTATTGGTAAACCAAAACGCTTTACATAGCTATCCAAATAATCTGCAACATCATCCTTCGTTGGAAATTCTTTCGATAAACCCTCCATCTCCAATTCAGGTAAGCTACTATATCTACGTGGAGTAAATAAAACCAAAGAATCATACCTTCTTCTCCAAGAATCACCTACATGTTGATTTTTATCTAATATAACAAACGGTATATTTTTCTTTTTTAAATAATACCCCATTGCTAAACCTGCTTGACCTCCACCGATAATCACAACTTCACAATTTAGCATCAATTCACTCCTCTCAAAACAAAAATACATTCAAACATTTATTTGAATATAATTATAAATGATTAACAATCATAGTTAAATAATTTTTTAAGTATTCGCCTCCGTTACTTGAATAACTTTACAATCAAATTATGATAAAATTATGTTTGTGTTAAAATTATTTTGGGTGTGTCAATAATTTTGTGTAAATACCCCTGTTTCTAGTAGATAGGTTAGCCCTGCTTATTTTACTTGGTAAAACTTCTATTTTAGGTGAAACACAGAGCCACAGCGGTAGCTGCTTGTCCTTGACCTTGTGCCTTTTCTTAGTTCTTGCTGGTTGGGTTCAGGGACCCAGCCAGCGAGAACTTAGAAAAGGTCGGTCGTGGTACGCTCGGTGTGCGGATGAAGTCCCACATAGGGCTTTATTTTTCCCATCCGCCAACGTACACAACACCACGACCGCAAACAAGGTCAAGGATGGCGGATTGGTGCTAGAGCTTAATATTCTAGTGCTTCAAACATGTGTATCAATTCTGATTTTGCCTTTTCAAAGCCTCGATGACAACGCATGCCAAATTTGTGATTATAGTCTAGAAACCGTGTCACGAGAAAACGTTCTAAGGATTCTTCATTCGGGAATTGTTCTTTGCGTTTGACATATCGTTTGATTTCTTTGTTAAAAGCTTCAATTAAATTTGTCGAGTAGATGCTGCGACGAATGGAAGCTGGAAAATCATAAAACGTTAAGATCTGTTCATTGTTCATCACAGATTCAATGACACGTGGATAGGGCTTTTCCCACTTACTTTGCATTTGTTCTAAGGCTTCTAAAGCTTCTTCACGGTCTTTCGCTTGATAGACAGCCTTGAAATCATCGAGAATGGCTGCGCGATCCTTTACACGTACTTTACTGGAAATGTTTCGAGCGACATGTACACAGCACACTTGATGCTTCGCCTTTGGATAGACGCGATGAATGCTATCCGTCATCCCTGGCAATCCATCGGAAATGAAAAGAAGGACGTTTTCTACTCCTCGCTCATGTAGGCATTGGATGAGTTCTTCCCATACGTGAGAAGACTCTGTTGGTGCAATGGTAAAGTCTAAAACTTCTTTGTTTCCTTCTTCCGTAATACCAATAGCGATGTAGACAGCTTCTTTTTCAACCGTTTGACGTCGAATCGGAATATGAGTGGCATCTAGGTAAATGCACACATAGCGTTCTTCCAGCTTTCGTTCATGGAAAGCCTGCACGTCTTCAGAAACAAGTTGCGTTAGGTTCGAAACCGTTTGTTTGGAATAGTGATGTCCATACATTCGCTCGATAAGATTAGCGATTTCATTTGTCGTAATCCCTTTTTCATAAAGATGAATGACAAACTGTTCCAGCGTATCATTGGAACGCTTATAAGGAGCTATTGTTTGTTGTTGGAACTCGCCATTACGGTCTCTAGGGATACGAAGATGTAGTTCTCCGTATTCGGTTTTAAACGTACGATCGTAAAAGCCATTACGGGAATTACCAGAATGAAAACCTTCTCGATCATAAGGCTCATAGTCTAAAAAGACAGTTAATTCATGTTTCAACAGCTGATTGATAGCTGTTTCCAAATGCTGACGAAAAACTTCTTCGATATCTTGTTTTTGTGCTAGTGCTTCGATTAAATCTGTAGTAAGATGATTCATAGGGAAGACCTCTTTTCTGTGAATTTAGTCGGCTAACTTTATTCTACAGAAAGGGTCTTCTTTTTTCTATGAACATCATTTAGTGCATTTCTATTTACACAAAATATTTTACACTCTCATTATTTTAGTAGGTTGTGATACACAATGAACTTATTCGAAAAGTTATATACTCTTATTATATTTTTAGCAGTTGTTATTGGTATAGGTATAGGACAAATAGAACTCATAAGAGTTAATGCAGAAAGTTTTATTGTTCCTTTATTAGTAGCTATGCTATATATTACTTTCTTACAAATTCCTATTGAAGAAATAAAGAAAGCCTTTAAAAACATCAAGTTTACATACACTTCAGTCATCATAAATTTTGTCTGGACACCTATTTTAGCTTGGCTGCTAGCAATGGTATTTCTAGGTGATAATCCAGCCTTATACATTGGATTTATTATGCTAATGGTCACTCCATGTACGGATTGGTACTTAATCTTCACAGGAATAGCAAAAGGAAATATTGCTCTATCAACGGCTATCTTGCCTTTGAATTTAATCTTACAAGTCATGTTACTACCAATATATCTCCTGATTTTTGGTGGAACCACTGGAGTTATAGAACTAGGGTTTTTAGTAGAAAGTATTCTAATTGTTTTATTCATACCTTTGGTCTTGGCACTTCTAACAAAATTACTTTTTAGAAATAAACAACAATTAAGAGAAAACTTAATATCTAACTCTAGCGTATACCCAATTATCTTCCTAAGCCTTGCAATCGTTGCTATGTTCGCTTCTCAAGGACAATTATTGCTTGATAACCTAGATTTAATGTGGCAAATAACGCTTCCTCTCCTTTTGTTTTTTGTTATAAACTTTATCGTTGGTCAAAAGGTTGGACAGCTTATGAAGTATTCATATTCAGATAGAACTAGCCTAAGTTTGACTACTTTAGCAAGAAACTCACCAATTGCTTTAGCAATCGCCATGACTGCATTTCCAGACCAACCTTTGATAGCCTTAGTTTTAGTGATTGGTCCATTGTTGGAATTGCCTATCTTAGCTATCATCACTCAACTTTTATTATTTATTTCTAAACGTAAAAGTATATAAAAATAAAGAAAGCACACATCAATTTGCTTTATGGTGTGTGCTTCCCTATTACATTATCCTGCTCGTTTTCTTCACAAACTTAGTTACATTTTAACATACAAATCCATTTTATCAGAAAATTAGCGAGAAAACCCCCACTTCCTACGGAGTGTAAAGTGGTGGGATGAATCGCTTTTGCCTTTTTAAAATTCGTCAACTAACCTTGTTCTTGCTAGAATAATAGTAATAAACAGGAATGGAGGTTCGGTTCCCATGGAAATAAACAAAGCATTTAGATATCGTATCTATCCAAACAAAGAACAACAAAACCTAATGAATCGAACCTTCGGTTCTTGTCGTTTTGTCTATAACCATTTTCTTAATATATGGAATGAGACATATAAAGAAACAGGAAAAGGTCTTTCGTATGGTAAGTGTTCAAAACAATTGCCGAATTTAAAGTCAACGTACTCTTGGTTAAAAGAGGTTGATTCTATTGCTGTGCAAACTGCTGTAAAAACCTTAGGTGAGGCGTATGATCGTTTCTTTAAGAAACAGAATGATAAGCCTGTATTTAAAAGTAGAAAGCATCCTGTTCAATCGTACACAACTAAGATGACGAACAACAACATCAAGGTAGATGGTAATAAAATTAAACTACCTAAATTGGGTTGGGTTCGTTTTGCTAAATCTCGCGACATTGAGGGTCGGATCATGTCTGTCACTGTGAGACGTAATAGTTCGGGTAAATACTTCATGTCTGTATTAACTGAAACAGAAGTAACTAAACTGCTAAAAGTAAACAATACCGTAGGTATTGACTTAGGGATCAAAGACTTTGCCTCGATGTCTAATGGTGAAGTGGTCGCTAACCCTAAATACTTACGCAAATATGAAGAGAAACTATCTAAATTGCAACGCGTCCTTTCTCGAAAGAAGATCGGCTCTAGCAACTGGCATAAGAACAAAAACAAGTTGCTAAATTACACGAACAAATCAGCAATATTCGAAATGATTTTTTACATAAACTGTCCACGAAGCTCGTTCGCGAGAATCAAGTGATTGCGCTCGAGGACCTAAATGTATCGGGTATGCTTAAAAATAAAAAGTTAGCAAAGTCCATCGCTGATGCGAGTTGGTCAAAGTTTACAACACTCCTTGAGTATAAAGCTAAATGGTATGGTCGTGAAGTTGTGTTTGTTGACCGATTCTTCCCATCGAGCCAAACATGTTCTCATTGCCAAACGAAGAATCCTAAAGTTAAAAACTTAGGTGTCCGTAAATGGAAATGTGAAAACTGTGATGCAGAACATCATCGTGATTGGAATGCTGCAACAAATATAGAGTTAGAAGGATTGCGCCTTCTAGGGATTTCAACCGTCGGTGTGACGGGGATAGCCTTATCTTGATTGAATCTGGGATGCTTACGAAAAAATATCACTTTTTCACCTTCTAATAAAAGTTGTCTTTCTTCAAAGGTGATTAGATTATTATTTGTAAACTCTTCATATGGAATTCCAGCACTTAATAGCATAGGGTCTTCTGTAAAAATAACTTTTGCATCGGATGTTCTATCTGTCCATTCTTTTCTCTTAATAAACTCTTCTTTATTAGTAGAATTTGATAAAATGATTTTAATTCTTCTCCTTGTACTACTAATAAACTTTTTGTTTTTCAACGTAATACTTTTCATTTGAACAACCCTCCACTTACCAGCCTTACGGTTGCTTGAAGTGAGGGGTTCCTAAGAACACTAACCTAACGGTTTGTTATGGATTAGGCTATCCCCGCAGTTCCTGCGGTTAATCGCAATGCTTCATTACGAAGATTCATACTTGCGTTGATATCCCTTTGGTGGTGACTTTCGCATATTGGGCAAGTCCATTCACGCAAAGCGAGATTTTTAACGTCTTTGTGTTTGTGACCACAAGTGGAACATCGTTGACTTGAAGGAAAGTTTTTCGCTACCGCAACGACTCGTTTTCCGTACCACTTAGCCTTATATTCAAGCATCGTTCTGAATTGTGACCACGATACTTCACTAATCGCCTTAGCAAGACTGTGATTCTTTAACATGTTTTTAATAGTCAAATCCTCAATACCAATGATGTCGTGGTTTTTGACAATATCGGTTGAGATTTTATCTAACATATCTTTTCTTGCATTCGCCATTTTCTCATGAAGTCGAGCTACTTTTGCTTTTTGTTTAAACCAATTAGAAGAACCGATTTTCCTCTTTGATAATATGCGTTGCGATTTTGCTACTTTTATTTCTAATGTGCGAAAGAATTTGGGGTTGGCATAGACTGTGCCATCTGAAAGAGTGGCGAAGTCTTTGAGCCCTACATCGATTCCTACGGATGAACCTGTCTTTCTAAATGGTTCAACTTCGGATTCAGCCAAAATTGAAATGAAATATTTACCCGAAGGATTTCGTCTAGTCGTTGCATTCATGATACGCCCTTCCACCTTACGGCTATTCGCAAAACGGACTAAACCCAATTTTGGTAGTTTAATATGCTTGTCTAACACTTGAATATTTCCGTTTACACATTTCGTTGTATACGACTGAACAGGATTCTTTTTTGACTTAAAACGTGGTTCTCCGTTCTGTTTTTTATAGTAACGAGTGTAAGAATCGTTTACATTTTCGACTGATTTTTGAAGGGCGATGCTATCCACTTCTTTTAAGAATGGATAGTTTTGCTTCAACTCCCGAATAGCTTTAATCGATTCATTCTTATTGAAAAACTTCCCTTTCCAATTGTTTTGAAGAAGCTGACCATTTTGCACCATTTCGTTTACGATAGACCAATAGGCATCTTTATCTTTTTGCTTTCCGACAAAAAAGTTATAGACAAAACGTGAACATCCAATCGTTTTATTAATAAGTTCGATTTGTTTTTGATTAGGATAGATTCTATACTTATACGCTTTTTTCACTAGCATTGACTTTCACCTCCTCGTATCCATTCTATCAAATGAAAGAGTATTTATCGAACGTTCGTTCTATTGTTTTGTCGAGCAATCGAGATGGTAAAAGCCATCCCTTGTCCGAAGGCGATTCTTCTCCCCCTTACCATTGGGCCTCTATAGCCCCTAAATGAACTTGGACAGTAAGAGTAATAAATATTATACTACTTATTGTACCAAGGAGGCTGACATCATGAAACGAACAAGACACTCAAAAGGTTTCAAATTACAAGTCGTAAAAGAAGCCACTGA
>NZ_SNUY01000003.1:8155-16812 GCF_004376175.1 Halalkalibacterium halodurans | reverse complement strand
CTCTATAGCCCCTAAATGAACTTGGACAGTAAGAGTAATAAATATTATACTACTTATTGTACCAAGGAGGCTGACATCATGAAACGAACAAGACACTCAAAAGGTTTCAAATTACAAGTCGTAAAAGAAGCCACTGAGACAGGCAATAATTCCTTAGTAGCCCGTCGATATGAACTGAATCCGAACATGGTAAGTCGTTGGATTCGTGAATATAAGGAGGGCAAATACGGTGAAGTAGATGTAACTGTGCTGCCGGATCTTGATTCCAAAGAGTTATCCGAGGAAAATGAAAAGCTTAAAATAATATTAGGTGAAAAAGACCTTGAAATCGCCATTCTACGAGATCTTATAAAAAAGAAAAACCCTCACTTGCTGAAAAACTTGAAGTAGCTGACAAGTGGATTCAAGAAGGCTACTCCATTTCAAAAGTGCTGAAAATCATCGGTATTTCGCGTTCCACATACTATTATCAAAAGAATTATCGTGTGGAAGAGAAAAAAGCAAGTGAGGGACGTCCAACACCCGGTTATTCTATCAAAAAGGACGGCCAAAAGGTATCAGACGAACAAATCAAAGAATACCTACTTGAAGAAATTGCAGGCGATGGCTTCAACTATGGCTACCGTAAATTAACAAAATTACTTCGTCGAAAATACAATCTTATAATCAATAAGAAAAAAGTTTACCGGTTGTGCAAGGATCTTGGTATTTTACGTCCGCAACGGCAAAAGAAAGTCTCTTATCCTAGAAAACTAGCTAGAAATCGCACGATTAAGAGTTCAAACAAATTGTGGGAGATTGACATTAAATATGGCTATATTGAAGGTGAAGACCGATTCTTCTTTGTATTGTCAATCATCGACGTTTATGATCGCAGTATTGTTGAATACTATATGGGATTAAGCTGCACGACAAAAGATCTAAAGCAAACCCTTTTGCGGGCATTATTCAAGCGCAAACAGATTAATGAATTGGAAAAACCTGTGATTCGCACAGATAATGGACCACAGTTTATTTCCCATGCCTTTGAAGAATTTTGCGAAAAATATACACTGGAACATGAAAGAATTCCTCCAAAAACACCAAATATGAATGCTCACATTGAGTCTTTTCATAGAATTTTTGAGGATGATTGTTTATCAAGATGGCAATTTGAAACGTATGCACAAGCCTATGAAGCAGTCGCAGAGTTTATGGTGTTTTATAACGAAAGACGCATGCATTCTAGCATTTTAGACTTGTCGCCAAATGAGTTTTATGAAAAGCAACAATATGAAAACGTGAAAATCAAAGAGGTACGGGTTTAATCACCCCTTCTATTTTTCTTCCTTTTGTCCCAAAAATTATTTCAGCTATTTCTGGAATGGAGTCAAGGGCGACGATAGTCGGGCAAAGCCTTTATCCTTGAAGGAATGGAAGAAATGGCTATCATCTCAAAAGGACAAAAGGAAACGAAAAAGGATGTAATTTTAAGATAAAGTGAGATTAAGAGAGATACTGTCCAAAATACGGGGGTTAATCCGGGGCTACGTCCGCCACACGCTTGAAGAGGGAGTTTTCTCGCCTGTTTTAGATAAATAATACGTTAACCCAGCTCCAGTAACGATCATTATTAATGAAACCACAATAATAGTTATCCAAATCTTATGTTTTATTCCGTATTTATTAAATAATTTTAGACCTCGAATTTGTACCCAACTCCCCAAACCGTTTGGATATAAGTCCCAGCAGTACTTAATTTAATCCTAAGGGTTTTTACATGTGTATCCACTGTTCTCAAAGTTCCCGTGCTTTCTATTCCCCATATACGGTCAAGTAAATGTTCTCTTGAAAATACTTGACCCTTGTTGCTAATCAAGAAATTCAAGAGACTAAACTCTTTCCTTGTTAAGTTAACAAGTTTACCGGCCACTTCAACTTTATATCCATCTAAATCAACAACTAATTCACCTAATTTATACAAGTTTTGCTTTTCTTTAAAATTATTTGATCTTCTTAATAAAGCCTCAACACGAGCAACTAATTCTTTTGGGCTGAATGGCTTTACAATGTATTCATCAGCACCCATTTTTAATCCATTGATCCTGTTAACCTCTTCACCCTTTGCGGTTAACATGATGACGGGTACATTTGATATCTCTCGTATTTTTTGACAAACTGTAAAACCATCTAGTTTAGGCATCATGATATCTAGGATTACTAAATCAAAGGTTCCTTTTTTCCAGAGTTCCAATACTTCATTCCCATCATTTGCAGTACAAGTTAAATATCCATCTTTTTCTAAATACGAGCTAAGTAATACTAGCATTTGTTCTTCATCATCAGCGATTAAAATTTTATATTCATTCATTGTTCCCACCTAATATCATTAAATATAGTCCTTTTTCTAAAGGTATATTTTTTTCTAATTTAAATTTTGCTCTATCAATAACTGAAAGCGAGTTACCATCGATACTTGAAACATAAATATTTTGCATATCACCAGTAATATCATATAGATTATTTCCTACGTCAATCGGACTGCTTACAGTTCTATTTTCTTTATTTATTCTATAAACATTATTTGAAAAATATAAGGACTTAACTTATCTCCGTAAAAATCAACAGGCATTACTCCTACATCTACACGGTCAATTTCCTCTCCGCTTTCAGGATCATATACATAAACAGTTTTATTAAGCGAAAGGGCAATTGACCGATAACTTCATAAGACGTAGAAGGTCCTGAACGTACGTTTAGGATGTCTGCGGTTACTGTAGCTTTTTTACTTAAATTAGAAACAAGAGTTTGAAAAAGGTACGGATCTAAAAGCAATCCGTGAAAACATTGATAAAAAGTATGAGAGTTTAGGAACACCTCCTACTCCTACACCAATACCTAAAGAATAAGCAAAACAGCAGCTAAATGGCTGCCGTTTTCTAATGTCTATTTTTTCATCGTTTTCCCCTACCTATACCCATCCCATGAATCTTACAAATTGAGCAATAATGAAAGTAACTAAAAAAGCAATCCCTGTTGGAATCATAAAAGACCAGAATGTCCATTTTAGACTTTTTGTTTCTTTCCAGATATTCACGAGAGTTGTTCCGCATGGGTAATGCAACAATGAAAATAGCATCATATTAAGGCCTGTTAACCAGGTCCATCCGTTGTTTAGGAAAATGTGCTTCAAATCCTCGATTCCGTCTACATCAATTAATGCACCAGTTGATAAGTATCCCATTAATAATATTGGTAGTACAATTTCATTCGCTGGAAGACCAATTAAAAATGCCATTAAGATAAATCCATCTAATCCGATTGTCTGCCCTAACGGATCTAAAAAGTTTACGATATGCAACAGGATACTAGTGTCTCCCAACTGAATATTGGCTAAAACCCACGTTAGAATACCTGCTGGTGCCGCCACTTTAATGGCACGATTTAACACAGATAAAGATTTAGTTAGGGAAGATCGGATAACCGTGTCTACAAATTTAGGTTTTCTATATGGAGGTAATTCTAAAGTATAATGTGTTGGAACTCCCTTTAAAGCTGTTTTAGAAAGTACCCATGAAACAAGAAATGTGATAATAATACCGAACAATACAATTCCCACAATAACTGATGTTGTAACCAAGGATTTCATTCCACCGGTAAAACCCGCGGCCATAAATAGCGATGCCAGAACAATTAGTGTCCCCCAACGCCCGTTACAAGGAACAAAGTTATTTGTCAGTATAGCCAACATACGTTCGCGAGGGGATTCAATAATTCTCGAGGACATGACTGCTGCAGCATTACATCCAAACCCCATTGCCATCGTTAATGATTGCTTTCCATGTGCCCCAACTGTCTTAAATAACCGATCCATATTAAAAGCTACACGTGGCAAATATCCATAATTCTCAAGAAGTGCAAAAGTCGGAAAAAAGATAGCCATTGGAGGAAGCATCACACTAATAACCCAACTTGTTCCTCTATATAACCCCAAGACAAGAACACCATGAAGCCACTCAGGAGCATTTAGAGTAGTAAAAATTAAGGTCAAATATCCCTCAATCCATCCAAAGAAACTAGCTAACATGCTAGAAGGTACGTTTGCCCCCGCAATCGTTAAATAAAAAATTACCCCAAGCATAATGAGCATAATAGGAAATCCAAAAATGGGAGAAGTAAAAATGGCATCTAATTTCTCTGTTCTTTGATCATGTTTTGTTCTTGTAAATACTACACCCTCTTTTATAAATTCATTACTTTTTTTATAAAGCTGTTCAACAATTTTGTCACGAACAGTGGAAGAAGAGAGCTGGTCAGCCAATGAGAGCAATTCATGTATTCCATTTTCTTTATTTGCCGATGGTTGTATCTCCATCCCTTTACACCTCCATTTTACTAATATGCATTTCGATCATCTGTAAAAGGTCTCTATCACCATCTAGCATTCTCAAAGACAACCATCTAGCTGGAAATTTATCTCCAGAAATTTCTAGGACTTTCGGCAATAACAATTTAATTTTTTGTTCCGTTTCATCATCATAGGTAACTTGATATGGGGTACATAGGATGGTGCCCGATACTACACGGTCAATGGTATCGAGAAGCATGGATATTCCTGATTTATTTCTAGCCGAAACCTTAATAACGGGAACACCTAAACGTTTCATCAATACTTTGTCATTGATTTCAATTCCTAATTTTTCAGCTTCATCAATTAAGTTTATACAGATAATGACTCGGTCTGTAATTTCCATCACTTGTAAAGCTAAATTCATATTTCTCTCAAGTGCAGTAGCATCCAAGATAACCAAAGTAACATCTGGCTTTTCAAATACAAGGTAATCACGAGCAATCTTTTCATCCATCGAATTTGAAAATAGAGAATAGGTTCCAGGTAAATCAATCATTTCGTACTTATTATTCTTGAATGAAAACAAACCAGTCTTCAGATTCACAGTTTTTCCAGCCCAATTACCAGTATGTTGTTTTAGTCCGGTTAACAGGTTAAATAAAGTACTTTTTCCTGTATTAGGATTACCTGCGAGGGCAATACGGAAGGATTCAGTCATGATTAAATCAACTCCCCTTGAATTTTTGAACTTTCCTCTTTTCTTAACGCTATAGAGGTTTGACTTACCCGAAAAGCAATCGGGTCACCCAAAGGACTTTTTCTTAGTACCTCTACAATAGCTCCCGGCACAAATCCTAAATCTAAGAGTCTCCTTCTCATGACACCATCGATTTCTAAATGAGTAATACGAATGAAATCCCCTTTTTTCCCTTCAAACAATTTTATATTATTTGACCAAGCCATCATTCTTTCCCCTCTGCTTTTATTTTTCCCTTATGCAACTTTTAGTATTATAATATGAGCATATTCTCATATTGTCAAGATTATTTTTTAAATTAAAAAAAACTGCCAAATGGCAGTTCCCACTGATGTTATGATTAGGGTTAAGTTACTTGTACAAGTCTTTTCGTAATGCATTTTTTTGATTTTCTCGAATTATTCACTTACTTCGATCTCTATCTTTGACATATTGTGCATGCCTCTAGCCGTAACGTGAGCAATAACATAATAATGACCAGGTTCAGGAAATGTTTTGTCTACATAGTAGATTTCTTCCTTCTTGTCCAATTGCCCCTCCACTTTCTCGTGTTGATCGTCAGATTGTCCCTCTTTCCATATTTCCAAATGCATGAATGCTAGACTATGGTCAGGCACTTCTCTTTAAACATTTATTGATTATTCCTTTGCTTGTATTTGCCTGTATCAATGGCATATGGCTCGATCGAAAACTAAGAAAAGATGAAACATTTAATCCAAAGCCGTGGGCAAAAGCTGAAAGTTCCCTGCTGCTTTTCATTTTTTCAGCAACCGCAGTACTTGGACAGCAAGCGCCCACACACGATATTCCTTCAACGCTTCGGACAAATGGCGTTTCTGATTTATTTCAATATTTTTATGGCAGCCAAGTAGAGATGTATAACCAAATTCAATTCAGTCTTACAAGCATAAGTTTAATTTTATTCGCATTATCGATCTTCTTTTTACTGTTACTTCTTTATGCTTTCTTGAAAAAGGCACCAGCAATTTTTGCCTTTCTCATGAGTCTATTTTTTGTCTTTTCAGCTTATCTGGGCCTAATGACAAGTATTCAATAAGTGTAGTTAACTATGGGGAATTTACTATTCTCCCTGTTACAACTACCTTATTGTTTCAGGATGCGGCCTAAAATAACAAAACTATCAATCGGAAAAATAAGAAAAAAAAGAAAATTAATGCCCCCTTTTTTTAAAAGAGCATTGATACTTTTCTATTCGTTTACTGTTTCAATCAAATCTTTAATAATGTCTGTTTGGTCCGTTGTCATTCCATCATATCCGCGAATAACATGACCTTCTGGATCTACAAGAAAAAAGCGTGTACTGTGCATAATATCGTCACTGTCTACCAGATTTTCAACAGGCGAATTAAAAGCTTCTAATGAGAAATTCTGAAAATCTTCAAAGTCGTAGCCAGTGAGAAAATACCAGTATCCTTCTTTTGCTCCAATATTTTGACCATACTTTCGGAGATGTTCAGATGTATCTCTTTCAGGATCAACGGTAAACGAAATAAATTTCATCTCAACTCCTTCATCAATCATAGCATCTTGAAGGTTTATCATATTCGGTGTCAAGATCGGACAAACAGTTGGACAATTGGTAAATACCATCTTTGCAAGCCAGTATTGACCATTCAAATCTTCGCTACCATATTGTTCACCATAGTGATTAGTAAACTCAAATTCTGGTACAGCCATACCCGATTCAGATAAATCAAAATCACTTGTAGCCGAACCTCCTATTGAATATAACAAGCCGCATCCGCTTAGTATTAAAAGCAAGCCTAAAAGAGAAAAAAAATGTTTCATCCAATTTCAACCCTTTCTTGTTCACATTAACAATATTACTTTTTCTTCATTTCTTTCCACACTTCAATCTTTTCACAGTTTGCATATGTAACTATTTCACGCCAACATTAACACCTTCAGGGGCTTAAACCCGCTTCTCAAGAGCTGGTGATATTTCAGCACAATTACCAATTATCCCATTTTTTATCGATAATCCCTACTTCTTTTAGAAAGCTAGTAATTAAGCGATCCTTTTCACCTTTTAGGGCATCCTTAGTACAGGAAGATTCTTGTTTGTAGTCTAAATCTTGGGCATTTTGTAAAGTAGACTCTTCTAAAAAATTTGTTGCATTTGCTTGATCAAAACAAACAGGAGCAATATACGTTTTATAATTATGTTCTAGAATAATCCGAGTATCCGGGGACGGTAGGGTCTCTCTAGGAATGATAAAGCTTAAAAGAACTAATATCGGTATTATTATCGGAAGTATGATTCTACCTTTCTTAATTTGCAAAACATTCTCTCCTCTGAGTTTGTAAGTTATATCTTTTGCTAATTTTTATCTCTATAATTTCACTTGTAGGTGGCGTATCAACGTGATAAGTATCTTTGTCCCTAAATTCAAATCCTTTCCAGACACCAATTTTTTTCATGATAATCTCACTAATATATCTGATTATATCTGCAAATTGTGAAATCCATGTGAGCTTTCTGTGAAATTTAGCTTCGGAAAATTGAAGGAAAAGCCATTCCCTAAAAGGAAATTGTCGTCGTTGCACTTATCTAATTGCAAATAAATTACCAAATGGATAGAGCCACCTTTATTTGGGTATTTACTTTTTGGCTCTCGTAAGTGAAAACCGAGTGAGAAAAAAATTTTGGTCACCATCCACCATTACAGCATTTGTAAAAAATGAAGTATATATGGGTCATATTATTTGGGGAAAAGTTAAGTACGAAAAAAGAAATGGTCGGTACAAACGAATTAAGGTTCCGACTAAAGATTGGATAATTAAAAGAAATGCACATAAACCTATAGTATCCGAAGAACTTTGGGAGGTCGCAAACCAAGCTCACAAAGAACGTTGGAGACCTTCTACAGTTGAAACAAAGATCCTTTCCAATCCTTTAGCTGGAATCTTAAAATGCGAGAATTGTGGACACACACTTTAGTATCAACCTAGAAAAGACCGTCCTAATTATGATTCGCTGCGCAAGCGCCTCATGCCGCGGCATACAGAAAGGTGCTATTTTAACTCTTGTAGAAGAACGTATTATCCAAGGTTTAGAAGAACTTGTTGGATATATGGAAATAGAAGAGAATATGATTGAAAAAAGAGAGGCTATTTCTGCTGTCCCCCATAAGGAGAAGGCAAAGGCAGCTAAAGAAAAAGAATTTAGTGAATTAAGTCAACAAAAAGAAAGATTACATGATTTTCTTGAACGCGAAGTATATACATCTTTTTTCTGTTTAAATATATAATATCTAAACTTTTCATCTTTTATATTTTTATCAGAAAATTAGCGATTCATCCCCCCACTTCCTACAGAGTGTAAAGTGGGGGGATGAATCGCTTTTGCCTTTTAAAAATTCGTCAACTAACCTTGTTCTTGCTAGAATAATAGTAATAAACAGGAATGGAGGTTCGGTTCACATGGAAATAAACAAAGCATTTAGATATCGTATCTATCCAAACAAAGAACAACAAAACCTAATGAATCGAACCTTCGGTTCTTGTCGTTTTGTCTATAACCATTTTCTTAATATATGGAATGAGACA
>NZ_SNUY01000003.1:2024-8145 GCF_004376175.1 Halalkalibacterium halodurans | reverse complement strand
GGTTCGGTTCACATGGAAATAAACAAAGCATTTAGATATCGTATCTATCCAAACAAAGAACAACAAAACCTAATGAATCGAACCTTCGGTTCTTGTCGTTTTGTCTATAACCATTTTCTTAATATATGGAATGAGACATATAAAGAAACAGGAAAAGGTCTTTCGTATGGTAAGTGTTCAAAACAATTGCCGAATTTAAAGTCAACGTACTCTTGGTTAAAAGAGGTTGATTCTATTGCTGTGCAAACTGCTGTAAAAACCTTAGGTGAGGCGTATGATCGTTTCTTTAAGAAACAGAATGATAAGCCTGTATTTAAAAGTAGAAAGCATCCTGTTCAATCGTACACAACTAAGATGACGAACAACAACATCAAGGTAGATGGTAATAAAATTAAACTACCTAAATTGGGTTGGGTTCGTTTTGCTAAATCTCGCGACATTGAGGGTCGGATCATGTCTGTCACTGTGAGACGTAATAGTTCGGGTAAATACTTCATGTCTGTATTAACTGAAACAGAAGTAACTAAACTGCTAAAAGTAAACAATACCGTAGGTATTGACTTAGGGATCAAAGACTTTGCCTCGATGTCTAATGGTGAAGTGGTCGCTAACCCTAAATACTTACGCAAATATGAAGAGAAACTATCTAAATTGCAACGCGTCCTTTCTCGAAAGAAGATCGGCTCTAGCAACTGGCATAAGAACAAAAACAAGTTGCTAAATTACACGAACAAATCAGCAATATTCGAAATGATTTTTTACATAAACTGTCCACGAAGCTCGTTCGCGAGAATCAAGTGATTGCGCTCGAGGACCTAAATGTATCGGGTATGCTTAAAAATAAAAAGTTAGCAAAGTCCATCGCTGATGCGAGTTGGTCAAAGTTTACAACACTCCTTGAGTATAAAGCTAAATGGTATGGTCGTGAAGTTGTGTTTGTTGACCGATTCTTCCCATCGAGCCAAACATGTTCTCATTGCCAAACGAAGAATCCTAAAGTTAAAAACTTAGGTGTCCGTAAATGGAAATGTGAAAACTGTGATGCAGAACATCATCGTGATTGGAATGCTGCAACAAATATAGAGTTAGAAGGATTGCGCCTTCTAGGGATTTCAACCGTCGGTGTGACGGGGATAGCCTAATCAATTACACTCCGTTAGGAGTGGTTACTTAGGAATCCCCTTCCTCAAAAACTTGTTAAAGTTTTAGGTGGGGGTAATTCAAAAGCCGAAAAAGTGTATAGGGTGTTCGGTTGTATTGATTGAATTTAACTCTAACCGTAATAACCCCTTTATGTGCGGATATGTGATTGGCCATAAGACTAACATCAATTGTTTTTAACATGATGTATCCTAATAAATCTCTATCTATTCAGGATTATCATGTTCTAGATATCAAATTGACATTCATAAATAAATTTAAGTAGCCTTAACATTTCAAAAATTTGACCGACCACCCCAGCTTTCTTTACCGTTTTCAAATTTGTCATTAATATATTCAAATGACTATTCAATTATTAACATCGTCCTGTTAAAATAGACAAGCATTATCACATCGGAAAATTCTATATTAAGTTAGAAGGGAACCAAAGATATGACCTATTTATGGAGTGCGGTCTTATTTATTTTCACTTTTTTTATCGTCGTACAATATTTGCAATTAACAGGAAAAAAAAGTAATGAAGACATAACAAAGTGGAGGAAAGCCGCATTTATTTCAGGTGCTTTTCTTTTCTTGATCGCCCAAGCAAACCCTGTATTAGAATGGGCGAACTCTTTATTCTTCGTTTATATGATGCAACAAACAGTCACTTATTTTATTGTGCCAATCCTTATTTTACTTGGTCTGACTGATTCGTTACTAAAACCAATTTATAGTCATAAAAAGGTTACCAGTATATTGAAAATCTTTACAAAACCTTTTGTTATCTTGCCACTATTTAATATTTTATTTTCAATTTATTATGTACCGTTTTTGTTTGATATGATTATGTCTAGTCCGATAAGTCGAGCAGTTTCCATGATAATCCTACTACCACTGTCCTTTTGTATGTGGTGGCCTGTCGTTTCACCAGCTAAAAATAATACCAATACCACATTACAACCAATGCTTAAGATTATCTATATTGTTGGCATGGGGGCTTTTATGACCCCATTAGGTGCATTTATTATTTTTTCAAACAAGGTTCTATATACCACTTATCAATCTTTACCGCAACTTTACAACATTTCCTTAATTAATGACCAGCAAGCTGGCGGAGTTGCGATGAAAATTATTCAAATTATCGTTTATAGTATCATGATTGCTTATTCGTTTTCTGAAGCAGTTAGATTAGACAGAGATCAACCTGAAATGAACTATGAATAAAAGAGTAAATTTGTATTTATCTGGAGAAGACCTACTTAGGATCCTTCTCCTTTTTAATTACGTCATATTAGAATAATGGGTTAGATTAAACGGAAGAAAACGAATTAATTATGGCTAAACAACTAAAACTGAAATTAAAATCCATATATTTGTTGAGGTAAAAGGACGTTTCTCATAATTAATTCACTTCTCACTTTTTTCTAATTCATAATCATGTATACCGCATATATTTATAACTGGAGGGATTTTCATGGGACATTCACATAGTCACGGTGGGCATCACCATCATACGAGTAACAATAAAACGGCTTTAAAACTGTCCTTTTTTCTCATTACTACCTATATGATTGTGGAGGTCATTGGAGGATTACTTACAAATAGTCTGGCGCTTTTATCAGATGCAGGGCATATGCTTAGTGATGCGGCTGCATTAGGGCTTAGTTACCTTGCCATGACTTTTGGTGAGAAAGAAGCTTCTTTTTCGAAAACATTTGGATATAAGCGGTTCGAAATATTAGCTGCTTTTATTAATGGTCTTACGCTTCTACTAATTTCCCTTTATATTTTTTGGGAAGCTTATCGACGTATTCTAACACCACCTGAAGTGATGAGTACGGGGATGCTGACTGTTGCCGTTATTGGTTTACTTGTAAATATTGTAGCAGCATTTATTTTAATGCGAGGAGATAAAGATAAAAATTTAAATGTTAGAAGTGCTTTTCTTCATGTTTTAGGAGATCTACTTGGTTCTGTAGGAGCTATTACAGCAGCTTTATTCATTATGTTTTTTGGTTGGAACCTTGCCGATCCAATTGCAAGCGTTTTAGTTGCGATCCTGATTATTATTAGCGGTTATCGGGTAACAAAAGAATCGATTCACGTTCTAATGGAAGGAGCTCCTGCTCATATTGATGTTGATAACGTAAAAAAATCCTTGCTTTCATTGAAAGGAATAAAAGATGTTCACGACCTACATGTTTGGTCTATCACCTCTGACTTCCTTTCAATTAGCTGTCATATGGTTGTGGAGCAAGGCATTGATCATTCAGAAATGTTATCAATAGCTAACAAAACACTACATGATGAATATCATCTTGAACATACGACTATTCAAATTGAAGATGATGAGCGTACATGTAAGGCAATCCACTGTAACTAACAATATAACCGAACTCGTTAACTGGGTTCGGTTTTTACGTGTTTATAAGTGCATGCATCTGGAAGTTTTCATTGAATATTAATCATACGAATTTAGAACGCGTGGTCTTTCGTTTACAGGTGTTACCTGTCGTTAGTCGCCGCTTACATGTTAAAACATATACATTTTTACCTTAATCATCTAAGAATCAGAACAATTTGATGGGATCGTTGTTTAGTTGGTCTAGAATGATTCACTATTAGCTAATTATGTTTTTATAATAAAGCTTGAGGGTACGTTAGCAACAAAGGAGTATGAAAAAAATGAGTACCCACAATCAAAACAACTAACAACCACCAAAACATTGGATTAGTATTTTTATTAAACACCCTCTTTGCCAATATTGAAGGCATTGGGGGATTCTAACAGGAAGTATTCTCATTATCTCTGACGCCATTCATGATTTTGCCGATTCCCTTTCTCTTGGTATCTCATGGTACTTACAAAAGAAATCCAATCATAAGGCCGATTCTACCTTCACGTTTGGATACAAAAGATTCTCTTTACTAGGTGCCTTATTGAATACAGTTGTTTTACTAACCGGCTCTTTATTTGTACTGTATGAAGCTGGGAAAAGACTTTTTAATCCCTTTAGACATCGCAAAGGCAATGAAGGCTGATGTTGTAAAAATGAAAGACGGGGATTACTAATGCTGCGAGTGTAATTGTACATAAAGAAGATAACAAAAAATGAAGCCTGTAATTATTCACAGGCTTCAAATCAACTGATTACCATCTATAATAATCTTTAATTCCTTCGAGGATCGCAGAAGCTGCCTTTTCATTGAATTCGGATTGCTTCATTATTTCTGCATCGCCACTATTGGTTACAAACCCCAATTCAACCAATACACTTGGCATGTTTGATTGACGAATGACTGCAAAGTTTGCTTCCTTGACTCCTCGATCTTTCATTCCGAGTTCTTCCACAAGGCGTTTATTAATTTTTTCTGCTAATTCTTCACTTTCCTCATTTGAATAAGCGCTATTCCAATATGATTCTAGACCATTAGCAGAAGATGAGACTGCGGAATTTGCATGAATACTGACAAAAACGGACGCATTTGCATTATTTGCGATTTTTGCTCTATCATTCAATTCTATAAAACGGTCATCACTTCTTGTTAATATCGGTTTTGCATCAAGTTCTTTCAGCTTTTTCTCAAGAACCAGTCCTACATCTAAGACTATGTCTTTTTCCTGCAAACCGTGTCCATTCGTTCCTGGATCTTTTCCACCATGACCAGGATCGATAGTTATAACAACGTCTTGAAGATTCTTCTGATTCATGTCACGAATAGCTAAGTAATCGCTATGTATGTACGCCCAACTATCATTTTGCTTAATTAACGCCCATTTACCCTCATATTCATAAATTTCGACTACATCATTCATTTTTAATTTCCCTAATGAAGTAGAATTTGAAGATGGTTCTTCTCGAAGATGTAAAGAAGCAGTTGTTACACGTCCCACGTCAATTACCTTTTTTTCTGATGAATTGGGAGTTTTTGATTCTGTTTCATTTGCTGTCAGCTTAGTTATGTAATCCTTATGGACATAACCCCAACTTTGTAAATATTTTATTTTTTTCCAATCTCCAGTTTCTTCATACACATCAACCGTCTCGCCAAGTTTTAGGCGACCAAGAACAGAGCTATCAGTCGAAGGCATTAAGCGTACATTTAAGGTTGTGCTTGTATTAGAAACCCTCCCTTGATATAAACGTATCATCGTATCTTCAATACGAAAAGTAGGTTCAATTGACCGAGCGATAAATACGGAAAATTCTGATCTCGTTGCTGCTTTATTCGGTTGAAATTCTCCCTCAACTTTAATGATTCCGTTCGCTTCTAGTGCGGCAATATGGTCTGCTGCCCAATGGTCGGTTTTTACGTCAGTAAATTTTGTTGAAATAGTGCTTTTAAGTTTAAAAGATCTTGAAATAATAGTAGCCACCTGTGCTTTGCTAATTTTCTCATTTGGACGAAACTCACCGTTTATACCAACAAATATTCCTAAAGCTGCAGCTTGTTCGATCGCTTCAGAAGCCCAATGATCTGTTGACACATCTGGAAATGTAGGACTTTCGACTTTTTTACCACCAACCTGAAGGGCATTTGTCATGATAATAGCAGCTTGTGCTCTAGTAATTGTAGAATTCGGCTTAAAACTGCCCCCAGGATATCCTTGGATAATCCCCTTTTCGTTTAAAAAAGTTATTTCATCATGTCCCCACGCACTAGTTGGTACATCATTAAATCTTAGTTCCTCAGCTGAGACAAGAATTTGATTTGAGGAGAAATTTGACAATGATATTATAACGAAAAGGAATATCAAAATAACTTTATTGATGACGTAAAATATTTTGTGTAAGCCCTTGAAAACATAAAAATAGGTAGGGTATCCTCGGAATTGTCTAGATTCCATAAGAGAGGAGTAATCCCTACCTATGTCATCAAGTATAAACAATTCCGACTTCACAAATCAACTGGAAGAAATCATAAAATCATTTATTCAAGAAAGACTTGAAATCATCATGAAAGCAGAACTGGATAA
>NZ_SNUY01000003.1:0-2014 GCF_004376175.1 Halalkalibacterium halodurans | reverse complement strand
AGATTCCATAAGAGAGGAGTAATCCCTACCTATGTCATCAAGTATAAACAATTCCGACTTCACAAATCAACTGGAAGAAATCATAAAATCATTTATTCAAGAAAGACTTGAAATCATCATGAAAGCAGAACTGGATAACTACTTGAAAGTTGAAAGACCTAATCATCCAAACAGCAAAAATGGATATTATAAACGTTCATTAGACACGAGATACGGCAAAATCGAAGAATTATCAGTACCACGAGATCGCCGAGGTGAATTTCAAACTCAGCTCTTTGCTCCTTACCAACGTCGAGATGGATGGCTTGAGGAAACCATTATCAAGATGTATCAAAGTGGCATGAGTACCCGTGAAGTAGGGAAGTTCATTGAACGCATTCTCGGTTCTTCTTACTCTGCCACGACCATCAGTAATATCACGGAAGTGGCCATGGAAGATATCCAGGCGTGGCAGCAACGCGAATTACACCCACGCTATTCTGTGCTATATCTGGATGGCATGTATATCAAACTCCGCCGTGACACCGTGGCGAACGAAGTGATTTACTTTGCCATTGGAGTCACTGTAGAAGGATATCGTGAACTGTTAGGTTTCTACATTGGTGGTCAAGAGAGTGCTCTTGGTTGGCAAGAGATGCTTCAAGACCTCTATCAACGTGGGCTGAAGGAAGTCTTACTCGGTGTATTTGATGGACTTCCTGGCTTAGAAGAAGCTTTTAAAAGCCTTTATCCGAAAGCAGATGTCCAGCGTTGTGTGGTACACAAAGTACGACACACCTTAAATCGTGTGCGTAAGAAGGATCGAGAAGAAGTCGCTGAAGATCTGAAGGCAATCTACCGGTCCTTCACTCACTCACAGGCTGAAGAACAATTCTATATGTTTCAAGAGAAATGGCAGAACAAGTATCCAAGAGAGGTGTCCTCATGGGAAAAAGATTTGCCGGTATTACTCACATTTTTGAAATATCCCTCCTCCATTCGGAGTGTAATTTACACCACCAACTGGATTGAGCGGACCATCAAGGACATTCGTAAAAGACTGAAGCCCATGAACAGTTTACCTGACATTAAAGCCGCTGAGAAAATTGTATATTTAACCGTTCAAGGCATTAATGAAAAATGGTCTGAACGAAAATTACGCGGATTTGTCAGCGCATATCAAGCTTTATATGACATGTTTGAAGAGCGATATAGATAATCCTTAAGCACCTTTTTTAAAGCTTAAAAAGTTCGAAGAACCTGTCAAGGGACTCGTATACACTTCGCCCTTGACAGAACCTTCTGAAACTTTTTGTGTAGTCACCAAGGCTGCTTAAGGTCTAATATATTGGCAATTCCAAAGGAAACCCTGCGAGCTTACACAAAATTCTTGACGGTACCACTTTATTTAACAATCTAATGCCTCCTAGGACAAAATTATTTATATATTCTTTTAATAGATTATCATGGATAAAAATATGAAACTATAAATATTAAAAAAATTTATCGAAAATAGTCAAATTTACATAGTTTATGTCGAAGGGGTTGTGAATTGCTCCCACCACTTACCACCCTTACGGCTTGCTTGAAGTGGGGGCTTCTTGGGTAGTCGTCACTTTTAGTAGCTGACGAAATTGACCAAGCTAACCCTCTTGTTCCAAGAGTTTATATATTCGTTAGGCACTTGCTAATAAGCGTTGGGTTAATTGCCAGTACAAGCTTAAAAGAATTTATTATTAATAGAATGGACGACTTACCAATCAAACAGTCTAAAACTTATACAACTATAGGAATAGGAGTAAGTTTATTTTTCTACCTACTTTTATAAAATGAATCACAATGTATATGTAATATATTTTAAGACCATAAAGGCTATAATTAATGTCTAATGCCACCTGCAAAAAGCAGGTTGTATTTTGCAATAGAAAAGTGCAGAGAAATGCAATGAAAAATGCAGAGGTTTGCCACCCATTTAATTCCTTTTCGACAATGCGTGGGACAGTCTATAGCTCTCGCCATGAAAAGAGATGATATG
>NZ_SNUY01000029.1 GCF_004376175.1 Halalkalibacterium halodurans | reverse complement strand
CCCATTTCATCTAAAATGACCAAATCAACCTTCTCCATCCGTTTTCTAAATGCTGATAAACGGTTGTTACGTAAAGCTTGCTCTAATTCCTCAACTAGGTGGGCAACACGGTAAAAACGAACCTCATAACCTAGTTCACAAGCTTTTCTCCCTAGTCCTGTGGCTAAATGAGTCTTCCCTGTCCCGGGTGAACCAACTAAAACTACATTTTCTCGATTCTCAATAAATTGTAGGCTACACAAATCCTCTTTGGTTAAGTGAGGAGGGAACCGAAGTTGTTCGGTCCACTCGTAATCATGTAAACTCTTTTTATCTAAGAACTTCGCCTTTTTTATCAAGCGGATTGCTCTCGCTTTTTCTCTTAATCTTATTTCCTCCTTAAGTAGCCCATACAAGAATTGTTCCGGAGTTTCAAACGGTATTTGCTCGTATACATCCGCAACATAAGCTAACCTCAATGACTTACACAATTCTTTAATGTCCTGTTTCAATTGACAGCCTCCTCTCTAGGAGCTAATGAATCGTATTTACTCCAGTCCACTTCATAAGGATTATTATCACTAGGTAGCTTATCCTGTGCAATTAATTCATAGAACTCTTCATTAATCTTCTTCATGTCATGAGAAACTAATAAACTAGCTAGAGCTTCTAATCGTTTTCGTCGAATAATTAAATTATCTACCAACAAAAATTCTTTAATTCTTCCCGGTAAATACTTATGATAGCGCGAATATTCTACAACCCTTGGTTTATGAATCCATGTTTTAATTATTGAAAGCCATGGTAATGCTTTTCGCTTTTTCATATATGGCCGATAGTCATCCAATAATATCTCCCCATTAGGTGAAACAATCTTTAATTGATCCCATGTTAATATCATTTGTAATTGACTATAGTTGCCACCCTTAGGGACATGAACCAACGTCTGGTCCACTTTCACTTCATTATATTTGTTTACTTTAACAAGATGCTCTTTAAATACAGGATAGGGCTTTTCTGGTAAGGCTAGAAGATAATCCCGCTCTTCCTGCCATAAGTCCTCAATACGTACGTTTTTGGCATAATGAATTCTATTTCTGTCCGCCTCTAATTTATGAAATAATTGATCCGTTAAACCCTCATAGCTGTCCATTATTGGAGCTGAAGTAAAAAAGTTATAGCGTATATATCCAACTTTATTCTCAACATTTCCTTTTTCATGGCCACTTCTTGGATTGCATACCTGCACATCAAAGCCATAATAATTCTGAAATTGAACAAATTCATCAGTTAATTGTGCTTCTTCATTTTTTGTCCTTTTTTTCTTCACAGCGGGGGTCAAATTATCGATTCTTATCCTTTTAGGTACTCCCCCAACCTGTTTAAAAAGAATATTGAGGCCATGTAAGAAGCATTCTTGATTTTCAGCTGGTAACGGTACTGCAAATCCAGCATTACTATGAGGAAACGTCATAACTAAAGCATGAATATCCACAATTTCTCCATCTTGTACAGCTTCCATTACTCCAAAGTCTACTTGAGCTTCACCCGGAGGATGTTCTAATCTTTCATACCCTTTATCCTTTTCTTCTTGGTGAGTATTCATCCATTCAGAGATAAAGTAACAAACAGTACGATAAGAACCTTGGAAACCCATTTCCTTTAGTTCTTCAAATATTTGTTTCTTTGTTCTTCTTAATTTTTTCCTTAACTTTAAATCCTCAAAAAGCCAATCTGAAACAATTTCTCCCCACTTTTCCTCATACATCATCCCTTTCTTTTTAAATGATTTCTGTTTAGGGAGTTGATCTTCATCCGCATACTTCTTAGCTGTTCGCCAATTAATTCCCATTGTTCTTTGTATTTCTGAAATAGATAAACCTTTGTTATTTCTTAAATGTTTGATACAATTAATATCAGACATTGCTAGCATCCTTTCTTACCTCCACTACCAATTGCTTGACACAATTACTGTAGTGGGACTTGGGGTGACTGGCAAGTCTTTTTTTGTTTACGCACAAAAATTTAGTGCAGGACTCTGCATTTTTCCTTTGCAAAGCTCTGCACTTTTATTTTGCCATACACAAATGTCAATGTGTTACATTCGATAACTAGGAAAGTAACCACGGTTCGTAAATAAATTAACGTTGCAAAAGTGTAATTTATAATAGTAATCAGCTCTTCTGGGTGCTGCACCCCAAAAGTTATAGTAGAAAATCTATCTTTTGGGGTGTTTTTATATGACGAATTGTAATATTAAGTGCCACACCTAAAAATAAACACAAAAAGCCCATGATCCTTCGCGTAAAATGAAGTTACCACACAACCCTTACACGGAGGTTTATCATGAGCTACTCCCACTAGAGGACGTTTTAACATTGGTACTTCGATTGATCAGAGTTCAAAAGAAGTAAAGAAAAGAACAACATTTGGTCACTGGGAGCTTGATACAATGGTTTCAGAGCGAAAAACACGGATGTATCTTGCAGTAAAAATGGACAATCGCAGTTTTTCATACGGGTTTGTGGAAAATTTTTGATCAAATTTTATTTCAAAGCTACACTCTTTTTTGCTGGCTAACGGTTCTAACATTATGTGGATATGTGAAAAAGGGGTGTGACGTGCACACTAAGTAAAAAAGGATGTGCACGAATGAAGATGGAGCCATTTCTACCACAGCTCGTCTATTATGAGCCAAGGGCACTTGAGTATGAGCTCGGACGAACCCTCGTGGAAAAATTTAAACACATGGATGTCGAGCTTAGGGAAACGACTTCCCACAACCAAGTGCGAAACATCCCCGGAAAAAATGAACTACAACAATACCGGAATGCAAAATCAACCCTTGTGATCGGGGTAAGAAAAACCTTGACGTTCGATACGTCGAAGCCGTCTGCTGAGTATGCGATCCCTCTGGCTACAGGGTGTATGGGGCATTGCCATTACTGTTATTTGCAGACAACGTTAGGTAGTAAGCCGTATATCCGCACATACGTGAATTTAGAGGAGATCTTTGCAGCAGCGGATCAATACATCCACAAGCGGGAGCCTGAGATTACTCGGTTTGAAGCGGCTTGTACTTCAGATATCGTCGGCATTGACCACCTAACCCACTCGTTAAAAAAGACGATTGAGCACATAGGACAAACAGAATATGGTCGTTTGCGCTTTGTCACGAAGTATCATCATGTCAATCATTTACTTGATGCCAACCATAATGGGAAAACGAGGTTCCGTTTTAGCGTGAATGCAGATTATGTTGTGCGTCATTTCGAGCTAGGGACATCCAGTCTTTCAGAACGGCTGGAAGCGGCGAAAAAGTTGGCAGAGGCTGGCTATCCTCTTGGTTTTATCGTTGCTCCGATTATTTTACGGTTGGCAGAGGGGGTACCAAGAGCTGTTTGAACGATTAGAGGCAACGCTGCCAAGAAGCTGCCGTAACGATTTAACATTTGAATTGATCCAACATCGCTTCACGAAGCCGGCAAAGCGCGTCATTATGAAGCGATATCCGAAAACGAAGTTACAAATGGAAGAAGAAGAACGAAAATACAAATGGGGTCGCTATGGCATTGGCAAATATGTATATAAGGACGAGGAAGCTGAGGCATTAAAAGAGGCGATAGAAGGCTATATCCATCAAATGTTCCCCCAAGCGACCATCGAATACTTTACGTAAGATGATTGTTCTATTTGGTTATCTATAGTAAAATTATATTGTTGCAATAATTTCTCGAGTGTAGCAAAGCAAAGGATTTTAGAAGACAGAGTGTAGCTGTTGTTTGAAATTGGAGGGGACCACATGCCAACGCCAAGCATGGAAGATTATTTGGAACGAATTTATTTACTAATTGAAGAAAAAGGGTATGCTCGTGTATCCGATATTGCCGAGGCATTGGAGGTGCACCCTTCATCTGTTACAAAAATGGTTCAGAAGCTGGATAAAAGCGATTATTTAGTTTATGAACGCTATCGAGGCCTTATTTTAACGGCAAAAGGAAAGAAAATTGGCAAACGACTCGTGTATCGCCATGATTTGTTGGAAGACTTTCTAAAAATGATTGGTGTCGACAGTGACCATATATACGAAGATGTGGAAGGAATCGAGCATCATCTTAGCTGGGATGCCATTGATCGGATCGGTGATCTTGTCCAGTATTTTCAAGAAGATCCATCCAGGTTGAATGACTTGCGGGAAGTTCAGAAAAAAAACGAAGAATAGCTGCTGAGTTGAACTCAGCAGCTTTTTCTGTAAGTAAAGGAAGTAGAGCATGTTTACATAGGCTCGCAGGACTTTGAAAACGCTTCCTTTAACTTGTCGCACATGAGATGCCAAGCGTGTTCTGCTACCGCTAGGTCACCGACATGAGTAAACCCATGGGGCATTCCTTTATAGTCCTTGTATGTCACCTTCACACCAGCTTGTTTTAATCTTTCCGCATATTGCTCCCCCTCGGCCGCAAGCGAATCATGCTCAGCAGTAATCACTAGCGCATCTGGCAATCCTTGAAGCGACTCAGCAAAAAGAGGAGACGCTAATGGGTTGCGGGCATCTTCCTCAGTCTCTACATAAGAAGCATTAAATAGCCTTGCCATCTTTACTGGGATTGCGTCCTTGAATGATGGCTTCAGAGCTGGGTCTGTATGTAAGTCAAGCGGTGCATAGTCGATTATTTGGTAGATGATTGGAAGTTCATTTCCTCGTTCTAAATTTAACAGACAGACAGCCGTAGCTAAGTTACCTCCAGCACTATGACCGCCAATGGCTACTTTCTGAGGGGTGATGGAGAATTGCTCAGGATGGTCGACAAGCCATTGGACCACCTCATAACATTCATAAACAGCAGTTGGAAATTTATGCTGTGGTGCGAGCCTGTAATCAATATTGACCACTACACAATTGGCACGATCAGCTATGACTCTACACCAAACGTCATCCATCTCCGCATTTCCCATGACGAAACCGCCACCGTGCATGTTTACATATACTGGTATTTAGCTATTTAATGTTTTATCATGGCGGTAGATGAGCACGCGAGTTCCACCATACGAGGTAGGGAGAATTTTTTCTTCTCGTTGGACAAAAGGGATGGTGCTCGGTTCGAGTGCATTGCTTCTGTCACGGTCGATTCGGTCCCGCCATTTTTGGGTAAATGTTTGAAGTATTCGTGAGTGATAAGGGTAAAATAAGAGACCGAGAATACGTTCTTGAAACTTTTGGGCAATTGTCTGACGGTCCATCGTAATCACTCCTTTCTTACTAAGTAAAGCATTTAGAGAGTTTTCAATAGTAGTAATTGAAATGAATGTATATGAAAGCTTTTAATGATGTCAAGGGAATCGTTCACGACTACTATGCATTGGCTCATATCAGATTTCTACTTTAACATAAGGTTAAACATGATATCGGGTTTTGAAACGTTTTGGCTATCAATGGTTGATGAAGGGAGTTGAGAAAAGGCCGAGCTACTCTATTGTTTACACTGTATTTTTTGAAAGTGCTGTCGTCCTCTGTCATATGATGATAGGGGAGGGGGCGTGAACGATGAATGTGGATGGTGTTTTTGCTGGTGGTGGCGTTAAAGCATTCGCTTTTATCGGTGCATTGCAAGTCTTAGAGGAGAATGGGTTTTCATTTACCCGGGTGGCAGGAACGAGTGCAGGGGCGATTTTCGCTTCCCTCGTATGCTCAGGTTATCGAAGTGACGAGCTTTTTTCCATTATGGAACAGCTAGACGGAAAAATGTTTAAAGACGGCGGAAAAGTCATGCCTTTCCCGTTTGCAAAATGGTTGCGCCTTTATTTTAAGCTCGGCATGTACAAAGGGGACCAACTAGAAAAGTGGTTAATTCAAGTACTAGGCCATAAAGGAGTATCAACGTTCGCCGATTTACCGAAGGGGGCTTTGAAAATTGTCGCTTCTGATATTTCCCGTGGGAGGTTGATCGTTCTCCCCGACGATTTAAAGGATTATGGTCTTATCCCTGAACGTTTCTCTGTGGCGCGTGCTGTGAGGATGAGCTGTGGAATTCCATACTTTTTTCAGCCGGTGAAGTTGTACAATCGTAAGCGGAGAGGTGAGCGTTCTTATGTTGTGGATGGTGGAATTTTAAGTAACTTCCCGATTTGGTTGTTTCACAATCGGAAAAAACAGCCGTTAAAGCGACCTGTCATTGGCTTTCAACTAACACCAGGGCTTGAAGAAATGGCGCCCCATTTAATCAACAATGCGGTGGATTTGTATCAATCATTGTTCGATACGATGATTCGGGCTCATGATCTTCGCTATATTGCCAAGGATCATGCGAAGAACATTGTCTTTATTCCTGTCCAATCCGTCAAAGCAACTGACTTCGATTTGGACGAAGCTCAAAAGAAGGCCCTAGTCCAATTAGGTAGAGAAGAAACATTGCAATTTTTGTCAACATGGTCATGAAGAAAGGAGGCGATCCCCGTAGGATTTAGCCTCCTTTAACGGTTAAAAAAGGGCCCGGTTTTTCTTTTTGTTTTTCTTACCTTCGATGACGGTGAGGTGCGGATTCTCATCCCGGCGCTTTAGAGCAGGGGATTTCTTTCTTTTGGTTGAGGATGGGGTCCGGTCAGAAAACATTCCGAAGGACTTACCCTCTTTTTGTTTTTGCACCGTGCTTGTTCGTTTCGCTTTGCGAATTTGTGCGGCCGTTGGGCGGTTAGCCCCCTGGCCTTTTACGGGGCTACCATACCGCCTTGATACGATCCAACGAAAGACGAAATAGATGATGGCCGCAATGACGGCAACCATGATGAGTTGACGCAAGAGCCCTAATGGATTCGTAAATAACATCGTGACAAACCCAACAATCGCTAACCCTATAACGAGAAGTACGAGGGGATGGAACGTACGATGCAAGGCTAATCACCTCCAACCGTAAATTAACTAACTTGATTCTAATGCGTTCATTGCTTGCCTGTCGGACGATGGGGCAGACAGGCTTGCTTCATACGATTGTTCTCGTTTCAGCATCTCTTCAAACGAATGAATCGCAACTTCAACCTGGTCATCCTTCGGCTCCTTTGTTGTTAACAATTGAAGCCAGAGCCCAGGGTAGCCAAGGAAACGGAGAACAGGAACGTGGCGAACTTTATTCGTTAATTGCAATACTTCATATGAGGTACCTAATACAACGGGAAGCAATGCGAGTCGATGAATGACCCGTTCCCATAAGTTATCGAATGGGACGAGCAAGTAAACAAAAACACCGACGATCACGGTAAAGAGAATAAAGCTACTTCCGCAGCGATAATGCAAGCGTGATTGCTGTTGCACATTTTCAACTGTTAACGGCAGGCCCCGCTCATACGCATTGATCACTTTATGCTCGGCCCCATGGTATTGGAAAACTTTTCGAATGAGCGGAGTAAAGGAGATAGCATAAATATATGTGAGCAATAAAATGAGTTTAAACAGGCCTTCAAGCAAGTTTTGCGCAACATGACCAGGGAAAAGAAAACTTAACGTTTCTGCGAGAAATACTGGAACGAGTGTGAAAATGAATTTCCCGAAAAGAAACGATAAAATTCCAATCGCAGCGACTCCAAAAATCATGGCGAGTTTAGATTTTTTCTCTTCAGGGACAATTTGATCATCCTCTTTTGGATCGACTTCATAGCGATCTGTTGAGAAGTTTAAATGCTTTGTCCCGTAGCTACTTGCTTCCAAAATCCCAACAACCCCACGGATGAACGGAATTTTTTTTAGTGATTGTATCCAAGGTTTCGTTTCTTTCTTTACTTCTAAATAATCATATGATCCATCGATGCGCCGGATGGTCGTTAACGTCGTATGTTTCCCACCAAACATGACGCCTTCAATAACGGCTTGACCACCGTACGCTGGCTTTTCCTGTTGTGCCATATGTGTCACCAACCTATCTGCAGCAAATCATTTGCTTCAAAAAATATATTCCCTCTTTTATTTTACATCAAACACACAAAAACCTCTATGTTAGGGAATAAAAAGGATGAATGACTATTTATAGACTAAACAAAAAAATGCCCTTTTATTCCAAACGAGTGGAGCGATTCCCTCTTGGATATACTACGAACGGGAGGTGCTTCCTATGAGTGAAGAGCGATTGGAGCAAAGCAAACGAGAGCAACAAATGACGTACGGAACGAAGGTAGTGATCATCGGCTTTGTAGGCGGAGTTTTTTGGTCCCTGCTCGGATACTTGGCATTTTACTTTAACTTCGTACGAATCGGTCCAGCATTAATCTTAATGCCTTGGGCGTTAGGTGACTGGAAGGAGACGTACATCGGTCAGCTTATTGGGGTAATTGCGATTGGACTCCTATCCATTGCTGTTGCTTTTTTGTATCGGGCGATTTTAGCAAAAGTTCTTTCTATATGGGCAGGAGTAGGGTTTGGGCTCATTCTTTGGTTGATTGTTTTTTACGTGCTCAATCCGATTTTTCCAGGTTTAAAAACGGTCCAGCATTTAGATTTCAATACGATTATTACGACATTATGCCTTTATGCTCTTTACGGTGCTTTTATCGGATTCTCCATCTCTTATGAATATGCAGAGCAGCAACAATAAGCTGTGGGCATTTCTTCCCTTTCGCCAACTTTTCCCTCCTATGCTACAATGACTCTATATGTCTGTGATGATGCGTAGAAAAAGGAGGGCAAAAGAGTGGAGACGATTATGGTCATTAATGGACCGAACTTAAATCGTTTAGGGAAGCGAGAGCCTGACATTTACGGCCGTGAAACCTTGTCAGATTTGCATGAACGCCTTATCAAGTTTGCAGAAGCACGAGGGTATAAGGCTGACTGTCGGCAATCCAATCATGAAGGTGACATCATTGATTGGATTCATGAGGCTGAAGGGCGGTCAAGTGGAGTTATTCTTAATCCAGGTGCGTTTACCCACTATAGCTATGCTATTCGTGATGCAATTGCGAGCATATCAGTTCCTGTCATAGAAGTTCACTTATCCAATGTCCATGCGCGGGAGTCGTTTCGTCATACATCTGTCACAGCTCCAGTGACAAAAGGACAAATTGTTGGCTTAGGGGTTATCGGCTATGAATTGGCAATGCTTGCTCTATTGGAGGGGGAAAAAAAATGAATCGTTTAGAGCGTATTCGTGCAGCTATTCATGAACATGATTTTGACGGTCTTTTAATTATGAGTCCGTATAATCGACGATATGTCACCGAATTTACGGGGACGGCCGGTGCGGCGATCGTAACGGGAGGAGCGGCCATTTTCATTACCGACTTCCGCTACGTGGAGCAGGCTGAGGAACAAGCACGAGGGTTTGATATTGTAAAACATACGGGAACTATTTTTGAAGAAATAGCTAACCAAGCGAAGAAGCTCGGTATTCAAAAGCTAGGATTTGAAAAAAGTCATCTCACATTTGAAACATACGAGCTGCTCAATAAACTTGTAGATAGCGAA
The DNA here is from genome assembly GCF_004376175.1 of Halalkalibacterium halodurans. Lineage (GTDB taxonomy): Bacteria > Bacillota > Bacilli > Bacillales > Bacillaceae_D > Halalkalibacterium > Halalkalibacterium halodurans. Next base: position 36,628 of record NZ_SNUY01000029.1, on the reverse strand, counting down.
CTAGTTCCGGTTGCTGGACTTGTTGAAAACATTCGTTTGATTAAAGATGAAACGGAGCTTCAGATAATGCAGGAGGCTGCGAATATTGCTGACGCTGCATTTGCCCATATTACATCATACATACGAGCGGGAGTAACAGAACGTGAAGTAGCGAATGAGCTTGAATTTTTTATGCGAAAACAAGGAGCGGAGAGTTCATCGTTCGACATTATCGTCGCATCTGGTTATCGCTCTGCATTGCCCCATGGTGTTGCTAGTGACAAGGTCATCGAGAAAGGGGAGCTTGTTACCTTGGATTTCGGTGCTTACTATAAAGGATATTGCTCCGATATTACTCGGACTGTGGCCGTCGGTGACATTAACGATGAATTGCGAAAAATCTACGATACGGTTCTTGAAGCCCAATTAAAAGGGATGGAAGGTATCAAGCCAGGAATAACAGGGAAAGAAGCTGATGCCCTAACGAGAGATCACATTACAGCCAAGGGATATGGTGAATATTTCGGTCATTCGACCGGACACGGGCTAGGATTAGAAGTTCATGAAGGGCCGGGACTATCGATGAAATCAAAGGCCGTGTTGAAGCCGGGAATGGTCGTAACAGTTGAACCGGGTATTTATATCTCGGGTGTAGGCGGCACACGAATTGAAGATGATACGGTGATTACAGAGTCAGGGAACCGTTCGCTCACAAAGTCGCCGAAAGAACTATTGTTCGTAGGAGAGTGATCACTTTTTTCTTAAGAACGCGAGAGGTCAGGAAATCACTCACAAGTTTTCTTAATTAAGCAATTGCAATTTTTCATCAACAGATGAGAAAAGCTGTGGTATAGTAGCATATGGGTAAATGCTTATAACCGAAGATGGAGGAATTACGTATGATTTCTGTTAACGATTTTAAAACAGGTTTAACGATTGAAGTGGATAATGGAATTTGGCAAGTGATGGAGTTTCAACACGTAAAGCCTGGAAAAGGTGCAGCTTTTGTTCGTTCCAAACTTCGTAATTTACGCACTGGTGCGGTACAAGAAAAAACGTTTCGTGCCGGTGAAAAAGTTTCAAAAGCTCATATTGAAAACCGTCGTATGCAATATTTATATGCAAGCGGTGATGTTCATACATTCATGGATAATGAAACTTTTGAACAATTAGAACTGTCGACTGCGCAGATTGAGCATGAATTAAAGTTCTTAAAAGAAAACATGGAAGTGCACGTAATTAGCTACCAAGGGGAAACACTTGGCGTTGAAGTACCAAATACCGTGGAATTAACGGTTACGGAAACAGAGCCTGGTATTAAAGGTGATACAGCTTCTGGTGGTACAAAGCCTGCGACCCTTGAAACAGGACTAACCGTTCAAGTTCCGTTTTTCGTAAATGAAGGGGATGTGCTAGTCATCGATACACGTAGCGGTGATTATGTCTCTCGTGCATAAAAAATAGGGTAAAAAAACCGGTCCATTGAGAAAATGACCGGTTTTTTACTTTCAGAATTCAACTTTTGTAAAGGAGTAAAGGTCAACGCTTTTGCAGTAGGATGTGACGACAAGCCAAAGTTTTTTAAATATAAAGTGGAGGCTGGCACGTCCTTTTAAGCAGTCTTAGTAATTAACCATCCGAACGTAGCACTCCATAGAGGGTCATTGTTTATGAGAGATGGAACGCTTTTTCTCTGTTTTTACTACGAAATATCGTTCGTTCAAGGTTAGGAGTCATTCCTAGCCTTTTTCTTATGATCTGGACAATAAAAAGGTTGTCATCAACTTGTCCAGTGGATCATAGAGTTTACAAGAACGAGCGTACAAGTTCGAGGTGACAGTCTGTGAAATCATGGCTTTTTGTGTTTGAAACAGCTTTATTAGTGATGGTCGGCCTCAGAATCATATCAGGTCTCATTGAATTAACGGCAGCGGGGTTAATGTTAAAGCTTAACAGTGTAGAAAAAGCGGTTGCTATTAACGCCATGCTTGCCATTGTTGGGCCGGTCATTTTTCTTTCTTCCATCACGATCGGTTTGCTAAGTATGGCGGACCGTATGTCACCGACGCGGTTGTTGTTTATCGGTACGGGCGTTTGCTTGATTTTAATCGGCATTCGAAAGTAAAGGGGCGAATCAAGGTGCAAGAGATTTTCGCTGTGTTGCCAGAAACCATACGTCAACTGTTAAAGAAGCTACCACCGTCCATCCAAAAAGATGTGGAAGAAATTCGCATTCGTGTGCACCGTCCATTGGAAGTGATTGTAAACCATCTCCCTCATTATCCAGAACATCAGGGGTGTGAATATGTCGTAACGACAAAAGATGCGCAATTTTTATTAAATCAATTAAGTGCTTATTCGATTTATGCATTTGAAGAGGAACTGAAGCGTGGCTTTATTACAATGGCTGGCGGTCATCGTGTCGGACTTGCTGGTAAGGTCACGCTAGAAAAAGGATATGTCAAAACAGTTCGTGACATAAGTTCCTTCAACATTCGTGTTGCGAAGCAAAAAATTGGTACTGCAGAGCCGCTCATTTCCCACGTTTATCAAAAAGGATGGTTGAATACGTTGCTTATTGGCCCACCTCAGTCAGGAAAAACAACATTGTTACGAGACCTTGCACGGCTTGTCAGTGTCGGATGGTCACGCAAAGGCATTCCACCATTAAAGGTGGGGATCGTCGATGAGCGTTCAGAGATAGCAGCAGCTGTCAAAGGAGTTCCACAACATGAACTTGGTATGCGCGTAGACGTTTTGGATGGCTGCCCGAAAGCAGAAGGGATGATGATGATGATCCGTTCGATGAGTCCCGATGTGCTCATCGTGGATGAAATTGGCCGAAAAGAAGATTGTGTTGCCATTCAAGAAGCCCTACATGCAGGAGTGAAGGTGATGACAACTGCCCATGGATATGAGCTAGAAGAGGTCAGTAAACGACCAGCGATCCGAGAGCTCCTCGAGATTGAAGCATTTGATCGTTGCATTGAATTAGAAAGGCGAGCTAAGCCTGGAGTCGTTCGCAGGATTCGCAATGCTAAAGCGAAAGATGTAGGTTATGTCAGTTGAAGCTTCTCGGTGCAATTTTCATATTAATGGCAACGACATGGGCAGGGTTTGAATTGGCAAGGCGCCTTCATGAAAGGCCTCGTCAATTACGGCAACTGAAGGTCGCTTTACAATCGTTAGAAGCAGAAATGGTCTACGGATTAACACCGTTGGCAGAAGCAACAGGACATATTGCAGCACAAATGCCGAAGCCTGTCTCTTATTTATTCGAGCACTTTTCCTATAGGCTTAAGGAAAAGGAAGAAACGGTTTATGATGCATGGGAAGCAGCGATCAATGAGACGTGGAAGTACACTGCTTTGCTAGCGAGTGAACGAGAGGTCATTCTTCAATTCGGTGCCACTCTTGGACAGCATGATCGTGAGCAACAACAAAAGCAAGTGCGCCTAACCCTCGCCCATTTGGAGAGGGAAGAAGGAGAGGCGAGGGATAAGCAATACCGCTATGAACGGATGATGAAAAGTCTCGGGGTGCTCGCAGGATTGCTCATCATTTTAATGATGCTGTAACAGAAGGCATGCCTGTGTAAGGAGGGGAATGTTCGTGGCTTATGACGTAAATACCATTTTCCAAATTGCTGGTATTGGTATTGTAGTTGCCATGATTCATACAGTGTTAAAGCAAATGGGAAAAGAGGATTGGGCCCATTGGGTGACCTTGATTGGGTTTGTCGTCGTCCTTTATATGGTTGCGACGATTGTAGATGATCTCTTTCAAAAAATTCGAGGCGTCTTTCTATTTCAAGGTTAAAGGGGGGAGTTGCGATTGACATCATACAAATTGTGGGCGTAGGTTTAATCGCAACCTTCCTTGCCCTCGTTGTAAAAGAGCAAAAGCCAATGATCGCTTTTCTTCTTGTCGTTTTTGTCGGTGCTTTTATCTTCTTATTTTTAATTGATCATATTGGACGAGTCATTGCCTTGTTGGAGCAAATTGCGAAGGACGCTAACATCAACATGATGTACGTTCAGACGTTGCTAAAAATTATCGGCATTGCGTACATTGCTGAGTTTGGCGCACAAATTGCAAAGGACGCAGGACAAGCTGCTATCGCTTCCAAAATTGAGCTTGCCGGAAAAGTTATGATCTTGGTGATGGCGATTCCGATTTTAACCGCAGTCATTGAAATGATCCTTTCGTTATTACCATCGGCGGGAACTTAAGGAGGTGAGGGTCATGAAGCGAAGGACGAAACATTTTTGGGCGATGACCGCCATTCTAATCTTCTTTATCTTCACCATTCCCAATGCCGCCTCTGGAGCCGATGAGCTTGATTCATTGAATGACTCCTTTATTGAAAGGCAAATAGAAAGCTTAGAAATTGAGGAGATCCAACAATTTTGGCATGAAATTGCGACTGAATATGGCGGATTTTTACCAGAAAGCCAAAAAGGATCATTGATGGAGTTTCTACGAGGGGACAAGCAATTCCGCATAGATGAATGGGGAATGGGACTTGTAAAATACTTGCTTCATGAATTGCTTGTAAACGGCAAGCTGCTCGGGTCGATCATCTTGCTTTCTGTTTTTTCGGTGATGCTCCAGTCATTACAAAACGCATTTGAACAAAAGACGATTAGCAAAGTGGCGTATGCCATTACGTATATGGTCTTGATGCTTATTGCGTTAAATAGCTTTCACGTGGCAATGGATTATACGAAAGAAGCCATATCCAGCATGGTCCATTTTATGGTGGCCCTTTTACCGCTTCTTCTTGCCCTGATGGCGGCAATCGGAAATATTACCTCTGCGGCTTTGTTTCATCCGTTGATTGTATTTATGGTTAATACGAGTGGAATGGTCATTCACCATTTTGTCTTACCTTTGCTGTTTATCTCTACGGTTTTAAGCATTGTGAGCACGATGACCGATCACTATAAAGTAACGAAATTGGCTAACTTTTTACGCACGATCGCAGTCGGAGTTCTTGGTGTCTTTTTAACGGTGTTTTTAGGGATTATCTCCGTTCAAGGGGCAACAACTGCCGTGACAGATGGCATTACGGTTCGAACGGCCAAATACATTGCCGGCAACTTTGTCCCTGTTGTTGGCCGGATGTTTACAGATGCTGCCGATACGGTCATGAGTGCGTCGCTTCTTTTAAAAAATACCGTCGGTGTTGCTGGGCTGGCAATCCTGCTTATGCTCTGTGCTTTTCCAGCAATTAAAGTTCTGTCTCTAGCGGTGATTTTTCATATTTCAGCCGCTATCTTACAGCCGTTAGGTGCAGGTCCGATAACGGACTGTTTATCGATTATCGGAAAGGCGATTATTTTCATTTTTGCTTCTCTGGCCGTCGTTTGTTTAATGTTTTTTCTCGCGATTACGATAATGATTGTGGCCGGTAATGCATCGGTGATGATTCGATAATGAATCTTACAAAGGGGAGGAACCGACGTGGGTTTTCTAACCGACTGGTTAACGAATTTAATCTTACTCATTTTGCTAGCAACGATTTTGGAACTGCTACTTCCAAACTCTATGTTCCAACGATATGTGCGCATGGTCGTCGGTTTGCTGTTGCTAGTTGTGATGCTACAACCGGTCTTAGCGATTGTAACGGAAGATTTAGACACTTGGTTTGCAGAGCTTTCCTTAGCGACGAGCACATCAGAACTTTCCGTAGAATCGGACTGGAATTCAAAAAAAGATGATATAGAATCCGACATGCGTGCATATATTTCTGAACAGATGGCTGTCCAATTAAAAAGACAAGTGGAGGAGGAGTTCCGTGAAACGTATGGTGTTCAAATTCAATCAGTGGATGTTGTTATCGAACCTACCGCTTATGAATCGGGGTTTCATCCCGATCAAGTTCAATCGGTTACCGTTTTATTAACAGAGGAGGCCGATGATGAATCCGTTAGCATCGAAGTCGTTTCCCCGGTTCAGATCGATCTGGCATCAAAGACCGAAGACATTCAGTCAGTGTCAACGGAGGATCGAATGAATCAGAAGTACATTCATTATCTTGCCGAAGTATGGCAAATCCCTGAGGAAATGATTTCGTTGGTATGGGAAGGAGGGGAGCAAGGGAATGGGTCATGATGAACAACAAGATCGCCAGTGGTTGAAAAAATTATTTCATAAAAAAGGGGCAGAAAAGGGGAAGTTCTCTTTTCAATATGTGATCGTCATTCTTTGTATAGGGTTAATGCTCATGATTGTTGGTAATTTGCTGTCACCTAATGATGATCAAGGAGACACAGCACCTGTTTTTCAAGAAGATGATACCGATCGCCAAGAAGATCAGGAGACATTCGGTCAGCGCTCCTCCAGTCAGTCTAGTGAAATGGAGCAATATGAAATTCAGTACGAAAATCAGCTCAAAGAGAGCTTGGAGCAAATTGTAGGAATTTCAGATGTAACGGTCATGATTAACCTTGCAGAGACGGAACGAATGGTTTATGAGAAAAATTCGAGCACGAAGCAACAAAAGACCGATGAGACCGATCGCGAAGGGGGAACACGGAAGGTGGATGATGTATCGCGAGACGAGGAGGTCGTGATCGTCAGAGAAGGGGATCAAGAGAAGCCTCTTCTTGTACAAAAGGAAAAACCGCAAGTCCGCGGGGTATTGATTGTAGCGGAAGGCGTTGAAAATGCCCAAGTCAAAGGGATGGTCGTTGAAGCGGTCAGTCGAGTGTTGGATGTTCCAGCTCATCGGGTGTCTGTTATGCCTAAGAAATCGAAGGAGGAATAGTAATGGTGTTGAAAAAACAAACGGTGTGGTTGTTAACAATGCTTAGCTTAATTGTCGTTCTTTCTGCTTACTACATGATGTCCCCTGGAGGCGAAGATGTTGCGTTTGTCTCGGATGAGGAGCTAAACGATATGCAGGAAGAAATGGAAAGGCAGCTAGAGGAGATGGACATCGATCTGGATGCTGAAGGTGAAGGCGAAGAGGTGACGGTAGAAGAGGACGAGGAGATGGGAGCAGAGGCTGAGACAGATTCAGACGTTGGCTCGATTTCAAATGTGGCAAGCAATGAAGTGTTTGCGACGATTCGTAACCAAATGATCGCCTCTCGTGAAGAAATGGCTGAAAACTACACGAACATTATGGGCTCTCCAGATGCTACCGCTGAAATGAAGAGCGAGGCGTTCACAAAGAGTCAAGAACTGCAACGGCTTTCCCAGCAAGAAGCTACATTGGAAACGTTGATCAAAGCACAAGGGTACGATGATGTGCTCGTTCTTGCCGAAGAAGAGCAAGTACGTATCATCGTGCAAGCTGAAGAACTTACAGCTGAGCAAGCCAACGAAATTATGGTGATGGCGAGCAAACAGCTAGGTTCCGATCGTCTTGTAACGGTAGGACATCATAATGATTCTAAGTAATGGTTACAAAAGGGGGGGCGTACTAACGTCTCCCTTTTTTCACTTATAAGAAAGAGTAAATTTTTTGTAAAGGAGTAAATTTCATAATTTGAACCCTTAGTCTCGTAAGGCTTTTAAGACACGAAAAAAGGAGTACCTCCCCAAAAGTCGAATTAGTAAGTTACCACACAAAACTAACGACTGGAGGAAGACTCCCTTATGACTATTATACGACAAGGAAGCCTATTTGCCCTGCAAGATTTATATGAGTTAGAACCTACCCACCGTTTTGAAGCGGTATTTTCGACAATTGAGGTTGATCCGATTCTAGCTGTTGTATCGAAAAAAACCCTTTATGGTGCTCCTGTTCAGCTAAACTACGCAGCGATGATTTACTCACTTACAGCTAGAATTCTTGAACGAATTCCTACGATTAAAGATCTTATTAAACGTTTAAAGAATGACTACATGTTCCGTTTAGATTGTGGATTCCTTCTTTCTGATGCGATTCCATCTGAAGCATCTTATTCAAGAATGCTCACAAAATTAGAAGAATCAGATGTTTTAGAACGTGTTCAAGAAACGCAGATTCTTCAAGCCATCATTGAAGGATTTGTCATGGACGACACCATTGCCATCGATGCGACTCATATTGAAGCTCGTGATCAAGCGCCAGCGAAAGTAGAAAAAGCGAAACCAGAACCCAAAAAACGTGGGCGTAAATCAAAAGAAGAACAAGAGAAATGGGTTCAAGAACAGGCTGAACGCGAAGCAGCTCTGTCAGTTTTTGAGAAACCCATTGAATCTCAGCTTGATACGCCTTTAAATGAATTACGATCGTCCGTTCCAACTGATCCTAAATGGGGCATTAAGAAAAATAGTGAAGGAAAGAATGCTTATTGGTTTGGATATAAAGGACATTTAGCCGTTGGAACCAAAAGTCAGTACATTCTTCAATCTCTATTCTCATCTGGTAATCTAAATGATGGAAAAGCGGCAATCCCTTTATTAAAAGGCATTCATGAGCGTCTTTCTATCCTTCCGATCTCTTACAGTACACTGGATGCAGGTTACGATTATCCCGCTATTTATGAACAAATCTATCGGATCCGTGCCCAGTCCATTATTGCTTATAACAAGAAGAATGAATCAGAACCAGTAGGCTTTGATAAGTATTTTGCCCCTACCTGTGTTCGCGAACATTCATATCGGTATGATAGTTATGACCCAACTTACGAGACACTAAAGTATACACGTCCAAAAGAGTGTAAAGACTGTCCGCTAGCAGAAGATACGCTCTGTCAGAAAGTCTATAAAGTGAAAATCACGACGGATCTACGTCGCTATACAGCGCCAGCCCGTGGTTCAAAAGCTTGGAAAAATCTTTACAAGCAAAGAAGTGCAGTCGAACGCGTCATCGCTTATCTTAAAGAATTCTTCCAATTAAATAATGTTCGTTACCGTACAGGAAAACGAGCAAAAGTACATTTTGATTTGACACAATTAGTCTATAACGGTTCGAAACTCGCGTGTGATCGCATAGCTAAAGTACTCTCCGAAAAGGAGATGATTCAAGCAGCTTAAATCCATTTTTAAAATCAATAAAACGAAAATTGGATTCTTGTCTGATTCAAGAGATAGGCTTTATGAAATTGATTCAAAGAATTAAAAGTATAAAAAAAGCAAACGATTAGGCGCCCAACCAGCTTTCCTAAAGAAAGAATAACTAGAGAGGTTTAGTCAAAGCCTCAAACATAAAGCGATTTCCCGAGAACATCCTACGATCAGTCACGTAGGTTCACCGATTTCTTGCTCTCTGTTGTTTGGCCCCAGTTTTTAGCGAGTGCATTGCGTTTTGCTCGTTTGACGTAAAAAGATCAATTGACAACAAGGAGGAAAACGTGAGTTGCTGGCAAATGTTATATGTATAAGAGGGGCGCCCTCCTAGCTTCTGCCTTTTGAGCTCAATCAAAAAGGAAGAATTCGCATAAAAATACGAGATGTTCGAAGCGAGGATGCATTCCGTTTTTCATCATGGTATAATAGGTCAGCGTAATTCCTATAGCTAAGGAGAGATTGACATGGAATGGTCTGAACTAACCGAAGGTGCAAAAGCCGTATTGGAACAAACCCGAAATTTAAAAAACGACCATATTCAAATTGTTGAGTTTGAGGTAGGCTTTCAACATGAGTATGAAACAGAAGGTGGGACTTACACCGTATCCATTCAAGAGGAAGATTATCAAAGCTTAAAAAGGTATACACTTGAAAATGAATATGGTGAAAAGTACCATATGGCACGAAATAAAAATATTGTGAAAATTATTCTTTTGGAAAACGGAAAAATTCCTGATAATTTATCAGAGTTCCCTGTGTTCCGCCAATACAAATTTGACGCCATCACGAAAGAAGAAGGCGAGGAGCAAGAAGAATAAACGTTTGGTGAATCACTTGGTAAGAAAGCGCTTTCTTTATTGTGGATATGCTATAATGAATCATGTGATCATTTAGTTTACAACGTATTACGTTGGCTAACGAGAAATGGAGGAGAGCTGATTAATGTTAAAAGTACAAGAAATTCGCGAGTTGATCCGTGCGGTTGATCAATCCGATTTAGACGAGTTTAAGCTTGAGCAAGAAGGATTAAAGCTCGTATTGAAAAAATCTCAGGGAGAGACTGTTGCTTACCAACAGCCTGTTCAGAGCGCTCCAGTTCCAGCCCCTGTTGTTCAGGCCGTTCAAGAGCCACCTAAGGGACAAGCCGTTCAAGCAGCCCCTGCTTCAGAGCCTGTGAAGGAAGAGGCTGAAACGAAAGCAACTGACAACTTACATAAAATTACGTCTCCGATGGTAGGGACTTTCTATGTTGCACCATCGCCAGATTCTGATCCATATGTAAAGGTCGGTGATAATGTTAGCGAAAATACTGTTGTTTGTATCGTGGAAGCAATGAAATTAATGAACGAAATTGAAGCGGAAGTGAAAGGGAAGATCGTCGAAGTTTTAGCGGAGAACGGCGAATTAGTGGAATACGGTCAACCTCTATTTGTAGTAGAGCCGCAAAAGTAGGGAGAGATTTGGATGATAAAGAAACTGCTAGTTGCCAATCGCGGGGAAATTGCCGTTCGAATTATTCGCGCTTGTCGCGAGTTAGGAATTGAAACCGTGGCTGTTTTTTCAGAAGCTGATCGCGATGCCCTTCACGTACGAATGGCGGATGAAGCTTATTGCATTGGACCGACGCCATCTGCAAAAAGCTATTTAAACTTCACGAATATCATGAGTGTAGCGACTTTAACTGAAGTGGATGCGATTCACCCTGGATATGGATTTTTAGCAGAGAACGCCGATTTTGCTGAAATATGTGGGGAATGCAACATTACTTTTGTAGGTCCTAGTGCGGATGCGATTAGCAAAATGGGAACGAAAGACGTGGCAAGAGAAACAATGAAACGTGCCGGCGTTCCAATCGTCCCAGGCTCAGAAGGAATCATCGAGAGTGTGGAAGACGGCTTAGCAGTAGCGGAACAAATCGGTTATCCAGTCATCATTAAAGCTACAGCAGGCGGTGGGGGTAAGGGAATTCGCGTCGCTCGTAATGAAGAGGAATTGCGAAAAGGTATTAACATTACCCAACAAGAAGCCGCAACAGCGTTCGGGAATCCTGGTGTCTACCTTGAAAAATACATTGAAGATTTCCGTCATGTTGAAATTCAAGTGCTTGCCGACAACCACGGTCACGTAATTCATCTAGGGGAACGGGACTGCTCGATTCAGCGAAGATTGCAAAAGCTATTAGAGGAAACACCGTCTCCTGCAATTACAGAGAAGAAGCGTAAGGAGATGGGGGAAGCCGCTGTTGCTGCAGCGAAAGCCGTCAACTATTCGGGGGCAGGAACCGTTGAGTTTATTTATGACCATAATAATGGTGATTTCTACTTTATGGAAATGAACACGAGAATCCAAGTTGAGCATCCAGTGACAGAAATGGTGACGGGAATTGACTTGATTAAAGAGCAAATCAAAGTAGCTTCAGGGAAGCCGTTGTCCTACAAACAAGAAGACGTTACATTTAATGGTTGGTCGATAGAGTGTCGGATTAACGCAGAAAGCCCAGAGAAAAATTTTATGCCATCTCCAGGTAAATTAAAAAGCTACTTAGCACCTGGTGGACTAGGAGTTCGGGTCGATTCTGCTGCATACCCAGGCTATACAATTCCTCCTTTTTACGATTCCATGATTGCTAAGGTGATCACACACGGAGCGACAAGGGACGAGGCGATTGCAAAAATGAAGCGAGCACTTGCAGAGTTTGAGGTAGAGGGAATTGAGACGACCATTCCGTTTCACTTGCGCTTGCTAAACCATGAAACGTTTGTATCTGGAGATTTCAACACGAAATTTTTAGAGATTTATAACATCATGGAGGAGAGCAAATAGTAAGGTCCATTCCAATGGAGGTGTAAAGGATGAACGAGAACCATCTGTTAGACCTAGAAGAGCAAAAAACAGATTTAGGCAGGGTGGAAATTTCACCAGAGGTCATTGAAGTAATCGCTGGGATTGCAGCCTCAGAAGTTGAAGGGGTCGCCACCATGAGGGGCAATTTTGCAGCAGGAGTGGCAGAGAAATTAGGTTATAAAAATCATGGCAAAGGTGTAAAGGTTGATTTGAATGACGAGGGGATTATCGTTGATGTTTCCGTCATTATTCTTTACGGAGTATCCGTTCCAGAAGTGGCGAAGAAAATTCAACAAAACATCAAACAAGCTTTGCAAACTATGACTGCCATTGAGCTACAATCCATAAACGTTCATATTGTCGGCGTGCATTTTGAAGCAGTCGATGGAGAAGAAGAAACTAAATAATGGCTCAAAAAGCGGCTCAATTTTGGGTCGCTTTTTTGCACTCATCAAACAGGATTCAGCAATCAGTTAAACGTTGATAGATAAACAAAGGGTCAAAAATATTCAGAAAACGAAAGTTGTTCCGACTCTTTTCTGCAATTGTTCTGTTTTTACGAAAAATGTTATGCTATGATCAAACATATTAATGGGGAAACTTAACCTATCTTTAAGTTTTCAATTAGAAGGAGTATGAGCATGAATCGACGTTTATCACGACTTCGAGCTGTACAAGCTCTTTATCAAATGGATGTTATCGACACATCAATGGAAAAAGCCATTGAAAGTGTTCTCGACGAAGGGGAAGAGGCAAGTTCGTTCATGAGCGACCTTGTTAGCGGAACCGTTACCCACCAAGAGGAGTTGGACCGGCTATATGCAGATCACCTTCAAGGCTGGACCGTGGACCGGATCGGCAATGTAGATCGAGCGATTCTTCGCATGGCTTTATATGAACTATATTACGTGGACGATATTCCTAAAAATGTCTCTTTTAATGAAGCAATTGAGCTCGCAAAAGCCTTTGGCGGGGAAGATGCTGGTCGATTTATAAATGGTGTTCTATCAAAAACAATGGAAGCCTATAAACCAAAAGACAAATAATTTTTAAAGGGAGTGGAGACGATGAGTGCAGTATTATTAGATGGAAAAGCATTAGCAGCAAAAAAGCGTGACGAATTAAAATCAGAGGTAACCAAGTTAAAAGAACGTGGAATCACCCCAGGCTTAGCTGTGATTCTTGTTGGTAATGATCCTGCATCCACAGTATATGTTCGCTCAAAACAAAAAGCGTGTGAGCAAATTGGAATTTATTCTGTATTAAAAGAGCTTCCAGCATCCACTTCGGAAGAGGAGCTGTTAACAGAAATTGACCGTTTGAACAACGATCCTACGATCCATGGTATCCTCGTGCAACTGCCATTGCCAGAACAAATTTCGGAACAGGCGGTTATTGAACGGATTTCTCCTGCCAAAGACGTGGACGGGTTCCATCCGATCAGTGTAGGGCGAATGATGATCGGTGAAGACACGTTCCTTCCTTGTACGCCTTTTGGTGTGCTTGTCATGCTGCAAGAAGCAAATGTGGAGATTGCCGGAAAGCACGTTGTTGTCGTTGGACGGAGCAATATCGTTGGTAAACCAGTCGGACAATTAATGTTAAATGAACATGCTACCGTTACATATTGTCATTCGCGTACAAAAAATTTAACTGAGATCACAAAACAGGCTGACATTCTAATTGTTGCGGTTGGGAGAGCTCGTTTTATTGACGCAAGTCACGTCAAAGAAGGCGCTGTTGTGATCGATGTCGGCATTAACCGTGTCGATGGAAAGCTTTGCGGAGATGTGGACTTTGAAAGTGTTCGAGAGGTAGCGTCCCATCTTACCCCTGTTCCTGGAGGCGTCGGACCAATGACGATCACGATGCTATTAGCCAATACGATTCAAGCAGCGAAAGAATAGGGCGTGTGTGAAATGGCAGGTCAGCAGCCAATCTTGACGGTTTCAGAAGTGACACGACATTTGAAGCGAACCATTGAAGATGACCCGTTATTGCAAGACGTTTGGATGCGAGGAGAGATCTCTAACTTTAAGCATCATAGTAGAGGGCATATGTACTTCACACTAAAGGATGAGCATGCTAAAATGTCTGCTGTGATGTTTGCAGGTAATAATCGTTTTTTAAATTTCAAACCTGAAAATGGAATGAAGGTCATTGTTCGCGGAGAAGTGAACGTGTATGAACCGTTTGGTCAATATCAACTTTATGCGCTTGAAATGCAGCCGGATGGGATCGGAAACTTATATCTTGCCTATGAACAACTAAAAGAACGACTTGAACAAGAAGGACTGTTTAAGGAAGAAAACAAAAAGCCATTGCCTCCTGTTGCAAGACAAATTGCGATCGTAACATCGCCAACAGGAGCAGCGATTCGTGACATCGCCTCAACCATTAAACGGCGTTTTCCTATCGCTCAATTGACGCTTCTCCCTGTACTCGTGCAAGGGGAGGAAGCACCTCATTCGATCGCAAAAGCGATTAGGCAAGCCAATGAGGTAGGTGGATTCGATCTTCTCATTGTTGGTCGAGGTGGGGGTTCGATTGAAGAATTATGGGCATTTAATGAAGAGCTTGTTGCCCGAGCGATTTATCAGTCGGTCATTCCGATCATTTCAGCTGTCGGTCATGAAACAGATTATACAATCGCTGACTTTGTCGCCGATGTACGAGCAGCTACACCGACAGGAGCCGCTGAGCTAGCCGTTCCAGACTTGAAAGAGCTCATCTCTCGTGTCAACCAATATACCCAAAGGCTAAAACGTGCCCAGCATGAACTACTCAAAAGGCAAAAAGAACACCTTCAACGCCTGCAAAAATCGTATGCCTTTCGTTATCCAGCACAATTGGTTAAACAAAAGGAATTAGAGCTTGATCAACAGCTTGAGCGATTGACGAAGCATCAACGGCGAATGGTTAGCGATGCTAAGGATCGACTGAGTCAGCTTGAATACCGCTTAAAACGAATCCATCCAGAAGGGCGCCTCAGGCAAGCGGAGCAAGCAAGAGTAAAGCTAGAAGTTTTATTGAAGAAAGAATTCCAACAAATGATGGAGCGGAAAGAGCAGCAATTCCAACAAGCCATTTCTAGTTTGAACCTCCTCAGTCCACTGCGAGTCATGGAGAGGGGTTACGCGTTACCATATAAAGCGAAAACTCAAGAGCTGATAAAATCGGTGAAGCAAGTAAGGATGAATGACCGCTTGCACCTTCGGGTTACTGATGGGCAGCTCATCTGTGATGTGAAAGAAATAGAGAGCGAAAGCGGGGGAGAAGGATATGATCAAAAATGAACAACCGCCACTCAGTTTTGAAGAGGCGATGGAGCAGCTTGAAGAAGTGGTAGAACAGCTTGAACAAGGGGACGTGCCGCTAGAGGAAGCCATTTCGATGTTCCAAAAAGGGATGAACCTCTCGAAGGTTTGTCATGAAAAGCTGGCAACTGTAGAGAAGCAGATGGATCAGATATTGAAAGAAGATGGGAATTTTGAGGAAACAGTATTGCAGGAGGAACAAGAGTGAGTGTACAACTGTTACAATTTTTAGATGAAATTAAAGACATCATCGAAGAGCGGATGCCTGCACATATTGAACGACTAAATTCTCCTGACATGCTGAAAAATTCTATGCTTTACTCCTTGAAGGCAGGAGGAAAACGAATTCGACCAGCGCTGCTATTGGCAACGATGAAAAGTTTTCAAAAGGATATTTCACAGGGGATTGACCTTGCCTGTGCGATTGAGATGATTCATACGTACTCGCTCATTCATGATGACCTCCCATCGATGGATGATGATGATATTCGCCGGGGAAAACCGACGAACCATAAAGTGTTCGGAGAAGCTCATGCCATTCTTGCAGGGGATGCATTATTAACGTACAGCTTTGAGATTGTGGCCAAAATGAAAGGTGTTGACCCGGCCAAAACACTCTGCTTGATAGAAGAGCTTGCAAGGGCTGCTGGACCAGAAGGAATGGTAGGCGGACAAGTAGCTGATATCGAAGGAGAAAATCAAAAACTAACGGTCGAGGGACTTGAATATATCCACCATCATAAAACAGGGGCGCTTCTCTCGTTCGCCATTGTTGCAGGGGCAAGGCTTGCGGATGCATCTGAACAAGATATTGAGAACATACGTAGATTTTCAAGAGAATTAGGCTTACTCTTTCAAATAAAAGATGATATTTTAGATGTTGAAGGGGATCAAGCTGCCATTGGTAAACCAGTTGGAAGCGATGATGGAAATCAAAAAAGCACCTATCCAAGCCTATTAACCCTCGAAGGGGCAAAAGAGAAGCTTCACTTGCATACTTTGCTGGCAAAGGAATATTTATATAGTGTTCAAATGAACCATCGCTTATTAGAGGAATTAACGGATTATGTCGTGAATCGTAACCATTAGTTGCTGATCAAAGAAGGGAATTAATGTAATTGAGCTTCGATTGATTTCATGGTATAATGTCTTTTAGAATAAGAGTGGTGCAGTATTCTAGTCAATCCTCCATTCTTGAAGGCGGGGCTAAAAATCCGCCAAAGGGCACATCGATGAAGCTCCTTGTGATGGCTTGAGGCGCCCAGCCTTGGGTCATTGCTGGGAGAAAAGGTAGTAGGGCGATCCACAAAGGCATGTGGGCGATGACCCTCCTACTGTGGAGGCCTTTTTCTCTGCTGCTTATGTATGGACATAGGGCAAGAGCAAAGGGTATGAACCTGCGAAGGCAAGCTAGGGAGCTTGTCAGCAGCGTAGCCTGCCTTGAGTGGAGTAGAGGGGATTATGGGTTTTGAAGCAATCCGCTGTCGGCCAACAGCCATTGCCTCTCTAGTACCATATGAAATCTGCTCTGCAAAAGAGGATAAGAGAATGGCAAGGGATTGCCGAGGAAAACTCCTAGACTGTTCCATGGGGACATTTAAAGAGGATTACAGTGTGGACTAAGTGGTAATCCAGTCTGGCGTTTGGTGACAGCGCCAAGTTCAACATAAAGGGAAACCGCCAGCGCGGCGACGCACTGGTGTTGAATTGGGAAATCCTACTGGACCTAAGCCACAGAGTTTACTCTTTAAATGACCACTCTCATACATACGCAGTCGGAACGAATTTAGTGTATTCTATTTAAAAAGGTGTATGCGAGGCGCTATGAAATCTCTAGGAAAATCAATAAATTGGACTTTAGCTATTGCCGTTATCACGCTTGTGTTAGCGGCGATTTTTTCAATTGTCTCCACATTCATGTTAAGCGGTGTTTCCTGGGCAGTTGGCATGGGAATCGTTTTGCTTATTGTGCTTGTTGGGATTCTTTTTGATACAATTGGGGTGGCAGCAACTGCAGCAGATGAAAAGCCATTTCATGCGATGGCTTCAGAGCGGTTAAAAGGGGCAAAACAAGCTGTCGCCATTACTCGCAATGCGGATCGGTTTGCGAATTTTTGCAACGATGTAATTGGAGATATATCAGGTATTGTGAGTGGAACAGCAGCCACCTATGTTGTCATTCAGTTGGCTTTACAGCTCGGGTATGGTGAAAACTCAGGCCAGCAATTTGCGTTGTCGGTTTTATTTACGAGTGTGGTAGCCGCGCTAACGGTGGGCGGTAAAGCGATTGGGAAGACATTGGCGATTGAGCATTCCACCGCAATTATTTACCAAGTAGGAAAAGTGTTTTATTTTCTTGAAGAAAAAATGAACATAAACTTTCTACCAAATGGAAAAAAGAAGAAAGAGAAAAATTCTCGAAAGTGAGGTCACTTCATGGACTTAGAGAAGCTGCACGATCCTTCCTTGATCAAATCAATGACAAAGCAAGAATTGGAGCAATTAGCGGAAGAGATTCGTCAATTTTTAATTGAAAAGCTATCCATTACGGGCGGCCATCTCGGGCCAAACCTTGGGGTTGTCGAATTGACGTTGGCATTACATTCACTGTTTGACAGTCCGAAAGACAAGTTGATTTGGGACGTAGGTCATCAAGCTTACGTACATAAAATTTTGACTGGACGAGCAGGACAATTCGATCAACTTAGACAATATAAAGGGCTTTGTGGATTTCCGAAACGCGACGAGAGTGAGCATGATGTTTGGGAAACGGGACACAGTTCCACTTCTCTATCTGCAGCGATGGGAATGGCTACAGCCCGTGATTTAAAGGGGACAGATGAAAACGTTATCGCCATCATTGGTGATGGAGCGTTGACAGGTGGCATGGCCCTCGAAGCGTTAAACCATATCGGACATGAGCAGAAGGATTTAATTGTCGTATTAAACGATAATGAAATGTCGATCGCTCCAAATGTCGGTGCTCTTCACAATGTTCTTGGGCGCTTGCGGACAGCAGGTAAATATCAAAAGGCAAAAGAAGATCTGGAAATGCTGATCAAAAAGATTCCAGCTTTCGGTGGTAAGTTGGCTCAAGCGGCTGAGCGTGTGAAAGACAGCTTAAAGTACTTGCTCGTATCTGGCATTTTCTTTGAAGAAATGGGCTTTACGTATTTAGGACCAGTCGACGGCCATGACCTTGACGATTTGATGGAAAACTTGAAATACGCGAAGAAAACAAAAGGTCCTGTCCTCATTCACGTTCTGACGAAAAAAGGAAAAGGCTACGCCCCCGCAGAAAATGATGAGAAGGGTACATGGCATGGGGTCGGTCATTACAAAATTGAATCAGGTGAGCTTGTAAAAAAACCGGCTCCGCCAAGTTATAGCGGTGTGTTTGCAGAAACATTAAAGAAAATTGCTCGCAACGACCCTCGAATTGTGGCCCTCACTGCAGCCATGCCTGGTGGGACGAAGCTTGACCAATTCGCAAAGGAATTTCCAGATCGTATGTTTGATGTAGGGATTGCAGAGCAGCATGCGACCACAATGGCCGGGGGACTTGCAACACAAGGGTTAAAGCCCGTATTCGCTGTGTATTCAACCTTTTTGCAAAGGGGATATGACCAAGTCGTGCACGACATTTGCAGGCAAAACTTAAACGTGTTTTTTGCAATTGACCGAGCAGGACTTGTTGGGGCAGATGGCGAAACACATCAAGGGGTTTTCGATATCGCCTATTTACGCCATTTACCAAACATGAAGATCCTTATGCCAAAGGACGAAAATGAATTGCAGCACATGGTTTATACAGCCATTCAATATGAGGGTGGACCAATAGCTGTCCGTTATCCGAGAGGGAACGGGTATGGAATCAAAATGGACGAGGTGTTAAAGGAAATCCCAATTGGATCGTGGGAAGTGCTACAAGAAGGAACGGATGCCTGTATTCTTACCTTCGGAACGATGATCCCAGTTGCAGAGCAAGCGAGTAAAGAGCTTTCACAACAAGGTTATTCCATCCGGTTAATCAATGCTAGGTCGGTTAAACCTCTTGATGAGGCGATGCTTCACGAGATTGCGAAAAGCGGGCGACCAGTATTAACGCTTGAGGAGACAGCGGTGCAAGGAAGTTTTGGTAGTGCGGTACTGGAATTTTTCCATGACCATGGGTATCACAATGTCGTCACCCAGCGGATGGGAATACCTGATCGATTTATTGAACACGGAAGCGTAAGCGAATTGCTTGAAGAAATTGGCCTCACCTCAAGCCAAGTGGCGAACCAATTAAGCAAATTGCTTCCGAGAAAGCAAAAAAGGGCGTAAGGCTAAGATGAGTAAAAAAGAACGTGTAGATGTATTGCTCGTGGAGCGTGGCCTGATGGAAACGAGGGAAAAAGCCAAACGGTCGATTATGGCTGGTCTCGTTTTCTCAGGACATGAACGAGTCGATAAACCTGGGTTAAAGGTGGATCGTGATACACCTCTTTCCGTCAAGGGAGAGGTGCTTCCTTATGTCAGCAGAGGCGGTTTAAAACTAGAAAAAGCCATCCGTGCATTTGACCTCCATTTAACCGACAGAGCTGTCTTAGATATCGGTGCTTCTACAGGAGGGTTTACAGATTGCGCCTTGCAAAATGGGGCGACCTTCGTGTATGCGGTCGATGTAGGCTACAATCAATTAGCATGGAAGCTTCGCCAAGACGAGCGAGTCGTTGTAATGGAACGGACGAATTTTCGTTATTTGAAGCCAGAGGTATTAGAACGTGGACTGCCAAATATGGCGACCATTGATGTATCCTTTATTTCGCTTAAACTCATTTTACCTGTTTTAAAAACGATGCTTCTTGAGAATAGCGACGTCGTAGCTTTAGTGAAGCCACAATTTGAAGCAGGTCGAGAGGAAGTGGGGAAAAAGGGGATCGTCCGTGATAAAAGCGTTCATCAAAAAGTGTTAAGCACAATCGTTGAATTTGCTTTAAAAGAAGGTTATGCCGTAGGAGGACTTGACTTTTCACCTATAACGGGAGGAGAAGGAAATATTGAGTTTCTTCTTCACCTGATGTGGCGAAAGGATAAAGAATCCTTTATTTCCCAAGAAATGATTCGAGACACTGTTGAACGGGCCCATTTAGAGTTGAAAAAAGGGTAAAACGATCGAGAAAAAAGCAACAAGGAAGCTTGGCCACTATGCCAAGTTTTTCTATAAATATAGAAACAGAGATGTCTAGCGCAAAGCGTCAAACACGAGGCGACTTTCCGAGTGCGCCTACAGTCAGTCATCATCGGTTGTTTTCCTAACAAATTATGTAGATAATAAAGGTATTGACTCTAGAAAACAGGTGGTAATCATGAATAAAGGACAGCGACATATTAAAATTAGAGAGATCATTGCAAATAACGATGTTGAAACGCAAGATGAGCTTGTAGAACAGTTAAAGGCGGCTGGTTACAATGTCACCCAAGCAACAGTTTCTCGTGACATAAAAGAGCTGCATCTTGTCAAAGTACCAATGATGGATGGGCGATATAAATATAGTTTACCAGCTGACCAACGTTTTAATCCGTTACAAAAGCTCAAACGTGGTCTTGTGGACTCTTTTGTTAGCATCGACCGAACGGATAATTTAATTGTGATGAAAACATTGCCAGGGAATGCCCATGCCATTGGTGCGCTCATTGATAACCTTGATTGGACTGAAATTATGGGAACCATTTGTGGTGATGATACGATCCTGATCATATGTAAAGACAAGCAAGATGGACCTGTAGTGACCGAGCGATTTTTAAACATGTTATAGGTTAACCTATAGTAAAGGTGTGAATGAGCGATGCTCGTTGAGTTATCCATCAAACAATTTGCGATCATTGAACAATTAACAGTCTCTTTTGATAAAGGTTTAACCGTATTGACAGGGGAAACGGGTGCTGGAAAATCAATTATCATTGATGCGATTGGTCTGCTGCTAGGAGGCCGAGGATCAGCGGAGTATGTCCGCTATGGCGAAAAACGAGCAGAGATTGAAGGCCTTTTTATATTGGAGCCGAAGCATCCTGCTTTTGCGAAAGCGGAGGCCCTCGGAATACAAGCGGATGATGGGATGATCGTTTTAAGAAGAGATGTGACAAATCAAGGAAAGAGCATTTGCCGGATTAATGGAAAGTTGGTCACGCTCGGAATCTTGAGAGAAATTGGTCAAAGCCTTGTGGATATCCATGGACAACATGAGCATCAAACATTGCTTCATAAAGAGCAGCATCTCTCACTACTCGATCATTTTGCGGGCCATCCATTAGAGACTGTGTTGGATGAGTATAAGGAATTGTATAAGCAATACTTAGCGCTGGAAAGACAACTCGCTCAATTGACGGAAAATGAAAAAGAGATGGCGCAAAAAACAGATTTATTTCAATACCAGTTAAAAGAAATTGAAGCCGCAAACCTTGAACCAGGTGAAGATAAACGACTTGAAGCTGAACGATTAAAGCTGGCAAATGCAGAAAAGCTGTTTAAGTCTGTACATGATGCATACAATAATTTATATGGAGAAGGGCGAGGACTTGAATGGATCAACAATGCCCTCACTCATATTGAAGACGCTTCGAGCTACGACCCAGAATTAGGTAAGCTTCAACAACACGTACAGGAGCAGTATTATTTACTTGAAGAGGCGATGTTCACACTCCGTGACTATTTGGACAAGCTTGAGTTTGATCCTACACGACTTGAAATGATTGAAAGCAGACTTCATGAACTGCAGAAGCTGAAACGTAAATATGGTGATTCAGTCGACGCAATCGTGGAATACGCATCAACCATTGAGGAACAGCTTGATTCGATTTTACATAAAGATGACCGCATCAAACAATTAGAGCAGTCATTGGAAACGATGCGACTCGATTTAGAAGTGGAAAGTGCTGCCTTAACAAACATTCGTAAGCAGATAGCAATGGAGCTAACCGAGTCAATTCATGAGCAGTTGCGCGCTCTTTACATGGAGAAAACGTCCTTCGAAGTAAAATTTCATGAAACAGCAGAAGGGAAGAAGCCCTTTCGTGAAAATGGCGTAGATGATGTAGAATTTTATTTATCCACCAATCCAGGGGAACCAGTCAAGCCGTTAGCCAAAGTCGCTTCAGGTGGCGAGATTTCACGGATTATGCTCGCATTAAAGACAATCTTCTCCAATCATCAAGGCGTCACGTCCGTTATTTTCGATGAAGTGGATACAGGAGTAAGCGGACGTGTGGCGCAAGCAATAGCGGAAAAAATTCGCCACATTTCCGTCGGCTCGCAAGTTTTATGCATTTCTCATTTACCGCAAGTGGCTGCCATGGCAGATACGCACCTCTACATTTCAAAAAAGGAAGTAGGGGGTAGGGTGACGACCGAAGTGCGAGCACTTAAGGATGAAGAAAAGGTGGAAGAGATCGCGCGAATGATCGCTGGCGTTGAAATGACAGAGCTGACAAAGGAGCACGCAAAGGAGCTTCTGGACCTAGCGACAAGCATCAAATGTAACCATTGAAAAGCTAACCAATAAAGGTTAGCTTTTTTCATCCCGAAACAGTTATAAACGTGAGCTCGAAAGGCAACATTAGATAT
The DNA here is from genome assembly GCF_004376175.1 of Halalkalibacterium halodurans. Taxonomy (GTDB): domain Bacteria; phylum Bacillota; class Bacilli; order Bacillales; family Bacillaceae_D; genus Halalkalibacterium; species Halalkalibacterium halodurans. The sequence goes on along the minus strand of NZ_SNUY01000029.1, from coordinate 13,876 downwards.
AGAGCCAAACCAATCGGGTGTGTGGGCTAGGAGCTAGGAGAGTGAAGGAAGTGAGAGGCGAAACGATTCGAATGGTGGTAGGAGGCTGTCTCCTTGTCACGATGATGATGATCGGTTTTTCTCCGTCCGTGAAAGACTTACTGATGTCACCAACATCATTAACGATCTTTGAGGGAGAACAACTCGAATGGCTGGAAACCTCCAGCATGTTAAGTCAAGCAATAACAGTGTCTACGAAAGAATCGAAAGTGGCATTTGAAGCTATGCCAACAGATGATGGTTACACGAAGCAAACCGTTACAGGAGTAGAAGAAGGTACAGATGAAGCCACAATAGAAGTAGCAGGCATTCCAATCAAAAAGCTGAGCATTGATACGCTTCCGAAAATGAAAGTCGTTCCTGGCGGACAGTCGATCGGTGTAAAAGTGAATACAGATGGTGTCCTTGTTGTTGGTCATCATCTCATCCATTCAGAAAACGGTGAGAAATCACCTGGGGAACTGGCAGGTATCCGTGTAGGTGACAGAATTACCAAACTGAATGATAAAGAAATTCAGCACATGGATGAAGTGGGAGATGTGGTCCAAGCAGCGGGAGAAGGCAAGAAGCCATTAAAAGTGGAAATTCGTCGAGGGGATCAAACCCTTGTACGTGAGTTGTCACCTTTGAAAAATAAAGGAGAATCCACCTTTCGCATGGGATTGTACATTCGAGATTCAGCTGCAGGTGTTGGCACACTAACGTTCTATGACCCAGTATCGAAAAAATATGGTGCTCTCGGGCATGTGATATCTGATGTGGATACAAAAAAGCCGATCGTTGTTCACGACGGTCAAATTATTCGCTCATCTGTTACGTCTATTGACAAAGGGAGCAATGGAGACCCAGGTGAAAAGTTAGCGAGTTTTTCAAACCAACGTAACACATTAGGGACAATTGAGAAAAATAGTTCATTCGGAATTTTTGGAACGCTAACCGAAAAGGATTTAAAAAATCATGTGTCAGATGAAGCACTTCCGGTGACATTATCAAACCATGTGAAGGAAGGCCCCGCCAAAATTTTAACCGTTGTTGAAGGAGAAAAAGTTGAAGAATTTGATATTGAGATTGTCAGCTCGGTTCCACAAAAGCAACCGGCAACAAAAGGACTTGTCATCAAAGTGACAGATCCAAAATTGCTAAACACAACAGGTGGAATTGTTCAGGGGATGAGTGGAAGTCCGATTATTCAAGACGGAAAGCTTGTTGGTGCAGTGACTCATGTGTTTGTAAACGATCCCACTAGCGGTTACGGATGTCATATAAGTTGGATGCTTGAAGAGGCAGGTATTACCTTCGATCAATCAAAAGCCAAAGCGAGTTGACCTCCTTTGGCTTTTTCCCATTTCTGCAAAAAGAAAAGGATGAACGAAGAAGAGAAAGTGTGCTATGATAAGGATAAAGAAAATTCGACAAAAGGAATAAATTCTTTGTAGTCAAATGGCGAATCATATCGAAAACAAGAGTAAAACGAAGGAAATAAAAGAAATTATGGGATTTTTTAATTTTTTTAAAATTTGAAGAGGGATTCTAGGTCGAATGTCGAAAAGTTTATGACAAGGAAGTATCTTAGTAACTGGAGGGTTGTTCTCGTGCAAAAGGTGAAAGTATGTATTGCTGACGATAATCGCGAACTTGTGAACTTACTGAATGACTATGTGTCTGCCCAAGACGATATGGAAGTGGTAGGCGTTGCTTTTAACGGTCAAGAATGTTTATCGATTGTGGAGGAAAGACAGCCAGATGTTTTAATTTTGGACATTATTATGCCTCATTTGGACGGTTTGGCTGTACTTGAAAAACTCCCGTACATGAACTTGCAAACGAAGCCGAACATCATTATGCTAACAGCCTTTGGTCAAGAAGATGTCACGAAAAAAGCGGTTGATTTAGGAGCCTCTTACTACGTATTAAAGCCTTTTGATATGGAGATTTTAATTAATAACATCCGTGAAGTTAGCGGTCAAAAACGTTCGTTTGTGCAAAATACTGCATCTAACCACTCTTCATTTGCACAACCGAAGAAGCCTGAAGCAAACGTCTTTAATTTAGATGCGAGCATTACGAACATCATTCACGAAATTGGGGTCCCAGCTCACATTAAAGGTTACATGTATCTCCGTGAAGCGATTACGATGGTGTATAATGACATTGAATTGCTCGGATCGATTACAAAGGTACTATACCCTGACATCGCCAAGAAATTTAACACGACATCAAGCCGCGTGGAGCGCGCCATCCGTCACGCGATTGAAGTAGCATGGAGTCGTGGGAACATTGATTCCATCTCCAATTTGTTCGGCTACACAGTCAGCGTCTCTAAAGCCAAGCCAACAAACTCAGAGTTTATCGCCATGGTAGCCGATAAGCTGCGAATTGAGCACAAAGTAAGCTGAAAGGGAAAGAGGTAGGTTTTTTCATGTTAGAAAAAAACCTGCTTTCAAATCAGCATAACGAACCCAATAAATCTTATCTTTAGATTTGTTGGGTTTGTTTCGTTCTGAAATATAGATTTGAAAAAGAAGACGAAGTAAAAACATTGGTTGAGTGGACAAAAGGGTTTTCATATGCTCAGCTTAATGAACTCTACACTTCAGTTGCTTTGCAGTGGCACTATGAAAAACATGTAGATTTAGAGTCCATCTATCTCAATCTTCAGGCAGACAATAAGAAAAAGAAAAACCAGGCGTGGGACACAGAAGAGGAAGCTGACTCTGTTGGTTTTGTCGGCTATTAACCGACCCGGTTCCATCGAAAAAAATTTTTTCCTGTCTAACCGTGCCCATTATCCGGCCAAGAGTCTTTTTAAGCTCTTGGCCTATTTGATTGCATTCGTCATGATAACTTAAGAAAGTGATGGATATGTTTTCCTAAAAGTGAAGCTGCTAAAACGATTCGTTTCGAATCATACTATGACTGGTGCATACAGAAGAAAGTAGGGAAAGACATGGGGCGAATTGAAGGGACAGCTTATCAGCATCGAAAGACAAAAAAGCTATTGGAAACGCTTCCTGAACGATCGATTGCTGTGATTTCACACGAAAATCTCGATTCCCTTGCGGTGGAAGGATTATTGGCGAGACAAGTGAAAGCCATCGTCAATTTGTGCTCCACGATGAATGGGGCGTTCCGGCATGATTTTATTTATCAACTCTTGCAGGAGGGCATTGCGGTTTATGATGTGGCGGAAGTCCTTACTCCAAATAATGAGCTCGAATTAAACGGGAAAAAAGTGTTGCTGCGGGAACGTTCATTATTTGTCGCTTCTGAGAAAGGATATAGAAAAGTAGCCCGTCTGCAAAAATACGATGCTGCAACCATTGCCCAGATTAATCAGAAAGCAGATGCCGACTTTGCTGAGCGTTTTACCTCTTTTTTTGAAAATACATGGGACTATGCAAAAAACGAGGTCGCTTATTTCACAGAAAAGCCAATGATCCCGGACCTGTTTAACGTTTGCAAAGGCAGGCAAGTATTAATTGTTGCTAGGTATGCCGGTTTTGAACAAGATTTAGCTGTTTTTAAAAAGGAATTATCGAAAAGAAATATAATAAAAATTGCAGTCGACGGTGCTGCCGATGGCATGATCAGACAAGGCTTGAAGCCGAACATGATCATCGGTGATATGGATTCAGTGACAGAGCAAACACTGCGAGCGATTCCAAAGCGATTAGTTCATCAATATATTAATGGTGGAGCTCCCGGACTTAAACGTTTACAAGCGTTAGGTCTCACAGCCGAAACATTTCCGTTCATCGGAACGAGTGAGGATGTGGCGGTTTATTTGGCGTACTGGAGCGGTGCGGAACACCTTTATCTAGTTGGGTGCCGTTTCGGCTATAAAGAGTTTCTGGAAAAAGGCAGGAGTGGAATGGCGGGGAGCTTGCTCTGCCGCATGCAGGCCGGTGAGCGGATTACAGATTTAAAAGGGATTCATCGATTATATCGGCACCACCAGCAGGAAATGGGAAGTGAATGGATGTGGCGGTTAGCTCCTGTTGGCGCCTGCAGTGTATTGTTATTACACCCACGCGTGGCCTTCGTCATCAGTTTGTTATGGAGTTGGGTAATGGGAGGCTTTTTATGAGAAAAGAGCGACTTAAAGGAATCGTCACAACCCTTTTATCCATTATGATTGGAATGATTCTTGGCATCAGCATGGATAAGTCATGGCTGGCAGACGATATGTATCAACACGTTCAAGCTTTGAGACAAGAGAACGGTACACTCGTGGCTGAAAAGAGAGTATGGGAAGATTTTTTGCGCCAGGAGTTGTCATCACTTGCCGTATTTATGAGTGAAGAATCACACGAGCTCCAATCGGTAGGTGAAATGCTGAGCCAGATGGGTGTTGAAGCGAAGCCTCTCTTGTCAGAGCAGCAGCTGTTAGAGCGGAAAGGCATTCTCATCGCCCTAGGAGAGTATGAGCTTGAGGAAGATGTACCCCTTCTTGCCCTTGAGGAAGTTCCAACGACGCGGGAGGATTATTTTAAGTTTTATATTTCGTTGCTTCGCATGAAGGAGGTGGTGGAGAGTGAGTAGGATTTCTGTGGTGATCCCAGCTTACAACGAAGCAAGCGATCTTCCGCAAACGATACAAGGGATTCGTGATTTGTCCCTTGATTGTGAAGTGATCGTCGTTGATGATGGGAGCGCAGATGACACGAAAAAAATTGCAGAACGTTTGGCAGATATCACGGTAGCACTTCCTGTTAATCAAGGAAAAGGTCAAGCTCTCATGGAAGGCTGGAAACGAGCAGAGGGCACGCACATTGTGATGCTCGATGCGGACCTTGGGAGCACTTCTTCAGAAATGGCTCACCTCCTTCCACCTCTCCTAACGAATGAGGCTGATCTCGTCATTGGCATGCTTCCGACCCATTCATCGAAGAAAGGGTTCGGGCTCGTGAAAAAACGGGCACAACAATATATTGCCAAGCGAACTGGTGCTTTTCTCACCGCGCCTCTTTCTGGACAGCGAGCATTTCACCGCCGCTGGCTTCCCTCATTACTTGAAGAAAACGTTCAAGGCTTTGGTGTTGAAACGCAGATGTTGCTTCACTTCTTGCTGCGAGGAGCGGTCGTAAAAGAAATACCAACATTGATGGCTCATCGATACACAGGAAAAACGATCTCTGGGTTTATTCATCGTTTTCAGCAATGGATTGATATCGAACGGGCGTTAAGGGGGAGTAACACGTGATCATTGTTCTTTTTACCTTAGGCTTTGTTGCGTACGGGAGCTATACCCTGTTTGAAAAGCTTCAATGGACGGTGACGAATTTTAAAGGAGATCCGATCCCTTATAGTCTAGGTGCATTTATCTTTTTTGCTTTTATCGCTTATGTATTTTTCTCTCCTGTTCAAACTCCTTTGCTTTCCTTTATGCCACTCCTTTATGTCACGACCATTTGGGTGTTAGGCATCCTAGACGATATTTTCGGAACCACCTATCCTAAAGGGTTGAAAGGTCATTTTAAACAAGCGTTTGTCACGAAAAAACCGACGACAGGTGTTTTAAAAGCCGGAGGAACTTTTATCATTACATTGGCTGTCGTCTTCGCCTTTCAGCCCACCTCGCTTCAAGAGTTTGTACGCTATATTTTGTTACTACTACTCATTCCTCATGGGATGAATTTATTTGATACTCGGCCTTTGCGGGTTTGGAAGCTTGCCTTTCTTTTTATTGTAGCCTTTTTACCGGTGCTGTTTTATTTACCGTTTGACGTGTTGTTGTATTTTGTGACGGTTTTTTACATTGTTTTTGTGATGGAAGGGCATAAAAAAGCGATGTTAGGGGACAATGGAGCAACAACTGTAGGAGCCATCATCGCGTTAGTCGTAATATTCCATACAGGTGTCACTCAGCAATGGATCATTGCGCTATTGTTTACGGCGGTAACATTTCTCGCTGAGCGAACCTCCTTTACTTCGATTATTGAAAGGCATTCTTTGCTCCGTTTGCTCGATCAAATTGGAGTATCCACACAAGAATAAACGACCGAAACCGGACGATTAGTGAGGATTGTCCTGTTTTGGTCGTTTTTGGAAGCGGGGAGCTACTTTTCCATTTTTTCGGTCGCGGTGAAAAATAAAGCCACCAATGAAACTAAAGCCAGCTACGAATAAAATGAATCCTGCCAAAAACTGGATCGCTAACGATGGCCAAGGAAATAGCAGCTCTTGCATGATCGTATCTCTCATTAGTTTAATGCCGTAACCGGCGATGACACAAGGAAGGACGAGTAACATTAAAGCAATAAAACGTAACATAATGACTCCTTTAGTAGGTTAAATAATTTAGATATTCCGGGCGCCCATTGGAGCCCTTACGATCCTTATTTTAACGAAAAAAGTCGGGCTTGTCGAAGTTCTCAGTTGCAACTTTGTGACATTTACGTAATAGTTATCTTGGGGACTTTTTGATCAAGGGGAGGTTAGAACGTGAAGCGTGTAGCCATTCTTGGAGCAGGAAAGGGAGGATCGGCTTTACTTGAGATGCTTGTAGCAGCGAAGCGATTTCAGGTGCAAGGGATCGTTGACGTAAATCAAAAAGCACCAGGCATAAATAAAGCTCTAATGCTTGGTATAAGAACGTATGACGATTGGACAAAGCTTCCGTTCGAACAAATTGATGTCATTATTGAGGCGACCGGTTTGCCGCAAATGGCAGAAACGGTCCGAACGAAAGCTGGCCCACGGATCGCAGTCATCCCAAGTCATATCGCTTATTTTATGTTCTCCTTGATGGAGGAAAAGCAACTGCTTGTTGAACAAACGAGGAAGCATGCCTCTCTCCAAGAGACGATTTTGCAGTCCACCCATGATGGGATGATTGCCATCGATGAGCATGGAAGCATTCTTCTGTTTAACCATGCAGCAGAACGAATGTCCGAGGTGAAGGCAGAGGCTGCCATTGGTCGTCCGATTCGAGAAATTTTGCCTTCGAGTCAGCTAGAACGGGTCGTTCGAACGAAGAAGAAAGAAATCAACCACCGCCTTGTGCTCGATAATGGTGTGAAAATCGTCACGACTCGCGTACCGCTCATGGATCAAGATCGCTGCATCGGAGCGCTCGCGGTATTCAAAGACATCACGGAAGTCGTCGAACTAGCAGAGTACGTGACGAATTTAAAAAGTGTGCAAACGATGTTGGAAGCGATCATTAAGTCAAGTGAGGATGCCATATCAGTCGTTGACGAACTCGGAAAGGGTATTATGATCAATCCAGCTTATACGAGGCTCACAGGGTTAACTCCAGAACAAATCATTGGACAACCAGCCACTACTGATATTTCGGAAGGGGAAAGCATGCATATGCAAGTTCTTCGTACGAGAAGACCTGTACGAGGAGCGAGAATGAAAGTAGGACCGAAAAAGCGGGAAGTTGTTGTGAATGTGGCACCAGTGATTGTAGATGGAGCATTAAAAGGAAGCGTCGCCGTCATTCATGACATGTCGGAAATTAAGAAGCTAACAGATGAGTTAGAAAAAGCAAAACAGCTGATTCGAAACCTTGAAGCAAAATATACATTTGAAGACATTATCGGTTCATCCGCCGAATTTCAAGTAGCCGTCAAGCAGGCAAAGTTGGCCGCCTCCACTCCTGCGACGATCTTGTTGCGAGGGGAATCTGGGACAGGAAAAGAGCTCTTCGCCCATGCGATACATAATGCAAGCAGTCGAAAATATAACAAATTTATTCGTGTGAATTGTGCTGCACTGTCAGAAACCTTGTTAGAGAGTGAACTGTTCGGCTATGAGGAAGGAGCGTTTTCAGGAGCTAAGCGGGGCGGAAAACGTGGTCTTTTTGAAGAAGCGAACCACGGTAGTATCTTTTTAGATGAGATTGGGGAGCTATCGAGCAGCACGCAGGCGAAACTTCTTCGGGTGTTGCAGGAAAAGGAAATCGTCCGTGTCGGGGGAACGAAAGCGATCCCCATTGATGTCCGTGTGATTGCAGCAACCAATGTAAATCTTGAAAAAAGCATCCAGGATAAAACGTTTAGAGAAGACTTGTTTTACCGATTAAATAAAATGCCGATTTACATACCAGCATTAAAAGAACGACTTGATGACATTCCTGATTTAGTTGATTATCTTTTGTCTAAACTAAATGCTGATTATGGTCGAAATGTGGAAGGGGTCACTGTGGAAGCATTGAACTTGCTCATGTCTTACCATTGGCCTGGAAATGTGCGCGAGCTAGAAAACATATTGGCTCGAGCGATGATCTACATGCCGTACCATTCTCTTTACATAACAGCAGAACATCTACCGAGCCTTGGCGTGCGAGAAAAATCGATGCTTAAAACGCCCGAAACGAAGGAAAGCGAAGGGTCTTTACAGGAGCGTGTCAACGAGTATGAAAAGCAAGTGATTCTCGAAACGCTCGCGAAGACTGGTGGGAACAAAACGCTGGCTGCCAAGCAACTAGACATTTCCGTTCGTAATTTGTACTACAAACTTGAGAAACATGGGATCGACTGAAAAAAATGACATGCAATAATTTGCATGGTATGATGAATTTTGCAGACTCGAGCGACGGATTGTTTGCACAGTTTTGACAGTGATTAAGGAAAAACGAAGACGCACGCTTATAGATTTGACGACAGATTATGGTTTTCTAGACAGAAAGCCGAATAGCTACCGATTGAAGTTGGCATAAAACTTGCAACTTAAGATGTGTGACTAGGATGAAGTGCGACTTCTAAGGAGGATCTATTAATGGAACTATTTTCTTATATGGAAACGTATGACTATGAACAAGTGGTCGTTTGTCAAGATAAAACATCAGGCTTAAAGGCGATTATTGCGATACATGATACGACCCTTGGACCTGCCCTCGGTGGGACGAGAATGTGGATGTATGAAAATGAAAATGCGGCGTTTGAAGATGCCCTGCGTTTAGCCAAAGGGATGACCTACAAAAATGCCGCAGCAGGTCTTAATCTCGGTGGTGGTAAAACGGTTATCATTGGCGACCCTCGTAAAGACAAAAACGAAGAAATGTTTCGCGCGTTCGGCCGTTACATTCAAGGGTTAAATGGGCGCTACATTACAGCAGAAGATGTAGGGACTACGGTGGATGATATGGACATCATTCATCAAGAAACGGACTATGTGACGGGAATCTCTCCGGCTTTCGGCTCTTCTGGAAACCCTTCGCCTGTTACGGCATTCGGCGTGTTCGTCGGTATGAAAGCAGCAGCGAGAGAGGCGTTCGGAACAGATGATTTGGCAGGAAAGACAGTTGCTGTTCAAGGAGTAGGAAATGTTTCGTACAATTTATGTAAACATCTGCATGAAGCTGGGGCAGACTTGATAGTGACCGATATTCATAAAGAATCGGTTGAACGGGCGATTCGCGATTTTGGCGCAAAAGCTGTCGACGTTGGCGACATTTATGGTGTTGATTGCGACATTTTTGCCCCGTGTGCCCTCGGAGCGATTATTAATGACGATACGATCCCGCAATTAAAAGCAAAGGTGATTGCAGGTGCGGCGAATAATCAGTTGAAAGAACAAGCCCACGGTGATATGATCCACGAAATGGGGATCGTCTATGCACCAGACTATGTTATTAATGCGGGTGGCGTTATTAATGTAGCGGACGAATTAAGCGGCTATAACCGTGAGCGTGCGTTGAAAAAAGTAGAAGGCATTTATGATAATTTGGCGAAAGTATTTGAGATTGCGAAACGCGATGGTATTCCGACATACAAAGCAGCAGATCGAATGGCAGAAGAGCGAATTGAACGGATGAGACGTTCCCGTCGACAATTCTTGCAAAACGGTCAACATATTTTGTCTCGTCGCTAACTTCTTCTGGCAGTTAGACTAGCACGTATTTAAAAGGAGAGGATTTTACATGGCGGAAGAGTACGATCTCGTCATTTTAGGTGGAGGGACTGGTGGCTACGTAGCCGCCATCCGCGCCACACAACTCGGTCTAAAAGTGGCATTAGTCGAAAAAGGAAAATTAGGTGGCACGTGCTTACATAAGGGATGCATACCGAGTAAAGCGTTGCTTCGGTCGGCAGAAGTATTTTCGACGGTTCAGAAAGCCGATCAGTTTGGCGTGAAGATTGACGGAGCCACGTTAGACTTTACGAGTGTACAAAATCGAAAAGAACAAATTGTCACGCAGCTCCATCGCGGGATCGAAATGCTGATGAAAAAAGGAAAAATCGATGTCTATGAAGGCCATGGACGCATTTTAGGTCCATCGATTTTCTCCCCTACGCCTGGTACGATCTCGGTTGAAATGAACAACGGAGAAGACAATATGATGCTCATTCCGCGAAACGTCATTATTGCAACAGGTTCCTCACCTCGCGTCTTACCAGGGATGGAAATTGACGGTGAGGCTGTCTTAACGTCTGACGAGGCGCTGAAAATGGAGCAGTTGCCGAAGTCGATGCTCATTGTTGGTGGCGGCGTGATCGGAATCGAGTGGGCTTCGATGCTCAATGACTTTGGCGTTGACGTGACAGTCATTGAATACGGTCCACGAATTTTACCGACCGAAGATGCGGATATTGCAAAGGAAGCTGAGCGTCTTTTAAAAAAGAGAGGCGTTACATTCAAAACAAACGCAAAAGTGTTAGCGGAAACGTTGGAAAAAGGAGATAACTCGGTCGCAATTGAGGCGGAGGTTGTCGGTGTGAGCGAGCGTTTCACCGCTGAAAAAATGCTCGTTTCCGTTGGACGAACACCGAACGTGAATGACATCGGACTTGAAAATGCAGATATTGAAGTCATTGATGGCGCCATTGCAGTAAACGAGTGGTATCAAACGAAAGAATCGCATATTTATGCGATCGGTGATGTGATCGGCGGGATGCAGCTTGCCCATGTGGCGTCTCACGAAGGAATCCTTGCAGTTGAGCATATGACGGATCACAAGCCTGAACCACTTAATTACTTAACGGTTGCCCGGTGTGTATATAGCCATCCAGAAATGGCAAGCATCGGACTATCAGAAGCGGAGGCAAAAGAGAAAGGCTACGAAGTAAAAGTCGGAACGTTTCCGTTTCAAGCGATCGGCAAAGCACTTGTCTATGGCGAATCTGATGGATTTGTAAAGATCCTATCTGATAAGAAAACAGATGATCTACTCGGTGTTCATATGATTGGGCCCCATGTGACCGATATGATTTCTGAAGCTGCACTAGCAAAGGTTCTCGATGCAGCCCATTGGGAAGTGGCCCAAACGATTCATCCCCACCCAACGTTATCCGAGGTTGTTGGTGAAGCGGCATTAGCCGTTGACGGAAAGGCGATTCATTTTTAAAGACTGAAGGAGGTAGTTCTATGACAGAACCACGCCATAAGCAGCTAGGGTTGTCTGATGAAACAGTCGTACATATGTATGAGACGATGCTCCTCGCACGAAAAATCGATGAGCGGATGTGGCTTTTAAATCGAGCTGGGAAAATTCCATTTGTGATTTCGTGTCAAGGACAAGAAGCAGCCCAAGTAGGTGCAGCTTTTGCCCTTGATCGGACGAAAGATTACATTCTTCCATACTATCGTGACATGGGTGTCGTCTTAACGTTTGGGATGACAGCAAAGGATTTAATGCTCTCCGGTTTTGCAAAAGCGGAAGATCCGAACTCAGGAGGCCGGCAAATGCCAGGACATTTCGGATCGAAAAAACTTCGCATTGTAACCGGATCATCTCCTGTCACCACGCAAGTTCCTCACGCTGTAGGGATCGCCCTAGCGGGAAAAATGAAAGGGGAAGACTTTATTACCTTTACGACGTTTGGGGAAGGTTCCTCCAACCAAGGAGACTTTCATGAAGGTGCCAACTTTGCTGGCGTTCATAAGCTTCCGGTTATTTTTATGTGTGAAAACAATAAATATGCGATCTCAGTTCCGATTGAAAAACAGCTTGCATGCGAAAAAGTATCAGATCGGGCTATCGGCTATGGAATGCCAGGGGTAACGGTTGATGGAAACGATCCTCTTGCTGTATATGAAGCGGTGAAGCAGGCTGCAGATCGTGCACGTCGTGGCGAAGGCCCGTCGTTGATCGAGACGGTTTCGTACAGATTAACTCCGCATTCTAGCGATGACGATGATCGCGCCTACCGCTCTCGTGAGGAAGTGGAGGAAGCGAAAAAATACGATGCCCTGATTACGTTTGCTGAATACTTACTCGAAACGGGAGCGCTTACGGAAGAAGGAAAAGAAGCGATGGATAAGAGAGTTAGTGACATGGTGAACGAAGCAACAGAGTATGCAGAACGTGCACCGTACGCTGATCCAGAGCAAGCGTTGGGCCACGTATACGCGGAATAGAAAAGGGGGGCGAACAATGGCTGTAATGTCTTATATAGAAGCAGTGACGCTCGCATTAAAAGAAGAGATGGAGCGGGATGAAAATGTATTTGTTCTCGGGGAAGATGTAGGGGCACGCGGTGGTGTATTCCGGGCAACGAACGGACTCTATGAACAATTTGGCGAAGCGCGCGTATTAGACACCCCGCTTGCTGAATCAGCAATTGCAGGTGTTGGGATTGGCGCGGCAATGTATGGGATGCGCCCAGTGGCGGAAATTCAGTTTGCTGATTTTATTATGCCAGCTGTGAATCAAATTGTGTCTGAGGCTGCTAAAATCCGATACCGTTCCAACAATGATTGGCAATGCCCAATTACGATTCGCGCACCTTACGGCGGAGGGATTCACGGGGCGTTATACCACTCTCAATCGGTGGAAGCAATGTTTGCAAATACTCCAGGATTGAAAATAGTCATGCCTTCTACACCATACGATGTAAAAGGGCTGTTAAAGGCGGCCATTCGTTCTGATGACCCAGTTCTCTTTTTCGAACATAAACGGGCTTATCGGCTCATTAAGGGTGAAGTACCTGAAAACGATTATACCCTACCAATCGGCAAGGCAGATGTCAAACGGGAAGGGGACGACGTTACTGTCATTACATATGGTCTGGCGGTCCACTTCGCGTTGCAAGCAGCTGAGCGTCTTGAAAAAGATGGGATCTCGACCCATATTTTAGATTTACGCACAGTCTATCCGTTAGACAAAGATGCGATTATCGAAGCCGCTTCAAAAACAGGAAAAATCCTTTTAGTGACAGAGGATAATAAAGAAGGCAGCATCATGAGTGAGGTAGCAGCGATCATTGCCGAACATTGTTTATTCGATCTAGATGCCCCGATTCAACGGTTAGCAGGTCCAGATGTACCAGCGATGCCATATGCACCGACGATGGAAAAACATTTTATGATCAATCCAGATAAAGTAGAGAAGGCAATCCGTGAATTAGCAGAGTTTTAGTAGAGGTAGTGTCAAAACTTCTATGAAAACCTTATTTGGTTCTAACACTACTACCATTTATTAGGTGGAAAGGCCGCGCTATCGCTCTTGACAAACACGCCAATGGTTTATTCAGAGGTCAATCAAGGGCGAAGGGAACAAAAGTAGGCATGCCAAATAACCCTTGACTTTTTCCATTTTAAACCATTGGCAAGTTCGGTTTGTCAAGAGTTCGCTTCGCCGATAGCTGAATAGGGCTCAGCTAAACAAAAGTTAGGCTGACTGTTGTTGTTGAATCCAGTCTTGAGCTAATCCAATAAGGGCTGTCCATCTCGCTGGCATGGTTGGTAGCTTTTCTAATTCTGGAATTGTGACTGGCACTTTACCTTCAAGTGAAGAATGTGGGCGCAAGAAGTTAAAGTAAGCCACAAACAATGTCACAAAAGAAACAGATCCCTGTTCAGAACCAAAGCCGTGCGTCGAACGATAATTCCCTTTAAACGTGCGATTTAGTCGTTCAATGATTTGCTTGAGAGGTCGATACTCTCT
>NZ_SNUY01000028.1:44707-46098 GCF_004376175.1 Halalkalibacterium halodurans | reverse complement strand
TTTACCGCCGGAAGAATACTCTTGTGTACGCTATGAAACTCTCAAAGCAGACAAGTACGGCTATATCTTAGTAGATACGAAAAGGTATTCTACTTCCCCGCGCTTTGCCAATCAAAAGGTATTGGCTGGCATCACTTATAACAGGATAGATATCCTTTCGGACAACTATGAAGTGATTGTGAGCCATGAACGACTGTATGGAGAAGAATCAAAGTCGATGAAATGGCAGCCTTATCTGTACCTAATGGCTAAAAGGCCGACGGCGCTAAAATATACAACTTTCTATGATCAACTGCCCTTTAAATGGCAAACTTATCTGGAGGAATGTACTCTGGAAGAAAAGAAAAAGGCGCTTCAGTTACTCTCAGACCTTCTTAAAGACCATAGTCTGGAGACAGCTACAGAGGCCCTGGAAATTGCATCCGAGCGATGTCATCCATCCACAGAAACAATAAAGCAAGTCTTTCATCAGCTCATTCATGGCAGAGGCTCCAGAGAGACAGTAAGGCTAAAAAGTACAGTTCCAGTAATGCCAATAGCTGAACGAGGTATGAATCAATACGATGTCTTCTTCCAGCAGGAAAGGAGGAAGGCCTAATGCAGGAACAGATCCAAGAATATGCCAAGCGCTTAAAGCTAAGCTGGATTCGAGAGAACTACCGAGAGGTAGAAGCGGCGAACACAGAAGAATATTTACTGAAGCTCTTTGAAAAAGAAATAGAACAGCGTGAAGAACGAAAAATTAATCTTTTGTTCAAGGCGGCAACCCTGCCGAACGTATCCGGCAAACCTTTTGACTGGAAGGATATTCAGCTGGGGCAGGGGTTAAGTCAACAATCTCTCCTGGACGGTGAATTTATTGAATCAAAAGAAAACATGGTGTTTTATGGCGGCGTTGGTGCAGGAAAAACCTACCTTTCCACCCTCATTGGCATGAATGCGATACAAAAATATGGGAAACGAGTGAAGTTTTATACCATTGCTTCTCTAGCCAATGAGTTATTAGAGGCGAATGACAAAGGAAATCTCAATAAGCTGTTTAAGAAAATCGAGAAGCTTGATCTTTTAATTCTGGATGAGCTGGGATATATACCGCTTCACAAACATGGGGCCGAGCTACTCTTCCAGGTCATCTCCTTGTGTTATGAAAAGCGGAGTATTATCATCACTACAAATCTGCAGTTTGGGCAATGGAATCATGTATTTGGCGACCCTATTTTAACGGAAGCCGTGGTAGATCGCCTGATTCACCACTCTCATTTAGTGATTTTCGGAGGAGATAGTAACCGAATGAAAGAGTCATTCCTTTTGAACAATATGTAAGGAATAAGTGTTATTAAGTGGCTGCAAAAAGGCTTGCCGTTTTATGCATTTTTCTCTTGCCAAATACA
>NZ_SNUY01000028.1:7154-44697 GCF_004376175.1 Halalkalibacterium halodurans | reverse complement strand
CTCTCATTTAGTGATTTTCGGAGGAGATAGTAACCGAATGAAAGAGTCATTCCTTTTGAACAATATGTAAGGAATAAGTGTTATTAAGTGGCTGCAAAAAGGCTTGCCGTTTTATGCATTTTTCTCTTGCCAAATACAATTACACCTGACTGAAATAACAAAACCAATCCGATAACAGTAAAGAATATTGAATTTATAAAAACGTAAATACTTGATTTAACTTTTTCTCTTAATAAAGTCAAATACAAATAATTACACACCAAAAATAATGTTATTAAATAATAGACAGGTCTTAAAAAATCAAATGTTTCCATCACTTGTATAACACTCCTTTCTTATCTAGTCAATTAAAATTATACCAAAAAAAACCGTTGATAAAAAAAACTCAGTAAATGGTATTTTTTTAAATTAAATTCCTCAATACATTCTAAACACACTCGCCGTATACGGACCCGTACGTACGGTGGTGTGAGAGGTCGGAGGCTAACCGCCTCCTCCTACTCGATTGGAATGTTACTTTTTACACAACAAGTTATCAAATTGATAAAAAGCAAAACAGATGTATTGACCCTGACATGATGTCATACTTTACTATAAAATTACAGTTTTTGAGGAGGGGCTGAGGTTGAAAATTAGTGAACTATCGAAAAAAACAGGTGTCAGCATTCGTTCCTTACGTTATTACGAACAGAAACGGTTGCTTCATCCTACTCGTTTGAAAAATGGCTATCGTGAATATGATGAGTCTGACATTGAAAATGTAAAAACGGTCCAATCTTAAAGCATCGATGACAAACTTTAACTTCTTTTTATTCATATCCGTAATCTTATAATCGTTTTAACTTTTTCGTTAATACTGTTTGTTGATCCAAAAGAACAAAAAACAAGGGCCTTCTTGGCTCTTTTTCTAACCTATTAATTAATATGATTGAACATTTTTTGAACTTTGCTAAAGGCTAAGTACATCATCAATAGAATAATAAGACCACGTACAGTTATACCAATGATCTATCCAAATAGGCCAATGTCCTCGTTTAAAAATTTCCTTGTGTAGTAATACACCGTAGATGCAACCAAGAAATAGAACATAAACCCTAAATGCTTCATGATGTGTTTCTCCTCAAGTTTTTTCATAAAATAGAACAATCCTAGTCATGTTTTGTTTGCGAATTTCTTATCTGTCATAAAATAAAGTCCAGTTATGCTAAATGAGATCAAATAGTATTGATGCCACATCAATTCCCCATCTTTAATGCCCCAAAGCACTTGAGTTAGAAAAATTGAGACGAATAAAAAGGTGTAGAAGAAGTACTTATGGATAGACTTCATATCAATCCCTCTCTTCCTTCTCTAGTTATATCATTTAAGTGCATAGATGGGAATGATATTGATCGTTTTATGAGTAATCACGCCCAAATCGTTATACTCCACATGATATGATAATAAATAAAAAGATGAAGAACGGTTCTCACAGCAAAGCCCCTCATGCTCATGAAGAGTGAGGGGCATTTTGCTCCATGCAATGGTTAGCTTACCACCAGCTAAATGGTCTTCTTGGCCTAGGAGCTGGAGCAACAAAATCCTGTCTGGAGGCAGTGCGGACGTCAGATGTAGTGTGTGGGAATGAATGAACGAATTGGAAGTTCGTATGCAGACGCCGCGTTGTGTGGCTCGGATGAACGACTGGGATGACAACATTTTGCTTGAAAAGTTCAGAAAAATGCCGCGTTGGTGCAACTTGGGCTGGTAAAGTTCTCGTCGGTAAATGGTGGACAGGTGGTCTACGGTGACAAGGAAACATGCTAAAATCTCTCCTTTCTTTCAGTGAGGATGATGCTTACATATTATTCAAATCGCTACTGGAGGTCTGGACTCCGTTGTGAAAAAGGCGTATAACGAGGAAGGTCCACGAGATCTCTTTTATTTTTTGGAATGGATCGGTTGAGGGTGTTGTGCTGCAAATCCTCATAATAAAAAAAGGCTATCGAAATCCTCCTCGATTGATTCGATCGAGAGCTTCAATTCAATAAATAGGGAAAGATACGAAGGCAAGTATGTAATCAAAAATTTTTTCTTCATGATTCTGATATCGTTCGTAGGTTATCATCCAAAGTTTACCACGTCCAAGAGAGAGGAAGCGTGCGTTATGATATGAACACATGATATGATGGAAGTGAAGGATGATAGATAAAAGGTGAATGGAATGATTTACATCGGATTAACCGGGTGGGGTGACCATGATGAGTTGTATACGATGGGAACCAAACCGAGTGAAAAACTTTATACATATGGGAGCCACTTTCCGACGGTGGAAGTCGACTCGTCGTTTTATGCGATACAGCCAAAAAGGAATATGGAAAAATGGGCAAGTGACACCCCTGATTGCTTTCGTTTTGTCGTGAAAGCCTATCAAGGATTAACAGGCCATCAACGGGGGGAGATATCGTTCTCCTCCAAGGAGGACATGTTTGCCGCCTTCGTAGAGTCCCTTCAGCCGCTCCTAGAGTCGAACAAGCTGGCTATGGTGTTATTTCAATTTCCGCCATGGTTTGATTGTACGAAAGAGCATGTTCGTTATTTACGCTATTGTAAGCAGCTAATGGGCCAGCTTCCGGTGGCGTTGGAATTTCGCCATCAATCGTGGTTCCGTCCCAGTGTTCGAGAGCGAACCCTCGCGTTTATGCGTGAGGAAGGATGGATTCATAGCATTTGTGATGAGCCGCAAGCGGGGGAGGGCTCTGTTCCAACCGTTTTAGTGCCATCGAACGAAGAAAACGTCCTCGTTCGCTTTCATGGGCGCAATGTGGAAGGGTGGCGCAGGCCTCAGGAAGGGAACTGGCGTGAGGTTCGTTACTTGTACCGTTATTCGAAAGAAGAATTAGCCGAGTGGGCAGAGCATTTGAAGCAGCTTGCAGCCCAAGTAAAGGATGTCTATGTCCTGTTTAACAACAACTCTGGGGGCGACGCAGCAGCGAATGCGAAGCAAATGCTAGAGCTCTTAGAAATCGAATACCATGGGCTCACACCGAAGCAGTTGAATTTGTTTGAATAGCAGTTCTGTAGGAGGAATTTTCGTTGGAGTGGTTCATTTTAGTTTGTGTCGGTCTCTTAGCTGGGACAATCGGTAGTTTAATGGGGCTTGGTGGCGGCATTATCGTTGTCCCGGCCCTTCTTTGGTTAGGGGGTACTGCACTTTTATCGGAGGCGGTGACCCCGCAGGTGGCGGTTGGGACGTCGCTATTAATCATGATTTTTACGGGACTGTCATCCACGTTTGCCTATATGAAAAAAGGGACGGTGGACTATAAGAGTGGCTTGATTTTTTTCATCGGTAGCGGTCCAGGAGCGCTAGTCGGGGTGTGGCTTAATCAAGGGTTACAAGTCCAACAGTTTCAAATTTTTTTCGGGCTATTTGTCATTCTTATGTCGTTTTTGTTGATGATTCGTCATCGCTTAAAGCCGATGGAATTAAAGAAAAAGGGGATTTGGCGGGTGTACGTCGATCCTGAGGGGCAGCGCTATGAATATGGGTTTCAAGCATGGCTTGGCATTCTCATTGCTTTTTTTGTCGGTCTTCTCTCAGGGTTGTTCGGAATTGGTGGGGGCACCTTGCTCGTGCCAGCCATGATTTTACTTTTTGCGTTCCCGCCCCATGTGGCAGTTGCCACATCGATGTTTATGATCATTTTTACGGCGTTGCTCAGTTCCCTTTCCCATCTTGCATTAGGGAATGTGAATTGGCTGTTTGCTGCAGCGCTCGTCCCAGGGGCTTGGATTGGTGCGAAGCTAGGTGCAGTTTTAAACACGCGCCTGAAAAGTGATACGATTGTGTTTGTGTTTCGCTTGTTTTTATTGTTTGTTGGCCTCCGTCTTATTTATGAAGGCTGGCTCGGTTAAATTGTTACATATGGGAGGGCATCTTCTTGGCAACGATACCATTAACGATTTATCATATGAATGATCTTCATAGCCATTTTACGTATTGGCCACAGATTGTCTCCTACATGAAAAAAGAACGGGAAAAAACAGAATCTTACCTGTTGCTCGATTTAGGAGACCATGCGGACCGAAGTCATGTTATAACAGAAGCGACGATGGGGAAAGCAAATGTTGCTCTTTTAAATGAGTTAGGGATTGATTATGCGACGATTGGAAATAACGAAGGAATCACTTTCTCGAAAGAAGCTTTAAATGAATTATATGCTCATGCCTCCTTCCCTGTGGTCGTCGCCAACTTATTTGACGAGGATGGAATGCGGCCAGCATGGGCGACTCCTTATGTCCTTCATACGGTATCGGAGCAGCTCACGATTGGAATGATTGGTGTAACGGCTCCCTTTACCCCATTCTACCGCGAGTTAGGCTGGGATGTTCGCCGTCATGAAGAGGTGTTGCCGCAGCTACTTGAAGAGGTTAAGGGGCAAGCCGATGTTGTGGTTTTGCTGTCCCATCTTGGGCTGTTTCGAGATGAAGAAATAGCCGAGCAGTATGAAGGAATTGACCTTATTTGTGGGGCTCATACCCATCACGTTCTCCCAGAAGGAAAGCGATTGTATGGCACGCTTATTACCCAGGCAGGCAGGGGTGGCAAATGGCTTGGTAAGGTAGAGCTTACGTATGATACGGAAGCCCGCTGTATTGCGGAAAGCAACGCGCAACTGATCGATATGGAAAAAGAAGCCCCAGATCAAACGACTCATCTTCAGCTAGAACATTTAAATAGGGAGGCAAAGCAGCATTTATCACAAGAGGTTGCCTACCTTTCGCAGCAACTGACCGTCGACTGGTTTATCCCTACAGAAGGGGCCCAGCTATTATGTGATGGGATTACAGAATGGTGCGGGGCGGATATTGGGATGATGAATGCAGGTGTACTGCTTGAATCGATTGGCCCTAACATCGTAACCGTAGGTGACATTCACCGCATTTGTCCACACCCAATTAATCCGTGCCTCGTCAAAATGACAGGTGATGCCCTTTTAGAGACGATCAGGCGTGCCCACACTAGGGAAATCATTGAGCTTGAACTAAAAGGATTTGGCTTTCGTGGCAAAGTACTCGGAACGATGCTTTTTACAGGCATCGACATCAGCCTCAGTGAAGAACGAGACGGAACGTTGGAAGTGACGGAAGTGAAAATTGCGGGCGAACCTGTTGTCAAAGAGCAGCTTTACGAGCTTGCCACCCTAGATATGTATACGTTCGGTTATTTGTTTCCGAAAATTGCAGAATCTCAGGAGAAGCGGTATTTCATGCCGGAAATGCTTCGCGATGTGTTGGCGTGGCAGCTGAAAAAAATCGAACACCGGTAGTATGTGCACTTCTTTCATCGAACTCCCATATTCTATAAAGGAATGAGATGAAGAAGGAGTGACGAAGGTGTTAGAAATGAATCCGATTGACATTGAAGGTCACACGTTTCTTGCTGTCACCTTGAAGCTTCCAAAAACGAACTTTATGGCGGTCACGTCAGAGAAAGGGTACATTATGTGTGGGGCGCTCGATGTAGCATTATTAAATGAAAAGTTAGCAGAACGAAAAATTATCGCTGGACGTGCAGTCGGTGTTCGCACCATCGATCAATTGCTCGACGCTCCCCTTGAATCGGTCACATTGGAGGCAGAAGCTTGTGGGATTACGGAAGGAATGAAAGGGCGAGACGCTCTCTTGAAAATGGTATAAAACTAGGAAAAGCGGTCACGCTGAAGCAAGTGGGCCGCTTTTGCTTTTTATACGTACCTCCTAACAGTAAATCATGTATAATACGTGTTAGGTTAGACGAATACATAGGAGTGATCGTGTATGGAACAATATTTAGAGCTTTGCCGCCACGTTCTCGAGCATGGAACCGAGCGATCAGATCGGACAGGAACAGGGACGATCAGCGTTTTTGGCTATCAAATGAGATTTGATCTCCAAGAAGGATTTCCCGTTGTTACGACGAAAAAACTGCACCTGCGGTCGATCATCCATGAACTGCTTTGGTTTTTAAAAGGAGAGACTAACATCGCCTACTTGCAAGAGAATGGTGTGCGAATTTGGAACGAGTGGGCCGATGAAAATGGGGAACTCGGTCCTGTATATGGTAAACAGTGGCGCTCATGGGAAGGCGCGAATGGGAAAACGATCGACCAAATTTCTCAAGTCGTAGAAGCGATTAAACATCAACCGGATTCAAGACGATTGATCGTAAGTGCTTGGAATGCAGCGGAGATTGAAGATATGGCTTTAGCTCCATGTCATTGCCTATTCCAATTTTATGTGCAAGACGGAAAGCTATCGTGTCAGCTCTATCAGCGAAGTGCAGATATTTTCCTAGGCGTTCCTTTCAACATCGCTTCATACGCCTTGTTAACAAAAATGATCGCCCAAGTATGCGATTTAGAAGAAGGAGAGTTTGTTCACACGTTCGGTGACGCTCACATTTACTTAAATCATATCGAACAAGTAAAATTACAGTTAACGCGAGAGCCAAGACCATTACCGGAGATGCGTTTGAACCCAGAGGTTCGTTCATTGTTCGACTTCACGTTCGATGATTTTGAGCTTGTCGGTTATGACCCGCACCCTCATATAAAAGGAGAAGTGTCTGTATGATTTCGTTTATTGTTGCGATGGACAAGCATCGGCTCATTGGAAAAGAGAATGACCTTCCGTGGCGACTCCCTGCCGATTTAGCCCATTTTAAACGGGTAACTTCGGGACATACGGTGATCATGGGACGGAAAACGTATGAGTCGATCGGCAAACCGTTACCAAATCGCCGAAACGTCGTCGTCACAAGATCGCAAGCATACACAGCCGAAGGGGTTGACATCGTCCATTCTATCGATGAAGCTATAAGGCTCACAGAACATGAAAACGAAACGTTTGTCATTGGCGGTAGTGAACTGTTTAAAGCTTTTTGGCCCCACGCGGATCGGATGTATGTGACCTACATTGATGAGGTTTTTGACGGTGATACGTATTTTCCAGAGATTGATGGACAGGAGTGGGAGCTTGTGTCCGTTGAGGCGGGCACTGTCGATGAAAAGAATGTCTATCCTCATGAGTTCAGAGTATATGAGCGTCAAGCGAAAAACTAGCGAATATTTACATTGCGACATGAAATATATTATGGTAGAATAACTTACGATTAATTGAATAGATGGTGTGCCTCATCCACAAGATGGGGTAGAGGAGCGGGTTTTAAGAGTAAGCGCTTGGAGGATGACAACGAGGATAAGCGCCGAAAGGAAAACTCGCCGAAGCGGAAGATGAGTCAAGCGTCTTCTTGCTGGGGTTGCATTGAATAAATGCAACACTGTCACAGCTTGTTTTGCTGTGGAGAACTACTAACGTTGTGATGGGGTTTCCTTGTGCGGATAAAAGGGCAATGGGAGAGATCGATCTCATCATTGCTCTTTTTTTGTGCCCTAAGTAATAGATATAGAAGAAGGGATTCGCTGAAAAGCGTGATTCCATTACGACGAAGAATGGAGGAACGAATATGGAAGGGAGCATTTGGTCATTGATCCCACCGCTCCTTGCGTTGGTGATGGTGATTTTGACAAGGCGTGTGCTGCTGTCGCTCGGGATTGGGATCATTGTCGGTGCGATCATGCTTAATGATTTTGCGATACTTGAGAGCATTAAGCATGTAGCAGAACTCGTCGGCGCCATTTTTGTAACTGAAGGAGCCATCAATGACTGGGAATTGTTCATTATCTTTTTCTTGCTTTTGTTAGGTATGATGGCTGCCCTTATGACACGCTCAGGTGGAACGCGGGCGTTTGGTGAATGGGCTGTTCGTAAGGTGAAAACTCGCGTGGGCGCACAACTGCTAGCGTTTTGGTTAGGGATTATTGTATTCATTGACGATTATTTCAATAGTTTAACCGTAGGTAATGTGAGTCGCCCGCTTACGGACCGTCATCGGGTTTCACGTGCGAAGCTGGCTTACATTGTTGACTCAACGTCAGCGCCAATCTGTGTCATCTCGCCGATTTCTAGCTGGGGAGCGTACATTATTACGATCATCGCTGGGATATTGGCGACACATGGAGTGACGCAATACGGTGGATTGCAGGCGTTTGTCATGATGGTGCCAATGAACCTTTACGCTATCGTTGCCATCGGTCTTGTATTTGCAGTTGCATGGTACAACTTAGATGTTGGCGCGATGAAGATTCATGAAACCAAAGCTGTGGAGACGGGAGAGCTTTTAGATGCAGCGAAAGGCCCAGCTCCTGGTGAACAGGATCAAGTGAAAGTGGTTAAGCAAGGACGGGTGTCCGACTTGATTTTGCCGATTGTTGCTCTTGTGATCGGGACCGTTACATTTATGATTACGACCGGAATTCAAGGAACAGAGGGAACGGTCACTATTCTTTCGATTTTTGAAAACACGGATGTGGCGAGAGCTCTCGTGTATGGTGGGCTCATCGGGTTTATCGTGGCGTTGGTGCTCAATTTAGTTAAAGGTGCAAATGGGTTAGGCGGCTCTCTCTGGGCTGGAATAAAATCGATGCTTCCGGCAATTTATATTTTGATTTTTGCTTGGACATTAATTGGGATTATCGATGGTCTCGGGACTGGAGGCTATTTAGCGTCCCTCGTTGATGGGAGAATTCCACCGATGCTGCTTCCTGCGATCCTATTTTTGATTGCTGGTGTGACTGCCTTTTCCACAGGTACATCGTGGGGGACATTCGGTATTTTATTGCCGATTGCTGGTGAAATGGCGGCCGTAATCGATGTGACGATGATTTTGCCAATGTTAGCGGCTGTGTTGGCTGGGGCCATCTTTGGTGACCATTGCTCACCGATCTCTGATACGACAATCTTGTCGTCCACAGGGGCGGGAAGTCACCATATTGATCACGTGATTACCCAGTTGCCATACGCGATCCTTAGTGCAGTTATTAGCTTTATCGCGTTCCTCGCCCTCGGCATGACAAACAGTGTGCTAATAGGTCTCGCTGTAGCGATTGGATTGCTCGTTCTCTCCGTGATCATTTTGAAAAGAATTGCAGCGGATAAGCAACCAGTTTCATCTTAAAGAAAAAAACGAACTAGCCAAACGTAATCAAAAAGGTTCGGATCATCAAAATAAAATGATCCGAACCTTTTTGTGTATACGTATAACGAGACGGACGTTTCTAGGTTGATGGTCTAAATCATGAGACGCCTGCGGGAAAAGCAAGAGCTGATGATCCATCGGGGCGCTTTCTCCTGATGCTATCGAGTGTATTTTGAAACAATCAATCCCATAGCAATTGACCAAAAATAAAGAAGGACATTTGATCTAGATAGATACAAATGATGATCTAGTTGAATGATATAATCTTAGTAGATCGTCTAATGGCAAATGATCGGTAACTGATTTTTTGAAAGGGGTTTCATGGGATGAAAAAGCTGTTGCTTGTCTATGTAGCACTTATTGGGCTGTTTATGCTGTATGTATATCATGCTCACTTTAAGGAACCAGTTGCCAACCCTTGGGATACTCGCGGGTTACAAGGGGATCTGAATGAAACGTATATGATGATCACCTTTCAATCCGGGATGGATTATTGGAAAAGGTGTTTAAAGGGCTTTGAAGATGCGGCCCAAGCATTAAATGTGACGGTTGAGTATCGGGGAGCTGCCCAATATGATATTCAAGAGCAAATTACTGTATTAGAGCAAGCGATTGCCAAAAATCCTGCGGGTATTGCCATTTCAGCAATTGACCCAGTGGAGCTTACGGATACGATCAATAAAGCTGTCGATGCAGGTATTCCGATCGTG
Organism: Halalkalibacterium halodurans; assembly: GCF_004376175.1. Classification (GTDB taxonomy): domain Bacteria; phylum Bacillota; class Bacilli; order Bacillales; family Bacillaceae_D; genus Halalkalibacterium; species Halalkalibacterium halodurans. The sequence continues at coordinate 34,926 of NZ_SNUY01000028.1, read as the reverse complement.
TTGTTTGATTCAGGTGCCCCTGACAGTCACGCTCATTCCTTTTTAGGGACGAATAATTATAATGCAGGAATGAATGCGGCCTATAAAATGGCTGAACTGTTAGATGGAGAAGGTGAAGTAGCGGTCATTACTCTTCCGAATCAATTGAATCATCAAGAACGTACGACTGGGTTTAAGGAGACGTTGGAAGCGGAATTCCCTGCAATAGAAGTGGTTGCAGTTGAAGATGGTAGGGGAGATAGTCTTCACTCTCGAAGGGTGGCCCATCAATTGCTAGAGGATTATCCGAATCTGGTAGGTATCTTTGCCACTGAGGCTAACGGGGGCGTTGGAGTTGGTGATGCGGTTCGTCTAGAAAGTAGAGCCGGAGAAATTCAAATTATTAGTTTTGATACGGATAAGGGAACGCTTGATTTAGTTGACGAAGGCATTATCTCTGCCACTCTGGCACAAGGCACGTGGAACATGGGATATTGGTCGTTAACCTATTTATTTCACCTCCATCATGGGCTTACAGAACCGCAAATTCTCCAGACACGAGAGGAAGCCCCATTACCGTTATATGTGGATACTGGTATTACGATCGTGACAGATGAAAATGTTGATTACTATTATGCGGATTAGGTGAAGCAGTATGATGCATAAACTAGCAAAACTAAATAGCTTACCGATACGTTTTAAGCTTGTGATTCACTTTTTACTTATTAGTATATTACCTTCTCTATTATTAGCGGTGCTCGTTGGCTGGGCAGTTGATCGGATTATTGAACAGCAGGTAAACGAAAATACATTACAGCTTATTGATAAAGTAAACAGCACGATTGAAGCACACATTGAAAACGTCCAAAATATGACGTATTTTATTTCGCTTCACTCCAATATTCAACAGTTTCTCGATGGAACGCTAGAACACTTAGGACCAGACGAAGAATATGAGATATCTAAATTTTTGCAAAACTTTACGACCTTATATCCTGAAATCGCAGGTATTTTAGTAGTCAATCAACAAGGAGACTATTTAAGCAATGAGCTATATACAAGGTCATCCTTTAATTTGAATCAAGAAAGCTGGTATCGCCAAGCCGTTGAAAATAAAGGGATTGCTAAATTAATTGGCAAGCCACAAGGGAGACGAATTACATCACATGTTCATTATCGTGAAGATGAAGTAGTGACAGTCGTACGTGCCATTATCGATTCAACTACTGGTGAAGAAAAAGGCGTCATTTTAATTGATTTGAAGCTTCGAGTGATCGAGGAAGCTGTTCGTGATGTGCGGTTAGGGAAATCAGGCTATTTAATGGTGGTGGATCAAAAGGGTGATCCTATTTATTCTCCTGCGCCATCAATCATGTATGAACAATCTTTTGATCACCGTTTTTCACAAAACTATGGAATTTTCACTGAGGAAGTAGAAGGAGAACGTTATCAATTAATGTATCAGCAATCAGCGTTTACGGGATGGACGTTGATTGGTGTTTTTTCAACAGATCAATCGGTAGAAGAAGTACAGCAAATTTTATTCTATGTCGTTACGTTCGTTTTTTTTGTCTGCTTTGTCGGAATTACTGCTTCCTACTTTTTATCTTATACGATCTCTCGCCCGATTAATCAATTGATGCTTGCGATGCAAAAGGCAGAATCGGGGGACTTAACGAGTCGATATGAAGGGGAGGAGCAAGATGAGGTTGGCCGTCTGGGCCGTAGTTTTAACACGATGATTGAGCAAATTGGTAAGCTAATTTCCTTAACAGAACGCCAAGAACGGAAAAAGCGTGAGGCGGAGCTGCACAGTCTCCAAGCGAACATTATACCGCATTTTCTGTACAACACACTGGATACGATTCAATGGATGGCACGCAAAAAAAATGCTTCAGATGTAGCCGATCTAGTCGGAGCACTCTCGAAATTATTTCGAATTGGCTTAAGTAAGGGGGGGACGATTATCCCGTTAGTTGATGAAATCGAGCATATTAAAAATTACCTGCAAATTCAGTCGGTCCGCTACAAAAATAAACTGAACTATTCGTTAGTTATGCCAAGTAATATGGAGCATTTGTCCATTTTAAAAATCGTTTTACAGCCGATCGTAGAAAATGCTATTTACCATGGGATTAAAGAAAGACGTGGCCCTGGCTTGATCACGATTGAAGCTGAACGGGAAAACGATATGCTCATCATTCGTATTCGAGATAACGGAAAAGGAATCAAGCCAGAAACGTTGCAGCAATTAAGGACAAATGTAAACCTCTTTTTGGAGAAAGGGGATAAGGAGGGTGGACAGCGGTTAACGAAGGGGTATGGGTTAATTAATGTTCATGCGCGCTTAAGGTTGACGTTCGGTGAACCGTACGGCGTAAAAATTGACAGTGTGTTTAATGAAGGGACAGTTGTTACAATTTTCCACCCGATCCTTGAGGGTGGAGTAGAGACAAAGAGGGCATAAAAAGGGGGAGCATGATGGATTCATGGAACGTATTGATTGCGGACGATGAAATCATTATACGGGAAGGAATAAGAGATGCGATTAATTGGAGCGAGCTTCAGTTAACCGTTGTCGCTGAAGCGGAGGACGGAGAAGAAGCACTAGAGCTCGCACTTGAACACCAAGTCGACATCTTACTTGCAGACTTGAATATGCCAATTATGAATGGTCTTACATTAATAAAACAGCTTCGGACCGCTTTGCCTCATTGCAAAGTGATCATTATTACAGGACATGATGAGTTTGTGTATGCCCAAGAGGCGATTCGCTTAAGTGTTGTTGACTATATCATTAAACCTGTAGACGCGGATCAGCTTTATGAAGTGTTAAAAAAGGTATGCATTGAGTTAACAGAGGGGCAAAATCGAAAAAGGGAAGAGACCTTTACAGCAAAACAGTTAGAGAAAAACATCACGCTGCTTAGGGAGCAATTTTGTTCTAATTGGGTGATGGGGGCCTTAACGAACGAAGAGGTGGCTGAACAGTTGTCGTTTTTACAGCTACCCGATACATTGCCTTCTTTTATTGGCGTTATCCGCTGTCCAGAGTTACAGCCGGCTCAATCCTTTATGTCTGACCTTGAGGGACAAGAGCTATTCCGTGCCTTCGAGCAAGAGGTTGTACGTTTTTTCAACGGTTCTTCTTATGTGAAAGCGTCAAATCAAGTGGAGGGTTTCATCTATTTTATTTTATGGGGAGAGGTAGAGGAGGAGCTGTTTACACAATTGGAACAAAAGGTTCAAGAAACCTTACAGCTGATGGTCGTCCAATCTTATGAGCGCTTAACGGGAGAGCTTTGTGACCTTCCCCAATCATTTCAACGCTGCAAAGAAAAAGTATACAACTTAGTTGAGGTTTCACAAATTGTGAAAAGAGCCGAACAATATATGAATGCCCATTTTTATCAATCCAGTTTAAGTCTTGAAACAGTGGCTGACTCTTTGCAAGTATCGTCCGCCTATTTAAGTCGGTTGTTTAAAGAACAATTAGGGATTACCTTTACACATGCTTTAACGAAACTAAGGATAAAGCGTGCAATTCAATTATTGCATTCCACCAATTTAACAATCAATGAAATATCGGAAAAGGTAGGCTACGAAACGCAGCATTACTTCAGTACAGCGTTCAAGAAGGTGATGGGCGTTTCCCCTAACAGGTATCGAAAAGGAAAGGTTGTCTCCCGGCAGAAGTAGGCTTTAGCAGTAATATAACTGTTTCAAGAGCGGCTGGGACAACTATAAAAAAAGGTTCGGACTTTCAAAACAAAAGGATCCGAACCTTTTTTTGTTGTATACGCATAACGAGACGCCTGCGACAAGCGAGTGTATTTTGAACAATCACCCCCATTATGAACTGTATTTTGTCCCATTCACAGGAACGATAAGTTAAAGAAGTTATAAAAATTTAAAAAATATTGCAAAGATTTATGACAGCGCTTTCATTAGAATGACCATATACGAAAGATTCCAATTTCTAAGGGGGAAACGTACATGAAGAAGAAATGGCTATGGGGCTCCATTCTTTACCTTACTGTATTAGTACTCACGGCGTGTGGCGGTGAAGGAGCTAGTGGAGACGGTAGTGGAACCGTTGGGATATCTATGCCTACACAGTCTTCAGAACGATGGATTGCTGATGGAAACAACATGGTAGAGCAATTTGAAGCGTTAGGGTACGAAACCAACTTGCAGTACGGGGAAGATGTGATCGAAAATCAGATCGATCAAATTGAAAATATGATCACAAGGGGTGTAGATGCTCTCGTCATTGCTGCAATCGATGGAGAATCATTAACCGAGGTGCTTGAGTTAGCTCATTCTATGGAAATTCCCGTCATCTCGTACGACCGCTTGATTCGTAATAGTGAGCATGTAAGTTACTATGCTACGTTTGATAATTACCAAGTAGGCGTTTTAAAAGGGGAGTACATTGAAGGGTATCTAGGTCTTGATGAAGGAGAAGGTCCGTTTAACATTGAGTTGTTTGCCGGTTCACCTGATGATAACAACGCGTATTTCTTCTTTGATGGTGCCATGTCTGTACTCCAGCCGTACATTGACAACGGACAGCTCGTTGTCCAAAGTGGGCAGACCGATTTTCAACAAGTGGCCACTTTAAGATGGGACGGATCTCTCGCCCAAGAGCGTATGGATAATTTACTAAGCGGCTTCTATACAGACAAAACATTAGATGCTGTTTTATCTCCATACGACGGTATTAGCATAGGCATTATTTCCTCGTTAAAAGGAGTCGGTTATGGCTCAGGAGATTTGCCAATGCCAGTCGTTACAGGTCAGGATGCGGAACGTCCATCGATTGCTTCCATTATTGCAGGGGAGCAAACACAGACGATTTTTAAAGATACACGTGAGCTGGCAGGAAAAGCGGTAGAGATGGTGGATGCTGTATTAAAAGGGGAAGAGCCTGAGGTGAATGATACGGAAACCTACGAAAACGGGATAAAAGTTGTACCATCGTATCTGCTAGAACCTATTTCAGTTGACATTAACAACTACAAAGAAGTGTTAGTCGGCAGCGGGTACTATGATGAGAGTGATTTTGAAGAGTGAAGAGTGAAGATCGGAGCGATTTAGTGGTAGTTAAGTCTATCACTAAATCGTTGTTTCACGATCTGTGATATGAAAACAGCCAAGGAAGTAGGTGATGAACATGCCTAATTGTTTGTTGGAAATGCGGAACATAACGAAAGCCTTTCCTGGTGTGAAGGCACTAAATAACGTTAATCTGAAAGTCGAACAAGGGGAGATTCATGCATTAGTAGGTGAAAACGGAGCGGGAAAGTCTACGTTAATGAAAGTACTTAGCGGTGTTTATCCCCATGGGACGTACGAGGGCGATATTTTATTTGAAGGTAGAGTTTGTCAATTTAAGGATATTAAAGAAAGCGAACAGCTCGGAATCGTTATTATTCACCAGGAGCTAGCCTTAGTTCCCGAATTATCGATCGCAGAAAATATTTTTTTAGGGAATGAACTAGCGAAGAATGGAGTGATTGACTGGAATCAAACGATTACTGAGGCAGCGAAACTGCTAAAAAAAGTCGGATTATCTGATTCGCCGAGAACGTTAGCAATGAACATCGGGGTCGGTAAGCAACAGCTTGTGGAAATTGCTAAAGCATTGTCTAAGAAAGTGAAGCTACTCATTCTTGATGAACCGACCGCCGCCTTGAATGAAGAAGATAGTCAAAATTTATTACATTTGCTGCTGGAGTTTAAGAAGCAAGGAATGACGTCGATCATCATTTCTCATAAGTTAAATGAAATATTGTATGTGGCAGATCATTTAACGATTTTGAGAGACGGTCAATCGATTGAAACACTGTCGCTACAGAGCGGAGAAGTAACAGAGGATCGGATCATTAAAGGAATGGTCGGACGAGACCTCGAGAACCGGTTTCCGCCGCGGGAGCCAAAGATTGGCGACGTGATTTTCGAAGTGAACCATTGGCACGTGGACGACCCGCTCCATCCAGATCGGTCGCTAATCAAAGATGTTAACCTTTACTTGAAACGAGGGGAAATTGTTGGGGTTGCAGGTTTAATGGGGGCTGGAAGGACCGAGCTAGCGATGAGCATCTTTGGTAAATCTTATGGAAAGAACATTCGCGGTCAGCTGATAAAGGATGGAAAAGAAATAACGGTCCATTCAGTAAAGGATGCCATTGATCACGGTCTCGCCTATGTAACCGAGGATCGTAAAACCTATGGATTGATTTTAATCGATGATATTAAACACAATATTTCCTTAACGAGCTTAGAGAAGCTATCAAAAAACGGTGTCGTTGATAAAACACGAGAAGTAAAAGAAGCTGAGGACTTCCGAAAAAAAATGAACATCCGTACCCCTAGCATTGACCAGAAAACGGGAAATTTAAGTGGTGGCAACCAACAAAAGGTCGTTTTAAGTAAATGGATCTTATCAGGGCCTGACATTTTGATATTGGATGAGCCCACTCGGGGAATCGATGTAGGGGCGAAATACGAGATTTATAGTGTCATTCATGAGTTGGCTGCCCAAGGCAAAGCCGTTCTGGTTATTTCTTCAGAGCTTCCGGAGCTACTCGGTTTAAGCGATCGGATTTACGCACTATGTGAAGGTCGAATAACTGGGGAGGTTACTCGAGAAGAGGCCAATCAAGAGATCTTAATGAAGTACATGACGAGGACAGGAGGAAATGGGCATGAAGTTAGCTGAACTTTTAAAAAATAATATGCGTTCCTATGGGATGATCGTCGCGCTTATGTTTATCATTTTGTTATTCAGCGTGTTGTCCGACGGAATTTTGTTACGCCCACTAAATGTAACAAATTTAATTTTGCAAAACAGTTATATTTTAGTTCTTGCGATCGGTATGGTGATGGTGATTATTGCGGGGCATATCGATTTGTCCGTTGGTTCCGTCTGTGCTTTTGTTGGGGCAATTGCGGCCATTTTAATGATTGATATGCAGCTTCCTACAGCTCTTGCTGTACTAATCTGCTTATTGCTGGGTGCTCTTATCGGTGCATGGCACGGATTTTTTATTGCTTACTTAAAAATGCCGTCTTTTATCGTCACATTGGCCGGCATGCTTCTATTTAGAGGGCTGACGATGGTCGTGTTAGGCGGTCAATCAAAGTCCCCCTATCCACCTGAATTTATCTTGATTAGTTCAGGATTCCTACCTGATATCCCTTTTTTAGGATTGGCCTCTTATCATACATTAACGATGTTGATCGGTGTGGTGCTTTCTCTGTTTGTTATCTTTAGCGAGCTTAAAGAACGACGAGTCCAGATAAACAATCAATTTATGGTACTTCCCAAAGGGTTTTTTATCGCAAAATTGATCGGAATGGTAGCGATTATTAACATTTTTACGTTTGTCTTAGCTTCTTATAGAGGGATTCCAAATATTCTTGTGATTCTTTTTGTGCTTATTGTTCTCTTTTCGTTTGTCATGAATAAAACGGTGATCGGACGCCACATTTATGCAACAGGAGGAAATCAAAAAGCCGCAGAGTTATCCGGTGTCAAGACGAAGCGAGTGACGTTTTGGGTTTTTGTTAACATGGGTTTTTTATCGGCCATGGCAGGATTAATTTACGCCGCCCGCCTAAACTCAGCAACCCCGAGAGCCGGTACGATGTTTGAGCTTGATGCGATTGCTGCTGCTTTTATCGGTGGAGCTTCAATGGCCGGAGGAGTCGGGACGATTGTCGGTGCTGTTGTTGGGGGGCTCGTAATGGGGGTTATGAACAACGGAATGTCATTACTTGGGGTTAGTATAGACTGGCAACAAGCCATTAAAGGACTCGTTCTGCTAGCTGCGGTCGGTTTTGACATTTATAATCGAAACAAAGCAAAATGACGTAAACAAAGCTCTTGTCGTTATGTGCGATAAGAGCTTCTTTAACTTTTATTGTTTCAAGGAAGAGTAGTGACTGTGTCGAGGCCCTCTGTTATCAACTTTTACCCCATAATGCCATCAAAATTGGATGATTAATACCGGATGATTAGGACAAACAAACTATTTGGATATATATAAATTTTCGAAAAATACCTTTACAACTGATCTTTTTAGACATTATAATAAGATAGCCCGTCAATCAAGAACAAAGAAGGGGTGAGAAAGGACAAGCTCTGGATAATTTAAAGGCTCTGCTACAAAGGGATCTAACTTGTAAGGGCAGAAGAAAATTATCCTAGCATATACTAACGGTTGAATTTTCTGAATATACTTATTTTTGAAAGAATAATATTTCTGTTACGAAAGGAGTAAAGAAAATGAGAGAACAATGGGGAACAAGAGCCGGGTTTATCTTGGCTGCTGTTGGATCCGCTGTCGGATTAGGAAACATTTGGCGCTTTCCTTATGTTGCCTATGAAAACGGCGGTGGGGCATTTTTCATACCTTATTTATTTGCATTGTTAACAGCAGGGATTCCATTACTAATCATGGAGTTTACGATTGGACAAAAATACCGCGGTTCAGCGCCATTATCATATGCGCGCATGAACAAAAAAGCAGAATGGATCGGGTGGTGGCAAGTCGCGATTTCCTTTGTCATTGCCACATATTATGCCGTCATTATCGCTTGGGCAATGTCCTATTCTGTCTTTGCCATCAACTTAAGCTGGGGCGAGGATACAGGTGGATTTTTGTTTGGTGAGTATTTGAAGCTCGACGTTGATCCAGGACAGATCGGATCGTTAGTACCGGGCGTCTTCATCCCGTTAGTATTAGTCTGGATTGTTGCATTAGGTGTATTATTTGCCGGGGTTAAGAAAGGGATCGAGCTGGCTAACCGGATTTTTATTCCAACATTGGTCATTATGTTTTTAATTATCGTCATTCGTGCAGTTACCCTTGAAGGAGCCGCTATCGGATTAGACGCTTTCTTCAAACCAGATTGGTCAGAAATTCTCTCACCTGGGGTGTGGGTCGCAGCATACGGGCAAATTTTCTTTAGCTTGTCGATCGCCTTTGCGATTATGATTACGTACTCCAGCTATTTACCACGAAAGGCTGACGTCAACAACAACGCGTTCATTGCTGGTTTTAGTAACTCTGGGTTTGAATTGTTAGCAGGTATTGGGGTTTTTGCCGTGTTAGGATTTATGGCCACTCAAGCAGGGACGACTGTTGGAGAAGTAGCCGCAGGAGGGATCGGGCTAGCCTTTGTGGTCTTCCCGCAAATCATTAACTCCTTGCCTGGACTAAATGGACTTTTCGGATTTTTGTTCTTTGCATCACTAGTCTTTGCCGGGTTATCATCGCTAATTTCGATTGTTGAAACGTTTGTATCGGCGCTGCAAGATAAATTTAAGATTTCACGGACAAAGGCGGTTCTTTTTGGTGGAGGGTTGTCCGCGCTAATCTCCCTTCTCTTTGCGACACAAGGTGGACTTTTCCTACTTGATGCTGCAGATCACTTCATTAACAGCTTTGGTGTGGCGTTAGCAGGTCTTGTATCGGTTGTTGCTGTTTCGTGGTTCTTCAAGCAGCTTAATCCGCTACAAAAGCACGGAAACGAAGTGTCTGATCTTCGCACAGGTACATGGTGGAAGGTTTGCTTAGGGGTCATCACACCGATCGTGCTTGGCTATATGGCGGTGCAAAACATCATTAATTCCATTAGCGAAAATTATGAAGGTTATCCGACGAGCTTCCTCCTTTATAGTGGTTGGGGTGTAGCGGTAGGCGCGATCATTGTCGGCTTCATCCTTTCATTAACGAAATGGAAAGCTGGTGATCTGGAGGTTCCATCTGAAGATCAAGAAAAAGGAGCTGATTTTTCATGAGTGTGAGCGCCATTATTATGATGATTACCGGTATGGTCATCATTTGGGGAGGATTGGCCCTTAGCATTTTACATGCAAGAAAAGCATCACGGGCAAAATAACAGACGTTTTTAGCAACAAAGGGCTGTTCCAAAAGCACCTTAAAACATAAAATCGGGAGAACCGTTTGATGCGGTTCTCCTAATTTTTGTGTTGATGTGTTTTAGTTGGTTCCTTCTGGTCTGTCGATCTGTTCGTCTCTTTTGGTGAGTTCCTGTTCCACGGATCTGACGCCGGCTTGAAACGTTTCACTGGAGATACGCTTTTTTTTCTCTTCATACTTTTGGAACTCTTTTTCCAAACGAATGTATCCTTATTGGCGTTCGCTTCGATTTTCGTCCCATCCAGAAAGTACGATGATCCATCGACGTAGCCTTCCGTGATCAAAAGATGCGTCAATCCCGAAAACAATGTGTTAATCAACGGTTTCAATTGCTCCGAGCGAAATGATTAATCGTCCGGAAGTCGGGTGTCTGTCTGGCGGCGAGCCACATTATCGAAAGATGTTCAGTCAAACCCTTGGCGATCGCACGACACGAAAACTACTTTGCTGTACTCATACAATTGGATTTTCGTCATCATTTTCGGGTGATATGCAGGACGACCGCCCCCATTGTACACCTCGTCCAATAGCTGATCATCCAACGGTTCGACCATGTCATTTACCACACGTGCCATATGGTTCTCTTGAATGTGATCGGAAAAATCCACAGGAAGCACGAGTTGATCATGGTATGTTGCTGATAAGTAGCCGTTTGGTTACGCAAAAAAATCGCCTTCTTTCGTTTGAATTTTGGTAGAGGTACCTTCATTTTAAACGATCGGGCGACTTATTTTATATGTTCTTTCGCGCGTTAATGGGAGTCGAACGAGCGACAGGCGGCGACTCCTGCGGGAAAAGCAACAGCGGAAGATCGCCGAGAGTGGGGTTCTCGAGGAAGCTGGAGCGTTGCCCGCGGCAAAGAAAACACGACGAATGCAAACAAAGTGTGCGTGAGTCGATGTTGCACTTGTGCCTGTGGTGAAAGCGTCCGCCAAGTCGCCATTTCGAACAAATAAGCAAAGGAGCTGCTTCAAAAATCTATCTTTTGAGGCAGCTCCTTTGTCAATATAATAAAGAAAAGCAAAGTCGGCTTTCGCGAGCTCATCGTATTCCTTTCTCTTCGTTGCTTCAGTCCAATCTCCCTATGTTTTTAAACCGGCGCTTATTTCTTCTTTTTTCGTTCCTGATACGCCTTCCGTTCCCAACTCTTTAAGGAAGGATAAGGGTCAAAGGACCATTCAGTATATCCGTTGTCTCGGTACATGCCGTAGTGCAAATGTGGCGGGAACTTGCCTTGAGTACCTGGTTTTCCATAGCCAGAGCTTCCGACATATCCTATAACATCCCCAGGAGCAACCACTGTTCCTTTTTCCACCCCTTTTTCGAATCCACTGAGGTGGGCGTAATAATGGTAGACGTTATCCAAGTCACGAACTCCAATTCGCCATCCACCGTATTTGTTCCATCCCTTAATCTCGACAATTCCATATGCCGTTGCCATGACGGGAACGTTGTAGTTGGCAAAAATATCGGTACCTTCATGGATACGTCGGCCACCCCAGCCCCGCCGATCACCCCAAGTGCTTCGATAGCTGTAATTATGATGAAGGGGAAGGGGGAATGTATGGTCATCTAAATCCAATGTTTTAAACGTTTTGTACACATTTGCGTGACCGTAAATAATATTTACCGATTGCTCTCGCTGATAATATTCCCATAGAGCGATGCGAAAGTCTTCCTCTTTGAAGCCGTATGATTCTAAATAGCGAGCAAAGGTATATAGCACGTCTTCATCATTGTTACGATCTGCGACTCCATCACCATTTCCGTCTAAGCCCACCCCATTAAACATGCTGATTGAGAGTGGGTTCGTATCTTCTAAATCTGGATTTAGCGGGCCGACCCATTGCTGTGGTGAGAAATAAATGGCGATAAGACCTTCTTCAGCAGGTCGGTCTTTTTGGGCCCGGCGTAACCCCCGTTCATATGTGTCAACGGCGGCAAGATAATACCAGGGCACATTTGTAATAGCCTCCATTTTTTCATAAAGCGTAAGCCGTTGTTCATATTTTTGCTCGAGGGACAATTCGTTCGATGCCTTTGCCAATCCTTCGGGAGCGTGCTGAACGAAGAGGATTGACGTTAACGTGAGCAAAATAATTGCGATTCTTTTCATCCTACGGTAAGCTCCTTTCTAGATTCCACCATTCCCGTTCTATTGGTCAAATTCATGGTCCTTTCTAGTTTGGAACGATTTTGCTGGAATGATGGGCGTAAATTGCTGGCAATTTGTGCGGGTATTTGGTGTTCTTGTACTATTCGTGATACAGTATATAGAGATCCCATGGGCTGATTTCCGAAGTGCGGTCTTTTTTCACTTTAAGAAAGTTGAGCTTTTGTAAAGGACGAAAGGATAAAGAAAAACAAGAGCTTCCGCCATGAAGACTTGGGGTAAAAGCCGTGTTTTTCCAATCACGCCCGAAAACTTGGAGATGGAGTGAAGAAATAATGGCGAAGAAAGAAGAGTATGTACGCAAGCCGGATTGGCTAAAGATAAAGCTCAATACGAATGAGACGTATACAGGCCTGAAAAAAATGATGCGCGAGAAAAATTTACATACGGTTTGTGAAGAAGCGAAATGTCCAAACATTCATGAGTGCTGGGCTGTGCGGAAAACGGCCACTTTTATGATTCTTGGGGATGTATGCACGCGCGCATGTCGATTCTGCGCTGTTAAAACAGGGCTTCCGAACGAACTTGATCTACAGGAACCAGAGCGCGTAGCAGAATCGGTTGAAATTATGGGCTTAAAGCACGCCGTCATTACTGCTGTGGCTCGTGATGATTTGAAGGATGGTGGAGCAGGTGTATTCGCGGAAACCGTTCGCGCGGTTCGCCGTCGTAATCCATTTTGTACGATTGAAGTGCTTCCATCAGATATGATGGGGAATGACGATAACTTAAAAACATTAATGGACGCAAGACCGAACATTTTAAACCATAACATTGAAACGGTTCGCCGTTTGACTCCAAGGGTTCGTGCAAGAGCAACCTATGAGCGCTCCTTAGAATTTTTACGTCGCGCAAAGGAAATGCAACCTGATATTCCGACAAAGTCAAGTCTCATGATTGGCCTTGGGGAAACGAAGGACGAGATTATTGAGACGATGGATGACCTTCGTGCGAACAATGTGGATATTATGACAATCGGTCAATATTTACAGCCGACGAAAAAGCATTTGAAGGTGCAGAAATATTACCATCCAGACGAATTCGCTGAGTTGAAGGAAATTGCGTTAAGCAAAGGATTTAGTCATTGTGAAGCGGGTCCGCTCGTACGCTCTTCTTACCATGCCGATGAGCAAGTGAATGAAGCACAAGTGCGTGAGGAAGCGCGCAAGGCAGCGGCGAAATCATAACAGGAAGGCATACACAGCCTAGATTTGGTGCACGAAAATAAGAGACGGCTCTACTGGCCGTCTCTTTTCTGCCTTTTGCTTACGTTAATCATTCTTACGAGAATTACCTTGTTGCAAGAGACGCTGGTGCTTTTTCTTCATATAGTCCATATTGTCATCCTTATCGCCTTCATACCAGCCTTGAGGCGATTGTTTCATCTTCTCGATCGTTTGCTCAATCGTGTTTTCGATGTTTGGAGAATTGCTTTGTAATCCTTGGAAACGTTCAATGTCTTGGAAGTGCTCATGGTCATCGGAAATGTAGACATCATAATATCTTGGCGCGACAGATAAAGCCGTACGCTTCACCTGATCGGCCACATAGTCACGATTGTCTGCATTGGTCGTATAAGTCACAAGGATGTGCTCATCAGTCACTAGAGTTGCGGCTTCGTCAACCGTCTCGTTTGTTAATACGAGACGAGTGATTCCATCGGCCAGACGATCTCGGTCAATGACAGGAGTGACTGTTTGCTGGCCATTTTCTTGATGTACTTGAACCCGTTCATACCGTCTATAACCAAGCGCTAAAGGTCCTGCATCGGTTCGGTCGCCTTGGTTTAAAACATTATAACCTTCTCCATCGACTTGCTGATTGTAATAAGAATTGCGGCTGTTTACTTCAGGCTGACCTACCTCAGGTGCTCGACAGCCAACGGTGAAGCACAGCCCAAAAATCATCACGTAAATCATAAGCTTTTTCATCATCTTTCCCTCCTCTTTTTAAAGAATGACCCAACATGTACCGATTTACTGATTGAAAAAGATGGATATTTTCTAAGAAGAGAGGATGGACGTTTCCGAACAATGTGATACAATATAGGTGTTTAGAATCAAGAGAAATAAGAGCAAAGGTCTCTGTTTCGTAAGAGAGGTGGGCCAGGATGGTTCGCATTTCAAACATGCAATTTGAAGTGATTGAAAACGTAAAAGACGGGTGGAATGAAGAGGCATTTGTTGAGCGATACAGCGATGTGCTCAATAAGTATGATTACATTGTCGGCGATTGGGGATACAATCAATTGCGGCTTCGTGGCTTCTTCGATGATCAAAATAAGAAATCAACATACGATAAAAAAATTAGTACTCTTCAAGATTACTTGTACGAGTACTGTAATTTCGGATGTGCTTATTTTGTCGTCAAACGAGTAAAAACGGAATCTTGATATACTTAACAGCCGAACAAATCGTTCGGCTGTTATTAGTATGAAGAAAAATTTTTAATCAGATGACTTCATATAAAAAGCTGCGAAGCTCAGCGGCAGTTTCTTCATCAAGCTTGTACACATGCTCTAAATAGCCAGGCTCCGCTAGATCGTCTTCGCCAATGATAGCAAATCGATTAGATTGCATATCAAGGACGAGCTTTTTGCCGTAATGTCGCTCCGTGTAAGTAATCGCTAAATCAAAGCGTTGGTTCTCCCCCATGAAGCTCACAAACCGAGTGTCTGTTTTCTCCGTATCATCGTATAAAAAAAAGCGTTCACTCATTCGTTGTTTCCTCCTCAGAACATTCTGCCTTTAGCTTATCATATTTATAGAAAGTCATTGCCTGTTTCCTAAGAAAGATTAGGTGTGCTAACAGAAAAAAGGTTCGGATCATCAAAACAAAATGATTCGAACCTTTTTATTGCGTTTGGCTAGTTTTGTCCAAGCCTCAGTCGTTAATTATTAAATGGGGTTTGTGATCAAGGCGATGGTGGGCTTTGATGTATCGAACGGTACGAGTTTTTGCTCGCATGACAATGGAGTCTGTTTCCACTAAATCCCCACCGAGAAAGCGCACCCCTTCTAAAAGCTCACCAGAGGATACCCCAGTGGCAGCAAAAATCGCATCATCTCCGCGGACTAAATCATCCAAGCTCAGTACTTGACGTGGATCTTCAAGCCCCATTCGTTTACAGCGTTCAAATTCTTCGTCGTTCATTGGAACGAGTCGTGCTTGCATGTCGCCACCAAGTGCTTTAATGGCTGCCGCGGAAATGACACCTTCTGGAGCACCACCTGTGCCGATAAACAAATCGATCCCCGTTTGTGGTAGGGCAGTTGCAATAGCTGCGCCCACATCTCCGTCACCAAAAAGTTTAACCCGTGCGCCTTTGTTTCGAATCCGTTCGATCAATTCGTCATGGCGCTCTCGCTCTTGGATAATGACGGTGACATCGCGAACACGTTTATTGGTCATTTTTGCCACAATGTCGATCGTTTTTTCAATCGGGTCATCCAAGCGAATCAATCCGGCGGCTTTAGGACCGACAGCAATTTTTTCCATGTACATATCTGGGGCATGAAGCAATGTACCTTTATCGGCGACGGCGATCACGGCCATTGCATTTGGATGTCCTTTCGCGACGATATTCGTTCCTTCCAACGGATCAACGGCAATATCGACTTCAGGACCGTGGCCGCTTCCTACTTCTTCACCGATATAAAGCATGGGAGCTTCGTCTAGCTCCCCTTCACCAATGACGACCGTTCCTTTACAGTTAACTGAATCAAACATCGTTCGCATCGCTGTGGTGGCTGCATCATCTGCTTCATTCTTCTTCCCGCGTCCTAACCATTGAGCAGACGAAAGGGCGGCTGCTTCGGTTACACGAACAATTTCTAATGCTAATTCCCGATCCAAATGATTCTCCTCCAGTATGCTTGCTTTTTTGCCAAACACGAGATACAATCCCGTTGCAGGCGTTACGATACTACAAAAATATACATATTTAATCATAACAAAAATCACGTTTAAGATGAAATATTTTTTCGTTATGTTCTTCTTTTTCCTGTTGTTTTCATCATTGTGTTATACTAATTCATACGAAGAAGGTGTTATGCATGTACTTTGTTGATCGAAAAACCATTGAAAAAACGTTAAGGCATATGGAAAAGCTTGTCCAGCACTTTTGTTCACAATCAGAGTGGACGTCTGAGACGGAGCGATTAGCTTTGGAGCGCATCGCCCATCTCGTCATTGAATCGGTCATTGATGTAGGGAACAGCATGATCGATGGGTTTATTATGAGGGACCCTGGAAGTTATGAAGATATTGTGGACATTTTGACCGACGAAAACGTCGTGGATGAAGCAGACGGCCAATCGCTAAAAGCACTTATCGCTTGCCGCAAGTTAGTCGTACAAGCCTATACCACTATCGATCATCAGCATCTTAAACAAACGTTTGATCAACATGTAGAAGCGGTGAAACGATTTCCAGAGCGTGTGCGAACGTATTTGGAGAAAGAGCTTGGACCCGTCTCTGCGTTTTTGCCAGAAAACAACAAACATGCTTGAAAATTTACAACAGGACAAAGTTGGCTTACAATAGAAGGGGAAGGATGGTGATGAAATGCTTTGTAATGAAACCACCTCCACTCGTGATTTAATCTTGCTCGGGCTAAAACGGCACGGGGAGCGGAGTGTTGGCGAAATGGCCAAGGAGCTTGAAATAACGGAAATGGCTGTTCGTCGGCACATTCAAGCCCTTGAAAAAGACGGATTTGTGCAAACAAAGCTCGTCAGGCAAGCCATGGGTCGTCCAACGACAAAGTATTTGTTAACGGAAAAGGGCGAGGAACGATTTCCACGTAATTATTTACCTCTCACCCTTGGTTTTTTAAAGGATATTGAGGAGTTATCTGGAATCGATATGATTCACGTTCTATTTGAGAAACGGAAAGAGCGTCTGCTCGCTGAATATGCCAATCAAATGAAGGGATGTTCATTTTCTGAGCGTGTAGAGGTGTTAGCACAGATTCAAAACGATAACGGCTATATGGTTGAATGGAAAAAAATTGATGATGACACATATCAATTTATTGAATACAACTGTCCAATCTCACAAGTCGCTAAAGCTTATCCAGTTGCTTGTGCTTGCGAGAAAAAGCTTTTTAAGGAGTTATTGCAAACGGAAGCGGTCGTTGATAACTGTTGTGCCGCTAAGGATGAAGCGGGCTATTGTAGCTATACGTTAAAAAAACCATCTGTTGATGGATAAATGAAGTAAGGTACTTTCGGGGTTATAAAAGTGAAGAAAGGATAGATGGACAAGGGGAAAAAGCTTCATCTATCCTCTTTTTTATGTGCATTTAATTGGTGAACCAAAACACTTAACCTTGGTTCATCCCTCTACCGTCATTCGGATTTGATAGGCCTTGTAACTTCCTAAGATAAAGGATAAAACGACCTAACAGGAAGCATTAAGAATGTGGGAGCAGAAAGAAAGGGATGATGTGAGATGAAACGTTACAGCGGCTTTCTGATTGATTTGGATGGTACGATGTACAGAGGGTCAGAAGTGATCACAGAAGCAGTGGCCTTCGTAAAGCAGTTGGAGAAGCAATCAGCTTCTTATTTGTTTGTTACAAATAATTCAACAAAGTCTCCTAAAACTGTAGCGACTTTGCTTAAGTCGATGGATGTCCCTGCGACAAAAGAGCATGTCTTTACGTCCAGTATGGCAATGGCAAGCTATTTAACGCGGACAAAGGAGTTCGTTCGCGCGTTTGTTATTGGTGAAGAAGGCTTGTTAGAAAGTTTAAAGGAAAGCGGAATGATGGTCTCAGAAGACGAGCAGCCTGATTATGTTGTTATGGGACTAGACCGAGCGATTTCCTATGAAAAACTGGCAAAGGCAGCTACATATGTCCGCCAAGGCGCCAAATTTTTTATTACGAATGGAGATGCGGCATTGCCGACTGAAAAAGGGCTAATGCCAGGGAACGGTTCGTTAGCTGCTGTCGTGGCTACGACAACGGGAGTGAAGCCGTTTGTTGTAGGAAAACCGTCCCCGATTATAATAGAAGAAGCGTTAAAGCGACTTGGGACAACGAAAGAAGAGACGCTTCTCATTGGTGATAACTACGATACAGATATTTTAGCTGGGATCCATGCAGGAATAGATACACTTCTGGTCCATACAGGTGTGACAACAAAAGAGGCGCTTAAACAAAAAGAAGCGCAGCCGACCTATACGTGCGAGTCTTTGGCAGACTGGCAGAGATCCATTGAAGAGTAAGAAAAAAGCGAGGAAGAAACTCCCTCGCTTTTTTCTTCTGGGTAGCACACAAACGATCTTACGCGCTTTGCTTTGGCGTCAAGTTCTGGGATTCTTTTCTCTTTGTCAGCTTCCAAGGTAGCGTCCAATGCGTAAAGGCTCGTAGCAACCATTCAAAAGGTCCGCTTTTTCTAGTCTTCAAATAATAGGTGCTTCCGATTAATTGAAGGGAGAATAGGACGATCCCTAGCAAAATTCCAAAGAATACACCGAGTCGACTGAACAAGCCAAGGCCGTATCCGTAAAAGATAAATGTACAAACAACGGTTTGGAGCAAATAATTTGTCAACGATAGTTTCCCGACGTTGGCAGCTGCTCTAAACAACGGATGGCTGCGCCATTTCGCAAAACAATAAGCAATTAGAAAAATATAACCGAATGCCAATACATATGATCCAGGGAGAGAGAGTACACCTAGCACCGGTATTCCTGAAAATAATAGGGGCAATGCCTTTAATGTAACTCCCACTGGAATAAACAGCAGGCCTTTCCTGTAGCGACCCTGTTCTTGTGTCGGATGAACAAACCATTTTCGTTTTGCCGCATACATCCCATACAAGAACATAGGTGTAATTAACACGATAGCAAAGACAGAAATGAAGAGGAAGGCTTCCTTAGGCATATCAAGGAGATCACCTGGATCAGAAGTGTTTCGATGTGCCTTAATGTCTAGGTATGTTCCGGTCTGATAGACGTGATTTGTCGTCTTAATATAAGAAGTCACCTCTTCATCACTATCCGCTGCGATCTCAGCTCCTAAGCCGAACAAGCTGGAGAGAACAAGGAGTATCGTCGCCCAGATTAGGATCGTCTTCTTTTTTCGAGCGACAAACAGTAACAGAATAAAGCAGATCATTCCATAAGTAAGTAATATGTCGCCTTCCCATAAGAAGGTGCTATGAAGGTAGCCTAGAAAAAGGATAAAAAGAAAGCGGCGAGCAAGCTTTCGCTTCGGTTTTCCGTCACGCTCCATGCTCCGTTCTCTCATAATCACCATTCCGTAACCGAATAAAAAGGCAAAAATCGGCATGAAGCTCGCTTCTATAAAAAGTTTCACGGCATAATAGCTCATTGTGTCAAAAGGTGACAAGGAGAAGAGCGAAATTTCATCTTTCCCCCAGATCCCGTATTGAAAAATGAGCAAATTTGCTTGTAAGATTCCGAATAAGCATAATCCTCGTAGTACATCAATCGTTTGAATTCGTTCGTTCATTTGAATAGCCTCTTTTCCTCATTCAATTTTCTACAACTCTAAGAATAAGGTCCGATATTTAATTGTAGAGAAACACTTCCTTACAAAGAGTTAACATCCGTAGAAAGATTGGTAAGGTTCTCTTAAGCTAGCTATGCTAACATGAGGAATAGAGGTGGGGAAAGAATGGAAGAGCGAAGCATTCTCATTGTAGATGATGAAAAGGCGATTGTGAAAATGCTCGAAACCGTTTTGCGCAAGGAAGGGTTTTCGACGATCTATACTGCATATAACGCAGAAGAAGCTTTTCATTACGTAAAAAACTATACATTGGACGTGATTTTGCTTGATGTTATGTTGCCAGTTCGGAGCGGATTTGACCTTTGTCCACAAATTCGAGGGTTAACGCAAGCATA
Source organism: Halalkalibacterium halodurans (assembly GCF_004376175.1). Taxonomy (GTDB): domain Bacteria; phylum Bacillota; class Bacilli; order Bacillales; family Bacillaceae_D; genus Halalkalibacterium; species Halalkalibacterium halodurans. The sequence continues at coordinate 14,940 of NZ_SNUY01000028.1, read as the reverse complement.
CATTTTATTTTTAACCGCAAAAGTTTCAGATTTAGACAAGCTGACTGGCTTTGCGATTGGCGCTGATGACTATGTAACGAAGCCATTTAACCCATTGGAAATTGTGGCGCGGATTAACGCACGATTAAGGCGAGAGGTCAATAGTGTTGCAAAAGAACAGGTGGCTACAACCTCGATGACTAAGGGAATCTTTACGTTTGATCGATTTACGGTGAACGAATTAGCCGGTGAACTTTTAGTTGATGGACGGAAGGTCCCTTGTCCGGCTCAAGTTTTTTTATTGCTATGCTACTTTTGTAAGCATCCAAATCGTTTTTTATCGAAGGAGCAATTGTTAGAAGCTGTTTGGGGAATGGACAGCTTTGTCGATGACAACACAGTTATGGTTCATATTAGACGAATTCGAGAAAGAATCGAAATCGATCCGAGCCACCCACGTTATCTTGTAACGGTTCGAGGCCTAGGCTACAAGCTAGTGAAGGAGCCTGAGGCATGAGTTCGATCAAGCGGCGCATCGCCTTGCAGTTCTCATTTCAATTTATTGTTTTTTGTTTAATCGGCATGATTACCTTTTGCATCGTTATTTTTCTAATTTTAGATATATTAACGAAAGAAGAGTTAAAGCGAAACTTTACCGTTGGTGCTCTTGATCTGATTGTGACAGAGACCGTCATTTTGGATGGGGAAATCAGCTTTAATTCGCTTTGGGAGCAAGAGCTAGAGAACCATCATATGTGGCTACAAATACTTGATGAAAAGGGAACGGTCATCTACACAGTGAACGGTGAAGATGATTTGCCATCTAAGTATACCTTCACTGAATTATTACAAATCGAAGAAAGGCAACAATATAAGGATTATTTTATTACACGTCAGCTAGACTCTTCCTATGATACACCGTACCTCTTCCTGTTAGAACCAATACAGAGGAGAAAACAGATGGATCGGGCCTTGGCATGAGCATTGCCAAAGCGATTGTGGACGTTCATAAAGGGACGATTGATGTTCAGTCGTCACACCAAAATGGAACGAAAATCACGATTCATTTTCCGTTAGACAGCCAAGATGTTTCAGAAACTGACCGTGTGTCTTAAACATTTCGTAAAAGCAGGACGAGTAGGAATCGTTTCCCCTCGTCCTTTTTCATTATTTGGAAGTCAACTTTATCTAAAATCGGTAGCTTTCATCATCCAAGGCTTGCAGCAGTGAGGTACGTTTTTCTAATCATCGTTTTAATCATCATCAAAGTCTTCATCCTCATGAGCGAATGAATGGGCTAAACGACTGGACGCGGCGGCAGCAATTGCACCTACAATATCATCTAAAAAAGTATGGCACTGACCATTTGATTTGTCGTTAAGGTCTTTCAAAATCCCTGGTTTTTGTTTGTCAATATAACCATAATTAGTAAACCCGATAGAACCATAGATGTTGACGATCGAAAGGGCGATGATTTCATCGATTCCGTATAGACCTTCATCTCGTCTCACCATGTTGGCTAACGGTTCTTCTAACGCATTTTTTTCAGCAAGCACATCAATTTGAATCCCAGTTAATATAGCATTTTGCACTTCTCGCTTTTTCAGGACACGCTCTACATTTTCTTTGCAAACCGATAACTTCAAATCAGAGTGGTACGGGCCTTGTAAAAAATGAACTAATTCAGCAATATCATCAACCGTTACCCCGCGCTGCTTTAACCATTCCAGGGCTTTGCGTTCAACCACGTTATCACGTTTCATTCTGTCACCTCTCCATTGCTTAACGAATTGGTCAAGCTCTTTGCTTTGTTTAGTCTACGAGCGAAGAACACTTTTTATGCGAATGGGTCATAGACTATGTTATGAACTGGTACGTGAGGGAGTGATTCCATGTTTGAACGAAACGTGTATGACTCATTTCAGCTTTATTGTGATTCACGTTTTCGAACGGGGCGGTTTCAAGGGTTTTATGCACAGGGTCAGCCGTATTTACTTGTGCCCCGGGAGCAGATTGAGCCTGATGAAGAGGCCGCCATATTGGAGATGGGGGAGTACTTACAACGGGCTGGTGATGGAACAGTACTAAAATTAATTAAGGCAAAAACTGGACCGTTACACGCTAAAATTGACGGGCAAGATGTCTACCTATTTCAAATTCCCTATGAATATGAACGATTTGGAATGCTGCAAACAGACGAGGACATTGGCCGGCACTTAGCGACGTTTCATCAGGCAGGTGCGCAGTATGTGGGCACGGCTTATCAGAAGGGGGCCTATGGTAAGTGGCCGCGATTGTGGGAAAAACGATTGGAGCAGTTAGAGGAATGGCACCAACGGTTATTGGCACAAGGACCGAGGACACTTGTGGATGAGCAGTTTTTGTTTACGTTTCCTTACTATTTGGGGATGACGGAAAATGCTATTCAGTTTGCCGTGGATGCTCATTACGATGAAGGTGGAATCGAACGTGAGCGAGGGACCATTTGCCATAAACGATTTCATAAAGATACATGGATTCGCCTTGAAAATGGAAGATTAAAGGTACCGACTGAATTTGTGTACGACCATCCGAGCCGAGATTTAGCGGAATGGCTCCGCTCAAAAGAATTAGAGATCGCACGTCCTGAAGATCGTGCCTTGGCGATTCAATCCTTTTTGCATGCGTATGGACAGCACGCTCCATTATCTCGTCTTTGCCGGCGATTCATTTTTGCTCGGTTGCTTTTTCCTGTTCACTATTTCCAAACCATCGAAGACTACTATTCCTGTCAAATCGAAGAAAAACGTCGCACGCTTGAAAAAGAGGTGTTGCGCTTATTTGAAAAGGAGACTGCCCACGAACAGTTTTTACGAATGATTCAACAACAATTGTTTCCAAATCCTCATGAGCTACCGATGGTCGATTGGCTTTTGGCAGAGCCTCTTCCAACTCCCTTTGCCACCCGTTAAGCGAAGGGAGTTTTTAGCAAGGGAATGCAGGGGACAAGCCTGTGGAGCATCGCAGTGGAAAGATGGGTGTGAAAGGTTAAGAAAAATCAAATTTTTCCCTTGTCATGGAAAAAGAAGAACGTTATAATGTCCTTTATAGATAAACATTTGTTTTTATTAAAAGAACATGATCACCTGTGGTATGGTTAGGAGTGGAGAGAATGAGCGAGGTCTTGAAGGTAGGCCTATTAGGGCTTGGGACGGTTGGCAGTGGTGTGGTGAAGCTGATTGAAAATCACCAACAAGAGCTTAGGCATCAAATTGGCTTGCCTGTTCAAGTCGAAAAGGTACTTGTTCGTGATCGATCGAAAGCTCGAGATGTAGCCCTCTCAGAGGAGTCGGTAACGCTTTACGGAGAAGAGATTGTAGAAAATGCTAACATTGATGTTGTCATTGAGGTCATGGGCGGCATTACGTTAGCGAAGGAATATATTGTACGTGCCCTTAAGAACGGAAAGCACGTCGTAACGGCAAACAAAGATTTAATGGCTGTTCACGGAGCAGAGCTTTTATCTCTTGCTGCAGAGAACGGCTGTGATTTGTTTTATGAGGCGAGCGTAGCTGGAGGGATTCCGATCATTCGCAGTTTAACGGACGGTCTTGCAGCTGATCGGATTACGAAAATGATGGGGATTGTGAATGGAACAACAAATTACATCCTAACGAAAATGACAAAAGAAGGCCTAGACTATGAAGAAGTGCTCGCACAAGCACAAGCGTTAGGATTTGCTGAGAGTGATCCGACGGCTGATGTAGAAGGATTGGATGCGGCGCGGAAAATGGCGATCCTTGCTACACTTGGGTTTTCGATGGATGTGGAGCTAGATGATGTTGTCGTTCGTGGGATCTCGTCGGTGACAAAAACGGACTTAGAATATTGTGAACAGCTTGGCTACACGATGAAGCTGATCGGTTTAGCAGACCGAGACGGGGATCGTGTGGAAGTGAGCGTCCAACCGACATTGCTTCCTAAGGAGCATCCTTTAGCTGCTGTGAACGATGAATATAATGCGGTCTATGTCTATGGGGAAGCTGTAGGTGAGACGATGTTTTATGGGCCAGGAGCAGGTTCATTGCCAACCGCAACAGCGGTCGTGTCAGATCTTGTTTCCGTCTTAAAAAACATGCGCTATCGCGTAAACGGTCATGACGGCGCGAAGCCGCTACATAAAAAGACGTTAAAAGCAGACAATGAAGTGTTTGCGAAATACTTTTTCCGCTTAAAAGTATTAGATAAAGCGGGAACATTCTCAGCGATTACATCTCTTTTTGCTGAAAAGGATGTAAGCTTTGAGAAATTACTTCAGCTTCCGATTAAAGGGGAGGCAGCAGCAGAAATTATCATCATTACGCACACGACGGACAAGGAAACGTACGAGTATTTGCATCGCACACTTGCAGCCCTTGATGTCGTTCAATCGGTAGAAAGCAGCTACCGAGTAGAGGGAGGAAAATAAGATGAGTCAGTGGAGAGGCTTACTACAAGAATATAAAGAATTTTTACCAGTAACAGAAGAAACCCCATTACTTACTCTAGGGGAAGGAAATACACCTTTAATTCCGTTGGAGAACCTTTCAAAGGAATGGGGAGTCAAAGCATACGTCAAGTACGAAGGCGCCAATCCAACGGGTTCCTTTAAAGATCGTGGAATGGTCATGGCGGTTGCCAAAGCCAAAGAAGAAGGCAGTCGAACGATCATTTGCGCTTCAACAGGAAATACGTCGGCTGCTGCGGCTGCTTACGGTGCCCGTGCAGGGTTACGTTGTATCGTTGTAATTCCAGAAGGGAAAATCGCCCTCGGAAAGCTGGCGCAGGCGGTTATGTATGGAGCGGAAGTGTTAGAGATTAAAGGGAACTTTGATCATGCCCTTGATATCGTCCGTTCCATTAGCGAAAAAGAACCGATTACCCTCGTAAACTCTGTGAATCCTTATCGAATCGAAGGCCAAAAAACATCGGCATTTGAAATCTGTGACGCCCTTGGGCAAGCGCCTGATGTGCTCGCGATTCCTGTAGGAAATGCTGGGAACATTACAGCCTACTGGAAAGGCTTTAAAGAATACCACGAGAAGAAAGGGACTGGTCTCCCGCAAATGCGCGGATTTGAAGCGGAAGGTGCTGCAGCCATCGTCCGCAATCAAGTGATTGAAGAGCCAGAAACCATTGCAACCGCCATTCGCATTGGGAATCCAGCGAGTTGGACCTATGCAGTAGAGGCGGCTGCCGAATCAAACGGGAAAATCGATGAGGTAACAGATGAAGAAATCTTGGCAGCCTATCAGTTATTAGCACAAAAAGAAGGTGTGTTCGCAGAGCCAGCTTCATGCGCCTCCATCGCTGGTCTAAGAAAACAGATTGCATCAGGAGAAATAAAAAAAGGAAGTACCGTTGTTTGTGTGTTAACAGGAAACGGTTTGAAAGATCCAAATACGGCCATGAGCACGATTGACGTCAATCCTGCCGTCTTGCCAAATGATGAACAGGCATTCTTGGATCATATTAAAGGAGGCGTTCCTAAATGACCCTCCCCTTCCAGATTACCGTTCCTGGAAGCTCCGCCAACTTAGGGCCAGGGTTTGATTCGGTTGGTCTTGCCGTCAACCGTTATTTGACGCTCACTGTGACGGAAGGAAGCGAATGGCACTTTTCGACTCAATCAGCCGATCTCGTCGGAATTCCATCAGGAAAAGAGAATCTCGTCTACCAAGTGGCTGAGCATGTGGCGTCACAGCTTGAGAAAACTCTTCCGCCTTGCCATGTGCAAATGGAGAGCAACATCCCATTAGCCCGTGGACTTGGGAGCAGTGCCGCAGCGATTGTCGCAGGAATTGAACTAGCTAATCAACTGTTAGGTCAGCCGTTAGCTGCCGAAGATAAAGTGCGGTTTGGGAGTCTGTGGGAAGGTCATCCAGATAACATTGCCCCATCCGTCTATGGTGGACTGGTCATTGGGACCCATTTATCGACAGAAACCCATGTCATTCATGGAGGTGTGCCAGACCTTGATTTAGTTCTTCTCGTGCCAAAGGAGGAGTTACTAACAAAAAAAGCTCGTGGCATTTTACCAGAGTCGTTGAGCTATAAGGAAGCGGTCCGTGGGAGCAGTGTCAGCAACGTATTAGTGGCAGCCTTATTAAAGGAAAATTGGGAGCTCGTTGGCGAAATGATGGTGCGAGATGTGTTCCACCATCCTTATCGCCTAGGGTTAGTTCCTCACTTACAAGAGGTGATCCGATACGTAAAAGAGGAGACAGAGGCTTATGGAGCAGCACTTAGTGGTGCTGGGCCGACCATGCTCTGCCTTTCGCCAAAAGGAAGAGGGGAATGGGTTCAAAAGCAGTTGCAAAAACAGTACCCTCAGTTCGAGGTAGACGTCCTAAAGCCAGACGATCAAGGGATTCAGGTTCATCGCGTCTTGTCCAATCAACAACAGCTACCGATCGGATAATAATGAAGCCATCTCATGTACAGAGGTGGCTTTTCTTTCGTGAAAAAAATTTAATCGATGCTGGTAAGTAATAAAGGAGAGACACTTTTTTTAAGCACTACACTTCTTTTAGTACATCCAGTCCCTCTTTTGTGAGAAAATAGAGCGTGAATAGGTTACACTTAGTTGGACAGTTTCGTTAAGGTCATATACACTTGATTCAAATAAACTCTGAGGAGAATCAAACATGACCAAGCGTCCGAGAAGAAGCTATACAAAAGAATTTAAGGATCAAATCGTTCAACTTCATGTTTCTGGCAAGCCCCGTGCAGAAATTATCAAAGAATACGAGCTGACGCCTTCTGCCTTTGATAAGTGGGTTCGGCAGCACCAGAACAGTGGATCCTTTGAAGAAAAAGACAACCGTACACCCGAACAGGAAGAGTTGATTCGGCTGCGGAAAGAGAATCAAAAGCTTGCCATGGAGAATGATATTTTAAAGCAAGCCGCGCTGATCATGGGACGAAAGTAGATGTGATTCGGAACAACCGCCACAAATACTCGGTATCAGCAATGTGCGATGTCCTGCAAATGGCCCGAAGTACGTACTATTATGAAGCAAAAATTCGAGACGACCAGGATGAAGAGTTGTCGGAACTGATCGTTGATATTTTTAAGAACAGCCGTGATAACTACGGCCAAAGAAAGATTAAAATTGAGCTAAGAAAGAAAGGCTGGACTGTATCAAGACGCCGTATTGGGCGGATTATGAAGGAGCAGGGCCTGGTTTCCAAATATACAGTAGCTCAGTTTAAACCAGCAAAAACAAGCTGTAATGAATCAGAAATTGGGAATACACTAAACCGGGAGTTTAATCAGGAGCAAGAACTGAAAGTCGTTGTCAGTGATCTAACCTACGTACGTGTTCAACAGAAATGGCATTATATTTGTGTATTAGTAGATTTATATAATCGTGAAATTATTGGCTACAGCGCAGGTCCTCATAAAAGTGCTGAGTTAGTTCAACGTGCCTTTGCATCGGTTAAATACAATCTTCAGCGCCTCGAATTATTCCACACGGACAGAGGAAGTGAGTTTAAGAACAAACTTATCGATCAGGCATTAGAAACCTTTGGCATTGAGCGTTCATTGAGTGAGAAAGGAACGCCCTATGATAACGCCGTCGCAGAAGCCACATTTAAGACGATCAAAACAGAGTTCGTTCGTGGTGCGGTTTTTTCTAGCCAACAGGAACTTGACCTTGAACTTTTTGACTACGTTCACTGGTTCAATACTATTCGAATTCATGGATCATTAGATTACTTAACACCGACTGAATACAAGTTAATGAACCTTTAAATAATTGTCCGATTTAGTGTTGACATTCCA
>NZ_SNUY01000028.1:0-7144 GCF_004376175.1 Halalkalibacterium halodurans | reverse complement strand
GAACTTGACCTTGAACTTTTTGACTACGTTCACTGGTTCAATACTATTCGAATTCATGGATCATTAGATTACTTAACACCGACTGAATACAAGTTAATGAACCTTTAAATAATTGTCCGATTTAGTGTTGACATTCCAGCGAAAAAAAACGGAGCTCAAGACAAGAGCTCCGTACTTTTTAAGGTGAAATTAAAATACTTGTTCGATTTCTTTTACGCCTGGAACTTCCTCAAGAAGCGCGCGTTCGATACCGGCTTTTAACGTAATCGTTGAACTTGGGCAAGAGCCGCATGCACCAAGAAGGCGTACTTTTACGATACCATCTTCAACGTCAACAAGTTCAACGTCTCCTCCATCACGGAGTAAGAACGGACGAAGTTTATCTAACACTTCTTTGACTTGCTCATGCATTTCAGTGCTTGTTTCCATGTGAAAACAACTCCTTTCTTTACCTCTCATTATAATATCCATTACGCAAAAAATCCATGAATGTGCCTCAATTTTCAATGATTTAAGGCGCTAACTCTTGAGGAAAAGGGCGCTACCTTGTAAGATCAAACTAGGACAACACGTGAGGAGAGGGAAGAGCTGTGGGACAATCGATTGAAGTGACCGTGTTTGGAGCAGAAGAAAAGTGTGCTAGCTGCATACATTTACCAAGTGCGAAAGAAACGATGGAGTGGCTGGAAGCAGCGGTTAAGCGTAAGTATCCTGAGCACAATTTTCGATTTCGTTATGTGGATATTAACAAAGTGGTCGAGAAGAAGGATCAAGCTTATGCGGATGCCATTTTAAGCGATGAATATATGTATCCCCTCGTGGTTATAGAGGATGAAGTTGTAGCGGAGGGGAACCCTCGTCTGAAGGACGTATACGCGAAAATTGACGCCATGTAAAAGGTTCCATAATTAAGAAATAAACCCGTACCGCCTTTGTTAAGGTGATACGGGTTTTGGTGTAATCGATCATCCTGAATGATACTTATACATCCAAAGGACACCGCTTTTTAAGACGCGTGGGACACGACCGATCAACGTACGCTCGCCCATTAACCCGAAGCCATGCTTTTTCCCAAGGGAGCCTAGAACTCCTTTTAATTTAATACGCGGAAACTCGTCCGGAAGCGATTCATTGTTCCACCGCTTTTTAAGAACGGTGACAATTTGCTCTGCTTGCCCCTCTGCTAGCTGTGCGCTTGGAGCATGAGGCAAGCTCGCACAGTCACCAACAACAAACACATCTTCGTCTGTTGACAAATGATGATGAGGTGTGAGTACGACCCGACCTTGTTGGTCTTTTTCCACATCAAGATTGCGAACGACGACATTTGGTTGGATTCCGGCCGTCCAAATAATCGCGTCCGATTCTATCCGTTCATCATGATTGTAGACAGCGCCTTCCTCCACCTTTGTTACATTCGACTTGTTAATAATGTCGACCCCGTGGTCAATGAACCAGTTTTGCACGTAATTGCTCAAGCGACGTGGGAACATCGAAAGGATGATGTCGCCACGGTCAAGCAGCTTAATTGTTAAATCTGGTCGGCTTTCCCGTAGTTCACTCGCCAATTCGACCCCACTTAATCCAGCCCCGACGATTGTCACCACTCCTTCTGGACGGACGTTGTTGAGCGCCTCGTACGTTCTCCGTGTGGCTTCCATGCTTTGAATGCTGTACGTATGCTCTTTTGCCCCTGGTACCCCGTGATATTTGTCTTCACAGCCAAGTCCAATAATGAGTGTGTCGTAAGTGAGCGGTTCTCCTTCTTCAAAAAGAACGGTCTTTGAAGCGAGATCGATGGAGGATACGGAACCGTACCTAGTCGATAAGCGCGGGTCTTCAGGAAAGCTCACACGCAAATGATGGTCAGATGCAGTTCCTGCCGCCAGTGCGTAATATTCTGTTTTTAAACAGTGGTACGGCAGCCTGTCTACGAGTGTAATTTCCCAATCAGACGGTAAGTCATTTGGAAGGAGGCGCTGTAAAATCCGCATACCGCCGTAGCCCCCTCCTAAAACAACAAGTTTTTTCATAGCAGAATTTCCCCTTTTCTGAATAATGGCTGATAAGCTTTCTTCTAATAAAGGCATGACTTTCGCTAGGAGCTGTGCCTTTGTCGGTGCAAGATGAGACATCTGCAATCCATAGCAAACATGGCTGTGAATAATGTGGCTCCATACGTGAATCGGAAAATCTTCGCTAAGTTCTCCGCGCTCTTTGGCCTCCTCTAAGAGCACAACCCAATGGGAAAGAATCATTTCCTCGAATTCAACCACATGCCGCCAAATTTGCACTGTCAGTTTCGGATGGGAATCGTATTCTTCAAGCAAATAGGACAAATAGGTGCGAATCTTTTTTAGAATTGGCAGCGATTGAATATGCCTCTGTTCCATATAAACGGAAACAGAGTGAAGGCGATCTTCGGCAAGAGATCTCATAATCGACTCTTTCGTAGGGAAATAATTAAAAAAAGTGCCTTTTGCCACTTGGGCCTTCGCCGTAATTTCTTGGACGGTGGTCGAATCGTACCCTTGCTCACGAAACAGAGAGAGCGCCGCCTCTTCAATGCGCTTTTTTGTTAACGCTTTCTTCGACTGTCCTTTCATATTCGGCTCCTCTCCATACCTGAACTCAGTCAAAAAATGACCACGGTCATATTCCAGTTCTGATTATAACGATAATGTGGCAAAATCACAACAATTTTTCGAAAGGTTTCTGAACAAATGACGTTTCTGAATTAAAATTGACTTCTTTGCTCGCAACGATTAGGATATCAACATAGAGAGGTGAGAAACCATGCGCCCAATTATTGAGTTTTGTTTAAGCAATTTAGCAAGCGGTACACAGAAAGCGATGGAAGAGTTAGAAAAAGATCCGAATCTTGATATTATTGAGTACGGATGTTTAAGCCATTGCGGTAGCTGTGCCAACGATAAATTTGCGCTTGTAAATGGGGAATATGTGTCCGGCGAAACCAATGAACAATTGGTGGAAAATATTTATCATTATTTGGATGAAAACCCAATGTTTTAATCGTGTAAGCAGATGCTAAAGATTAGTATCTGCTTTTCTACTGTTCTTTATCGGTAAACGGTGTATAATGACGGTAAATCACAGAAAAAAGTGGTGGACGTTATGGATGTAATCCCATTTGAAAACACATGGCCGTATGAGCGGATGTCAGGTGATATTTATTTCGATGAGTGCCCGTTTTGTGGCGAAAGGCATGTCCTAACGTCGATGAGCCTTGAGGCGTTAGAGCTTGCAAAAGAAGGTGTAAAAGTATCGATCAATCTTCCTTGTTGTCGGGGGAGATTAACAGTATTGGAAGCTGATGACGATTATTTGTGGACGAATCAAGCGTTGCGAAAGTGAGGAAGACGATGAAATTTACGAAAATGCACGGACTTGGAAATAGTTACATTTACGTTGATTGCTTTAAAGAGACGTTAAAAGAAGAAGAGCTTCCCGCTTTAGCGGTGGCTGTTGCCGATAAAAATAAAGGAATTGGCTCTGACGGAATGATCCTCATTTGCCCCTCAGACCGTGCCCCTGTGAAAATGAGAGTCTTTAACAATGATGGTTCAGAAGCAAAAAATTGCGGAAATGGTCTTAGATGTGTCGCAAAATTTGCATTTGAACACGGGTATGTAAAGGAAACGTCCTTCGACGTGGAAACATTAGGAGGTCTCGTGAAAGCCACTGTGCATCCGAATGACAACGGGTTGGTAGACACGGTGACCGTGAATATGGGGGAGCCAAGGCTACGCCGTGCTCAAATCCCAATGCTTGGTGAAGAGGCGGCAGAAGTTGTGGCTGAACCATTTACAATTGGTGAAAGGGAATACAGATTGACCGCTGTATCGATGGGCAATCCGCACGCGATCCTGTTTGTCGATACGATTGAAGACGCTCCAGTGGAACAAGTAGGGCCGCTCTTAGAGAAGCATGAAGCTTTCCCGGATTGGGTAAACGTAGAATTTGTTCAAGTGGTTAGTCCTACAGAAATTCATTTTCGTGTTTGGGAACGGGGATCTGGTATTACTCAAGCATGTGGAACGGGGGCGTGCGCTGCCGTAGTGGCAAGCGTACTCAATGGATTTACGCAGAAAGGCAAGGAGGTCATCGTTCATTTGTTAGGCGGTGATTTAACGATCAGTTGGTTAGAAAATGGCGATGTGCTCATGACTGGTGCAGCGGAAACAATCTGTGAAGGCACGTATGTAAAAAGTTTATCATATTAGAAAATTAGAAAAGCCGATTTCCTTAAAGGATCGGCTTTTTTTTGCAAAAGACTAATAACATGTAAAGAAAGCATAACTAGAAATGTCTAGCGCAATCTGCCAAAAACGAGGCGACTTGCCGAGAGCACCTACGAATGCATTAGTACGGTCGCTACGTTTTTAATAATGGTTTGCGCTTTTTATAATTAATACGTCTTAATGATATTATAAAATGTATCCCGTTCGACAGGAGTTTTATTCGCGCTTTTGATTAAGTGGATCAGCTCATCACGGGTAATCCCCTGTGACGTTAATGCACCAACAGAGTGAGAAATGCGTTCCTCGATAAGGGTACCGTGAATGTCATCAGATCCGAAGGTGAGCGCCATTTGTGTCAGTTGCACGCCAATGTTAATCCAATACGCTTTAATGTGATCGATATTGTCAAGCATTAGACGACTAATGGCAATCGTGCGCATATCATCAAATGCAGAGGTGCGTCGTTTAAGTCCAGCCTTGACACTACGTGGTTGCATCGCTAATGGGATGAAGACCATGTAGCCGTTTGTCTTATCTTGAAGCTGACGAACGCGGTCCATATGGATCAAGCGCTCTTCATTCGATTCGATCGATCCATACAGCATCGTGGCATGGGTTTTTAACCCTAGCCCATGGGCAATTTCGTGAGCTTCTAGCCATTGGTCAGTTGAAGCTTTATCAGGGCTCATTTTTGCTCGGTATCGCTCGGTTAAAATTTCCGCTCCCCCGCCAGGCAGAGTATCAAGACCGGCTTTGATTAACTCTTCTAGCACTTCCTTCATACTAATTCCCGCCAAGCGTGAGAAAAATTCAATTTCTGCCCCTGTATACGCTTTAACTGTTACTTGTGGAAAATTCTTTTTTAGAGTGCGAATCGTATCCAAATAATAATCGAACGGAACATCTGTGTTATGGCCGCCGACAATGTGAAACTCGCGAATGTTATCGTTCCAGCGCTCTTCTACATAGCGTAACAGGGTTTCGCTATCCATCGTGTAAGCACCTTCTTGGCCGGGTTTGCGCTTAAATCCACAGAATGAACAGTTTGCTTCACAGACATTTGTCGGGTTGATGTACATATTTTCAATAAAGTACACATGATCGCCGTTTTTTTCACTGTTTACTTTATTGGCTAGCTGGGCTACTCCTAGCAGGTCTGAGGTTTCATATAAGTATAGACCATCCTCAATCGTTAACCGTTCACCGTGCTCTACTTTCTCTTGGATTTCCTGGAGCTTCGTATCCGTTAATATAATTCCCATCTTGCACCTCCATGACGAAAACTCGTTCTGTACTTCTATCTATTCAAACATCGCTTTCCATAACATAGGAAAAGGCATTCTCCTATTATACTATCAGAGAAAAGAGAAAAAAAGAAAGAGGATGCTATCTTTCCACCTATAAAAAAGATAAGGAGATGAATGGTCGATCGGCCTAAAAAATGTATCACTTGCCAAAAAAACCGAATAACAGTATAATGTTAAACTGAGAGTGCGTAATTTAGCCTCTTTACATAATAAACGACTTTTTTATCCGTTAATGAAATGCAGGCATAAGGATTGCATGTACAAACAATATTGGGTAAAATATTTTATATATACAGACATTGGAAAACATTTGGTGGAGAAATAGGGGGTGAGGGATGTGTCAAGAACTTTAACAGCAGATGCCTGTATTCAGAAAATAGAATATCTGCGGGAGAAGATGATGGATGCAGCTAAGAAGTATGGGCTCAATCACCCCCTTGTGTTACAATATAGTCAGGAGTTAGACCAAGCCCATAACATTATGTTACGACTTGATGGAAAGAATATAGATTATTGGGAATCCCATTCATTATAATCGTTTATGAGCAGGTTTCTTGTGAGGCGAGCTAAAAAGAGGGTATACTGGCTGTGATGCAACTTCATTGAATGATTCATCCTGTTTCGTTAGGAGGGAACGTGATGATTAAAATTACTGATGCGGCAGTCAATCGCATTAAAGAAATGATGAAAGAAGAAGGCGAAGAAGGCCTTAAGCTACGTGTAGGTGTAAAAGGTGGAGGCTGTAGCGGTCTTTCCTATGGCATGGGGTTTGATAATGAACAGACAGAAGATGACACGCTCCACGAAATTAATGGCTTGTCTGTTTTAATTGATAATGAAAGTGGACCCATATTAAAAGATGTTGTCATTGATTACAAACAAAACATGATGGGTGGCGGATTTACGATTGATAATCCGAACGCCATTGCTACATGTGGTTGTGGCACATCATTTCGAACAGCTACCAACGCAGGAACGCCTGAAGATTGCTAAATAAAATCCCCCTTCCTTCAATGGGAAAGGGGATTTTTGTCTTATTAAAACGGCTCTACAATAAATGTTGGGGTTTTTGCACAAAAGAGGGCAAAAAAAATGCACGCAGGCTCCTTTATCCATTATCCTTGAATTGCCGAGAAACAAAGAAAGGATAGGAGCTGCGTGTACGATGAATTTTACCATGAATTTGCCCGGATTAAAAGGTGTGAAGGTCACAAAGATGGAGGAACGAGAGGGCTTTATCGCGCTCCATGTAGAAATGCCGCGAACGCCTCATCGTTGCCCATCCTGCGGGGAGAGAACCGAGAGAATCCATGATTACCGCATCCAAAAAGTTCAACATCTCAAGCTCTTTGAACGGTGGGTGTATCTATTCTATCGAAAGCGCCGGTACGCGTGCAGATGCGGGAAGCGGTTTGCGGAGAAAGCCTGTTTTGTAGAGCGATATCAGCGTCAGACAGTGGAATGGAATCAAGCGTTTCGCTTACGGCTCATTCAAGGGAAGAACTTTACGGACACAGCGAATCAATTCCAAACGTCCGTGACAACTGCCATGCGCCGGTTTGATCAATTGGCGGC
>NZ_SNUY01000027.1:29208-46460 GCF_004376175.1 Halalkalibacterium halodurans | reverse complement strand
TACTTTACGTGTACGTCTGTCGTGGACATGATTAGTAAGAAACCCACAATACGGGCAACGCTCTTCCGTTGATTTTTTTACAACATTGAGTTGGAAAAACTCTTCATGAAATACTTGTTTAACAACTTTAAATTCCGGCAATTCTAGTGATACGGAAAACACTTTCAGACCCTCCTGGTTTGTTTGGTTAGCACTAACATTATTGCCAGGAATCTGTGAGTGTTTTCTTCTTTTTTGTTTAAATCACTAAAAGTGGTGATGAATCAGGAAAAATTTATTTTATTTTTGACGATGATGAAGCGACGAGATTTTACCCAAATAAAGAGAATAATTACATCTGGCACTTTTGGGGAGAACCTGATGAATTGACAGGTGGTTTCAAGGTGATTGGTACCCATGAAAGCAATCAAGCTGACGAAAAATCATTGTATGAGAGAATGATGGTATAGGAGGAGCACACAATGGGGCAGATGCCCATATCCCTTCTAACCTTTCATTGCCTGAAAGTGGTTAGTGGAAATTAGACGCTTATTTCGGGGACCGCTATTTCGGAACGATTTACGTTCAAGTTCATGAAGAACAATCGTGATGCCAAGCGAACAATCTAGGGCTAACCGTCTGGCTACCGCGAACAGATGCTAATCATGAGTTTGTGTAAGGTGCTGCCTAAAAGAACAAGGGACAGCACCTTACACAAAAATTATGAGCGATACTCTTGCTGCACTTGTTTATAATATTGTCCTTTTTCTACGTACTCTCTTCGAATTCGAGCCATGTCTTTTCGGTCTTCTTCCGTTAACGTACGAACAACTTTAGCAGGTCGTCCGAAAGCAAGCGAATTTGCTGGGATTTTCTTGCCTTGAGGGACTAAGCTTCCTGCGCCGATAAACGCCCCTTCGCCGACTTCGGCTCCATCTAAAATGATCGAGCCCATGCCGATCAAGGCTTCTTTGCGAATCGTGCAACTATGTAGGATCACTTGGTGTCCAACAGTAACGTCGTCTTCAATCACTAAAGGGGTGCGAGGGCTTTGGTGAAGAACGGAATTGTCTTGTATGTTCACGCGTTCTCCAATAAAGGTTGGTGATACGTCTCCGCGAATAACCGTATTATACCAAATGCTTGAATCTGCCCCAATGGTGACGTCTCCCGTGATGGTGACATAATCAGCAAGGAATACACTTTCTGCGATCTTAGGTTTTTTGTCTTTGTATGGATACAACATGATCGAGTCAACTCCTTTTCGTTTTCCCTAAAAATGATTATACTATGTTTAACGACAGTATGTGGAAGGCTCTTAACGACGCCTGGTACATAAGGGAGGTTGTCATCCATGTGGAAATGGGAAGTTGCTGAGCCGCGTGGGGTGGTCGTCGTCATTCATGGGGCGGGAGAACACCATGGGCGTTATCAATGGCTCGCAAAAAAGTTTAATAGCATCGGATTATCTGTAGTGATGGGTGATTTGCCTGGCCAGGGAAGGACAAGAGGGAAGCGCGGTCACATTCAGTCGTTCCAACAGTACATTGATGTTGTCTTGGAATGGGTGGAAGCAGCTAAGTTGGAGCACGTGCCAATCTTCTTGTTTGGCCACAGCATGGGCGGACTTGTAGCCGTTCGCACGATGATTGAAGGAGGCACATTGCCAGTGCGTGCTGTCATTCTTTCATCACCATGCTTTGATTTATATCAGTCACCTGGGAAAGGAAAAGAATTGGCTTCGAAAATGTTGCACCGAGTAACGCCTACTTTCTCGCATCATTCAGGCATTCGTTCCGATTTAGTTACTCGAAATGAAGAGATTCGTGAAGCCTACTTGAAGGATGAGCTTAGAGTAACAAAAGTGTCCACGAAATGGTATTATGAGTTATCGAAGGCGATGCGAGATACCCGTCGTTATCCTGAAAAGTTCCCGAACGTACCATTGCTTGTTATGCAGGCGGGAGAAGATTATATCACGGATAGAAAAGCGGCGTGGGAATGGTTTAATTCGGTTCAAGTAACGGAAAAGGCCTATAAAGAGTGGAATGGACTCTATCATGAAATTTTTAATGAGCCTGAGCGGGAGGCTGTGTTTCAATACACCTGTTTTTTTATCGAACAGCAATTATCATAAGTGGATTACAGGAGGCGATGCTCTTGAATGAGTATCGCCTTTTTCACAAGCTACCGGCTTTTCTTAAGATGTCAAAGAGTGTTCATTGAGGTGGATCGCGCTTTATGCTATTGTGTTTAATGTTGGAAGGAATGTATAGGACAATCCAATGGCGTTGCCATGTACATAAAAAGATTTCCAGTGCTTTGTTGAAGGAGGACGGTAAAGTGAGTGCACCAACGTGGCCGCTGCCGTTATTAAAGGCGGTATATCAAGAGGTTTTACCAGCGGTACATCACAAGCTGGAGAAGTTGAAGGAAAGAGCAGCGACGATACCAGATAAAACGCTGCGCTTTCACGCCCTTGACGCTTTAACAAGAAAGGCGTTCCATTGTGAAGGTGGAGGGGTATTCGGTTTAATTGAACGGACTTGTTTTGATGAGTTTTTAACGTTTTTAATTCATTATCAGCAAATGTGTGATTATTTGGATAATCTTTGTGATCAGAGTGATTCTCTCGATCCTAACGACTTTCGCACGTTACACAATGCGTTGCTTGCTGCTATTAATGATGAAGCTCCATTGGAAAATTATTATCGCTTTCGTGAGACGCAGGACGATGGTGGTTACTTACATGACATGATTCACATCTGTCGCAGCGCCCTACAAAAACTGCCCTCATTTTCTATCGTACAGCCATACATGTTAAAGCTATGCCAATACTATTGTGATTTCCAAACTTACAAGCACGTGAAAAAAGAAGATCGTGTGCCCATGTTAGAAGCGTGGTTTGAACGTCACCGTGACGAGGTACCAGCCATGAGCTGGTATGAGTTTGCCTGCTGTACAGGCTCGACTCTTGGGATTTATACGTTAACGGTATACGGGGGGAAACAAGGGTTTACTGATCGACAAGCGCGACAATTAATGGACGGTTATTTTCCTTATGTTCAAGGCGTTCATCTTTTGCTCGACTACTTCATTGATCAAGAGGAGGATATTGCCGATGACGAGCTCAACTTTCTTTTCCATTATCAAAATGAGGAGGAGATGATTGAGCGGTTTCGCTATTTTTTAGCACGAGCGGAAGAAACGATGGCCGAACTACCAGATCCGAAGTTTCATCGGATGATTCATCGAGGGTTGATCGCCATTTATTTATCAGACGATAAAGTACAAAAACACCCGAAATACAAAAGGCAATCGAAGCGAATGATAAAAATGGGCGGTTTGCCTACGTTTCTTTTTTACTTAAATAGCTGGATGTTCCGCAGAAAATCTGGTGAGCAACCAGCGATGGATTCGATGTAAAAGGGCGCGGCCATGTGGCTGTGCTCTTATTGTTGGCTCGGTTTTGCTGCTTGAACGATGTCATAGCCGTTTTCCACAACATCAAGCTTCCCCGTCTTAGGACAAATGACGAGGGCATGTACAGGCACGTCATGCGGAATAAGCGGATGGGTGCGAACGACATTTGCACTATGTTTTACACTATCTTCGACCTTATCGAAACCGGATAAAAACTGATTCACATCTACACCTTGGGCTAGCAAGCGTTCTAACGCTTCTTCAGATACACCGTATTTTTTTGCCTTTTCTAAAACAGACTCTGCCTGTAGCCCTGCCATCCCACAGCCGTGGTGCCCGACAATGTAAACTTCTTTTGCTTTAAGCTCATATAAGGCAACAATGATGCTCCGCATAATACTGCCGTATGGATGGGTAATCACAGCTCCTGCATTTTTAATAATTTTCGCATCTCCGTTTTTAATGTTCATTGCGTGTGGGAGAAGCTGGGAAAGGCGTGTATCCATACACGTGAGCACAACCATCTTTTGGTCAGGGAATTTTGATGTTTGAAAAGGTTCGTACGCTTTCTTTTCCACAAATGATTGATTATAAGTCAAGATCGAGCCTAACAATGACACTAAAATCGCCCCCCGGTGATGATTTGTAATTTATCAAAAAGCAATACTATGCGAAGAAAGATGACCTACCTCATGAAGGTCATCTTTTTTCGATCGCAATGATAAAAGGTGGATCATTCACTTGGTTGATAAATTCATAGCGCAGAACATGGACCGTTGTTTGATCCAGGTCTGTAACAAACGATTCGAGCGCTGTTTTTTCTATTTTTCCTTCCTCGTGACCGTGGTAAATGACAAGCACAATGAGCGCACCAGAAGGCATGATGGAAAGAAGTTTTTTGATTGCGGTGATGGTTGATTCAGGTTTTGTGACAATCGTCTTGTCGCTTCCTGGCAAATACCCAAGATTAAAAATGGCGGCTTTTATGTTTGGGTGTTGGTCTGGCGGGATAAGGGTAGCCACTTGTTCATGACTGGCATGAAACAGAGTGACTCGCTCAGGAAATCCTAATTCTTTCACCCGCTTATTTGTTTGGTGTATCGCTTGATCTTGGACGTCAAAGCCATACACATGACCAGTTTCCCCGACTAGCTTGGCGAGAAACACTGTATCATGTCCGTTTCCGGTTGTCCCATCTACAGCGATAGAACCAGGGGTGAGGACGTTTTGTAATAAAAACCGGGCAAAAGGGAGGACGCCAAGAAGGTTCATTGGACCTCCACCTGCGCTCGGTAATGCTTCCCTTGCCAGCTGTCGCGGCGCTCTAACTCTGCTTCAATCGCGTTCAAAACTTCCCATTTTTTCATGCTCCACATCGGACCAATCATTAAGTCACCCGGTCCATCTCCCATCAAGCGATGGATAATCATGTGCGGTGGTAACACTTCTAATTGATCGACCACGAGGTTCACATATTCTTCCAAACTCATGAATTCGACAAGCCCTTTTTCATATTGTTTCACCATTGGCGTTCGTTTAAGCAAGTGAAGTGAGTGGATTTTAATTCCTTGTACATCCAATTTGGCAACTTCTTTGGCCGTTTCCATCATCATTTGATGATTTTCAAGAGGGAGTCCATTAATGATGTGAGAACAGACACGAATGCCGTGCTTTCTTAGCTTGTTTACACCGTCAACATAACACTGATAATCATGGGCGCGGTTAATGAGAAGGGCGGTTCGTTCATGGACCGTTTGTAACCCGAGCTCCACCCATAAATACGTCCGCTTATTTAATTCGGCTAAGTATTCCACCACGTCATCAGGTAAACAGTCTGGACGTGTGGCAATCGCTAGACCGACCACCCCTTCTTGTTCTAAAATCACTTCATAATATTCTCGCAAGGTTTCTACAGGTGCATACGTATTTGTATACGCTTGAAAATAGCCAATGTACTTGCCGCTCGTCCATTTTTTATGCATCCGCTCCTTGATCGTATGAAATTGTGTCACTAAATCATCTTTCCGATCTCCAGCGAAATCCCCCGAACCGCGCTCACTGCAAAACGTACATCCCCCGTTCGCTACATTCCCATCCCGGTTCGGACAGTCAAATCCCGCATCGAGGGGTACCTTAAATACTTTCTCCCCAAATTGCTCACGCAAATGCTGATTCCAAGAGTAATATCGTTTATCTCCATACCGCATGGGGACGGGCTGGAGGTTGCTTTCCACGTTGTTTTCCATGATGTTTCACCTTCCTACTATAAGCTCATTAAAATCGTGTGGAGCAATGCCCGTCGCATCTCATCGGTAGCGGTCCTCAGTATAGAAAGATAGACGCTACGGTGCGAGCTGCTTGGACCTAGCCGTCCTCCTTTTTGAACCCAAAAAAAGGCGGGGGCGTTCAAAGGTTGTGGAAGCGGTGCTCACCTTTAGCTAAGACACTGCTCCATTTTGCGTCACTTGTTCATGAAACAAGCGAGGAAAGAACAGTCAATGTTTGCATGACATCGTCCTTAGATACGTCTTTATGGGTGACAAACCGAACAATGTATGGATCAAAGGCAACGGCTCGCACGCCGCGCTCTTTTAACGCCTCTACAAATGTATCACTCGTATGGCCTGTTTTTTCTACGTCAACGAGAATGATATTTGTTTCAACTTTGTGAATGACGGTTAATCCATGCAACCCGTGAATACCGTCTGCGAGTATTTTAGCATGCTCGTGGTCTTCCGCCAAACGCTCGACCATTGTATTTAAGGCGAGAAGGGCAGGTGCAGCTAACACACCGGCTTGTCGCCACCCGCCACCAAGGCGTTTTCGCCATTTTCTTGCCCGTTTAATAAATGAAGCATCACCGGCAAGAATGGAGCCTACTGGCGCCCCAAGCCCTTTCGAAAGGCACAGTTGAAACGGTGTCCGTGTACTGAGTGAAGGAGGATAGTGGCTGACCTAGGGCAACAGCCGCGTGAAATAGGCGCGCTCCATCTAGATGAACAGGTACATTGTACGCCTTTGCCACGTCGTAGACATCCTTCATCTGTTCTGGTGAAATAACGGCTCCTCCCGCTCGATTATGCGTGTTTTCTAAACAGATTAAACCCGTCTCAGGATCGTGGTCGTCTTCTGGACGTATAGCTCTCCTTACTTGCTCGGCAGAGAACATTCCGTTTGTCCCTTTAATCGCGTATGTTTGTACACCAGCAAAAGCGGAAGCTGCACCACCTTCATATAGGAACAGATGGGCATCCGCTTCTAAAATGATTTCTTGGCCAGGGACGCAGTGTGTCGCAACTGCCACCTGATTTCCTTGTGTTCCACTCGTTACGAACAGCGCTGCTTTTTTTCCTGTTAATTCCGCTGCTCGTTCTTCTAATGCGCGAACACTTGGGTCCTCTTGGTATACATCATCCCCTACTTCTGCTGAAGCCATCGCTTGTCTCATGGCCTCAGTTGGCTTCGTTACGGTATCACTCCGCAAGTCAATCATGGCATTCCCCTCCTGAAAAATGGCATTTAAACATGTTTCCATCCTATCATAAATGTGTACTTTTAAAGCTTACGATATTTTACATAAAATTAGTTGCAAAACGCCAATTCCTTTTTTAATATAATTAGGGGGACGAAATAATTCACTAGAAAGAAGGAGCGAGTCTATGCCGAAACCACTGTGGCTACTAGTGATCGGAATGGTCATTAACGTGACAGCGGCATCCTTTTTATGGCCGCTCAACACGATCTATATGAGTCGAGAGCTCGGTCAATCGCTCGCAATTGCGGGACTTGTTTTAATGTGTAATGCTGGCGCTGGTGTCATAGGGAACCTCATTGGTGGGATGATGTTCGATCGTATAGGCGCCTATCGTACGATCATCCTGTCCATTTGGATCACGATCATCAGCGCCTTTATTCTGGCCTACAATCATACATTTTTTTATTATGCTACACTAATGGTCGGCTTAGGTTTTGGTTCCGGAATGATGTTTCCTGCCATGTACGCATTAGCGGGAAAGGTATGGCCTCAGGGAGGACGAAAATCATTTAATGCTATGTATGTGGCGCAAAATGTCGGGGTAGCGGTCGGCACAGCATTAGCTGGAATCGTAGCCTCCATATCATTTGATTGGATCTTTCTTGCCAATGGCCTAGTCTACGTCGGATTATTACTATTTGTTATGACTACTTTTCGGTCATTTTCTTCTTCTCGAGAGAAGAGTGGCGCAACGACAAATGTATTTGAACAAAATCAAGCGATCCGATCGAAGCGACCGCTGATTGCCCTACTTATTTTATGTGTCGGCTTTTTTATCTGTTGGGTCGCCTATGTCCAATGGCAATCGACGATCTCGGTTCACACTCAAAACCTAGGCATTCACTTAAAGCAATATAGCGTTCTATGGACAGTGAATGGGGCGATGATTGTCCTTTGTCAACCGTTCATCGCGTTTATCGTTAAACGCTGGGTTCCAACGTTAAAGGTCCAGATATATGTAGGCTTGGCCGTTTTTATGATTGCTTATTTTGTCCTAACACAAGCAACGATTTTTTCCATGTTTTTAATAGCCATGATCATATTAACGATTGGAGAAATGTTTGTTTGGCCAGCGATCCCAACGGTCGCGCATCAGCTTGCCCCTGAAGGAAAAGCTGGATTCTACCAAGGTATTGTCAATAGTGTGGCGACAGGTGGGCGGATGTTTGGGCCATTTATTGGGGGCGTCCTTGCTGATGCGTACGGAATGGAGACGTTGTTTTACGTCCTTGGCTCCATGTTTGTCCTAGCCTTTGTGACGACCGCCTTCTATGATCGCGTTCTATTAACGAAACGATCAGAAATGTTTGCCAATAAGGGAATGATGTAAGGCAATGGTGGCAAAAATGGTGTCAAGATCAACATCAAAACTTGACAGATAGTGAGTGTATTTTTACAATTACATTATTCATTGTCGTCTTTTTAATGGAACGGTTTGGGACGAATGCATATCATGAATGAAAAAACAGTGACGAGGAGTAGTAGTGGGCCCCTGCTTGCGCCTAGAGAATTGACGGTTGGTGGAAGTCAATCGCAGCAGCCATGAACTCGCCTTGAAGTTGCATTGGTGAACAGGAAGTAGCCAATGACGTTGCCCGCGTTAAGGGACACGAGTGAGCCTTTAAAGGAGCAAGGTTAACGAGGGTGGTACCGCGGGTCGTTTGTTATACAAACCTCTCGTCCCTTTTTGGGATGGGAGGTTTTTTACACTTTTTTAAGAAAGTTTAACTTTTGAAAAAGGACTAAAGTATAAGAAAAACAACGGCTTTCGCTATAAGACTTGGCGACAAGCCAAGTTTTTCTAACATACTGACATCGGTTTGTTAAGAAAAAGGAGGTCGCAACGATCATGTCATACTCACACCGAGAGATTGAATCGAAATGGCAAAAGTATTGGGAAGAGAACAAAACGTTTAAAACGGAAGAAGATGAAACGAGGGAAAAGTTTTATGCCCTTGATATGTTCCCATACCCATCAGGCGCGGGACTTCATGTCGGTCATCCGGAAGGTTACACGGCAACCGATATTTTATCGCGGATGAAACGAATGCAAGGGTACAATGTGCTTCATCCGATGGGGTGGGATGCGTTTGGCCTTCCAGCTGAGCAATATGCGATTGATACGGGGAACAGCCCAGCCGAGTTTACGGAAAAGAACATTAATACGTTCCGCAGACAAATAAAATCCCTCGGTTTTTCGTATGATTGGGATCGGGAAGTGAATACAACAGATCCTGATTACTATAAATGGACTCAATGGATTTTCATTCAGCTTTACAACAAAGGACTAGCGTACATCGACGAAGTGGCAGTAAATTGGTGCCCAGCCCTTGGAACCGTATTAGCGAATGAAGAGGTCATTGATGGCAAGAGTGAGCGTGGTGGACACCCAGTTGAGCGTCGTCCGATGAAGCAATGGATGCTGAAAATCACCGAGTATGCTGATCGCTTACTGGAGGATTTAGAAGAGCTCGATTGGCCAGAAAGCATTAAAGATATGCAGCGCAATTGGATCGGTCGTTCGGAAGGAGCAGAAGTGACGTTTTCGGTCGACGGGCATGATGATACGATTACTGTCTTTACGACTCGTCCAGATACGTTGTTTGGCGCCACTTATATGGTGTTAGCACCTGAGCATAAGCTCGTGGATGCGATTACAACTAGCGAGCAAAAACAAGCGGTCGAATCGTATAAGAAAGAAGTCGCAACAAAGAGCGACTTGGAACGGACAGAGCTGGCAAAGGAAAAAACCGGAGTTTTTACTGGTGCGTACGCTATCAATCCGGTGAATGGCGAGAAGGTGCCAATTTGGATCGCTGACTACGTTCTCGTTAGCTACGGGACTGGTGCAATTATGGCTGTTCCGGCTCA
Source organism: Halalkalibacterium halodurans (assembly GCF_004376175.1). Taxonomy (GTDB): domain Bacteria; phylum Bacillota; class Bacilli; order Bacillales; family Bacillaceae_D; genus Halalkalibacterium; species Halalkalibacterium halodurans. The sequence goes on along the minus strand of NZ_SNUY01000027.1, from coordinate 36,652 downwards.
CGACGAACGGGACTATGAGTTTGCAAAAACATTTGATTTGCCTATCAAGGAAGTAGTATCAGGCGGCGTCATAGAACAGGAGGCTTATACAGGGGACGGTCCTCATGTGAACTCTGAATTTTTGAACGGTCTCAGCAAAGAAGAGGCGATTGAGAAAATGATTCAGTGGCTTGAAGCTGAGAAAAAAGGAACGAAGAAAGTCACATACCGTTTACGTGACTGGCTGTTCAGTCGGCAGCGTTATTGGGGAGAGCCGATCCCAGTGATTCATTGGGAAGACGGAACAATGTCCACTGTTCCTGAAGATGAGCTACCACTAGAACTTCCGAAAATGTCGGAAATCAAACCTTCTGGGACAGGTGAATCACCACTCGCGAACGCAACGGATTGGCTTGAAGTGGTGGACCCGGTCACAGGGAAAAAAGGTCGCCGTGAAACGAACACGATGCCGCAATGGGCTGGAAGCTGCTGGTATTACCTTCGTTACATCGACCCTGATAATGAGCGGATGATCGCCGACCCTGAAAAGCTGAAAAAATGGCTTCCTGTCGATATTTATATCGGTGGTGCTGAACACGCAGTGCTTCACTTGTTATATGCCCGGTTCTGGCATAAAGTGTTGTACGATCTAGGGGTCGTACCGACGAAGGAGCCGTTCCAAAAGCTTTACAACCAAGGAATGATCCTTGGTGAAAACAATGAAAAAATGAGTAAATCGAAGGGAAATGTCGTCAACCCTGATGATATTATAGACAGTCACGGAGCCGATACGCTTCGCTTATATGAAATGTTCATGGGACCGCTCGATGCTTCGATTGCATGGTCGACAACTGGATTAGATGGAGCGCGTCGTTTCCTTGATCGTGTATGGCGTTTGCTTGTAGACGAAAATACGGAAGACAAAAGCAGCAAAATTGTAAACGGAGAAGGCTCTCCAGAGCTTAAGCGCGTCTATCATCAAACGGTGAAAAAGGTGACGGAAGACTTTGAAGAGCTACGGTTTAATGTAGGAATCTCTCAGTTGATGGTGTATGTGAATGAAGCATACAAGCAAGAAGAGCTTCCGCAAGATCAGGCGGAAGGATTCGTGAAGCTATTATCCCCTGTTGCACCACATCTTGCCGAAGAGCTTTGGAGCAAGCTCGGTCATGAGGGAACAATCGCCTATGAACCGTGGCCAACGTACGACGAAGCCTTTCTAGTGGAAGATGAGGTGGAAATCGTCGTTCAGCATAACGGAAAAGTCCGAGCCAAAGTTGTTGTGGCAAAAGATGCGACGAAAGAGCAGATGGAAGAGGCGGCACTTGCCAACGAACGGGTGAAAGAATCGATCGACGGAAAGACCGTACGAAAAGTAATCGTTGTTCCAGGTAAGCTTGTCAATATTGTCGCTAACTAAACGAAACGCACGAATGTTGTGATTGAACAGCATTCGTGCGCTTTTGCTTTTATGAGGTCAAGTCTAATTGAATTTCTGAAAGGCGATATCGTAAAACCAATTGGGCCTTTCGCGCCTCATCCTGTAATCCAACAAGATCTTCTGTCTGCTCCACCCATGATAAATCCGTTTCCTGCTCTAGTTTCTTTACTTCAGCATCGAACCAAGGCTGATATGTTTTTATAGAGGGAAATCGCTACTTGCTCATGTTGAAATTCCTCTGGGGTAGAGTAGTGCAAACGAGAGAACCAAAGTTGGAAATCGATTTCTCCGTACGTGGTGAGCCTTTTTTCAAAAGCGGAAATCACCTTCTGTGTCAAGCCACGGTCAAAACCATACTCCACCATTTTCCGTTCAATATTCTCTAAAGTAATCAAATGTAGATTCCCTTTTGTCATCCAGAGAACATGGTTGAACAGCTTCTGAAAATGCAGCAAAAGCCATCACCTCCATCTCTTTTTACGTATCAGCGGCTCGATGCGTTTCACACCGTCACATAGTTCAAGACTTATGATGAACATACTCCGCGGCTCCTTTTCCAGCCGTATAGCCGGTTGAGAAGGCACACGTAATATTGTATCCGCCTGTATATCCGTGAATATCTAAAACTTCTCCACAAAAAAATAGCCCCGCTTTTTTCTTTGAGTGCATCGTTTTTGGTTCAATTTCTTTGACCGATACACCCCCACCTGTGACGAACGCTTTCTCGATGGAAAGAGTGCCGTTCACGTGAAAGGAAAAGCTTTTTAGTTGTTGCACGATCTCACGGATCACCTCATGGCGCACACTTGCGCAAGGCAAATTAGAATCAATGCGAAGGCGCTCATATACGTACTGGAGGAATCGTTCCGGGGCGATTCCTCTTAATACTGTTTTTAAAGCTTTTTTTGGCTCGGCTTTTATGTTTTGAATCGTTTCTTGGAAAAGAGCTTCTGCTGGGATGGTTGGACGTAAATCAATTCTCATTTCAATGGTCGGCTGTTTATATTTTTTTAAAGCTTTGACGACATATTGACTGCACCTTAGAGCCGCAGGACCAGATAGACCAAAATGGGTGAAAATCATATCGCCGTCATGGGTCTTGATCTGTTTTCCATTTGGTGCATAAACAGAGAGCTCAATGTCTCGTAACGATAGTCCTTGGAGTTTCTTTTCTTGAATAAAAGGTTCAGCAGACGTGATCGGAACCTCTGTCGGATACAGCTCGGTAATCGTATGTCCTGCAGCCTTTGCCCACGGATAGGCATCTCCCGTACTTCCTGTATGAGGAACCGATTGACCTCCAGTCGCTACAATCACTGTTTTCGTTTTAAGTCGTTCACCGTTTTTAAGCTGAACCATAGCGATTCGACCATCGTCATATTCAAGGGAAGCAACCGCTGTATTGGTTCGAACCGTCACGCCTAGGTCGTTGATTCGTTTCAACAATGTTTGTACAACGGTGGTCGCCTTGTCACTCACCGGAAACATTCGTCCTCGGTCCTCTTCCTTGAGTGCAATTCCTAATCGTTCAAAAAAACGGATAATGTCTTCATTGTTAAATACAGAAAACGGGCTGTACATAAACCGACCATTGCCTGGGATGTGAGCAATTAATTCATCGAGAGGCATCCGATTCGTTACGTTACAGCGACCTCCTCCTGAGATGGCTAGTTTTCGCCCGAGTTTATCACCTTTGTCGAGAAGAAGCACGCGAGCACCGTGCTCCGCTGCGGAAACAGAAGCCATTAGTCCAGCAGGCCCTCCACCAATCACAATCACTTCATGCATGAGATTCACCCTTTATGATCTATGTATAGTTCCATTTGATTCTTTTTACCTAAGGTCAATAGACCTGATTGGGAACGACGTTCACTTAGCAAGAATCGTCTATTATCATATCACTTGTCGGTTTTCTCGACTATTATCTTTTCATACACAGGTAGCGTCATTTAAAAAGAGAACAAGATTTGCTGAAAAATGCTTATTTTCAATGAAAGATCGCTATGGTAAGCTGAAGGTGTGAAATATTTACATTTTGCTGGTCATAAGAAGGGGATTTTTTGAAAAAAGAACTAAACGCCACCATTCGTGGATTAGTAAGAGGACATCTCCTAGCTAGTCTGATGTTTTCGCTTACGTTTTATGCGCTTTATCGTTATTGGGAGATGGAATTAAGCGTCGTTACGTTTTTCCCGTATGCGCTGCTCATTTTTATTTTGTTGCAAGGATGTTATTTTTGGTATTATTACTCGAAAAAAATCGCTAAACGACCGTTGGATTATACGTTCAATCAGACCATCTTTAAACTATTCAGATTGGTCAACGGATTGCTTTTCTTAGCATACGGCATTTATTTGATTAGTGGAAATGACAAGCTATCAACCATTCATGTCATTGCGGTCACATTTTATTCTCTTTTTTCCTTAGTCGAGTATATCAATTTGTACTATATCCGTTTGTCTTACACGAAGGCTCAAGACATAAAACGGTTGGTCCAATTCAAATGGCTCAAGCCGACTCGGTTAAGACGAGAGTTTTTTCTAAAAAGATAAACCGTGTTTGTTCCCTTGCCATTATGGTAGGGGATTTCTTAATGGAATAGTTGAACTACAGCAAAAAAGGTTCTCTTTTTTCCTCGAAAAAGAGTTGTGCTACAATGCAAGAAGTGAAAAATTTGTTTTTGATCGATACAGGAGGCAGAAATGGGGAATTCCAAGTTAGTGCGCGGGACGATGGTGTTAACAGCCGCGACGCTCATCTCGAAAATCTTAGGGTTTATCTATGTCATTCCATTTACAGCATTGGTAGGAACGACGGGGCTAGCCCTTTATCAATTCGGTTATAGTCAATACGTTATCTTGCTGAGTTTATCGACAATGGGTGTCCCTCTTGCTGTCTCAAAGTTTGTTGCTAAATATCAGTCCTTGGGCGATTATGAAACGGGATACCGCCTGTTTAGATCGGGCGTCGTCTTAATGACGATCACAGGTACGTTATCGTTTCTCGCTTTGTTTTTTGCCGCACCGTTCTTAGCGAATGTCATGAATCCTGGGGAGGAAGATTTGACACAAGCAGAGGTCATCCTTTCAATTCGGATGGTGAGTGTTGCCTTAATCGTCGTTCCGGCGATGTCGATCATCCGTGGCTATTTTCAAGGCTATCAATCGATGGGGCCAACTGCTGTTTCTCAGGTTGTTGAACAGATTGTGCGGATTGTTTTTATTCTCGGGGCCGCGTTTACGGTCTTAAATGTACTGAACGGTGATATGGCAACCGCTGTTGGCTTTGCCACCTTTGCGGCCTTTGTCGGTGCGATTGGAGGACTTGCTGTTCTCGCATACTATTGGTTTAAACGGCGTAAGGGCATCTTAGAGCAGGTCGAGAAAAGCACCGTGCGTCACAATTTAACGTTGAAGGATATGTATAAGGAGCTTATTCTTTACGCATTGCCCTTGTCATTTGTCGGCTTGGCGATTCCTCTGTTTCAATTTGTTGATACGTACACGATTAAAGGTGCGTTGATTGGAACAGAATTCGAGTCGATATCGACTGACTTTATTGGGGTATTAACCCAAGCGGTTCATAAAGTGGTACTTATCCCTATGGCGTTGGCTACAGCTTTATCAGTAACGCTTATTCCAACGATTACTCGCTCGTTTACAGATGGAGACATGAAAAAACTCAAACAGCAAACGACACAAACGTTTCAAATTATTTTGTTTATCGCAATTCCGGCTGCGGTAGGGATGGCGGTTCTTGCTTACCCTATTTACGGGGCGCTCTACTTTGAAAATCTGGAGCTTGGCGGAAATGTCATGCGCTATTACGGACCGATCACCCTTTGTTTTTCACTATTTGCCGTTTCAGCAGCCTTATTACAAGGAATCAACCGCCAACGGATGGCTGTAATTGCCCTTATAGTCGGGTTGTTGATTAAGCTTGTGACGAACGTTCCGTTTTTGCATTGGTTCGGGCCAAATGGGGTAATCTTTTCCTCATATTTAGGGAATGTCGTTGCGATTGGAATCAACATATGGGCAATCGCTAAATATGGACAGTTTGATTTCCGGCTTGTAGCGAAACGGACGTTGCTTATTACGGTCTTTGCTTTGATTATGGGCGGGGCGGTTTATATGTTGACCCACTTGCTATCCTATGTGATTAACGCTACGTCGCGCGGGGATTATTTCATTCTGACGTTTGTTGGAGTAACAGTCGGTGCGGCCGTTTACCTCTATCTATCGTACCGATCCAACTTGGCAGGGCGTGTATTAGGCGAGCGATTCTCTATTTTAAAACGAAAAGGAAAAAGTCAAGGGTAGAAGTAGAAAGGATTGCCAAAGTCTCTTTTTCTCCCAAACAGCGTTTGCTATAATAGAACAAACATCAAGTATAAACATCAAGTAAGGACGTGTTTGCAGATGGGAGGCGGCAATGAAATATTCTTTTACAAAAGATAATGATTGGGTGTTAATTATCACCACGTTTCTTCTTGCTGCCTTTGGCTTAGTGATGATCTTCAGTGCAAGCTATGCGCTCGCATTGAGAGAGTACGGTGATTTTTATTACTTTCTTAAACGACAATCGATGTGGTTAGGAATAGGGACAGTAGCGTTTTTATTCTTAATGCATTTTCCTTACCGCTTCTATAAAAAGCTCATGATTCCGATTCTCATCGTCTCGTTCGCTTTATTAGTGCTTGTCATCTATAAAGGGGTTGAAGGAAACGGAGCACAACGGTGGCTCATCATTGGTCCGTTTACGTTGCAGCCGTCCGAATTTGTAAAACTAGGGATCATTGTTTATCTAGCGGCTGTTTATTCTAAAAAACAAGCCTACATTAACAAGTTCATTACAGGGGTTATGCCCCCGTTAGTTGTCGTTGGTCTTGTATTCGTCCTAATCATGCGTCAGCCCGATTTAGGTACCGCTACATCGATTTTAATTGTGACTGCGCTGATCGTCTTTTTTTCAGGAGCGAAATGGCGCCACTTGATTGCTTTAGGTGTGGTAGGGGTGACGCTCTTTGTCCAATATGCGACGTCAGAACAGTACCGTTTAGCTCGGTTAACCGCGTTCGTCAATCCTTTTAGCGATCAGTCTGGGACAGGCTATCAGCTCATCCAGTCATACCTAGCGATTGCTAATGGGGGATTAACAGGAACGGGGCTTGGCCAAAGCATTCAAAAGCTAGCGTACCTTCCTGAAGCCCATACGGATTTTATTTTAGCCATTATCGCCGAGGAGCTAGGATTTTTCGGTGTGGCGTTCGTTTTCCTCTGCTACGCTATGATTCTATTTCGAGGCGTTGTGATCGGCACTCGCTGCAAAAGTCCTTTTGGTAGCTTGCTCGCTTTCGGTATCGTGTTTCAGCTGGCCGTCCAAGTTGTGTTTAACATCGGGGCTGTCACTGGATTATTGCCTATTACCGGGATTCCGCTCCCTCTTGTCAGCAATGGTGGCTCGTCGTTACTCGTAACGCTTATGTCGCTCGCCATCTTAGCGAACATTTCGCGAAACAACATTCGCCAGCGCCGGAAAGAAGAACAAGGGGAAGAGGAAGCGTTGCATGCTTCGTAACAGAGAAGATACAGGTTAGAGCATTGCACATAACCCTGTCAAGTAGACAATGAAAAAAGAGTATCTTAAGCTGCGGCCTTTTCTCGGTATTCAATCGGGGAAAGGCCTTTAAATTTCTCTTGAAAACGTCCGTTGTTATAGTAGTTGATATACTCCTGAATCGCCCATTGAGCTTGTTCAACTGTTTTTGGACGTATTAAATATAACTTCTCCACTTTCAAATGTGAAAAGAAGCTTTCTATACAAGCATTATCATAGCAATTGCCACGGCGAGAGTGGCTTCCTTGAACGCCTAATCCCTCTAATTGCTTTTCATAAGTCTTAGTTGTATATTGAAATCCTTGATCAGAATGAATGAGCGCATTCTTGGCAAAGGACTTACCTGTTAACTGTTTCAACGTATCTACGACTAAATCAAGATCGTTTCTTTCAGGTACCGTCAAG
>NZ_SNUY01000027.1:0-29198 GCF_004376175.1 Halalkalibacterium halodurans | reverse complement strand
TTCTTTCAGATAATTGCCAAGCAACAATTTCATTATTATATAAATCTAAAACGGCTGATAAATACACAAATTTGTCTCCGATTCGTACATATGTAATATCGGTTACTAGCTTTTCATACTGCTTTTCTGAATAAAATTCTCTGTTCAGTACGTTAGGAAATACAATAGAACCTCTACGCCCGTAGAAAGGTCTTTTCTTACGTATGACTGATTTTATTCCTAATTCCCTCATTAAACGCCGCACACGTTTATGATTTATAACCATTCCTTCTCTGGATAAAGCCCTCGTCATTCGTTTATACCCAAAGTATGGATGTCGTTTGTGAAGAGCTAAGATATGTTCCTTTAACAGAATATCCTCTTCCATGCGAATCGCTTGTTTAGAACGACTATTCCGCCATTTGTAGTATCCAGCTTTTGAAACTTCACCAATCTTAAGAAGCCACATAAGTGGGTGCTTTCTCCTTAATTTATCAATCATTTGAAACCTTTGTGCTTTTAAGACCACTCCTTCCCGTGTAGATTTGGATTGCGCTTTTTTAGGTAATCTACCTGCGCCTTCAAATAAGCATTCTCTTCTTCTAGACTGTTAAAATGCTTCTTATGCCACTTACCACGTTGGTCATCAAATGATATCTCATTTTGAACTTTCTTTACCCATTCAGCAATTTGAGCATCACTCTTAATCCCGAATCGCTCACGAAGGCGACGATAGGACCAGCCCTCCTCTAACTTTAAACGAACTACTTCTCGTTTTAATTCTTCTGTATATGTAGTATAGGTTTGTCCTTTTTTTGCCATAGAAAAATCCCCTCGCAGATAGACTATTTAAGAACATCATATCATGTTCTCTTTTTTTGATGTCTACCTGTAGGGGATAATACCACATTCACCGACAGGGAATGCTCTTTTACACTTTTATACACTTTACCCTCTGTAACAAGTTTTAACCGTGATATGAGCGTCTCGCTTTCAAAAACAAGTCACATTCCATCAAGGAAAACAGATGAAACACCGCGGAAAGTGCGGTAAAATAGAGTTACCATTCACGGGTATAGTTGGAGGACTCCTTCCCTGTCTATAAAAGGGGCTGCAGTTACTAGATCCCTTACTTTCCCATATTTGTGCTAGGATGTTTCTGCTATAATAATGAAGTGCGTTTAGTTTACGTTTGAAAGGAACAGGTCCAATGAACCAACAGAAGACACCATTTCAGCAAATTGACTATACGCTAATCTTTTTAGTCTTTTTGTTGATGTGTATTAGCTTTTTAGCGATATATAGCGGGACGACAGAGCAATATGTCGATTACGAAGAGACGGGTCGAGACTTCTTTTTAAAACGCCAAGTGATCTTTTACGTAGTCGGATTTATCGTCATGATCGGGATTATGTCGTTTGACTATGAATTGTTAAAAAACTTTTCGATTCCTTTTTATGTGATTGGTTTACTAATGCTCATTTATGTGGAACTAAACGGGGTTGTGCGAAATGGCTCACAGCGTTGGATGAATTTCTTCGGTTTTGGTCCAGAATTTCAGCCATCGGAGTTTATGAAGTTTTTTTTAATTATCGCCTTAGCCCATATGCTCTATCTACTGACGACCAATCGAACAGATAAAAGTCTAAAAGGTGACTTAGTGTTACTCGGGAAAATCCTAGCTGTCGGCATGCCGCCGTTTCTTTTGATTTTAAAGCAGCCCGATTTAGGAACAGCCTTAGTCATCGGCAGCGTCATCGCAACGATGATTCTCGTTGCTGGTATTTCATGGCGGCTAATCTTTTTATGCTTATTAGCCGTTGTTGGAGGAATTGTGACGCTTGTCTATTTACACAATTTCCATTACGAGTTTTTCTCATCGAACCTTATAAAAGCCCATCAGTTGGATCGGATTTATGGCTGGCTCAACCCGGACGAATACGCGGGGTCCTTTGCCTATCAAACGACTCAAGCGATTCTCGGTATCGGAGCGGGGCAGCTGTTCGGTTCAGGCTTTATGAATAGTGTTCAAGCGCAAAGCGCAGCCATTCCAGAATTGCACACTGACTTTATTTTTGCGGTCATCGGAGAGGAGTTCGGGTTTATCGGTGCAACGGTCTTACTCGTCGTCTTTTTCCTCATGTTTTACCGAATGGTCATTATTGCTTTAACGTGCAACAACTTGTTTGGTACTTATTTAGTATCAGGGATTATCGGCTTGTTAGTGTTCCAAGTGGTTCAAAACATTGGGATGACCGTCGGATTGTTTCCGGTCACCGGATTAGCATTGCCGTTTATTAGTTACGGAGGAACGGCATTGGTCACGAACATGATTGCAATCGGAATTGTATTAAATGTAGGGATGAGAACGAAAAATTACATGTTTCAGGCAGAGCAACAAGCATAACTGGAGGAGAGCCTATGATTCTCTTTCTTGGATCAGGGCGGCTGACGGCCGCTCTTGTTTCTTTTTTAAAGCCACGGGAAGTGAGAACAGTTGGACTATATAGTCGAAACGACCAAACTGCAAAGGAATTGGTCGATCGGTATTCATGGATACATACGGTGACGCCAGAAGCTTTCCCACAAGCAACAGATGTATTTGTCTGTTTGCCGAAGGGAGCATATGAAGCGTTTTTTGCTCAATATGGAGGCTGTTTTTCGTCCAACACACGCTTTTATTGTTTAGCGACCGCGCTTTTGAAAAAGGAGGCTCGCTCTATCATACCGACAGGAACGATCATTCTATGTAAGGTCGTTGGTCATGCACGGCAAATGATTGAGGATGAACATGCCTTGATCGTTGTTGAGAAAGAGGAGCCAACGCTCAAGCTCTGGTTTAATGAAAAAGTCACGATCACAGTAGGGGATGAAAAGGACGTCCTTCGCGTCAATACTCTTGCCACGAAGGAGACGTTGGTCTGGATTGCTTCTTTTCGGCAACAATTGCAGAAGCAACAAATTCCGGCGGATTGGCATGACCATATTTTAGAGCAAACGGTCCGTGGAGTCATTAAAGCGTATGTAAACGATGATTTGGGAGATTTTGCTAAGAGCACGATGAAACAAAAGGAGTCAGACGATGAGAATCGATAAGTTACTAGCGAATATGGGGTTCGGCTCAAGAAAAGACGTAAAAAAGCTGTTGAAAACAGGGGCTGTGCGCGTGCAAGGACAGCCGATTAAAGACCCTTCCACCCATGTGGAACCAGAATCCGAGAGCATTACCGTATATGGAGAGGAAGTAGAGTACAAACCGTATGTATACTTAATGATGAACAAGCCTAAAGGGGTCATATGTGCGACGGAAGATCTGGAACACGAAACCGTCATTGACTTGCTAGGAGAAGAAGAGCGTCATTATGAACCATCTCCAGTTGGCCGATTAGATAAAGATACGGTCGGGTTGCTACTCATTACAAATGACGGGAAATTCAACCACTGGCTCATGTCACCAAAGCACCATGTGCCGAAAACGTATCGAGCGCTTGTGGAGGGACACGTGACAGAGGAAGATGTGGGGGCTTTTTCGCACGGGGTAGTGTTAGGCGATGGCTATGTGACAAAACCGGCGACCCTTCACATTTTAGAGGCTGGGGCTCGGTCTCACATTGAACTCATTCTGACGGAAGGGAAGTTTCACCAAGTGAAGCGGATGTTTCAAGCCGTCGGCAAGCGGGTACTCGAGTTGGAACGGATAAAGATCGGAAACCTCCTTTTAGATCCTGAGCTTGCCCGAGGCGAGTACCGTGAATTGACAAAGGAGGAGATTGCTCTCTTGTTGGAGAAAAATGAATAAAGGAGGAGTGGGGTATCGATATTAAGCGTTTTCAAAAACCAATAAAAAGACGATGCCTCATGGCTCCGTCTTTTGAAAACGTTCGTTTATCATTTAAGAAACTCTGATTTTTTTATTCGTTGTTGTCCACTTTCCTCGAGAAGGACTTTCCACCAAGTCATTATACTCTAGTACATTTAAGTCTCGCTGAATCGTTCGTTGGGTGATGCCAAATTCTTCAACTAATTCATTCGTCGTGACGGTCCCCCTTTGGTGAATGTACAAATAGATGGACTTGATCCGAGTCAACATACGATCAGTTGAAGCTTTCAAAAAACCACTCCTTATACATATGTGAATGTCCTATGGTTCATTCATTGTCGAATGACAATGACATACCATATGTAGGGTTTAGAGATGCCATGGCGGTCATTGAAATGAATAACCTAGGCAACTGTTGTGTGAACATAAGAGTGTATAGCGGATATTCAATGTGTCCATGTGGTTTTGTCTACATCGGCATACTTCATTAAAACCCTATGTAGTACCATTGTACAATAATTCAAAGAAATACGCAAAGCATCGAAACGTTTTGTCAAGAGAAAAGAAAGAGAAATGAGTGATAAAATGGAAATTAATTGGCTGAAAGAAGTGAAAAATAGGCGTGATGAGATTGTTTATGAACTGCGCGAATTTTTGCAATATGACAGCGTTTATGACGAAAAAACGAGAAAAGCTGGAGCTCCATTTGGGACAAAAATTGAGGCAGCTTTGTTACATTTATTAAACTTAGGTAAAAAGGCAAACTTTTCTGTGAAAAATCTTGAAGGCTATGCAGGTTACATCGAAATGGGACAAGGTGAAGAATCGGTTGGGATTCTTTGTCACATTGACGTCGTTCCTCCGGGAGAAGGGTGGTCGTCACCTCCTTTTGCGGCGGAGATTCAAAATGATCGAATCGTGGCAAGAGGCGCTCTTGACGATAAAGGTCCGACGATTGCCGCTTTTTTTGCGATGCGGATCATCCATGAGCTGAATTTATCGATCAAGCGCCGTGTTCGTTTAATCATCGGCACTGACGAAGAACGGAATTGGGAGTGTGTCGATTTTTATTTTCGTCATGAAGAAATGCCAACAGTAGGGATTGTCCCAGATGCTGATTTTCCGATTATCGTTGCAGAAAAAGGGGTTCTCGATGTCGAAGTCTCGATCCCCTTCCATGATACGAGTGAGCATCCGGTTCGCTTGCAAACATTTTATGCAGGAGAGCGGCTAAATATGGTACCGGATCGAGCGATTGCTTCGCTCATCTGCTCACATGAATCGACAGAAGCGATCAAGGCGAGCTTCGATCATTTTATAGAGGAACATCAATTAGAGGGAAAGGCGAAAGCTGAGAATGGATTGCTTATGCTAACTTTAGAAGGAAAGTCAGCTCATGGCTCCACACCTGAGAAAGGGATTAACGCAGCCGTAAAGCTCGCCCAATTTCTTCATCACGTGGATGGATTATCCGATCCGTTTATTCAGTTTATTAGCGAACATCTAAGGGAGACGAACGGCGCCGGCCTGTCCATCGCTTGTTCTGATGACGTTTCCGGCCCGCTCACGATAAACGCGGGTAGATTCGCCTATACATATGGGGAAACAGGGACGATCGGCGTGAACATACGCTATCCGGTAACAGTGGATGTCGAGACTTTTTTGGCTGGATTACAAGCGCATAATCATAGGATCATGAACCATCTGAAGCCTAGCTATGTGGAGAAGGATCACCCATTGATTCGAACATTGCAGACTGTCTATAAGCGACAAACGGGAGAAGAAGCGACATTATTGGCCATTGGAGGCGGGACGTATGCGCGCGCATTAAAAACGGGTGTCGCATTTGGACCACTATTTCCAGGCGAGGAAGATACGGCCCATCAAAAAGATGAATCAATCAGCATCGATCAATTGCTACGGGCGACGGCTTTATATGCTGAAGCGATCTATGAATTGGCAAGTCAATAATGTGAAACTTCATTCAACGGGGATTTTCTTCTTTCATCGTCACAGGAAGTTAGCCTAAGCGGGCACGCTGTAGGTCACATAGACGTACCCGAGGGCGTAATGGCTTTGGTTCGCAGTTCCCCACAAAGTCGCCGTCTTAAAGTGAAAGTCTAAGGACCGGTTATACAAAATAAAAACTCGCCAACTGGCGAGCGAATCGAGGAGACAAGGGCAACTGTGCCTATATCTCCTGTCTTTATTGACTTTCAAAATCAAACAGGTCGGTAGATAAATAACGTTCCCCAGTATCACACGCGATACAGACAACGACTTCATCTGGAGCTAAGCGCGCGGCCACCTTCATCGCCGCATAGCAAGCCGCACCTGATGAAGGACCGACTAAGATTCCTTCCAGGCGAGCAAGATTTCGCGCAGCTTCATATGCATCTTCATCCTTGATTTTATCAATCACATCATAAACGTCTTGGTTTAAAATCGGAGGTACAAAGCCGGGGCTGGTCCCAACTAGTTTATGTGGACCTGGCTTTCCTCCTGAGAGAACGGGGGATCCGAACGGCTCAACGACATGGATCTCTACGTTTGGATAAAACTTTTTCAACTCTTCTCCTGTTCCCGTAATCGTACCACCCGTACCAGAGGCAGCAACAAAGGCGCTTAACTTTTTACCGATGGAATCAAGGGCTTTCTTGATTTCCACAGCGGTCGTGAAACGGTGAGCATCAGGGTTTGCCGAATTCTCAAATTGCATCGGCATAAAACTATTCGGGATTTCTCTTACTAATTCATGGGCTTTTTCGATAGCCCCCGGCATTTTCTTTTCTCCTTCGGTCAGTACAACCTCTGCCCCGTAGGCCTTTAATAGGTTGATTCGCTCCTCTGACATTGTATCAGGCATGGTAAGAATGGCCCGATAGCCTCTCGCCGCAGCATTCATTGCAAGACCAATGCCTGTGTTTCCACTTGTTGGTTCAATGATCGTGGAACCTGGCTTAAGATAGCCGTCCTTTTCCGCTTGGACAATCATTTGATAGGCTGCTCGATCTTTTACGCTCCCACTTGGGTTAAACATCTCCATTTTCAAATAAACGGCAGCTCCCTTTGGGTTCGGCAAGCGATTAAGCCGAACCAAAGGTGTGTCACCGATGAGCTCGGCAATATTATTTACGATCTTCATGTTGTGTCCCTTCCTTCTTACACCTTTTTCTTTCCTAAGTGTATCATAGACGAATCGGTTATTCCCACTGATTGGATAGGAATAGTTGAAACAAAACGCCCCCTTTTTTGATGGGAAAGTGGTATAATAAGTCATGAATCTTAAGTAGACAACAGGTGATGTTATGACTCACACGCACTATTTTCTAGCGATTTCATTGCCAGACGAAATAAAGAAACAATTGGATACGTTTGTACAGAGGCACAAGCAAAGCCTTCCGTTTAAAAAGTGGACTCACCTTGAAGATTACCATATTACACTCGTGTTTCTTGGCGCTCAGCCTCATGATCGTCTCGAACGCCTTGTCACTGCTTGCCAAAAGCTTGGTGAACATATTACTTCGTTCCCGATTCAGCTCGAAGGTCTTTCGACGTTTGGTCAAGAGGAGAGACCTAGAATTTTTTGGGCGGGGGTGCGTGATTCGGCTGAGCTGTCTGCCTTCCAGCAGGCGGTCAAAACGTGCTGTCAGCAGGAAGAAATTTCGGTAGAGCGGCGCCCATATCGCCCCCATGTAACGCTGGCGAAAAAGTGGATAGGTAAGGGAAGCTTTAAAGAAGTAGCAAGCGAGGTGTCTCAACCACCTGCTCGTCTGCTTCATGTGACATCTTTTCACCTCTATCGCTCCCACATAGGAAAAACCCCTTCGTATGAAATCATCGAGAGCTTTCCATTAAGGGGGCAATGAGCAGATGAGGGTGGTACACATCCTACTTCAAGTAGGAATACTTTATGGCTTTTATCTTGTTGGCTCATGGATTCAGAAATCCTTTGAACTGATCGTTCCAGGGAGCATAATCGGGATGGTTTTACTTCTTATCGCCTTAGCCATTAAGGCGATTTCTCCAAAGTGGATCGAGCAAGGGAGCATGCAACTGTTGCTCTTGATGCCGATGCTGTTTCTTCCAGTAACGGTAGGGATTATGGAATACTGGCACATGTTCCATGGAAGCGGATTTTGGCTACTTATCATCGCATTTGTGAGCACGATTCTTGTTTTTATCATATCCGGTTGGATAACACAATGGCTCATTGTATGGAAGACAAAGGGGATCGATAAACATGATCACCTCTAGTTTTGGAATCATTGTTACCGTGATTATTTATTTTCTTACCGTGAAGTTACACAAAAAAGTAAACAACCCGTTGACATTGCCGATATTAGTAGCGACGGGATGCATCATTGCGTTATTACTTTTGACCGATATTTCGTATAAAACGTATTACAGTAGTGCGAAATGGATTGAACATTTACTAGGTCCAGCTGTCGTTGCT
The DNA here is from genome assembly GCF_004376175.1 of Halalkalibacterium halodurans. Classification (GTDB taxonomy): domain Bacteria; phylum Bacillota; class Bacilli; order Bacillales; family Bacillaceae_D; genus Halalkalibacterium; species Halalkalibacterium halodurans. Next base: position 20,943 of record NZ_SNUY01000027.1, on the reverse strand, counting down.
TTAGCTTTCCCGTTATACAAACAGTTCAAACGCTTAAAATCGTATTTTGTCCCGATTACGATTGGGATTTTCATCGGTGCTATCGTTGGCGTTGGCTCGGGGGTTCTAATGGCCAAACTGCTTGGCTTTGACGAGCAACTGATTGCTTCCGTTGCCCCAAAGTCGATTACGACTCCTGTTGCAATGGAAGTGGCTCAATCCTTAGGTGGCATTCCGCCAATTGCTGCCCTATTTGTAATGGTAGCAGGGATTGGTGGTGCGGTTTTATGTACCGTTCTCTCAAAGATCAGTGGAATTCATCATCATATAGCAAAAGGGGTGTCCATTGGCACAGCCTCACATGCCATTGGCACAGCGAAAGCAATGGAAGATCACCCTCAAGAAGGAGCCGCTAGCACGTTGGCGATGAGTATAAGTGCCATGCTAGTAGCAGGCTTACTACCGTTACTTCAAATACTGCTAGCAAACTAAAAAATTCGTAACCAGAGTGGAGGTGGGCTGGTGGCTCAGCTTATCAAACTAGATGAATACGCATCTCGGTATGAGTATGATTTGAAGCGATATACGAGTCAGTTTACCCGGTTAAAGCGCGAAAAATGGTACTACCTAGAAAATGAGTGGAGACAGCGTCAGCTCGTAGAAAGTGAACCGAACGACGAGCTAGATGACGAGGATACTGACTGGTTCGCAACGGAACCGAATAAGTTTGTCCAACTGTTTCAAAAAATGAAGCGAAAAATGTATACGAAAGAGGCGGAACTGCTTGAGGAGGACTTGGATGAAGAAGAGAAGCAACTCCCTTCATTTCCAGCTACTCTCGAAGCATTGAAGCAGCAATTTTTGGAGGAAACATTTCATTCCCAATTGCGCTGGGCTAGCACCTCTTTACTTGAAGAATCACGCATGCATCCAAAATACAAATGGGACGAATGGCTACGAACGTTCGTAACGCAAATTCCGGACAATTATCTCCTCATGTACAAGCCTGTTTTTTTTATTAAAAATGCGCCGATCCAACTTGATATCGTACTGTTAAGTCCGACTGAAGTATATTGTATTACGTTGCTAGAAGGGACGAAAAATAGCGTATTTTCCGTAAGCTCTGAACGCTTTTGGCTCGAGTATATCGAGAAAAAGCAGAAAAAAAGACTAAGTCCTCTCATCACCTTGAATCGAACGACTAGTTTGGTTGGTCCCATACTAAAAAAAGCGGGGAGCACTCTACCGGTCAAAAAGGTCGTACTGGCTACTGATGGATTTTTTGACCTTCAAGCCCAAGGCCATTCGGTTGAGTATATCGATAAACGCCGGATTGCCTCATGGATGGAGAAGCTAAAGCGTCATTCGTCCCCATTGAAAAAAAATCAAGTCATGGCGGCAGAAGCTCTACTGGCTCACTGCCAGACGGTTGCGATTCCTAGAGAGCCAGATGAAGAGATTCTTATCGATGAGGAGCCATTGAAATAGCACAGGAAAATCAGTATAATGGGTAAGGCTGTATAGTAGAAAAACAATGAGAGAACAACTGAGGGGATATGAATGGCCGACACTCGTTTAACACCTTTGGGTGGATTAGGACCTGATGCGTTTTCATGGAGAATTTCCCGCCCTTTTGATTGGTCTGGTAGCCAAGGGTATACGATCGAGCTAGAAGAACTTGAGGGCTGTCTTAGCTATGGTTCCACGATCCGTGAAGCGAAAAAAGGACTGACGGAAGCACTTGGTGGTTGGGTCCGAAAGCACGGAGAAAGGGCGTTACCAGAAGTCGAAGATGGGGCGCAAATCATTTATTTGGAGCCACCTATGTCGATTGAAGAATTTGATTGGATAAATGATGAATTACGTGTATTTGCTGAAAAAACGATCCGTGGATAACGCAGGATCGTTTTTTTTACCTCTGTAACGGAGAAGGGATGTCCACTTCCATGACAAAAGCCCGCCTTTTGCATGCAAAAGGCAGGCTCGACTAATCACGAAAACACAACTGTTTTGTTGCTGTAAACGATAATTTTATCTTCGAGGTACCAATTGACCGCACGGGCCAGCACCACACGTTCAACGTTACGACCAGCCACTCTTAATTGAGGAACGGAGTAACGATGATTGACACGAAGAACATCCTGCTCAATAATTGGCCCCTCGTCCAAATCATCTGTCACAAAGTGAGCTGTGGCTCCTATTAGCTTTACGCCCCGCTCAAACGCCTTTGCATATGGATTGGCTCCGATAAAAGCGGGCAAGAATGAATGGTGAATATTAATGATTTTATCTTTAAACGTATCGACAAAATGCGATGAAATGATTTGCATATAGCGCGCCAAAACGATGACATCAATATTATATTGATGAAGAAGCTCAATTTGTTTTTGTTCGGCTTCTGCTTTTCTTTCCTTCGAAACCGGAATATGATAATAAGGGATTCCATAACCTTCAACAACATCTCGTAATTCATCGTGGTTGCTAATGACGAGTGGAATGTCACAGATGAGCTCATTTGAGTGCCATTTCCATAATAGCTCAAGTAAGCAGTGGTCTTCTTTTGAGACGAAGATCGCCATACGTTTTTTTCTTGATGCTTGTTCCATGCGCCAGTTCATTTTATATTCGGCAGCAACATCCGTAAAGGCTGTTTTTAACGCTTCAAATGTAATCGAATCGTTATTTTGATCAAATTCAACCCTCATAAAAAAACGTCCGCCTTCAGGATCGGTAGAATATTGATCGGATTGCACAATGTTGGCACCGTGATGGTTTAAAAATGTTGAAATCGCCGCAACAATTCCTGGCTGATCATGACAAGAAATGAGTAGGCGAATACGCTTTTTCATAACACTTTCCATAAAAAACATCCTCCTATGAACTTGTAAAACAATCTAACGTATTCTTTCTAGGTAACGACTGAGGTTGAGCCTAGAACGAAAGGTGGCTTTCTACATTGAAGCAAATTGAAGAGCAGGCTGTCAAATGTCTTTTTTATTCAGCAGAGATTGTAACGCTCCACACGGTGATGATTCACTTTACCGTAACGAAAGAACAGGTTTGCCCATTTGTCGTTGAGAAAGAAGGAACGACAGTCCCGTTCTCTATCAAGAGTTGGCAGGAGTGGGAAAGGGGAGCTATTGCGTTCATTCAATTCGATGATCCACTTGAGCTTGGTGTTGAATATAAGCTACGTCAGAAAAATCATGAACAAACCCATTTAATTAAAGTGGGGCGAGTCGTTCGTACGGAAGCATTTGATCAGCAGTATGTTTATAACGGAGAGCTAGGGGCTCTTTATTCACATGAACGAACCGTGTTTGCTGTGTGGACTCCGGTTGCCACAGAGGTTTCTCTATTGCTCTATGAAAACTGGCATACACTCGAAGCGATTGAATATCAAATGAAGCGCTCGCCTAACGGCGTTTGGTCCGTCAGCTTAGATGGAGACTTACATCAATATTGTTACTTGTATCGAGCGAAGGTAAATGGCAAATGGAAAACGACGGTCGATCCGTATGCAAAAAGTGTGACCGTGAATGGAGAAAAAGGGGTCATTTTTGATCTAAAGCGGACCGATCCAGCCTCTTGGCCAACGGTTCACCCGATCCCGCCAGAACATACAATTATTTATGAGTTGCACATTCGTGATGCGACCGTTTATCCAGGGAGTGGTCATCATAAGAAAGGAACCTATCTATCCTTGGCCGAACAAAATACGTGCGGTCCATGGGGGGAGTCGACCGGTCTATCGTATATACGCGAACTAGGTGTTACCCATTTAGAGCTTTTACCGGTTGCTGACTATGGAAGTGTGGATGAAGCCAATCGGGAAAAAGAATACAATTGGGGCTATGATGTTGTTCATTATTTCGCCCCAGAGGGGAGCTATGCTTCTGATCCTTACGATGGTGTGACGCGAGTAAAGGAATTGAAACAATTGATTGCACAATGCCAGCGAATGGACCTTAGAGTCATTTTAGATGTTGTGTTTAACCATGTGTACGTGATGAAAGAGTCTCCGTTTGAAAAGCTCGTTCCAGGTTACTATTTTCGCTATGATGGGGAAGGAAATTTGGCAGATGGTACCGGGGTAGGAAATGACATTGCCAGCGAGCGGCTAATGGTCCGTAAATTCATCGTTGATTGTGTTACTTATTGGGCTAGCGAATACCGGGTTGACGGATTTCGCTTTGACTTAATGGGAATTATTGATCAAATGACGATGAAGGAAGTGAAGCGTGCCCTTGCCCCAATCAATCGTCAGATTTTGCTGTTAGGTGAAGGTTGGGATCTTGAGACACCGTTGGAAAATGATCAAAAAACAACGCTGGCACAAGCAAGGGCAGTCCCTTTTTTACACTTTTTTCATGATACGTTTCGCGATGCGGTAAAAGGAAGTACGTTTGATCTTAATAAGGGGGGCTTTTGTGCAGGAAACATAGAGTTGAAAGAGACGCTAATCGCTAGTATGCTCGGGCATGAAGCTCAGTTTGACAGACCAAGTCAGGCGATTCAATATGTGGAGGCCCATGATAATCATACACTTTGGGATAAGCTCCAATTTGTCTTCCCTGATGAAGAGGAGGAAGTGCTTAGAGCATGTCACCGGTTAGCAACAGCTATCGTTTTAACCTCTCAGGGCATTCCGTTTCTTCATGGGGGACAAGAGTTTTTTCGGACGAAACATGGTGAAGGAAATAGTTACAATTCTCCGGATTGGATCAATCAATTAGATTGGTCAAGAAGGGCTATTTATGCGGCGGATGTAGAGTATGTGAAAGGGCTCATCGCATTACGGAAGGCCCACCGCGCCTTTAGCTTCTCAACATTTTCTGAGGTGAACACGCACATGTGTCCTTTGAAAACTCCATCCGAAGTGATCGGATTCCATTATCACCACATCGCTAAATGGGGGCCTTGGGATGAGATGGTTGTCCTCCATAATGGTGGAGGAGATAAGGTAGACATACGACTACCAGCAAGTGGTGAGTGGGAAGTCATCGTTGACGGAAAGAAGGCAGGTTTGGTACCATTGTATACGTTCAATGGTCATACGGTAAGTGTACAAAGTCGATCATCCATGGTTTTGTATCGACTTAACGAATAGGAAAGCAGGCAGAGTTGTTGTTTGCAGCTCTGTTTTCTTTTTTTTGCATCATCAAAAAGCTGAAAATTCCTTTGCAGAAATTACTAAGGCTTTCGCGATAGGGCTTGATGATAACTTACGTTTTTCTAATGGCGATGGAAAGCTAATAATTTACTATGGGTATTTCTTGCAAACTGCGTTATACTTAAGAATACGATAACGAGATCCATAAAGGTTTGAGGGTGAAACGGTTGAACATGTTTTTAGGAGAAGGATGGCAGGTTAAGCCTGCTGGAGGTGCGACTGGGGAAGCGTATATCGCAGAGCAAGGTGAGCAGAGGCTTTTCTTAAAGCGGAACTCGTCACCTTTTTTAGCTGTGCTCTCGGCTGAGGGCATCGTCCCTAAGCTCCTTTGGACGAAAAGGCTGGAAAATGGAGATGTGATTACGGCCCAACGATGGGTATACGGGCGTGAATTAAAAGCCTTTGAAATGAAAGAGCCGAATGTTGCGCATCTTTTAGCAAAAATTCATCATTCAGTCGAATTGTTGGACATGTTTAAGCGAATGGGAAATGATATGTTAACCCCTCAACGGATCATTGATGATCTAAAAGCCTCTATGAAGAGGCATGAGTGTGACGACCTTCTTTTTCAAAAAGGTCTAAAGTTTTTACAAACACAGCAAGAGGCTGTGAATCAAGAACAGTATGTTGTTTGTCATTGCGACATTAATCATAATAATTGGATGATGAGTGATGCTGGGGAGCTCTATTTAATTGATTGGGATGGAGCCACTGTTGCAGATCCGGCTTTGGACCTAGGTTTATTATTGTATTCCTATGTTCCTCGGCATGAATGGAAGACATGGTTAGCCAATTACGGCTTAGAAATGTCGGATCATTTGTTGCTTCGCATGCACTGGTATGTCGTCTCACAAACCATTTCCGTTATGCTTTCGAATATGGATCGCGGGAAGCATGCAGAGGCTGAAACGTGGCAGGACTTTTTAAAGACGTTGCTTGATGATTCATTTTAATGAGGATGGGACATGAGTAGGAAAACGTAATAAAAAAGGTTCGATCATTTTATTTTGATGATCCGAACCTTTTTTCTGTTGAATTCATGGGATCGTTAGTCGTTTGATTGCCGTTTATAGCCGTGTACTTTCATAAATTTACGGCTATAAAGGCAAGCCCATACGGACATTCGAGTGAAACATAAATGAGCCTTCAAGTATCCAAGAACTTGTTCTGCATTCTTTTTAGGCTGACTATAGATTTTCCTAGATTACCCATCTGGAACCATCTGTAGGATCTTTTTCTTTATAGCGTCCTTCTTGCTTGGTGCATTACGTCCGTAATGGGAAACCTGAACAAGCTTCACATTCATATCCAGAGAATGTTCGTGTAAAGCCATGACGATCTGTGCCATAGCTAGACAGACGTTTTTTTCTAAGTTGATTGTTAAAATCACGAGACGTCTGCGGGGAAAGCAAGTGTTTTTGAAACAATTCACTCTCTATAAAATAAACACTTGCAAAATAAAAGTGGCTTACACTTTCCCTAGGAAATGACATCCTGTTGATTATTTCCTGGGGAATAGGAGCAATCGCTGTCGAAGTTACTGATGATCTAGCTCGGATAGCCATTGTTCAACATCGCTTGCTAAAAAAGGACTCGTATTATGCTCTAATTTCGACTGAATCGATTCAAGTGTCGCTTGTACGTCTGCTGAAAGGTTTGGGTCATTCATCATCGCCAATGTTAATTCATCAATTTGGCGCGCTTGATCAAGAGTCATATATTGATCAGCATCTTGCCCTTGAAGTAAATCCTTTAATAAACCAAGTTTATGAGTGTTGTTTAGCATTGAAATATTCCACCTTTTTATACATAGGGTAAGCAGTCACAGATAGAATATACAGTCTCCGTTTACAAACGATCTATTTTTGAAAAAAGATACGCTCTATACATTTTAACTCGTTATGACTATAATGACGTTGGTGATAGAAAGTATAAAAAGGAGTGGTTACCGTGCGGTTACGTAATAAACCATGGGCAAGAGATGCCATCGCACAAAACCCTGATGTTGTGATTCAACAGCCTGCTACATGGAAAGGAAATTGGCATAGATGCTTCGGGCGTCAAGCTCCACTTTACATTGAAGTTGGTACTGGTAAGGGACAGTTTTTAACAGGAATGGCCAAGCATCATCCAGAGATTAATTTCATTGGGATTGAACGCTATGAAAGCGTGCTTGTAACCGCTATGGAGCGAGCAAAAGAGGCAGAATTGACAAACCTTAAATTTTTATCGGAGGATGTCTACGATTTATTGGACTTTTTTGCGGATGGTGAAGTATCCCGTTTGTTTATAAACTTTACAGATCCTTGGCCAAAAAAGCGTCACGAAAAACGTCGTTTAACGTATAAAGACTTTTTAGCTAAGTATGAGATCGTGTTGAAGGAGAAAGGGGACATACATTTCAAAACCGATAATCAAGGACTGTTCGAGTATTCGTTGCACAGCTTTTCTAAATACGGCATGATTCTCCATAACGTGAGCTTAGATTTACACAACAGTGATTTTGAGGGAAACATTATGACCGAATACGAAGAAAAGTTTGCGAAAAAAGGAATGCGGATTTACCGCTGTGAGGCCCAATTTCGCACGAATGAAGAAAGCCATAACCTTTAAAGGTGTGGCTTATTTTTATATGCGTAAAAAACTCCCTCTAAGGGGCTGTATGCTAATGATGAGCGACTGTTCATTCTTGTCGTCTGTGCTACAATGAAAGAGATGATTTTTGGGGAGGGGATGGAAATGGAAAAATTGACCGTTGGCAAGATGACGATTACGTGGTTGCGTGGAGGCGTGACTCATATGGATGGAGGTGCCATGTTCGGTGTTGTCCCAAAACCGCTATGGAGCCGAAAGTATCCTTCTAACGAAAAAAATCAAATTGAACTACGCACCGACCCGTTTCTTATTCAACTGGATGGTCAAAACATTTTAGTGGAATCAGGAATTGGAAACGGACGTTTTACCGACAAGCAGAAGCGGAATTATGGCATTAGTGAAGAGTCGTTTCTGGAGGATGATTTGCAATCATTAGGCCTTACAGTTGCCGACATTGACGCTGTGCTAATGACACATCTTCATTTTGATCATGCAAGCGGTCTTGCAAAACAAAAAGAAGGAGAATGGGTATCAACTTTTGAAAACGCTGTCATTTATGCGTCGGCAAGAGAATGGGCTGAGATGCGAGAACCAAACATTCGCTCTCGAAATACATACTGGGAGCAAAATTGGCGTCCAGTGGAACAGCAAGTGGTCACTTTTGAAAAGGAGCAAGAAATTATTCCAGGAATTCGAATGATTCATACAGGGGGCCATTCTGACGGACATTCCATCATAGTCATTGAGCATGAAGGAGAAACGTTCATACATTTAGCCGATATTATGCCTACCCATGCTCATCAGAACGTTCTTTGGGTGCTCGCTTATGATGACTATCCGATGGACTCGATTTTCGCTAAGCAAAAATGGCAAGCCTTTGCCTCTGAACAGGAGGCGTGGTATTTGTTCTATCATGACTACAAATATCGTGCCATTAAGTGGAACGATGAAGGAGAGATCGTTGCATCCATCGAGCGGACGCCAACTTCTTATAAGTAATATTCTACTCTTTTGAAAAGCTCGAAACATTGTTTACGATCCGCTATAATAAAATACATCATGAGAACATTGAAAGCGAGTGGAACGTATGGGACGTAAATGGAACAACATTAAAGAGAAAAAAGCAGCAAAAGATAAAAATACGAGCCGGATCTATGCTAAATTTGGCCGAGAGATTTATGTTGCTGCAAAGCAAGGGGAACCAGATCCTGAGTTAAACCAGGCATTAAAATTTGTCCTTGAACGTGCGAAAACGTACAACGTACCAAAAGCGATCATTGAACGAGCCATTGAAAAGGCAAAAGGTGGTTCAGATGAAACCTTTGATAAACTTCGATATGAAGGCTTTGGTCCGAGTGGCTCGATGGTTATTGTCGATGCGTTAACAAACAATGTAAACCGGACAGCTTCTGAAGTTCGCGCGGCATTTGGGAAGAATGGTGGGAATATGGGGGTGAGCGGATCTGTCGCTTACATGTTTGACCAAACCGCTATCATCGGTGTCCAAGGGAAGACTGAGGAAGACGTGCTTGAATTGTTAATGGAAGCAGATCTGGATGTTCGTGACCTAGTGCAGGAAGATGAGGTGACGATCGTTTATGCTGAACCGGATCAATTCCATGCGGTGCAGGAAGCGTTTAAACAGACTGGCGTCGAAGAGTTTGTGGTAGCCGAAATTTCGATGATCCCACAAACAGAAGTGAGTTTATCACAGGAAGATCAAGAGCAGTTTGAGAAGTTAATTGATGTACTTGAGGATCTAGAGGATGTCCAGCAAGTGTATCACAATGTTGATTTAGGAGAATAATCGCCGGGAGAGGCTGGGACAAAACTAGCCAAAAATAGTAAGTAAAAAGGTTCCAAGCAAATAATAAGTGCTTGGAACCTTTTTTGTGGAGTTTTTCTTATTTCCTGGCCCTATGTCACCGTTCGTGGCCGTGTACTTTCTCAAGTTCACGGCCATAAATGCAAACCCCAATTCATTTTTCACTTTATCTTTGCCTCTGACGGACATTCGAGTGAAACCCAAATTAGCCTTCAGAAAACCGAACACTGGTTCTACTTCAACTTTTCGTTTCCTGTAAATTTCACCAGTTTTCTCGTCTGAAAGCTTCATACGTATATTTTCTTTTTGAGATTCCCACTTTTCATTAATGTAGACTTTTCGATTGTTGCCTTCTTTTGCTTTCGTGCACAGTTCGCGGAATGGACAGCCTGAACAATCTTCACATTCGTACACTTTAAATTCCCGTGTGAATCCGTACCTGTCTGTTCGTTTGGACTGATGGCTAAACCATACTTTTTGACCATTTGGACATCGGAAAGCGTCCTCTTCCTCATTATAATCCCAATTGTCTACATGAAAAGCATTGTCTTTGTGTTTCCTTTTCTTTTCCTTTCGATACTGATTGTATGTAATAAGTGGCGTTCGATTTCGATTCTCAATGATTTCTTCATAGTTCTGTTCGCTTCCGTATCCTGCATCTGCAACGATATATTCTGGTAATTCGAAGAAATCTTCTATCGTTTGAAGAAATGGAATCAAGGTGCGTGTATCTGTTGGATTTGGAAAAACATCGTAAGCGAGTGCGTATTGACCTTCTGTCGCAAGTTGTACATTATAACCAGCTTTCAATTGACCGTTCTTCATGTAATCGTCCTTCATCCGCATAAACGTCGCATCAGGATCAGTTTTTGAATAGCTATTGCGTTCGCCGAAAGTCTCCATATCTTTTTGATACTTTTGTTTACGAGCAATGAAATCCATGAACTGCTTACGAGCTTGTTTTGGTGCTTTACGTTCAGCGCGAATGTTCTTCCGTTCACTGCCGACCTCACAAGCTTCAATTTTTTTATCATATTCGCTGACTGTTTCGTCTAACTTTTTGACCACTTCTTCCATTTCTTTAACGGTTAGTTCTTCTTTACTTTCTCGTTCTATCGCTGGGATAATTTCCTTTTCCAATAATTCATCATACAGTTGGTTGGACTTTTCTATTAATTTTTCACTATATTGTTCGACGGATTTTCTCCATACAAAGGTAAATTTGTTTGCGTTCGCTTCAATCTTCGTACCATCAATAAAAATTGCTTCTTCTTCAATCAACTCCTTTTCCACGAGTTGATTACGGAATTGGACAAAACATTCGCGCAGTAATTTTTCAATAAGTGGATTGGAACGGAAACGATTAATCGTCCGATAGCTCGGCTCATTTCCTTGGGCTAACCACATCATCCGAATACTGTCTTGGAGCAACGCTTCTATCTTACGACCAGAAAACACAGATTGTGTATACCCACACAAAATAACTTTTAACATCATACGAGGATGATAGGCAGGACGTCCAGTTTGGCGTAAGAAATCTTTGAATGCTTCCTCTGGTATGCTCTCTACAAGGTCATTAATCGCAAAAGCAATATCATTTTCTTGTAATTTTATTTCTAAATCTAGCGGCAAAACAATTTGATTCATGGTATACTGTTTAAACATAAGGACACCTCCAAAAATTATTGTTTAGTCACTTTAATTTTATCAAAAGGTGTCCTTTTGGTTTACACAAAATACGAATAAAAAGGCGTGAAGCCTACACTTTTTAGTGTAAGCTCCTACGCCTTATTTTTTTATTTCCTGGGGTTTTGTCCCAGCCCCTCCTACGCCTTATTTTTTTATTTCCTGGGGTTTTGTCCCAGCCCCTTCTACCATCTATTTGGTTCTTTATAGCTTATTATCAAAGGATCGATCGGATCAAAGAATAAAAAAAGCTCGTCAGCTAGAGCTCACTACCTTGACGAACTTTTTTGTATTCTAGGTTGGGGGATTTCCTGTCCACTTTGTTTTCCCCTCTGCATAATCGCCTTAGTTAAGTTTCATTCACTTCTAAAACCGTCCCTGTATTCGCGTCAATCAAAAATTCAAATTGCGTCATGTCGTCTTCGTTTGAGGAAGAGATTCCTCCACGATAAACGGTATAGGATAAATGATCTTTCTCCAATGTTTCAGGAATCATGTGAATCCACGAACCTGTAATATTCATGTTGGGTGCAAAGGTTCTTTTTGCTAATTTTAACGCTCGTTCCGGTGAAAGCTTGTCTTTTCTAAGCGAAGAGGTGAGGAAAATCCCAGCCGCAAGCCCGAGTCCGACACCAAGTGCGAACCGTTTCATTCCCATGAAGTAACCATCCTTTCCTTTATGTGAACCATCCTTACAATTTATTATACCCAACTGGTAAGAGCGTTTTCAATCTAAGGGATGGAGATTGATTGAACAGTTGGTAAGCTTTCGCTAGAATATAGAGGGTACATAAGATTCGGAATTCGAAAGGAGTGGCTCTTTTTGAATCAAGAGACACAGTCGTTATTTAAAACATTGACAGAGCTTCAGGGGGCTCCTGGTTTTGAACATCACATCAGGCGCTTCGTTCGCGGTGAGTTGGAGAAATATACAAATGAAATCGTCCAGGATCGTCTTGGCAGTATTTTCGGTGTGAAGCGAGGAAACGAACAAGGGCCTAAAGTGATGGTTGCAGGTCATATGGATGAAGTCGGTTTTATGGTAACATCCATCAATGAAAAAGGTCTGATCCGTTTTCAGACGTTAGGTGGCTGGTGGAGCCAAGTGTTACTAGCCCAGCGCGTGCAAATTATGACGGACGAAGGACCAGTGATCGGTGTGATTGGATCGACTCCACCGCATCTGCTGGAAGAAGCGCAGCGGAAAAAGCCAATGGACGTTAAGAATATGTATATCGATATTGGGGCTGATGATAAGGAAGATGCTCAGAAGATAGGAATTAAACCTGGGCAACAAATTGTGCCAATTTGTCCGTTTACCCCTCTTGCCAATGAAAAGAAAATTATGGCGAAGGCGTGGGACAATCGGTATGGTGTTGGGTTAGCTATTGAATTGTTACAAGAACTACAAGGAGAAACAACGCCAAACATTTTATACTCTGGGGCAACTGTTCAAGAAGAAGTTGGCCTACGTGGGGCTGCCACATCGGCGCAAATGATCGAACCTGATATTTTTTATGCCTTGGATGCCAGCCCAGCCAATGATGCGACTGGAGGGAAAGATGCGTTCGGTCAGCTCGGAAAAGGAGCGCTCGTTCGAATTTATGATCGGACGATGGTAACACATCGAGGGATTCGAGATTTTGTCCTCGATACAGCCGAGACTGAGAATATTCCGTACCAATTTTTCATTTCCCAGGGCGGGACTGACGCAGGTCGTGTTCATCTATCGGGTAACGGTGTTCCTTCTGCTGTTATCGGGATTTGTTCTCGCTATATCCATACTGCAGCTTCCATCATCCATGTGGATGATTATGCTGCGGCAAAAGCATTGTTAGTGAAGCTTGTTAAAACGACAGATAAAGCGGCAGTGGAGACCATTTTAGCCAATGGGTAGATAAGCTTGTTAAGGTTCTCGCCATTCGGGAACCTCTTTTTAAAAAAGATAGATAAACAATGGCTTTCACTATAAGACTTGGCGCTAAGCCGATTTTTCTCAAGCAGGGAAAGGATGAAGCAGATGTGGACGATCATGATCGGTTCGAAAAATCGCGCGAAAGTACATGCTTTGCAAGAAGTGGTCATTCGTGACAAAATCATCGTTCGCTCTGAGGCCGTTCCTTCAGACGTAGCTAGCCAACCGTTCTCTGATCAAGAAACGATTCAAGGGGCAATCAACCGAGCCAACCATTGTTTGTCCTTTGACGGTGTTGATTACGGGGTTGGTCTTGAAGGCGGTGTTGTAAGGAGTGAGTACGGTTTGTTTTTATGTAATTGGGGAGCACTTGTCAGCCAAACGGGCGATCAATGGGTTGCTGGCGGTGCTAGGGTTCCTCTTCCACAAGAAGTGGCTCACGAACTAGAAGGAGGCAAAGAGCTTGGCGATATTATGGAGTCGCTCACTAAAAATCCCGATGTTCGCATGACAGATGGGGCCATTGGCTATTTAACAGATGGTGAAATCTCGAGAAAAGCGATGTTTCAGCATGTCGTCCATTTGTTAATTGGACAAGCTCGGCGGGACGGGCATTTGCTCCGAACGGTAACCCACTAATTTGAATGAAGACGGACAATGGCGGGTGAGGCCACTGTCCGTTTTTTCGTTTTAGCGTCAAGCTTCAATGATGTACTTTAACGCTTGAAGGGCTTGATCAGGTGTCTCTACTACCACTTGCGCTTTGTTTGCAAGTTCTTTTAACGGGTGATGCAATTCTTTTGGGCGGATGAGGATAAGTGGTTTTTGTAAGGCAAGCGCACTTGCCGCATCCATTGCGGTGTTCCATTGTTTATATTGGAGCCCAAATAATGCAATGACTACATCGGCTTTATTAAGCAAAATCGTTGTCCGTAAGTTGTTAATGCTGGAGGCAGCATCATCCTTTAGCACAGGGTCTGGTTGCTTTCCTAAAATTTCTTCACCGATGTTATCAGAACGGGCGTGATCTTCCATCGGTCCGAGAAAAACGAAAGGCAAATCCTGCTTTTTGGCAGCTTCCTTGATTTGTTGTCGCCAGTTAGAATGAATTTCGCCTGCTAGGTAAATCATTAATTCCATGATGTTTCCTCCTCACACAAGGTTTGGATCTATTGTACCGTGATCCTGTCACGAGGAGCAAACGACTAATCCTCACAAGGATGTGTCTTGTCATGTGTAAAAAAATTCAGTATGATGAGTTCATCTTATGACACGGTTTGCAGCGTAGAAGGAGGAACGATCGTGATTGAATTTTTGAAGAAAAAAGGGGTCTCCCTTTCGTTAAAAACGTATTTTGTAACAGCTTTAAGCTTTATGGCGCTTGGACTGTTTTCATCATTAATCATTGGTCTTATTATTCGAACCATTGGGGATGTAACTCAATTTGAACTCATGCATAATATCGGTGTGCTCGCGATGAGCTTAATGGGACCGGCCATTGGTGTGGCGGTAGCGTATGGGCTTCAGGCGCCACGACTCGTCCTGTTTTCCGCCTTAATCGCAGGGGCAGCAGGTGCAGAGCTTGGAGGTCCTGCTGGTAGCTTTGTTGCTGCCTTACTTGCGACAGAAGTAGGGAAGGTCGTCGCAGGAGAGACGAAAATCGATATTATCGTGACACCGTTTGTCACTGTCATCGTAGGCTTTCTCACTGCGCAATTTATCGGACCCGTGATACAATCAGGGATGAGCGGTCTCGGCGCAACGATTATGTGGGCGACAGAACAGCGCCCAATTATTATGGGGATTGTTGTTGCCACGCTAATGGGACTTGCGTTAACGGCACCGATTTCTAGCGCAGCCTTGGCCATTATGTTAGAGTTATCAGGGATTGCTGCAGGTGCAGCGACTGTTGGGTGTGCAGCACAAATGGTCGGCTTCGCGGTTAGTAGCTACCGAGAAAATGGCTGGGCTGGATTTTTCTCTCTCGGAATTGGAACGTCCATGCTACAAGTCCCGAACATTGTCAAAAATCCCCTCATCATTTTGCCGCCGACAATTGCTGGTGCGGTCCTTGCTCCGTTAGCGACCACAGTCTTTTTGATGACCAACAATGAAGCGGGAGCTGGAATGGGGACGAGTGGTCTTGTTGGTCAGATCATGACCTTTACCGATATGGGGTTTAGCGGAAATGTCGTGTTAGCTATTCTATTGTTACATTTCATTGGTCCTGCTCTTATTAGCTTAAGTTTGTCAGAGTGGTTCCGGAAGCGAGGGTGGATTCGACCAGGGGATATGAAAATTGAACAATCATAAACGAAAGGATGAACGAAATGGAGCAAATTAAAACATTAGAACAGTTTCAACAGGTGAAAAATCAAGAGAATGTCGTCTTTTTATTTTCTGCTGATTGGTGCCCTGATTGCCGAGTGATTGAGCCGTTTTTGCCAGAGCTGGAACAGACCTATGACGAGTATCAGTTTTATTATGTGAATCGTGATGATTTCATTGAGCTTTGTCAGGAGTTAGACATCTTTGGCATACCAAGCTTCTTGTTTTACTCAAATGGTGAAGAGCGATCCCGTTTTGTAAGCAAAGACCGTAAAACAAAAGAAGAAATTGAGCGTTTCCTAACAGAAGCGAAACAGGCGTGAGATTTTACCTCCGCCTTTTTTTTATGCTCATGTGAACAGATGATGGGAAACTGAATGATGAAATCTTGAGCCTATTGAACAAGTCCCTCTCTTTTGTCCTCATGTTCTAGACATGATACTATTAGAAAGATCATTTTATTATCAACTCGGATCGTGACCGTAGGAGGGTCGTAGATGGAAGTAAGGGAAATACGGAAGCAATTAGAAGAAAAATTAAATCGTCCTGAGTGGACACTTTCATATGATCATAAGGAAGCAAAACTGCGGATTGAAGATAAAGAGCTAAAAAAAGGAATGACGATCGCGCTTAAACCGCTGCTTGCAAAAGTTGAGCGCCTAGGAGACCGAGCGATTTCTGAAATGGTTCATTATGTCCAGACAGGGATGGCGGCTTTTAAAAAACAAACAACGATTAAAGGGAATGAGAAACGTATATTTCCTGTCATTCGCGCAACGTCCTTTCCTGAAGAAAATCGCGATGGTCATCGTTTATTATTTGATGAGCATACGGCGGAGACAAGAGTTTACTATTCGCTTGATTTAGGCGATTCTTATACCATTCTCCACGAGCAACAATTGAGCAGGGAAGAGATGTCTGCTAAGGAAATTCGTGAAATGGCCCTGTTTAATTTACGCTCATTGTCTGAACCGTTAAAAGCAGACAAAGTAGCAGGAAATACGTTTTATTTTTTAAACTCAAATGACGGATACGATGCAAGCCGCATCTTAAATGAACCCCTTCTTGAGAAAATGAGTCAAAAGGTCGAGGGTCAACTAGCGGTTGCTGCCCCCCATCAAGACGTGTTGATTTTTGCCGATATTGTAAATGAACGAGGCTATGACGTATTAGCACAAGTGACGATGCAGTTTTATGCACAAGGGAGAATCCCGATTACTGCGTTACCGTTTCTTTATGAGAATGGAGAATTAGAGCCGACCTTTATCCTGGCTCAGCGTAAGCCAAAAGAGTGATAGCAAACCGAAAAAGCTATGTTACAATAAAAGGGATCAAACATTATTACTGTTCGTTAAAGGAGTCGAAGCATGAACGTTTTTTACAATGAAAAAGGTATTGGAGATACGATCTTAATCGTAATAGATGAAGTGGAGCCTGCAAATCGTGCGTATGAGCGCCAAGGCGATGTGGTCCGCATTTATCACTTAGGGACCGGGAAAACGACAGGCTACAACTTATTCCACGCAAGCAAATACGGTGAATTCAATGGTCAAGGATTGCTAGAGTTAACCGATTCACTCGTAGCAACACTAGAGCAGGCCTTTCAAAAAAACGGAGTCAATTGGACGCTTGAAGTGGACCTGTCTCCAAAATTTGTCGTTGGTTTCGTTCAATCCAAGGACAAGCATCCAAACGCTGATAAGCTGAGCATCTGTAAGGTGGATGTAGGGAGCGATACACTGCAAATTGTATGCGGAGCACCGAATGTAGAGGCAGGTCAGAAAGTAGTTGTCGCGTTAGAAGGTGCGGTCATGCCATCTGGATTAGTGATCAAGCCAACATCACTCAGAGGTGTTTCATCAACGGGTATGATTTGTTCTGCAAAAGAACTCGCACTGCCTGATGCACCTGAAGAAAAAGGAATTTTAGTCCTTGATGATTCGTATGAAGTCGGAACATCCTTTTTCTAGAGTTTTCAGCAGACACGACCTTTCAAATTGAACCACTAGTCCTGCTAGTGGTTTTTCTGATCAAGCCTAAGATAGTGTAGAAAGCAGGTGAATGTAGTTGTGAGTCGATTTCAACGTTGGATGGGGCAGATTTTGCGGTTGTTTACAGGCGACGAGGCTGATCAAGAAAGCTACACGCCTTCTCGTTCCTCTGACCGGAGACGCTACGGACGCGTATTAAGAGATGAACGAAGAGTAGAATCGAGAGTTGTTCACAAATATCCTAAGCCTGGAAAGTTTCGGTTTCCAGTCATCGATGATGAACCAAAAAACATTCGCGAGGAGTGGGAACCTTCACAAAAGTCATCGTTGATAGAAGTTGAGGTGGAAGAATCATCAACAAAAGGAAATTCAAAACGATTTGATAATCCTGGCTTCAAGCCGACACATATTCCATCTCCTGTCCATGGGTTTCGCTCGGCTCCTTCTAAGGAGGAGGTCAGTGGAACCGAAGAGCAGACGATCCCGTATGGTGAAGATGAGGCTGCCCATGATGCGTACGAAGGGGGCGTTGTCGTCCCATTTCGCTTTTTAAAAAAAGAGGAAAAGAAAAGCGGAGAGGTAAAACCACCACCACAGCGTACATATCATGAGATCGACCCAAAAATATCTGTCCCTACCTTTATGCGAGCAAAAAAGGTGGGCTCACCATCGTTAAAGAAAGAGGACGCTCGTGACATTGCTGAAACAGAAAAGTCAGTGGAATCAACTAAAGTGGATCAGCATAATAGAACTTTTAACGATGAGAGAGAACAAGAAAAAAACCATAGGGATAAGATAGCGTCGACGTTGGAAACAGAGAACGATGCCTATACAGCTCGAGAAACGGAAGTAGAAGGGGAGACATTAGACGCTGTCATCGAGGAAAGGGTAGATGAAAAACTAGATTTAGCGCTAGCAGAGGAAGTGCTCCCTTTAGAAGCTAAACGGGGGAAAGAGTCGGTTTCGGCTATGGGAGAAAACGTTGAACAAGAGGTGCAGCCTTTAGAGATAGAAGAAGAACCGTTAGGGGAAGAAGGAACACCAATTATCGAGGAAAGCTTTCATGAGGCGGCAGAAGAAAATCGAGAGCAAATGGTAGATGAGAGCTCGAAAGAAGAAACGGAGCTTCCCTCAACAGCAACAATGGATCAAAACTCATCAACTGAAGCAGAGGTAGTACCAAGCATGGAGGGAGGTTTGCAAGAGGAAACTCTGTCTGAATCAGACAAAGCCTTTTCATTACAAGGAGAAGAGGTAGAGCAGGTTGAGTCTACATTTCAGTCAGGGCTTCTCGCGGAACGAGAACCTAGTGCCCAACAAGAGGAAGAGAGTGATGAGAGAGAGGCTCATTCCTCCCAAGAGCATGACCATACCTCTGCTTCAGCAAAAGAGCGCGAACAAGAAGAGGAAAACAAGTCTGCATCAGAGAAGGGCAGGCAGCCGCGAAAACGGACCGTTCCGTTTAATGTGATGATGCTCCCGCAAGACCGTGCAAAGCAAGCGCATGTGGCCAAACGTAAAGAAAAAGAAGGGCCGACATCAAGCTATACATTCCCGAGCATTCAGCTCCTCGCCAATCCCCCGAAAGTGGAGGAGGATAATGAGGACTGGTTAACGAGCCAAGCGGAGTTACTCGAAGAAACCCTCCAAAGTTTCAACGTCGACGCAAAGGTTGTACACGTAACGAAAGGGCCGTCTGTCACAAGGTTCGAAATCCAGCCAGCTCGCGGTGTAAAAGTAAATAAAGTGACGGCATTGGTCGATGACATTAAGTTATCGTTAGCAGCAAAAGATATCCGTATAGAGGCTCCAATTCCTGGGAAAAACACGATCGGTATTGAAGTCCCTAATCAAATGTCCAAGCCAGTATTTTTGCGGGAAATTTTACGTCGGGATGTGTTTCGCCAGTCGCCATCGCCATTGACGGTTGCTTTAGGGCTAGACATCTCAGGTCAACCAGTCGTAACGGATTTGAACAAAATGCCGCACGGTCTCGTTGCGGGGGCAACAGGCTCAGGGAAAAGTGTGTGCATCAACTCGATTCTTGTCAGTTTGCTTTATAAGGCTTCACCTGATGAAGTGAAACTGATGTTGATTGACCCGAAAATGGTTGAGCTTGCACCGTACAATGACCTCCCCCATCTCGTTACGCCGGTCATTACCGATGCAAAGCAAGCGACTGCTGCATTGAAGTGGGTTGTCGGGGAAATGGAGCGGCGCTACGAGCTATTCAGCCAACAAGGGGTGCGTGACTTGGCACGTTACAACGATCTTTATTCTGAGTCACCTGATAAACCAGCTCTTCCGTATATTTTAGTAGTAATTGATGAACTAGCCGACTTAATGATGGTTTCACCGCAGGAGGTGGAGGATTCAATCTGCAGAATCGCGCAAAAGGCGAGAGCGTGCGGTATTCATTTGCTGCTTGCGACACAACGTCCGTCGGTGGATGTCATCACAGGCTTAATAAAGGCGAACATTCCGACACGAGTGGCCTTTTCAGTGTCGTCTCAAACCGATTCGCGGACGATTCTTGACACTAACGGGGCGGAGAGGTTACTCGGGCGCGGGGATATGCTGTTTCATGCGAATGGCTCGTCAAAGCCGATTCGTGTACAAGGGACATTTGTCTCTGATGAAGAAATTGAAGATGTCATCGCCCATGTGAAAAAACAACGTCCTGCTGATTATTTGCTAGAACAAGACCAGCTTATAAAAGTACAGGAGCAGTTTGATCAAGAAGATGACCTGTTTGAAGAAGCGTGTTTGTTTGTCATCGAACAAGGAGCGGCTTCGGCTTCAAGCTTACAGCGCCGTTTCCGCATCGGCTATAATCGCGCGGCTCGTCTAATTGATATGATGGAAGGACAAGGGGTCGTTTCCGAAGCAATGGGAAGCAAGCCTCGCCATGTGCTCATGGATGAATACGAGTTTCAAGAGCGAATGAATACCCAAGATTAACGGGTATTGTATGAGTAAAATGTTTGTGGGAGAAGAAAAAACCTCCTCATCCAAGTAATGGAAATTTCCGTTACTTGGATGAGGAGGCCACCAAGCGAAAGCGCGGTAGGGTTTAAGCAAAATACATGAAAAAAGGGTCTCTCCTTGGTAGAATCATAGTCGACGAAAACCCGATTCAAAGGAGAAACCCTATGCAAAAGAATAACACAGAATATCCAACTTTAAAAGAACTTGAACAGCTAGTCTGGAGGAAGTTACAGGAAACCTTCTCAAGTGTGATGACCTCCATGTTAGAGGCATATGACGAAGAAATTGTGAAACAACGTGATAAGCAACGCTTTCATTATAAAGATAAGCGGCCTCTAAAAATAGACAGTTTATTTGGTGAGATTGAGTTGAAGCGCTCCTACTATCGCGATCGTGAAACAGGCAAATATGTCTATCTCCTTGACCAATACCTACAATTCGAGGGGATCAAAGGGTTTAGCCC
>NZ_SNUY01000026.1 GCF_004376175.1 Halalkalibacterium halodurans | reverse complement strand
GGTCGACTAGAGTTAAAAACTCCGTAGAAAGGAGGTGATCCAGCCGCACCTTCCGATACGGCTACCTTGTTACGACTTCACCCCAATCATCTGTCCCACCTTAGGCGGCTGGCTCCAAAAGGTTACCCCACCGACTTCGGGTGTTACAAACTCTCGTGGTGTGACGGGCGGTGTGTACAAGGCCCGGGAACGTATTCACCGCGGCATGCTGATCCGCGATTACTAGCAATTCCGGCTTCATGCAGGCGAGTTGCAGCCTGCAATCCGAACTGAGAATGGCTTTCTGGGATTGGCTTCACCTCGCGGCTTCGCAACCCTTTGTACCATCCATTGTAGCACGTGTGTAGCCCAGGTCATAAGGGGCATGATGATTTGACGTCATCCCCACCTTCCTCCGGTTTGTCACCGGCAGTCACCTTAGAGTGCCCAACTGAATGCTGGCAACTAAGGTCAAGGGTTGCGCTCGTTGCGGGACTTAACCCAACATCTCACGACACGAGCTGACGACAACCATGCACCACCTGTCACTTTGTCCCCCGAAGGGGAAAGCCCTATCTCTAGGGTGGTCAAAGGATGTCAAGACCTGGTAAGGTTCTTCGCGTTGCTTCGAATTAAACCACATGCTCCACTGCTTGTGCGGGCCCCCGTCAATTCCTTTGAGTTTCAACCTTGCGGTCGTACTCCCCAGGCGGAGTGCTTAATGTGTTAACTTCGGCACTAAGGGCGTCGAAACCCCTAACACCTAGCACTCATCGTTTACGGCGTGGACTACCAGGGTATCTAATCCTGTTTGCTCCCCACGCTTTCGCGCCTCAGCGTCAGTTACAGACCAGAGAGTCGCCTTCGCCACTGGTGTTCCTCCACATCTCTACGCATTTCACCGCTACACGTGGAATTCCACTCTCCTCTTCTGTACTCAAGTCTCCCAGTTTCCAATGACCCTCCCCGGTTGAGCCGGGGGCTTTCACATCAGACTTAAGAGACCGCCTGCGCGCGCTTTACGCCCAATAATTCCGGACAACGCTTGCCACCTACGTATTACCGCGGCTGCTGGCACGTAGTTAGCCGTGGCTTTCTCGTTAGGTACCGTCAAGGTGCCGCCCTTTCGAACGGCACTTGTTCTTCCCTAACAACAGAGTTTTACGATCCGAAAACCTTCATCACTCACGCGGCGTTGCTCCGTCAGACTTTCGTCCATTGCGGAAGATTCCCTACTGCTGCCTCCCGTAGGAGTCTGGGCCGTGTCTCAGTCCCAGTGTGGCCGATCACCCTCTCAGGTCGGCTACGCATCGTCGCCTTGGTGAGCCGTTACCCCACCAACTAGCTAATGCGCCGCGGGCCCATCTGTAAGTGATAGCCGAAACCATCTTTCAAAAAAGAACCATGCAGTTCTTTTTATTATCCGGTATTAGCACCGATTTCTCGATGTTATCCCAGTCTTACAGGCAGGTTGCCCACGTGTTACTCACCCGTTCGCCGCTAACCTCCAGGAGCAAGCTCCCTTTGGTCCGCTCGACTTGCATGTATTAGGCACGCCGCCAGCGTTCGTCCTGAGCCAGGATCAAACTCTCCATAAAAGTTTGATAAAGCTCATATTTCACAGGATGTTGTTTCCTGCGACACTTCATATAATGAAGTAAATTGACGAGATACCTTGTATCTCTTTATTTCGCTTGGCTTTTGTTCAGTTTTCAAAGAACTGTAGTCGTTTAACAGCGACTTCTCCATAATAACAAGCGTCAAATCATTTGTCAACACTTTATTTTTATGGTGGGCCTGAGTGGACTTGAACCACCGACCTCACGCTTATCAGGCGTGCGCTCTAACCAGCTGAGCTACAGGCCCATAAATGAAGGCAAAAAAATAAACCTTACATAACATTTATGGAGCGGGTGATGGGAATCGAACCCACGACATCAGCTTGGAAGGCTGAGGTTTTACCACTAAACTACACCCGCATATGATGGTCGGGAAGACAGGATTTGAACCTGCGACCCCTTGGTCCCAAACCAAGTGCTCTACCAAGCTGAGCTACTTCCCGGACAATTCTCACTCAAAACATGGCGCGCCCGAGAGGAGTCGAACCCCTAACCTTTTGATCCGTAGTCAAACGCTCTATCCAATTGAGCTACGGGCGCTTTATACTATGCGGTTGAGAGGACTCGAACCTCCACGGGGTCAACCCCCCACTAGGCCCTCAACCTAGCGCGTCTGCCATTCCGCCACAACCGCTTATTCATTTAAAAGTGCGGGTGAAGGGAGTCGAACCCCCACGTCACAAGGACACTAGATCCTAAGTCTAGCGCGTCTGCCAATTCCGCCACACCCGCATGGAATCTTTGAAAATAATGAAATAATGGCGGTCCGGACGGGACTCGAACCCGCGACCTCCTGCGTGACAGGCAGGCATTCTAACCAACTGAACTACCGGACCAATAAAATGGTGGAGGATGACGGGATCGAACCGCCGACCCCCTGCTTGTAAGGCAGGTGCTCTCCCAGCTGAGCTAATCCTCCGAATGCTCAGGGCGTCGAAGACACCCTTAAAAATGATGACCCGTACGGGATTCGAACCCGTGTTACCGCCGTGAAAGGGCGGTGTCTTAACCACTTGACCAACGGGCCATTTTGAAAATGGCGGAGAAGGAGGGATTTGAACCCTCGCGCCGCTCACACGACCTACTCCCTTAGCAGGGGAGCCCCTTCAGCCACTTGGGTACTTCTCCATTGGCTCCGCAGGTAGGACTCGAACCTACGACCGATCGGTTAACAGCCGATTGCTCTACCACTGAGCTACTGCGGAATGTTTCTTCACTTTCGACTTTTTATATTTTAAAGAAAGTCATCCATTCTGTCAATGACCTTTTTAATATTCATTTATAAACAAGTGTCTCGTTCAGCGACTTCTATAATATAGCACATGACAAATTCAAAAATCAACCCTTAATTTTTTTTAGTCTTCCATTGCATTTTCCGCAAACATAACGAGAGGTATCAACCTTACGCTTGCGTTCAAACCTTGTCCCGCAACCCGTACACACATAGAGATGGCGAGTCTTTACACTGTTCTGTGCATGAGGAATTTTGGCACAGTATCGAGGCGCATCGACTTCTTTTAATAGTAATTTAAAATCTGCATCACGATGGCGGTATCCCTTCTTTTGCAGATGCAAGTGATAATGACACAATTCATGCTTAATGATCCCGATGAGTTCGTCAAGACCAAATAGCTCAAGATGCTTCGGGTTTAGTTCAATATCATGGCCATGCAATAAATACCGCCCTCCTGTTGTACGTAGCCGAGGATTAAACCGTGCCTTGTGACGGAACTTCATTCCAAATGACTTTAAGGAAATATCCTCTACTAACTGTTGCAATTCCTGCTCCGTCATATCCTGCGCCTCCATAAAATAGTGTTAAACACTGACAAACTGTATCACATATAATGTTTCATACGATCATACCGTTAGGGGAGATGGCAAAATGCCCAACTGGCTCATCAACCAATTGCGAACTGCATTTGCTCATAAAAATCGCTACAAAGTCAAATTGTTGAACCAATGTTGGTTTTATTACCAAAAAAAAGAATATCCGAAGCAAACTTCACGAAACATATGATTTACACCCTCGTTGAAATCTCTTCTATCATAATCAAAGAAGAAAGGCGAAATACACGCCTTTCCTTCTTTACAGGTTTTGGTCCTCTGGTCTAAGCATCGTTAATGCAATTCGACCTTTTTTTATATCCACATCTTCAACCCAAACTGTTACAATTTCACCAACTGTGACTACTTCTAACGGATGCTTTATATAGCGGTTCGCCAATTTTGAAATATGGACAAGACCGTCTTGTTTAACCCCGATGTCAACAAATACACCAAAATCGACAACGTTCCGTACGGTCCCTTGCAACTCCATCCCTGGCAAAAGATCTTCTAATTGAAGAACATCTTGCTTTAGTAAAGGCTTTGCCACTTCATCACGCGGATCTCTCGTCGGCCGAATGAGTGCATCAATCATGTCCTTAAGTGTCGGCACACCAACGTCTAATGTGGCTGCCATCGCCGATACATCTAATGCTTGAAGCTTTTTCTTTAAATCTTCTGTTCCAACATCAGCAGCGGTAGCACCTACTTCAGACAGAAGCTTACCTGTTACCTTATAGGATTCTGGATGAATGGCTGTCGCATCTAATAAATTATCTCCATCCATAATACGGAGGAAACCAATGCATTGCTCATATGTTTTTGCACCTAATCTCGGAATATCCTTTAACTGTGCCCGTGCTGTAAAACGACCAGCTTCCTCTCGCTTTTTAACAATGTTTTTCGCAACCGTCTTTGATAAGCCCGCCACATATTGAAGTAAAGAAGGGGAAGCTGTATTCACATTCACCCCCACTTGGTTAACCACCGTTTCGACGACAAATGTTAGCGACTCATTTAACCTTTTTTGTGATACATCGTGTTGATACTGACCCACTCCAACGGATTTCGGATCAATTTTAACTAATTCCGCCAATGGATCTTGAAGTCGTCTCGCAATCGAAACTGCACTCCGTTCCTCTACTTGCAGATCTGGAAATTCTTCACGTCCGATTTCAGATGCTGAATAAACACTAGCCCCCGCTTCATTTACGATTAAATAGTAGATCGTTTGCGGTAGATCCTTGATTAAATCCGCAATAAACTGCTCTGACTCACGAGAGGCTGTCCCATTTCCAATCGCAATCATTTCTACACCATAATCAGCGATCAACTTTTTCACGATTTTTTTTGCCGCTTCTACTTCATTTCTTGGCGGCGTCGGGTAAATGACTTGGATATCAAGAACCTTCCCCGTCTCATCAACGATCGCTAGCTTACAACCCGTACGGTACGCAGGGTCCAACCCAAGCACGACTTTTCCTTTAATTGGCGGCTGCAAAAGAAGACTGCGCAAGTTTTCAGCAAAAATATGAATGGCTTGCTCTTCTGCTTTTTCTGTCAGCTCATGACGAATTTCCCGTTCAATCGAAGGTACAATCAAACGTTTGTATCCATCTTCAATCGCCGCTTTTACGTAAGGAACAGCAGGAGAACCAAACCGACGTATGAACGTTTTTTCACTCATTTCGATGATTCGATCAACAGGAAAACGAATAGTTACTCGCAATACATCTTCTTTCTCACCTCGGTTGAGCGCTAACGTACGGTGAGGAACGAGCGTGCGGACAGGCTCTTCGTAGTCATAATACATTTCATAGACGCCTTTTTCATCCAACTCTTCTTTTTTAACTTTTGCTATGACCGATCCTTCTTTAAAGCCGAGCGATCGAATGCGCTTCCGCAAATCTGCATCGTCAGCGATCCATTCAGCTATAATATCTTGTGCCCCTTGAAGGACGTCTTCTACTTTCGTTAACTCGTGCTCGACAGAAAGATACACTTCTGCCTCCTGCAAAGGATCACCATCTCGCGGTAAGGAAAAGAGCCATTCCGCCAAAGGCTCTAACCCTTTCTCCTTGGCTACTGTCGCACGTGTCCGCCGTTTTTGTTTATATGGGCGGTAAAGATCTTCAACCTCTTGCAGCTTTTGTGCTTGTTCAACTGCTTTCTTCCATTCATCGGTTAACTTCCCTTGCTCCTCCACTAGACGAATAACTTCTTCCTTTCGCTCATGGAGCTGATTTGCATAGGTCCATTTTTCCGATACTTCTCGGATTTTGACTTCATCCATCCCACCTGTCAATTCTTTACGGTAGCGAGCTATAAACGGGACTGTATTTCCCTCATGTAATAATTGAATGACTTGCTTTATGTAATTTGGCTTTAATGATAACTCTTTGGCAAGTGTTTTGATCGTATGTTCTTCAAATCCCAGTGATACACTCATATAAACATCTCTCCATCTCACATAACATTGGCTTCATCATAGCACAGTCATCCATTAAGGTAAAAGACCGTCAGGCGATGACAGCACCAAAGTTTTCAATTGCTCAAAAGCGAAAAAACCTACTCCGATCGAGCAGGCTTACTCAGTTTACCGACTAAAATCGTTAAGTCATCCGTAGATCCTTTCTCTTCCAGCATTTCGATAAACAGGTCTGGAGTCACAGTTGAATCTAACACAGAGTATAGCAAGAATTTTTCATCCTTCACTCCGTCTGAATGAAGGATAAACACGCTCCCCTCCTCGTACGGAAACACCTTTTCCTCTACAGTTAAGTCTTTTTTTCCTGATAAATAGCCTTGCACAGGAAGGGGCCTCACCCTCTTACCGCTCGGGGCACATAAATGGAAGCAGACATTTCCAATGTTCGTATACTTAATATGCTGCTGAAGGTAGTCAATTTTTAGAATGGTAAGAACAGCCCCCCTTTTACTAAAAAGAGATTCATTGCAGCGCTCCATAATAGTTGGAAGGTTCTCTGCTGCATGTTCTTTAATGGTCTGTACAGCCGCTAACGCTGATTCTGAAGCCCCTTGTCCACTGCCAAGACCATCAACGACGGCACAGAGTGTATATTCATCCTGATTTACGACGACATGTGCATCACCGCAGCAGTCATTTCCTTTTTTCGTTCTTTGCCAAACAACGATCGTCGCACGCTCATGATTATACGTTTCAACCATTTATATGCACTCCGACAGTTCAACCCGAATGGAGTCGCGTAGTTTTTTTAAGGCGCGTCGCTGCAATCGAGAAACATGCATTTGTGAAATCCCCAAACGGTGCCCTGTCTCCTTTTGACTCAAATGCTCAAAGTACGTGCAAAGCAAAATTTGCTTCTCCCGCTCATCTAACACTTGAAACGCTTTTTCCAGCAACATTTGCTGATCCGCTTTTTCATAGCCCCCATCTTCTTGACCGACTAAATCTAAAAGGGTCACCTCACCGCCCTCTGGATCCGCTTCAAGGGAACGATCTACAGATAGGGCTTGATAGCTTTTCCCCATCTCCATTGTTTCAAGCACTTCTTCTTCAGATACTCCTAGAAAGTCTGCAATTTCTTCAACTCTTGGAGAACGTTGAAGTTCCGATGCAAGCTCATCTGCTGCTTTTTTGATTTTTGGCCCTAGCTCTTTTATGCGACGCGGAACATGGACGCTCCATGTTTTGTCGCGAATGAATCGTTTAATTTCACCAATGATCGTCGGGACTGCAAAGGATTCAAAACTTCGTCCGTACTTTGGATCATATCGTTCAAAAGCCGCAAGTAACCCAACCATCCCCACTTGAACCAAATCATCGTCATGGGCACGACTGCGGGAAAATTTTCTTGCAAGGGAATGGACAAGCGGTTCATAATGCTTTACAAGCTTAGTTTGGACCTCCTCGTCAGCCCCTTGCTGATAAGATTCAATCCAATCGTATACATCATCGTTGTTCCGTTTGTGTTGCAGAGATTCCTTCGACACGATTGTCCACCTCATCTCTTTGAAGGAACTTGGTCATAGCTAAGACCACCCCTGAGTCCTCTTTCATTTCTACTTTATCCATAAGCGTGTTAATGAGGAAAAGCCCGAGTCCTCCTTCCTTTAAATCCTGAATTGGTTTTGAACCATCAATTGGGCCTAACGATTCGCGAAAAGCATCCATATCGAAACTTTGTCCTTGGTCGGTCACAATGACCTCCATTCGATCCTCGTATAAATGAAAGGACAACCCCATGGTCCCACCTTCGTCATATGCATGGTCAACAACATTTGTACAAGCTTCCGCTACAGCGATTTTAATATCTTCAATATCGTCATACGTATAGCCTAAGCGATTCGCAATGCCAGATACAGTTAAACGAACAACACCAACAAACTCCGATTTCGCTGGTACTGTCATCTCAATCGTTTCAGGCTGATGAACCCTCATCTCGCTTCCTCCCTTTCATGATCGTCAATTTCAATTACTTCATCGAGCCCTGTAATATCAAACAGACGCCGAACACGCGGTGTTACCCCTGTTAATTTTAAGAAGCTCCCGTGTTGGTGAGCTGACTTCAATGCCCCAATAAATATTCCTAATCCCGTACTGTCAATGTAATGAACATCGGCTAAATGGACAACCACTTGGCGCCCCTTGATTTCTGTAAGGGGCAACAGCTTCTCTCGTAATTCTTGAGCCGTATATGCATCAATCTCACCTTCCACATTGAGCAAAACGGTGTCTTGATCTTTTTCAAGGTGAATGTCTAAGTTCATTTGATTACCTCCCACATGGTTCCGGTCATTGTAAAGCAATGTTTTTACTCCATACCACGTTTACGATTAGCTTAAACCTTTCTCCTGACAATCATAAGTGTAAAATCATCACGGAGGTTGTACCCTTGAATTTGAGCAAGCTCTTGATATACTTTTTCTACCATATCCTGCGCGGGTAATTGTTTATACTTTCTCAAATAAGACACCACTTCATCTCGCTCAATAAACTCATCTCCCACACGGCATTCGGTGACACCATCGGATAAAAAGACGATAAAGTCGTCGAGGTTCACATCACGCTTATATTCATGAAATACCGCTTTGCGGGATACGCCTAACACGAGCCCCTTCGCCTTTAAATCCTCGAACGTATCTGTGGCAGCACGGTAGTAGAAGCCCGGCTCGTGCCCTGCACTAGAATAGTGGAATTGATGAGCTCTCGCGTCGTAATAGCCGTACATCATTGTAATAAACATACTATCTCCAATATTCTGCTCTACAACTTTGTTCAAATTCTCAAGCAAAGCAGCTGGCTGTAGGCGTTGCTCAGGCAAGCTATCCATTCCGTACTTAATCATTGACATGCAGAGGGCTGCTGGAACCCCTTTGCCGATAATATCAGCAATGGCAAAGCCAATACAATCGTTCTCATATTGAATGTAATGATAGAAATCGCCGCTCATTTTTTCCGCCGGGACACTGATGATTCCTATATCTAATGATGGAACATTTAGTTTCTCTTTGGGTAATAATGTTTGCTGCATATTAGCCGCCACGTCAATTTCAGACTCCAGCTCCTGCTGCCTGTCACGTAAGCTTTGATGCTCACGATAGGCGAGACCATAGCCAACCATGACTTCTAGCAAAAACTCAAATGAATCTTGGACGTCTTTAGATAAGGAAGGAAACAAGTCACTAAGCACTGTTCGATGAAGACTGACCAACTCCTCTGGTGACACTTTTTGCTCTAACAATTGTTTGCTCAGTTGTTCCGCTTGATAAAGCCCTTGTTCTGATTTGTTTTGCAAGTATCGTGTTAAAATGGTTCGATATTGTTCGTTTAACAGATCTTTTGTATGCTTCAAAAGCGGACCCTCCCTTATAAACGAAGCCACTTAATAGCAGTTATCACAGTACCTTGCCCTTTAGTTGATTCAATGTAAAACTCATCCATAAGCCGTTTAACCCCTGGCAATCCAGCACCTAATCCGCCTGATGTTGTAAAGCCGTCCTCCATGACTTGCTTTATATCTTCAATTCCTGGTCCTTTATCCTCAGAAATGATTTTTATCCCTTTGGTCATCCCATGCTTTCCTAGTCGTTCGACTTCCTCTAAGACAATTTGGCCACGCTCGGCGTATAAATAAATATTTCTTGCTAATTCTGAGATCGCCGTCGTAATTCTTGCTTGATCTACATTTCCAAAGCCAACTTGCTTTGCTAGGGCCCGTCCTTCTTGCCTTGCTGCAACTATCCCCCATTCATTCCTAATTTCGACACTACAGGAATGGGCTTTCATTGTGTTATCCCTCCAATTCCTGCTGCAATTTCTCTAGACCTTGATCAAGGTCTAGTGCCGTCGGAACATTTTCTAGCTTAATGCCCATGTCGATCAGCGTAATTGCAACAGCTGGTTGAATGCCCGTAAGGACAACCTTCGCCCCCATCAGGTTTGCCATATTCACAACATCCCCTAAAACTTTGGCAATAAATGAATCAATTGTTTCAACAGATGTTAAGTCAATCACGACCCCTTCTGAGCCTTCTTGATGGATTTTCGTTAAAAGATCTTCCTGAAAACGCAACGCCATTTGGTCATCTAATTCCACCTGTATGCTGATGAGTAGATACTGTTTGAGCTTCAAAATAGGAATTCTCATGTTTAACCTCCACGTTACTTATCCACCATTTTCTTTCCCAGTTGTTCAAGTGCTGCTTCGATGCCTTTCTGCAATGTACTTTTTGTAGGGAACTGTTGTAAGTTAATCCCTAAATTCACAATCGTTTGGGCGATCTCAGGGCGTATACCAACAAGAATACACTGAGCACCAACGAGGCGAACGGCCTCAGCTGCTTGAATAATATGATGAGCCACCATCGTATCAACCACAGGAACACCGGTAATATCAATGAGAACCACTTGAGATCTATGTTTAATCACACCATCTAATAGGTTTTCCATAATAAGCTTCGCTCGCTGTGTATCAATCGTTCCGATGAGAGGCATTACGGTAACCCCTTCAAATACAGGCATAAGCGGAGCGGATAATTCTAATAACGACAGCTTTTGCATTTCAATTGTATCTTCCCATGAACCTGTATAATCGTGGACAAGTTCATTCACCATTCTGTCGACCCATTCCTCTACTTCATAGAAATACTTCAACACTTGCTGTAAATCCTTCTCCTCTGCTAAAACGGCAAGTACTGTGCGGCGAAATGCCTGCAAGCCTTTCGTGAAATAAATGAGCGGCCAACCGCCTTGAATCAGCCGTTCTGTAAAGGGAGCCAACCGTTCGCCGGCTTCCTGTTGAGACGTTTGGATCGCAGCAAAAGTGTGCTCCATGAATTCCTGGCTTGTCCGCAGAAAAAGGTCATCTGATATTTTATCGAGATAGATTTCACTGCGAATTTCGTGTAATTCACTCTCCCATTGTTTCACTAGCTCATCTTTCTTCTCATTAACAAATGACACAATAAAGGATTCCATTGACCTTCCCCCATTTTTCATTGTTACTGTTATTATTTCATGACACCTTCATACTTGCCAAGCTCACACATCTACTCTCATGTAAATAAGAGCGTTATTTGAAAAGTTCTCACAAAAACACAAAAAGCCTATACACCATTGTGCTAGACTTTTTAAGTTATTTCATATTTTTTGTTTCAACTTAGAAGTCGATTAGACCTAAACTAATAAGCAGGGCATCATTTACCTTCGACATCATATCATCGTCAAGATGGGTAATCTTGTCCGTCAGCCTCTGTTTATCAATTGTTCGAATTTGCTCAAGCAAAATAACGGAATCGCGATCGAAACCATAGCGCTTCGCATTAATTTCTACATGAGTCGGCAACTTCGCCTTTTGGATTTGTGCGGTGATTGCAGCCACAATGACAGTGGGACTGAACCGATTTCCAATATCATTTTGTATGACGAGAACCGGCCGAACTCCGCCTTGTTCAGAACCAACGACAGGAGACAAGTCGGCAAAGTACACGTCGCCTCGCTTTACAATCAAATTCTACACCCCACTTACTAAGCGATCTAGGGTGTGCTCAGCTTCCTCCTCAGCCAAAAAAGCTTCAGACGCAATATTAAGATTAATTTTCGCCATCTCTAAGTAGCCCTGCTGCATTTTTTCACGAATTTGACGTTTTTTTCGTTCACGTAAATACATTTTTGTGGCTTGAGAGAAAAACTCACTCCGATTAACCTTCTCTTGTTTAATAACGCCGTCCACTTCATTTAGCAAATGTTGTGGTAAATTCACGACAATTCGTTTTGTGCTTGATTCTGACACAAAGGACACCCCCAACATCACCTTCAACCTAGTCATTCAATCATTCTAACTTATCATAGCATTTGCGACAACCGATTGCAAAGAGCCTTTTCAACTAAACAGGCTATATTTTTCGGCAAAACTCCCTATTATTCTCATGGGGATAGTCGACAAACAAATGATTGACGGAGAGCTGATACACCCTATATCCGACTCACAAAAGGTTATTTTTAACAGATATTATTTGTCCATCTCGAAAATATATACGCGGTACCCGCCACGAAATCACGCAAGGAATTTCATAGTTAATGGTGTTCAGCCGTTTTGCTACTTCGTCCATCGTAATTTGCTTCCCATCACTTTCCCCGATTAACGTTACTGTATCGCCAATTGAATGTTTTTTCGGTAAACGAATCATGCATTGATCCATACAAATCAGACCAACAAAAGGAGCCCGCTTTCCATCGATCAAAACATGCCCTCCAGCATTGGAGTGATGGCGAATCCAACCATCTGCGTACCCGATCGGCAGAGTACCAATCCATTCAGCACCCTCTGTCACATAAGTAGCTCCATAGCTAATGCCTTCTCCTTTCGGTAGTTTTTTCACGTTGGAGAGGCGGGATTTTAATGAAAAAGCCTGCTTTAATGGGAATGGAAGCTCATCTGTTATTTCAGGGGATGGGGTGAGCCCGTACATGGCGATGCCAAAGCGGAACATATTAAAATTTTTCTCAGGAAACCTAAGGCCTGCTGCACTATTGCCGCAATGAACGTACCGAATGGGCAACTGCCATTCACGAATGTACTCAAGCCACTGATTAAATCGTTGACATTGCTTCTTAAAATACGTTAAATCCTTCTCATCAGCTGTGGCAAAATGGGTAAAAACTCCTTCTAATTCAAAGCATTCGTGGGATGAGATAAAATCCATACATGAGCGAATATCCTCTTCTCGCCGTAATCCAATTCGTCCCATTCCAGTATCTAGCTTTAAATGAATGGCTAGCTTGTCTCTAGTGTGCAAGCGAGAGATCGCTTGTTCCAGCCAGTCCAATTGATAAACGGTTAACGTAATACGATGTTTGATGGCTAGCTGAACATGCTCAGCGTCCACTAGACCCATGACCAGAATGGGGGCATCGATTCCTGCTTTTCGCAATGCGAGGGCTTCATCTAAAAAAGCGACAGACAAATAAGACGCCCCTGCGCGTAAAGCAGCTTGACTGACTTCTACAGCACCATGACCATAACCGTTTGCTTTTACGACAGCCATCAAATTCATTTCCCTGTCTTTATAAAGACGAAGAGCGTTCGTTACATTTTGTTCAATCGCATCTAAGTCAACTTCTACCCAAGTGTCTCGATAAAAATGTTCCACGTCTCGTGCTCACCATCCTACACTACATCTTATCCCTAGATTATCAAACTCTTCCCTCCCATTGTCAATTCTCATTATGACCTTTAGAAAAAACCTTACTCATCGCTAAACCTCTTCACGGAGCGCTCGTTTTCCTTATTATTTTCATCCATTGTCGTAGGTAAACCTTCTTAAATGTGCAAGTGAAAACAAGCCCAGTCTATCCAGTGACTGAGCTTGCCCTCCTATTATTTTTCTTGGGTTCCATAGACTGAACGAGCAATCGCCATCATCTCTTCTTGATCCATATCTGGGGCTGCTAAGAAGAAATCGACACCGTTATAAGACCACATAATGGAATCCTCAGACATCACACCAACTGTGAAGCCAAGATCCACTGGTTCACCGTCTGCATGCATTGGCGTTGATGCCGGAACAATGCGGCTTTGCTCTTGGATAATGGTATAGGACTGTTCTCCACCATATTGGAGCACAACCCGCTTTCCGTCTTCTGTCTCAATTTCCTTCGAACCGATATACTCTGACCCTTGAGGCTCATACATCGGGTAATGGACAACAAACGGTTCGGACGGTTCGGCCATTGTTGGTTCATCGATTTGCGCCCCCGTCATATTGCGCTCCATTTCAAAGTCTCCCTCATTAAAGCTAGCCTCGAGTTCAAAATCTCTAAAATCAACTTGAACGAGTAATTCTAAATCCGCATTCATAATTTTAACTTGAACTGGTGTTAAATCTCTCTTATTCAAAGTAATCTCTTGAGCATGTAAGTTTTTGTTTTGATAATTGGTCTTTGTTTCGAAGACGTAATGATCCTCCGTAGACGTAAATGTGCGCTCCCCATCAATTAAAATGTCTTGGATAAGCGACTCATACAAATAGACTTGACTGCTATTCGTCGGCCAATCGCTTTGAAAACGGAAGCTTTTGTTTAACGATGGTGTCAACACAAACACACCGTCGTCATTACGAAGAATAATTTGACTTTGGTCTTTGTTTTCATTTTCTAACGCTACGCGGTAGTAGTTCTTTTCTTGATGCCATACTTCCACATCATACGTTTGTGGGTCCTTTCCTGTTTGCAAGGTCATCGTTGCATGGGTTTTATACCCGGACATGTCTGCTAGCCGCTTCTCCAAATCCGTAACCACTTCATCTTGTGACTTCTCCCCGCATCCTGTTAGCAAAACTGCAAACATAAGGCCGAGGATCATAAACCAAGATACTTTTCTCAAATCATTTCACCCCTTCGTCTCATTTGAACGATTAGAAAACAACTCCACCCATTGGTCCGTTGTTTTCCTTTCAGCTACCGAGAAAAATAAAAATAAGGTGCACAATGAGGCACATTTCTTCTCTAGGTTAGCTGCTCACCCTAATCGCACTACATCTATATGAGACAAACTGGGGCAATATGCAGACTAGCTTGACAAGCGTTCCAAAATTACTTGAGCAATCGCATAAGATTGGCTATGGGAAATGGACACATGAATGGTCGCATCAAGATTCACACTTAAGACTGGCTTCCCACGCTCATCAGAAAGAACCTCCACATCATGCCAGCCATACTCAGCGGAAATTCCTGTCCCTACAGCTTTCACAAATGCTTCCTTGGCCGCAAACCGCCCGGCAATATATTCGAGCCTTCTCCTTCTTGAAAGGCGAGCAAAGACTTCCTGTTCATTTTCAGTCAAAATCTTTTTTACGAACCTCGGATGCTTCTCAACCATACTCTGGATTCGTTCTAACTCAACGATATCGATGCCTGTTCCGATAATCATAGATCGCCCTCTTTTCTTCATAGTTACAACACCTAGGTAATATTATTAGTTGAATCCAAGCGACTCGCAACCATGTTTTGTTATACTATAAAGTGAAACTTCATTCTGCATCTCCACAGTTGCCTATTCCCACACACTTCGGGGCACACAAACGTTGCAACAGAACATGGCACACGCAGTTTTTGTTCGAACCGAATCACTCCATTAAAAGGAGGAACACGATGTTTATTCGCAACGAATCGTTTTACACATTCAGACGAAGTTACCCAATTATTACTGCCCTTGTCTTCATTCATATTGCTCTGTTTGTATGGATACACCTTTTACCTGGTGGCGCTTGGGTTTACGCAACAGGCGTTGGCTTTAATTTAGCTGTCAGCCAAGGTGAATATTGGCGACTCATTACTCCTGTTTTTCTTCATGTCTCGATCGGCCATCTCGTATTTAACTCGTTTGCCCTCGTCATTTTTGGGCCAGCCTTAGAGCGAATGCTAGGGAAAGGAAAGTTTTTGTTTGTCTATCTCCTTTCGGGGTTCATCGCTAACGTAGCAACCTATTATCTTGGTGGTCTTGCTTATCCGTATCATCTAGGGGCATCAGGAGCCATTTTCGGCTTGTTTGGTATCTTCGTATACATGGTTATTTATCGCAAGGACTTAATAGACCCAGCTAATACCCAATTGGTCATCACCATCATTATCATCGGCTTAGTCATGACCTTTTTGAGCTCAAACATTAATGTATTCGCCCATTTGTTTGGCATGATTGGCGGTGCAGCATTAGCCCCTATTGTACTTGCAAAAGCAAGACCCTTTTATGCGTTTGCTGTTGCTGCTGATGATCGGCAGGTTCGTTTTGATCCGAACCGTTGGAAAAAGCGACGCTTCACGAGAGGGATCGGAAAGAAAATTCTCTGGGTCGGACTCGGTTTACTAATTGCCATCGGGATCTTAAGCCGATTATTTTAAATAATTGTCAGCAGAACAAAAACGAAAAGAGCTCCCAATAAAGGGTAGCTCTTTTTCAAATTACTGAGACAATCCACTCACGAAAGTATCAACATTGTGCTTCATCATATCGATATAAGTTTCCGCACCTGATCCTTCTAAACCGACAGCATCGGTATACACTTCACCAGCAATATCTACACCAGAATCATTGGATACTGTCGTCATGAAGCTTTTGTTTACCGTTGTTTCCACAAACACGGCTGGAAGGTCAAGTTCCTTTACAATGTCTACAACCCGCGAAATTTGACCAGGCGTCCCTTCTTCATGAGAATTCAGTTCCCAAATTCCTACTGTATCAAAGCCGTACGCTTCTCCAAAATAGCGATAGGCATTTTCGCTGATCACAATTGTGCGTTGTTCCTCTGGAATGGTCGTTACTTGATCATGAATCCAGTCCTCTAATTCCTGCAAATCTTGTAAATAAGCCTCGGCATTCGCCACGTAAATCTCAGCTCCGTCTGGATCCCTTTCGACTAAATCATCTCGAATCACTTCTACGTATTTCATAACATTTTTAACATCTAACCAAGCATGTGGATCCAGTCCGTCCGATTCTTCAAGTGGCAAAGCATCTATCGTTGGACTCACTTCTACGACATCCACATCTGATGTGTTTTCCACAAGTCGCTGTAACCATTCCTCTAAACCGAGGCCGTTGACATAAAATACGTCAGCATCAGAAACGGCTTGAAAATCACTTGGGACTGGTTCATACTCGTGGGGCTCCTCTCCAATTGGAACAATGTATGTGACGGAAGACCGTTCCCCCGCAATATTCTCAAGGACATCTCCCAAAATAGAAAAGCTTGTGACAATCTTTAAGCCTTCCCCATCCTCACTAGTACCCGTATCTTCTGCTCCGCATCCAGCAACGATTAGCGCAATGACCATCATGACAAAACTAAAACAAACCTTTTTCATCTTCATCCCCCTTCAATTTCACTAATAGCCAAAAAGTTTCCCCAAGGCAAAACAAGCTACAAAAAAATAGATTGTCTCAGGACAAACTTTTTTGTTCCTTTTAATTATTTTTACCTCACGCAACTTATTGTTTCATATTTTTCTCCATAAGTCTAGTGAAAATTAGTTTTTCTTTTTTATTTTAGTAGATAAAATTTCCAAATCATTAAGTTCTCTTTGTTCAGCAAACATGAAAAACACTACTAAAAAAATTATTAGTAGTGCTTTTCCACATCACCTAGAATCTTCTATTTGAATTGACAGCTGTTTCGTTTCGGACAGTAGGCATCACATTGCCCAATCACTTTGTAGATCGAACACCAAGAACGTTTGGCATAACAGATTGGAATGTCTTGCTCGGACGCTCGTTTTTTTAATACTGACGTTAAATTGTGGTTTATGTAATCCGTCAGGACTAAAATTAAATCCACATGGCTAGGAATTTCCTTTTTAACGGCCTTTACCTTTCTTCCTGTCACATGCATAATTTCACTAAAGCCGATTTCATTCAGTTTTTTCGGAATCGTTCCTAAGTGATCCGCACCAACAATCATAATCGAGGACATCCGCCTTCACACTCCTTTACTTGAAAATGATTCTCAATATGTTAGTTCTCATTTTAATTGATAATGATTATCAGTGTCAACAGTTTCCCTGAATAAATTTTTTGAATAAATCATGAACTCGCATATACATTCTTATGTTTTTCTTACTCTACGAACCGAACTCTTTTATACGCTAACAATTCAGCAAAACGCAAAAGCGTCGCCTATATACATAGCCACTGGCGAAGCACTGGAGAGAAAGGGTTCACGGATGATCGACGCCCTCGCTAGACAGCTCTCTATACTTCCTTATTGGAGAACTCGTCTTAGCACCAAGTTCTCACGTCAGAGTCTCCCCTTATGATAATTCCATTTCTTTTAAGGTACAAAAAAAACGCTAAGGGAAAAGCCTTAGCGTTAATAACAATTAATATTTCTTCAATAAATAACGAAGTGGCAACGCCGAAACAAGAACGATGAGTAAAGCAGCAGGTGCCGCCGTGTAATACGTCGCTTCACTCGTTTCAACCCAAATTCGAACCGCAAGTGTATCAAAGCCTGGTGGTCTCAATAGCAATGTTGCTGGCAATTCTTTTATCGAACTAACGAATACGAGTGCTCCTCCTGCTAATACCCCCGGCAAAATCGATGGAATAATGACGGTGAACATTACCTTCCAAGGCGGTTGGCCTAGACTGCGCGCCGCTTCATCAATGCGCGGTGAAATAAGGCTGAGAGAAGCATCCGTCGATTGCATAGCTTGAGGTAAAAATCTCACAACAAAAGCAATCGCAATTAAATAAAACGTATTATACAGTACAGGAATGTATTGATTAAATAAATAGATAATTCCGAGGGCTACGATTACCCCTGGAAGTGCATATCCTGCATAGCTTAACTTTTCGATAAAATGAGATACTTTTGATGGGTAACGTGATCGTAAGTATACAACTGGTAAAGCAAGCAGCATACAAAACAAAGCAGCTAATCCAGATACTTTTAAGCTGTTCCACGCATACCCCCAAAATTTTGCATCGAGAACCCCGCCTCCAACACCGATAACGGTCCAATAGACAAGGACGATCACTGGAAGCAAAACGGATATAGTGAACACGCCGGCGACAAAAAAGAATGCAGGCCATTTCCATTTGCCGAGAGATAATATCTCTGGCTCATGATAGCTGTTCGTTGTTTGATAGTATTTTTGCTTTTTTCGAGTACGTGCTTCGAGCCACAAAATGATGAGCGTGAGTAAAATCAAGACGACACTTAAAACCGTCGCAGAGACATTATCGTAACTTCCCATCTGATAATAGATTGCAGCTGTAAAGGTCGTATAGCGCATCATTGCGATCGCACCGAAGTCTGAGAGCACATAAAGAGCAACTAAGATCGCTCCTGCACCAATCGCTGGGCGAAGAAACGGAAGATTAACCCTCCAAAATACTTGTCCTGTCGTCATTCCTTGCGCACGAGCCACTTCTTCAAAATTTCGATTCATTTTACGAAGCGATGCACCTGCAATCAAATAGACATACGGATACGTGAACATTGTTAAGACAAAAAATATGCCTGCAAATGTGTACACATCGATAGGATAATCACCAAATCGTTGCTGTAGCCACTCTTCTTGCTTCCAGTAACGCCATAGCCAACCTCTAGGGCCGAAAATAATGATGTAAGTGACCGCTCCAACGTACGGAGGGATCACTAGTGGCAATGCTAGAAGCCACTGCCACATTTTTCGACCAGGAAGGCTTGTCCGATTCACGAGCCATGCTAGCGATACTCCAATCGCTACCGCAAACAATGTCACCATGACCGTTAAGGACAATGTATTCCAAAGCAATTGGGGAATTCTCGTATCTAACAGTCGGAGCCAGCGATCAGCACCTGCAAATAACGATTCCCACACGACATAAACAATCGGAATAGCCATTAACAATCCAGTCACAGCCGCAAAGCTTAGTAAAACAGCTCCTGGTGGGGAGCCATTCCAGAGTTTAAGCCAATATGTATTAAATAAACGGCGAGAGGTTGGTGAGCGATGCTCACCAACCTGGCGATGTCCAACCTTCTTTTTTTGATTATGTGGATCAACATTCATGATGTGACATCTCCTACTCACCTATAGAAACGCTTTATAGATCAAGGTCAAGACCAGCTTCTTCAATTAGTTCACGCGTATCTTCCCACACTTCGCCTAGTTTGCTTAACGGCATGTCATGTGTTTTGTAGTCACTAATCGTAGCTGCTCCTTCTGGCGCTTCAATTTCAGGATTAATTGGTACTTCTAACGACTCAAAAGAGAATTCACGTTGATTTTCAGGAAGAAGAATCCACTCAAGGAAAGCTTGTGCATTTTCTCCGTTAGGTGCATCTTTAATTAAACCAACACCTGCTGCGTTAACGACCGCACCCATTTCATCGTCTCCTTGATCAGGATAAATAACGCCTACATTGTTGTCTGTTGGCTCACGCAATTGCTGATGGTAATAATAATTGTTT
Organism: Halalkalibacterium halodurans; assembly: GCF_004376175.1. Lineage (GTDB taxonomy): Bacteria > Bacillota > Bacilli > Bacillales > Bacillaceae_D > Halalkalibacterium > Halalkalibacterium halodurans. The sequence continues at coordinate 27,963 of NZ_SNUY01000026.1, read as the reverse complement.
ACAAGACCAAATTTGAACTCGCCAGCACCAACGGCACGGCGAATGTCTCCGTGACCCTCAAGAATTGCGCCTGCATTATCCTTCACTTGAGAGATCCATTCTTTCGTCTCTTCATCACCCAACTCTTGACGAAGTGCAGAAACATGTCCAATCATACCACCGTTACCTCCACGGGTAATCGCGAAGTCGCCTTCCCATTTCGGATCCGTTAATTCTTCAATTGTTTTTGGCATTTCTTCTTCTGATATTAGATCTTTATTATACATTAAAACACGTGTACGTGCGGACAATGCAATCCAAGAATTATCTTCGGCACGATATTTCTCATCGATGGACTCAACGCCTTCTGGATCAGATCCTTCTAACAATCCTTCCAAACGAAGATGCTCAAGAGCACCGATGTCATTGGAAATAAAAATATCCGCTTGAACGTTGCCTGCTTCCCCTTTAATACGGTTCACTGCGTTGTCTCCTGCATGAAGGGGTTGTACGGTAATCCCTGTATCTTGCTCAAATTTTTCTAAAAGAGCATTAACGAAATCTTCGTTACGAGAAGAATAGACAACAAGCTCACCAGTGCCTTCAGCCACTTGCTCCTCTTGCTCTTCCTCCTCAGCACCTTCTGTTGTTTCTTCGGTCTCCTCTGCTGCTAGTTCTTCATTTCCTTCTTCTTCAGTTGCTCCGCATGCAGCAAGTGCGAATAAGGCAACTGCCATTAAAGCAAAAAACAATAGACGAAAACGCTTTGCCATAATCTGGAATAGCCCCCTTGTGATCTTTGTAAAATGTTAACAATAATAAGAAAATAGTTAACACTTTAAGTATATTGAGAATGATAATCGTTGTCAACCAGGTATTTTCTGGGTTGTTTTGTTTTTGAGCATATAATAAAGTGAAACAATATTCAGCGGGATTTTTTCATCCCCTTTTGAATGATCGCTAAGTCTCCTACACGATGTGGACACATAGACGTTGTCATAGTTGCCTTGTAGTGCGAGTCCTAGCTCCAGTTATACGGGGCAAAAATATGCCTTCCAACAGCAAGTTAAAGACTCCAACCGTATGGGAACAGTTGGAGTGTGCTGTCTCCCGTTTATTCCACGAGTGCTACGAGCTCTGGGGTTATATCAAACGAGACAACGATCCCTGGCTGAACATCTTGATCAATTGGCGCATAAAGGATCATCGGTTCAGTCGTCCCTGCTCCGAGGTTGACCACGACTTCCTGATATTCACCGCTATACGTTACCCGCTCCACTTTTCCAGTAAATCGCCCTTCTTCAGCCAACTTACAGCCTTCTGGTCGAATGGAAACCTTCACATTTTCAAGCATTACTTCTGATTGAGCAGGTAATGATACACGGCCGATATGCGTATCGACATGCCGCATGTCTTCACATAACCGTCCTGAAAGAAGGTTCGTTTTTCCTACAAATTGAGCCACAAAGCAATTTTTCGGACAGCGATACATCTCTCTTGGTGTGGCAATTTGCTGGATGACACCTTCATTCATGACAACCACCCGGTCAGCTACAGCAAAGGCATCCTTTTGATCATGTGTGACAATAATCGCCGTTGCATTGGCTTTTCGTAAGATAGTCGTCACTTCAAAACGCATTTTCTCACGAAGACCAGCGTCTAGGTTACTAAATGGTTCATCCATAAGGACAACGTGAGGCTTCGGTGCCAAAGCTCTCGCCAAGGCTACACGTTGCTGCTGACCGCCAGAAAGTTCATGTGGGTAGCGTGCCGCATAGTCAGCAAGCCCGACTAGCTCAAGCACTTCCTTCGCCCGCTCTCGTTTTGCACGTGTCCCCCATTTTGATAACCCAAACATGACATTTTTTGCAATTGTCAAATGAGGAAACAGGGCATAATCCTGAAAGACCATACCAATGCCACGTTTTTCTGGTGGCACAGTAAATTGATTTTCATATACAACCTCACCACCGATCTTAATCGAGCCACTCGTCGGTTGCTCAAAACCAGCAATCATACGTAAGGTTGTCGTTTTTCCGCAGCCACTTGGACCAAGCAGAGCGATAATTTCGCCTTTTTCAATTGTTAAATGAACCGAATCAACAGCCGGTTTTAAAGTGTGAGGAAATGTTTTTGTTAAGTCGCGAAGCTGGATAAAGCTCATGGGGAACCTCCAAAACTCGATCTATCCCTCAAAAATGAGAATGATTTTCATTATGATTGATTATAGCATAGGCTCATGTACATCAGCAACGGAATCCTTATATTTAACCAAATTTTCAAACTTTACTCATCATATTAAAAGAGTAGTTTTCGGTTTTGTCGGGTAATAATGAAGAAGAGATTTACTTCTTCTTTCTTTTTTTGTACAGTTATAGACGCACAGAAACTTGTAGGCAGGTGAGGCGACATGGTGGCAAACATGACAGAAGATCAGCTTCTCGTTCTCATGATTAAATATCTTAAGGATTCTAAACGCGGTGCCCTGCAGCAAATGCTTGATGAGTTGCATCCTTACGACGTTGCACAGCTTTATCGCAGTTTACCGGATAAGCATCATCACAAGTTTTTAACCTTTTTAACACCTGATCAAATTGCCGATTTAATTCAAGAGCTTGATTCAGATATGCAAATCGAGATTTTGCACAGACTCGGGATTGAACGATCATCAAAGGTTATGAACCTTATGGACAACGATGACCTTGCTGACTTGTTGAATGAACTATCCGTTGAACGCATTCAAGAATTTCTCGATGCGATGAAAGACGATGAATCGGAAAAAGTTCAGTCACTTATGGGGTATGATCCAGAAACAGCTGGCGGCCTAATGACAAACCAATTCATTTGGATCAAAGAGGACTATACCGTTCGTCAGGCCGTAGACAAATTAAAAGATTACGCGAGCTTCAGCGAAAACATTTATTATTTGTATGTCATCAATGAGGAAAAGAAATTAGTTGGTGTTGTTTCGTACCGTGACTTATTAATTGCTCATATTGATGATAAAATTAAAGACATTATGTTTAACAGGGTCGTCTCTGTACCGGTTGATATGGACCAGGAAGAAGTCGCTCGAACGATTGAACGCTATGATTTTATTGCGATCCCTGTCGTTGATCAACAGAACACACTTCTCGGAATTATTACGGTGGACGATGTAATCGATGTTGTCATCCGTGAAGCGAACGAAGACATTGAAAAGCTATCTGCTTCTGGTAAAGATATTGACTTCCAGACGAAAGCGTTGACGGCTTCAGCACGCCGGCTTCCTTGGCTCGTACTCCTGTTGTTCATCGGGCTCGTATCAGGTAGCATCATTAGCAACTTTGAAGAAACACTTGAACAAGTCGTCGCTCTGATCTTCTTCATGCCGATGATTGCCGGAATGACGGGGAACACTGGAACACAATCACTTGCAGTTGTCGTTCGCGGGATTGTTACGCAAAACCTGGATCGAAAAACCATCATCCATCTCGTTTTCCGTGAGCTTCGAGTCGGTATCTTAATCGGTCTTACTTGTGGTGTTTTGATTTTTGTTATTGGAACGATTTGGATTAACATTACGTTAGGGTTTGTCGTTGGAGTCTCTTTGCTCCTTACGTTAATTACAGGGACATTGGCAGGAACGATCATCCCTCTATTTCTATATCGGATGGGAGTTGACCCTGCTGTCGCTTCCGGTCCATTAATTACTACCCTTAATGATATCTTTTCATTGATGATTTATTTCGGTATCGCAACCGCCTTCCTTACTCAGCTCCAAGGTCTATAAGATAAAAAACACTGACGAGTCCCCCCTTCGTCAGTGTTTTCTCTTATCGTGTCAAAATAAAATGACCGATGATCCAATAACCAAATCCATACATAAGGACAATGACCGTTATTAAAATAAACAGCGCCTTATTTGACAATCTCACGATACCACCTGCTTAGCGTAAAAAGTTTTTTCCAACAAGTAGTATACTATAAGGCGCGCCCACTTACGAACCTAACCTCGTTCATGATGGCTGTATGCCCGCTCATAAAGATGCTCGATCTCAGCATCTGTCATGACCATTAGCTTCTCCGTTGAAAAATCTTTCCTCTGTGTCAAAAACTCAATCATGTTCTCACGTTCTTGTCGACTCATCATCATGTTCCTTCCTCCTTTTATTATGTGTGTTATAACATAGTATTTATTTTTAAGTTATTATATAACAGAGTTCTGAAAATGGTCAATCTTTTTTGCGAAAATTTAATCAATTAATAAAGTTTAATTGCCTTTACCTACACTCCCCTGCTATTTATCTCGACTGAAAACATGTGGTAAACTAACGTTAGATGAGGTGAAGAAAATGGATTACAATACAATGTGTCCAAAATACGAAGCCGCGATCGATTTATTAGGAAAGAAATGGACAGGGCTTATCATACGAGTGCTTTTAGCTGGTCCAAAACGCTTTAAAGACATTAAAGCGCAAATTCCTGGTATGAGTGATCGTATTTTAACCGAACGGATGAAAGAGCTTGAACAGCTTGAAGTTGTCATTCGTCACGTTTATCCAGAAAAGCCCGTGCGGATCGAGTATGAACTTACGGAAAAGGGGAAGGATTTAACACCTGTGATTGAAGCGATTCAGCAGTGGGGAGAAAAATGGGCATAACCATGAATCCTCACGTTTCTCATTCCTTTCATTGGGCAAACTAAAACGAGACGAAAGGAAGAGGTGACATCATGGTAGATAAAGATCACATCACAATTCGTGATGAACAAGGTAATGAGCATGAATATGAAGTAGAAGCTGTTTTTGAAATGGGAGGACAGCATTACACAATGATTTCTTCTGGTCAGGAGATGGAAATCATGCGAATTGAAGAGCACAATGGCTCCCAGTCGCTTGTGAATGCAACAGAAGACGAAATTGAACAGCTCGTTGCCGCATATGAAATCGCAATAAACGCTGACGAAAACTTCCCAGAACAATAAAGTAGGAGCCAGGTCAAAACGACGGCCTGGCTTGTTTTATTCATTTAATACAGGAGGGAATCGATGAAAAACCTTCATGGAAAACGTGCTATTGTTACAGGGGTTAGTCGTTTAAGTGGGATCGGAGCAGCCATTTGCCGTGAATTTGCCAAACGAGGCGCTGATGTGTTTTTCACTTATTATTTTCACTATGATCAGACCTTAGGCGTAAAGGGAGAAAACGATGAGCCAATGCGTTTGGCGAAGGAACTTGAGTCACATGGAGTTGCCGTAGCACACCTGGAGCTGGATCTATCAGAAGATAATGCATACGTACAAATCTTTAACGCATTTGAACAGCGGTTTGGGACAACAGCCGATATTTTGGTGAACAACGCTTGCGTTTCCGTTAATGATTCCTATGAAACGATTACAAGTGAGAATCTTGATGCCCATTACGTTATCAATGTGCGGGCTACGACATTATTAACCTCTGAATTCGCGAAGCGCTTTTCAAAGGGGCATGGCGGACGAATCATCCAACTAACGACAGGGTGGTCTCAAGGGCCGATGGCAAATGAGCTTTCTTATGCTATCACGAAGTCAACCGTGGAAGCTTTAACGTATACGTTGAAAACCGGGCTGGCAAAAAAAGGGATCACAATCAATGCTGTAAATCCAGGCCCCACCAATTCTGGTTGGATGTCAGATCAGTTGAAACAAGAATTGCTTCCTCGCTTTCCATTCGGTCGTCTCGGTGAGCCAAAGGACGCAGCTAACCTTATTGCCTTCCTTGCAAGCGATGATGCCGAATGGATTACAGGGCAAGTGATTCATTCTGAAGGCGGCTTCCAAAATACCTTGTGAGCGAACTACGAGTCTTTGAATAAAAGGCTCGTTTTTCATTTCACTTTAGAAAATTTACATTTAACCGATAGTATAGATAGGTCTCATTAAATCAAAAGACCCATTACTTATATCATAAAAGGAGTGTAAATGTTGCCCTTATTTACTCGACAATCTAAACCAAGCAAGCGAGAATCTTATTTTTCACACCAGTTCGAACAAGCTGCTGTTAAGTTTGAGCTCCCTGCTGAATCCGAGCTTTCTGCACAGCTCCGTATGATCCACTTAACGCTGGATGATTTAAAACGAATGAAAGCATTACAACCTCTCGTTGAAGAAAACATGGAGGTTCTCGCTGATGCTTTTTATTCAAATATTATAAAGCAACCAAACCTAAACGAAATTATTGAAACTCACAGCTCTGTTGAACGGCTAAAAGAGACACTAAAACAGCATATCCTTGAAATGTTTAACGGAGAAATTGATCAAGCGTTTTTACAAAAGCGCTTACAGATTGCTCAAGCCCATGTCCGTATCGGGTTACAAACGAAGTGGTACGTGTCGGCTTTTCAACAACTAACCGATTCGTTGATTCAACTTCTTGAGCAGCACCTCCAATCACCTTCTGATATTGTCTTGGCCACCCGCTCATTGATAAAGCTCCTTAATCTTGAACAACAGCTCGTGCTGGAGGCGTATGAAAACGAGAATAAGCGGATTGAGGCTGAACATGAGCGTCAAAAAAGAGAATTAATTCAGCATTTAACAGCTGCCGCTCAAGAGTTAGCCGCCATTTCTCAACAAACGAGCGCAGCAAACAAGCAGCTCGTCCATCGCTCAGAAACAGTGGTCGCTTCCGCCAATGAAGGGACTGATTTAGCAATCAAGGCTGAGACACTTTCATTGAATGGTAAAGCACAAATTACGACACAGAGCTCGAACATGGATGCGATTTTACAAAGTGTTAAACATATTCAGACGATCTCGACTGATCTCAATGACCGATCCATTGAAATTACAGAATTTGTTGACGTGGTGAAAGGCATTGCCGACCAAACGAATTTACTAGCGTTAAATGCGACAATTGAAGCATCGAGAGCAGGAGAAAAAGGTAAAGGCTTCGCTGTTGTGGCCAACGAAGTGCGAAAGCTTGCCGATCAAACAAAAGATTCAACAAACACTGTGTCTCAATTAATCGAAAAAACAACAGAGCAGATCGCATCCGTTGTCGATTCAATCGGTACCATTTATCAACTCGTATCAGAGGGCTCAAAAGGGATGGATTCGACGGCTGGAACCTTCCATTCTATTACTGAGGCGATGAATGAGGTCAAAACAAAAAATGAGCAGATGAAAACAGACTTACAGCAACTTCTTTCCGTCACAAAAGAGTTGGATGAATCGTCGCTGCAAGTTTCTCAATCTGCTAATCAGCTCAATCGCTTAACGACTGAGGTAGAAAGTGGTGGATGATGCGTCCACCCTTTTTTATTGAACGAGCATTTTGACATATCGCCCTTCAAGGCCATTGCCACGGACGCCTCCGTATCGGTTGTTATAGCCTTGCTGTACTAAAATTTTTAACAAAGTGGTTCTTCTGCTCGACTCAAACTCAATTTCTGTAAAATCTAATTCTAGGGCAAGGCTTTCTAAATGAGAGATAAGCTCTCTAACTTGTAGTTGATACCTTGACCAATCAACGTATTGATATTGCTGAATACGTACGGTTAAACAATGCTCTGAGCGTGCTTTAAAGATCAAAGAAAGAGACTCATTGATATCAAAGGTGATGCAGCTTGCTTCCTCTACGACCCGTTGCGGCTTTTGTCCAATGAATTGTGGAAATGGTTGCAATACTTCTTTTGTTAGCTTCATCATTTAACGTTCACCCCTTCTATTCATCTTGTACTCTTCCTAGCGTCATCATATCAAAGACTGTATTTCTCTGCTTTTTGCATTATGCTTAAAAACAGCGGAAAAAAAGCCCTCTTCCCCTCCATTTCTTGTCATTCACCGAGCATACATAAACATATTTATCATTTCTGAACAAAATCTTTACAAGTCATTTCCTTCCTCCTAATCCAATCGGTAAAATCCGTTGAAACGTACAACCCCTTGTCCTACAATAAGAAAAAATACTAGAGAAGAGGGACATGTGATGGAGAACGCCACTTTAATTCTACCAAGCCTTGCGTATCAAAACGCCTATCTCGACATGCTTAAAGAATGGGGAAATTCAGGAGAAACGCCTATTCCTTTTACCTTAAGATTAAATCCTATCCCGTTTGAGCATTTACTGAAGACGCTTAAGGATTATCAACACGGAGTTAACCTTCCAGCGAATCGAGTCGCCAACACAACCTATAGGCTAGTTCATGAACAGAAGCGCTTAATTGGAGCAATTAATATTCGCCACACACTTAATGACTGGCTACACCATCGCGGCGGACATATCGGCTATGGAATCCGCCCAAGCGAACGTGGCAAAGGTTACGCGACTTTGATGTTAAAGCTCGGACTCGAAAAAGCCGCTGCACTTGGCTTGGAAAAAGTTCTCATTACATGTGATAAAGAAAATCTTCCATCGGCTCGGACCATTCAAAGGAACGTCGGTGTTCTCGACTCAGAGGTAGTAGATGAGCGGGGGATTGCGATCCAGCGTTATTGGATAAAGCTAACCTAATCTATGTGTGTTTAACGTGAAAAAGCAACCGGGGGATTGGCATGTCCCAGTTGCTTTTTTGTACTTTATAATTCATCGAAACCGTTATCGGCCGATACTTTTGCATATTGGCGTGATTTTTGTTCGAAGAAATCACTCTTCCCGCTATTAACATCCTCATAGGCACGGATCCATTTCATCGGATTGTGCTTAATTTCAGGATAAGGTTTCTCCATGCCTAGCTGTACGGCTCGCTTATTCGCAATAAACGAAATGTAAGTCTCCATATCCTCTGGATTGATTCCTGGAATTTTGTCTCCGATAATGTAGCGGAACCAGTCTTTCTCAAGGTCAGCTGCTTTCATTAACGTTGTTTTTACGAATGTTTTGGTTTCTTCCGTATTCAATTCAGGAAATTCAACGAGCAACTCTTTAAAAATGTTCGTAAATAAGTAGACGTGTAGTTGCTCATCCCGATTAATGTAGTTGATCATCGTTGACGTGGATACCATCTTTTGATTTCGGGCTAAGTTGTAGAAAAACGCAAAGCCCGAATAAAAGTTAAGTCCCTCTAAAATAACATCGTACACAATTGATTCGAGAAACGTTTTCGGTGTTGGATTGTCCACAAACTTCTCGTATCCATCTATGATGAATTCATTGCGTTCCTTCAATACGTCGTCATGCTTCCAATATTCAAAGATCTCATCTTGCGTCGCTTTCGGTACTAAGCTGGACAAGACATATGAGTAACTTTGGTTATGGACGACCTCTTGGAAGGAGAGAACGCTCATCAGGGCGGCAAGACTGGAATCTGTTAAATATTCTGCTGCTCGCATTGAATAGTCGGTCTGTACGCTATCTAAAAACGCGAGCAACCCAATGATTTTTTTGAACGCCTCTTGTTCCGTTTCCGTAAGAGTAGGAAACTGCTTGGCATCATGGCTCATATTGATTTCAAATGGTGTCCAAAAGTTGGCGAGCATATTTTTATAGAGAGGGTACGCCCACGAGAAGCGGACGTCATCCCAGTTTAACACGTTTGAGCTCTTACCGTTTAAAATGCCTGTTGATGCATTGGATGCGGTTGTATCATAAATTTTTCGTTTCTGTAACTGCTCCATTTTAAAAATCCTCCTTAGCTTGCGCAGCTTTCACAATCTTCTATCTCCATTGAAGTGGAACGTAGGTAGTACGTAGTCTTCAATCCTTCTTTCCAAGCAAGTAAGTGGAGCTCCAGCAGTTCTTTCGCACGAATCGTATTGGACACATAGAGGTTAAACGAAATTGATTGATCGACATGTCGCTGACGGGCTCCATTTTGGCGAATGCTCCATGTTTGGTCAATATGGTACGCAGATTTATAATACCATGTCGTCTCTGGCGAAAGGTCTGGCGCCGTCACTGGAATGCGATAGTTTTTCTTTTCTTCCACATACGTCTTTTGAAAGATCGGGTCAATGGAGGCCGTCGTTCCGCCAATTAACGCTGTCGTCGCATTTGGAGCAACTGCAAGTAAGTATCCGTTACGCAGTCCTTTTTCTTTTACTTGTTCTGCAAGCTCTGTCCACTTGTCAGTTGTATACTGACGCCGCTCAAAATACTCACCGGTCTCCCAGTCTGATCCGGCAAACATCGGGTACGCTCCCTTTTCCTCTGCCAATTTCATGCTTGCTTGAATGGTTAAATAGTTAATCGTTTCGTATAGTTCATCTGCATAGCGAATCGCTTCCTCCGATTCCCACGCAATTCCTTTTTTTGCAAGAAGGTGGTGCCAGCCGTACGTCCCAAGGCCGATCGCACGGTATTTTTGGTTCGTTTGCTCCGCTTGCTTCACCTCGATACGGTTCACATCAATCACGTTATCGAGCATCCGTACTTGAATTGGTATGAGCCTTTCAAGCACATCGTCTTCGACTACACGAGCAAGAGACAAGGAACTTAAATTACACACGACATAATCGCCTGGTTGCTTCGTAATTAAAATTTTTCCGTCTTCTGTTTTTTCCTCTACAACTGTCGTAGGACTCATATTTTGAATGATTTCCGTGCAAAGGTTCGAACCATAGACCATGCCTTCATGCTTGTTCGGATTCATGCGATTTGCTTCATCGCGGTAATACATGAATGGGCTTCCTGTTTCAAGCTGGGAAATCATAATTCGTTTCATGATTTCGATCGCTGGTACTTCTGTTCGGCTTAAATCTGGGTTGTTTACACACGCTTCATAACGCTCGCGGAACGTCCCGCTCCCCTTTTGCTCGTCATAGCTGTCCTCAAGAGAAAAGCCCATTTTCTGACGGATTTCGTGTGGATCAAACAAATACCAATGGTCTCTAGCTTCCACTGCCTCCATAAATAAATCTGGAAGGCTAACGGCCGTGAACAAATCGTGTGTTCGCTGACGCTCGTCTCCGTTATTCAGTTTCGCATCAAGGAAAGAAAAGATGTCTTTATGCCAAATGTCTAGGTAAACGGCAATGGCTCCTTGTCGTTGACCTAGTTGATCAACGCTCACCGCCACATTGTTTAACTGTTTCATCCATGGCAAAACACCCGATGACACATTTTGATAATTTTTAATCGACGATCCTTTGGCACGAATTTTTCCTAGGTAAATCCCAAGCCCACCACCACTTTTACTGACGGTCGCAGCATCAGTACAACTATCAAAAATGCCTCGCAAACTATCATCCACTGTATCAATGAAACAACTGGAAAGTTGCCCTACCGCTTTTCCTGCGTTAGCAAATGTCGGTGTCGCCACTGTCATATAGAGGTTTGAGAGAGCCCAATAGGCTTCCTTCACTAACGAAAGGCGCTGGCTATTTACTTCTTTTTTCATGAGAGACATAGCAATGACCATAAAGCGTTCCTGTGGTAATTCCATCAACGTCCGATCATATAGTCGGGCAAGGTATCTGTCCGCTAATGTTTTTAAGCCAATGTATGTAAACAGCTCGTCCTTTTCTTGATTCAAATGCTCTCCGAGTTCATTGATCTCCTCTTTTGTATAACGATTGAGCAGATCCTTTTCATAAATTCCTTTGTCTACAAGTACTTCAATTAGTTCGTAAAACTGTGTATATGGTTTCACCAGCCCTCGTTGCTCTTTGACGCTGTTGTACAGCTCTTCCAAATAAATACGTGCAGTAATAAACGTCCACTCCGGCTGTTCGGCGGAGATTTCATCCATCGCCTTCATTCGCATCGATTCAAGCGAAGCCCCTTGAGAAAGAACATCCTCTACCTCTAGTTGCGGAAACCTTTCTTTCAGTCGCTCTTGCCAGTGGAGCTCCTTGTTAATCGTCATCGTCATCTTATTTCCTCCCTATCAATCCAAATAAAAAACCTTCCTTCGAGAGAAAGGCTTGAAACGACAGTACAATACACAAGCGTGTCCCCCTCCCTTTCAGTCGGAATACACGCACTGCCTTATACTTGCCGCCTCACATGCTCAACCCCCGAAGATGCGAAACTTGTGGAAGTAAGGCAGGTCTCCTGACTCGTGCTTTACCTACTTAGAAGCCTTCCCATACATTTCTCAAGAAGTAGAGGATGTACAGTGGCAAATCGTTCCGTTCGTAGCACTCACAGTTGCGGGGACAGCTCCGGATTTGCACCAGATTCCCTTTTAAGCCGCTTCGGGCACCTTACCGTCCATAAACACTAGATATTGTAATGTTTAATTGCTTTTGACTCTATATATTGTATGGTAAAGAACATACATCGGAAATGCAAGGAAAATTTTCTAACCGATTTATGAACAAATTGGAACCTGAGACGAACCCTTTGCTAGGTCTGGTTTACAGTTAATATCATTAATTTGGTTTCGCAGATTAGTGATTTGCTGAACGCTTATTACCCATGCATAGATTTGTATAATTAATCATTTATGATCCGTAAATTTCCCACCCTAACTTGATCACTTCTTCTAGATAGGATACTATCTCTGCTACCTCTCGGCCATCTGTTTCTACTTGAAAGCTATTCTTTTGATAGGTCGGTTGCCGCTTCGTAAAGAGCTGTTCCATTTCTTCTACTTTTTTGTCTTGTAGAACGGGGCGATTGTCTATTAATACATTTAACCGTTCCTTCCATAAGGACCAAGACAAATCTAAATAAATGACGATGCAATGGTCGAGACACGCAGTGCGAATCGCATCTTGCATGTAGGCGCCGCCGCCTAACGAGATCACTTTAAGTGATGTATTCGTACAATAATCAATTGTCATTTCCCGTTCAATTTTACGGAACGCTTCTTCACCCTTCAAGCGAAAAATATCGGAAATCTTCATTTTCCATGTTTTTTCAATTTCCTGATCGACGTCAATAAAATCACGAAATAACCGCTTAGCCAGCTGTTCCCCAACGGATGTTTTCCCTACCCCCATAAAACCAATCAACACAATGTTCCGCTCTCTAACCGATGGAATTCGCTTCATGTATCTTTCCCTCTTTCTCTTACCCACTTCGTTTGAAGAATGACGATGGCTTTTTATAATAAAACTCTCCACTTCGGATCACTTGCTGATCTTGTTCAGGATAAACATAGCTATCCTCTGGTGTCGTTTTGATCTTTTCAGGTGGTGCTTCTATGACATCCTGAGCCTGCTTCATTTGCTCTCGTTTAAAGAGAGCGATAATTTCCTGTAAAGCTTCCCGCTCAATCAGCTTAACTTCAGCGGCCGACGCTAGACGCCTGCACGGATCCGAGATCGTTTCCGTTGACGTAATGACGATTGCCTTTTCCGCTTGATAGTAAACTTTAGCGGTAAAAACTTCTTGGATCGCCTTCACTCCGAGAGCATCAGATAGACATTTCGCCTGAACGACCGTGCGTGCTCCAGATGAATCGTTAAATAATAAATCAGCTCCGAAGTCTCTGCTCTTTTTTGTCTGGTATGTCTCATTATAGCCGAGTCCCGCTAAAAGAACGAACAAATAATCTTCAAATTCATGCCCGTCCATTCGATCAATGTCACGGATCGTGATCTTTGCCACATCGTACCGCTTCTTTTCTTTTAGTCGATAAACCACCCAGCCAACCAAAAGCACAACTGTGATGACAACGATTATTCCAATTTGCCATGTGAATTCCATCATTAATTTCCCTTCCATTCGCTTTCCTTTCTATGTTAAAGGGATTAGAGAAAAGAAGCAAACAGATGTTGTCTGTGTCTAATGGCCTCTAGTCAAAGGACATAGCGCGTCCCTAGTTTTGTGAATCGATAACAAAGACTGTGTATTAGCCCAACCACATTGAATGGGAAGTGCATACGGTGTAGTAAGCTCATAGAAAGGTGGTGCTTGTATGTACGGGTACGGACCTGTTGCTGGTGCAGGCTTTGACTGCGGTTTTGGTTATGGACCTGTAGCTGGCTATCATGGCGGGAAAGGATTTGCGTTAATCGTTGTCCTTTTCATCTTGTTGATCATTGTAGGTTGCTCTTGGTTCAAATAAGATCTCTCGACAAAGAACGCTCAGGGTGCTTTCTTCCCTGAGCGTTTTACATAGCTATTAGCTATTGTCTAAAACAAACTTGCGAATCGCTTGGGCCACCCCATCCTCATCGTTTGTTCCAGTCACCCAATCGGCGGCTTCCTTGACGATCTCTTGGGCGTTTCCCATCGCGACTCCACAGCCCGCCTCTTCAATCATCGCTAAATCATTTAAACTATCTCCCATTGCAAGCACATTTGCCATCGTAAGCCCTAGTCGTTCACACACTGTGGCTAGAGCTTTTGCTTTGCTAACGCCCATAGCGTTAATCTCTAGATTCGTAGGGCTTGAGTTTGTCACTTCTAGCTCGGAATGAGCCTGTAATTCCTTTTCGATCTGCTCTCTTATTTCCTGATTTGGAACATCATAACCAAATTTAAGCCATTCATGCTCATGAATGTTTTCAGGAAATTCTCCCCGCCACACCTTTTCGGTTGAAACAGCCCAAAAGGTTGTATTGTGTTGCTCTTTTAGTTTCCACATCGTTTCAATATGTTGCCCGTGAAGCATTTGCCGTTCAATCAATTCTCCTGACGTATGCCAAATTTCACTGCCATTTACGGTAATATGGTACGAGTCAAGGGCCAGTGATTCCATGTATTCCTTGGATGTCATGAAGCTTCGTCCTGTACTCAAAATCACATGTACTCCATGATTACGAGCTTCTTCAATGGCTCGCCGATTTCCCTCTGAAATTTGATGATTGCTTGAAAGTAACGTTCCATCCATATCCAATGCAATAATTTTGTATGGGCCTCCCACATCGTTCTCCCCCAATTCCCTTTGTTTCTTTCATCTTAGCGAAAATACACAGGACGCTTCAAGGGAGAGTCTGCATGTTTACAAAACCATTACACAGAAGATGTGTCGGAAAGCAAATCTTCTCGAAGTGGAGTAAATACATCAAGGATAATCGATGGCGCCAACGCCTTCGCTCCATGAACAGCATGAGGTGGGATGGTGAGCACTTCTCCTTCTTGTATGCGCTTCACCTTTCCTTTAATTGTAAACTCCATATCCCCTTTTAAACAGTATGTCAGTTGTTCATGAGGGTGAGAATGACTCGCCCCCTCTGCCCCTTCCTCAAAGACGACTTTCATTATCATAAGTTTTTCACCTGGTTTATACAGCTTGCGCTTGATCCCTGGCTCTGGATACTCCCAAAGTTCAAAATCCATTATTTATTCACCCCTTCTTATTCCTTGTACCTTTTACTGTCCAAAATACAGTCTATAACCGTTTCTCTTTCGGTAGTGGATGCACGAGCATGTTAGGCCTCCTTTGATTTGATCAGCGAGTAAAAGGGTACTCCAGCCATCTTTGCAAAAGGAAACGGGCGCTTCGCCAGCTGATAACACAATCGATGAATGAGCACCGCTTGGGTTGTTGCATTCATGTCTCCTTCCATTAATCCAGCACCAAGGATGACCGGCTGTGGCAACTCCGAGTATTTCTCCTCTTTTTTCACTTGCCCTACATTGGGAGCTGGCAGTGAACCTGAAATTTCCCGAGAAAATCCCCCATCCTTTTGCTTTAATCGTTTTAGCTGTAGGCCGATCGCCTCGAGTACTATCGTCACGTCGGGCAGCTCTATCTCTCGCTCCATTGCAGCTAGCAAATTGATAGAATTTCGCACATAACACATGTCTTTAGCGGGCTTTTCGGTAAGTGTTTTCATAACGCTTTGATAAATCGCTCCCTCATTAGGAAGCTGCCTTTGAAACTGTTGGTAGAAGGTGAATAGCTTAAACGTACCAGAAATTTTTACATAGTCATTCCCTTGGCCCCATAGACCTGTTACTGGATCTTGTATGCTAGCAAAATAGGAGAATGCTTCGTGTAAGTACATTGGTCGCTTCTCCTCTGTTAATTGTTTAATGTACACGCCCGAGACACAGAGCCGATCACAGCCACGCCAACTATTGCTTAAACTCACCGAGCGGAGCCACTCGCCATAAGCTTCTGGGGTTTTCATATAGCTTGGCAACGCCCCTGCTGTGTTTGGTAATCGATGCAGAGGCTTTCCCCCTAACTTCTTCAAAGCACCCAAACTGTAGCTTAGAGCTCTTGCAACCATCACATCATCTTCTGCCATCATTGGATTGTCATCGAGAAAATAACCCGTGTCTTGTTGCTTCATCTGAAAAAAACCAATTAGTTGCTGCCTTACATCATCAGGCATTCCGCTTAAAAGATCGTACCTTTCTAAAATGTTTAACGCCTGGGCTGTCGATTCGATATCAGGGATCTTTACATTCACATGCTCTGAACTTTGAGCATAGAAAAATCCCCCAGAGGAGGAATCATACCTTTGTGCTAACCAATAAATAACCGATTCCATGAGCTCCTCAATTTCGATTAAAGCCCAAACGACCCGTGATTCATATGATGCCATCGCTCTCCCCCCAATGGTCAGTATGGCTTCATGTTACCCTTTGTTTCTTCATAACTGAACAATCATTGCATCTGACTCTACAAGTAAACGACAACAACTGAAGAAATGATTATATTTCAAAGAAACTAAGACTCACCGCTCCTTGATCGTGCGCGGTGAGTACATGACTATTTAAGAGCGTCCGGACAAAATTAATTTCTGCTTGGTTGATAGCGATTTTTACAGAAGAACTAGCGTAGAAAAAAATTAAATTAGGCTAAGAGCGGAGAGTGAGTTTACATTTTTTTGAAATTATATTAAAAAAGGGCAGACTATCCCCTTGAGGTTGTATGGATGGATAATTTCCATATATTGGTTTTAAGTGGATTCTCTATTATGCCGATAATTTCGTCCAGCCTCGATATAGTTGCCCAGTTCCTTGAACAGACATATAAGCCAAGGCATGTGCAGTGATCATACATCGATCGACATGAGCTTCGACTGCCAAGCGACCTCTTTTATGTACTCTTCGCATACTAAGTCCGTCTTTGGCAATTCCAATAACACGCTCTATCGCAGTTCGTTCTGCGTATTTCTTTTTGAACGATTGGAGGTGTTGTGGGAACTCCGTATCAATTTGTGGTGTCATCGATTGATGGATACGAAGCGTTCTACCAGTTTTCGCGCCATTACAGCATTGAATATGCTGTTCATTCGAACAGGAAAGTCCTTCTTGCTTGTATTTTGGATCAAAGACTGGGCAAGTCCAAACATAGTGTTCTTTTGCTTCATCCAACCCTTTCAATTGTAACTTATGGCCACTAATACAATGAGGAACACCATACCTATCCAGCTTGGTCATGCCACAAGATTCAAGTGCTTTATCTTGAATTTTACGTGGATTTATGGGAGCCAATAGCTTTGCTTTAAGAATGGATTTTGTGTGTTGTTGATTGTCCGCTGATTGATAAATCCCATCTGCGCTCACGTATTGCACTGTTTTTAGGAACTCTTCAGGAAGATCTTCCGTTACCTTTTCCAAAGTGGGTTCTAGTGTTTTTGCATCATGTTCGTCTCCTTTAAACACACTTCTGGACAAAGGAAGTTCAGACTCTACACCACAGACCAAGGAGATTTTATGTGCAATGTACGTGACGGTATTGCTTTTTCTCATCACGCCTACGTTATCATCCGTAGGAATCTTTGGGCAATGACATGGCTCAGAATGGCTACATTTCTTCATTTTATGGACAGTGGCTTCCGCATCTACATGGGTGGTATCTACAGCGAGTTGTTCTTCTTTTCCTACGATACCGTGAAAAAGATTGTAGCTCACCATAAGTTGCCGAGCTTTCTCCCAAAGTCCGTTTTCAATCATGATCTGATCAAAACGTTCAAATGTTTTCAAGGATGGTCGTGTATCAAAACCACAGACCATCCGGAAGTCAGAGTTCCCAATAACTTGAAGGTGTACACTGGAAACCATTACTTCCACATAGAGGAGTGGAGCCAAGAGGAAAGCTTTTAATAAAGCATAAAAGTTCACTCCTTTTCGTCCTTTGGCAGATCTCGTAGGCAATGTGCTCAAGTCCTGTGGAATATCTGGAAATAATTCTGTTGAAGATGGGGCTGCATCCGTTGAAGTTCGTTTTTTAAAATGATATTCAAACCGTGCTTGGAGAAATTCTTGTTCAATGGGAGAGAACACCTCCTCCCAAGGAAACTCCAACCCTAATTTAACATAAGGAAGGTGACGTAAAGAAGAAAATGAATCTTCTGTAAATGAAAAAGAAGGTTGAAGATAGATTACATTTGAATAAGATTTTGGTATGATAGAGGTAGTCATAATGAACTCCTTTCGTGATAGTTGCTAGATACTTCTATTCTACCAAAGGAGCACCATTATGGCTTTTCTTTTTGCCTGAATGATCAAAGTTTCCGTTTTCCATAAAAATCCTGTAAATAACTAGAATGACGATATGGTGAAATGGCTGATTATGGCCAAAAATCGCTAAAATTGAGGTTTGACAAAACATAAAGAACTTGATCACGTAAAAAGGTATGGGAACACATCTATAGTAGCAAATTGAATGGAATCAGTAATATCAAGGGTTACAGAAATTTGTCCTGTGGCTCTAACGAAAATGTGCGTCGTGCCAACAAATGATTCACCGGTTTGAAGCATGCCTGTCACTTGTATTTCTACTTTATGTCCACGCTCCAGTACACGCGCTAAATCGGATCGCTGGAACTTTAACATCATTCGATTACCGGTTTGCATCGTACGAACCGGAGTCACCTCCCCATTTAAAATTAGAGAGGAAACGTCAATATCTTTTGCCTTATAAGGACCTGGTAAAGCTAACGTCACAAGTGCCACCCCTTTCCCACGACCGGTAGCTAGCAGGAAAATCGGCGGTGAAAACGAAACGTTTGCCTCAATGATCTCTTTCTCTTCATCTTCTTCGCTTGGAGGAATGAAGGACAGGAAGTCGCCCCAAATAATGTTACCTGCATCGTCCCGTTCATATGGAATGGTGGGCTCTAAGCTTTTAAAATTCGCATCCGTTAAACGAACCCCGTTCTTATTTTCCGAATATTGGCCATTAAACAAGAAGTTACGGTCTGATGCCAGTTCTTCCGGGTAACGATCTCGTGCACTGGCATCGTGCTGGTACGAAATAAATCCGTCTATTGTGAAGTCTGGCTGAATGTTAGGATAAGTAGTAAAGTCTAAGTTTCCTCCTCCATTGTTGAAGGCGATGTTTTGCTCTGCGATTACACCTGGGTTGCTGTTGCTCGTAAATCCGTAGGCTCCGTTTCCGAAAGCCATGCTACCTCGGATAATATGTGGCACACGGATGCCTTCACCGCCTAATTTAAAGCCATTTTTATCCCCTGCTCCGACCGTTCCATCGGTGAGAAAGCCGTTATTATAGGCGATGCTATCTTCAATCAAGACTGGTCCTATTGCCCCCGTCCCTACTTTCGTATAAAGATCCCAACCGTCATCAATATTGTTGTGGGCAATACATCCTCTAAATACATTCCCAACTCCTACTGTCAGCTTTGCGGCAAAGCCGTCGGCGTTGTTTTCAGATGGGTCGCGGTTGTCAAACGACGTGCTATTTAAAATTAAATTATAGGACGGCCAGTCCGCAATATGTTCTGAACCATCGGTACGACTTATTTGCAGACCCGTATCCCCATTTTCATAAAAACGGCTATTTTCCACAATGTTGTGGCTACCACCGACGGTAAACCCTTTTGTGTTCCCAGCAGAACGGGTAAAATCAAGTCCCTTAATGTGCCAATAGTTGCCGCTTAAAATGACCCCTTCCGACCGCCTATCAAAATCTATAATCGGACGAGTGCCTGGCTCAGCCACCAGCGCTTTCATCGCATCAGGAGTCCCATCATTGTACTTGTTTATCTCAAGCTTCGAATCTCGTACATAATGACCATCCAGGACAACAATTGTTTGCCCTTCCATAATAAAATCAATCGCCGTATCAAGATCTAGCGGCGCTCCTCTTGTCCCATCCCCATCACTCGTACCATCAGGAGAAACATAAAGGTCCCCTTCTTCATTAAACGTCTTCATCGTCACCGTAAAGTTTCTCACGATCCGATCATAGGACGTCAGGAGCTGTGTATCGTCTGGAATAAAGGAAAGGCTAAAATTTGTCTTTTGATGGCTTGCCACCGTTGTAGGAACGGTCATCATTTCTCCTTTTTCGACGTTAAGGTTTTCTTCAATTGTTTGATTCCCTTTCTTAATCGTAAGGGAACCGCCCACATTTGCGCGGACGATTAGTTCATAATCCGTCTTTGAAACACGAGACAAAGAAAGAATATCCAATTCAGGTGCGGTTGGTTCCTCTGGTGGCTCTTGTTTTGGAAAATCTGTTGCGGCAGCAGTCACCTCCAGCTCAATATTGCTCACTTCAATCGTTGCTAGTCGTGCTGTATAAAAGCCTATATACATCTTCGAATCTTGAACATTCACGATGTCCGGTGTAAAAAATAGTTCTTCTTTCCCGTCATTTAATGCACCTATAAAGCCACTGTTCGTTTTCTTTAAAGTTAACCTGTATGAAGCCTCTGGATGAGTGGTTTCAGGTCTCGGCTTTTCTTGATCGAGCATTTTTTTTTGAATCCCTTTGCTTCCTTCACCGTCACTGGCTAACACACCGGTTCGAACAAAGAGCTGTGTCCCATTTGCTTCCCGCGTCCCCCCACTATAGCCACCGACAGCCGCGATGTTGGAGGCAAACACACTGGCATCATTCGCAGGTCCGATTGCATCCCGCGCCATCACCCCAAACGACTCTTGTCCATCATGGGGATTTTTAGCATACTCTTTCACCCTTACATCGGCAGATAACGTAAAATTGTCTTCTACCGCATCAAGCTCCGTGTAATAGAACGTGATCCCATCGTGATCCCCAGTAACCTTTCCGCCTCCTTCTAAGGCGATTAGTTCAACCGTCCCATCTCCGAAGTCATTCACAACATTTCGAGCATTGGACGTGGATTGTCCAAATCGAATCGACTTCCACTCATACTCGATCTCTTCCCGCACAGTGACCGGTAGAATGATCGATGCAACCTCTTGTCTAAGCGGATGGATAAACAGATCGTAAACCCCTGTTTGTTGCTGATTGTAAGCAGAAACATCCACCTCATATTCGTCTTCAGACACTTTCTCCACATCTCCATTATCAAACAGGTACCCTATTTCTAGACCTTCTAAAGCTAACGCCTCTCCGACCGTATAGGTCGTTTTTGGGTAACGAACAATCGTGAGCTCCTGTATCTCTCGTTCTTTTACCTCTACCGTAAACGACGCACTTACGCCTTTATACGTAATCGTCACCTTTTGCATGCCGCTGGTAGAAGAGTCTATTTTTGATACGTCATACTCACCTCTCAGCAATCGAACGCGCGATTGATCACTGTAATGGGCGTATACGATCGCCCCGTCCATCTTTAATTCCTCACCAATAAAATAAAGCTGCTTTTCCGGAGGGGTGTAAAGTTCTAAGTGAGTGACAGCCGCATCCCGTACCTCGACAGCGAACGAGGTGCTCATGGCACGGTCTTCCTTCAGCGTTACGTCGACGGCCAGCTCCCCCGGCCGTGAAAACGTAAACGACTCATCGATCACTTCCCCGTCCAACGATAAAAAATAGTCATCCTCAGGCACCTCTTGTCTCTCTCCTGTCGCTAAAGTAGCGATCACGACAAGCCCCTCTCTATCAAAATGATCGCCCAAATAATACGTCGTCTTCGCAGGGTAGTATAAAATCGCTAGGTCTTCCACTGCAGTCTGGTGTACTTTAAGCTCAATGGTTTCGGTAGCCCCTAAGTAATGGATCGTTAATGTCCTTGCCCCCGGCTCTGCACTCGAAAAGCCTGTCCAAAAATAATCATCAGGAGACAAAGTCTGTTCCTCTCCCGTCATAAAACGAGCGGTCACGAGTAGCCCAGTCGGATCGAACGGTTCCCCCACAAAATAATCTTTTTTCATGTCTTGATCGTCGACAATCAATTGTTCTACGACGCGATTATCGATGACGAGAGAAAAGTCGCGAAACGTCACTTCTGCGTCGCGAGCCACATAAAAGCCTGCAAATAAAGTCTCATCAAAGTTCCCTTCCGTCAAAACGACCTCAGACTCCTCGTTTGCCGTTAAAAGATACGCATCCCCCGACTTGGTAATCGAAAGCTCGTACGTTTCGCCTGAGATAGGGGGTCGACTAGACGAGAAAGGCGTTAATTTTGTTTGTACACCTTGTTCCTTATAGAAACCCTTCATAACCGTATCTAGCGCTCCGTTTGCCACATAGTTGGCCGTTTGCACTGCACTGTCCCCATCTTCTCCCACTGCATCGCGTACCATTAACCCGAACGATTTTTGGTTCGGCGTGCTAACCGACTGATTGCTATTAAAATGTTGAACATCAACCGAGGCATGAAGGGTAAAGTTTACGTCATGTGGAAGCTCCTGATACATAAAAGACAGACCTTCATCCCCGCTTGCGATCTTTCCTCCGGTCGCTGTCATTGTGACCGAACCATCCTCGTGAATGACAGGTGGAGGATTCCGTTCCTCACTTGTATTACCGCCAAAAGCACGAAACGACCAACCTGCTTCCAACTCTTCCTGATTTGCACTGACACCTAGCCTAGGGAAGTGAGAAAAAACAATGAGAAAGACCAATGTGACGATACTGATTTTTTTCAGGTATATGCTCAAGAAAAGCTCCTCCTCTCCCTTAATGGAAAGCGCTTACATAATCCGTTTTAACAAACGAGCAGCAGGAAGCTGCCCGTTGTACCTGTCTTTACGTTTGCTGCTCCACCTTCACTGATGTGACGTGATCATTCCGGCCAACGAATCGCCAAAAATTACGTGAGAATAGATCTGCTACATCGCGCTTAATCTCTTCTTCGGTTACCTCCCAGCCGGCTTGCAAAATGTCATCGTATTTGTCAATAAGCACCTCGGCTATGATCGATTTTGAGTGATGCCATTTGTAAATGAGCTGCTCCAACACACGAGCGTCAGAATGTTGCGGAATAAAGCTAGTGCCGAGCATCTCCATCCGCATTCTCGTCATCTCATTAATGATTTCAGGGTTATTCATAAACCACCAGCAGCCGAAAATCATCAAGTTGGAGAACTTTCGGGCAAGGACGACGAGCTCATGTTGATTTTCGCGCGATAGCATCGTGACTAAAAACTTATTGTTTGGGTATTCACGGAGCAAGTGCTCCACTCCATCCATTGACGCTTTGCCGACAAAATCGCCAGCATCCCCTAGCGCCGGATGAACTCGCTTCTTCACCCCGATCATCATCGCAAATGGGATGTTGTGCTTTTCGGCAACCGGTAACAAACAATCACGAATGATTCTCCCACGGTTCGACTCTTCTGGAAAGGAGAACGTCGGTGGAAGGGAAACAGCCATATAAACAGGGTCCATTCGCTCAATCCAGTCGGTTAAAAATCGCTTGACTTCTTGAATCGACCCTTCGTTCCATTCATCGTTCACCTTGTAGCCCCAATCGCGCAAACGATGCTTTGTTTGTTCATACTCATTTAATAACGGATCGAGTCGCAACGCTGCATGAAACCGAGAATCCGGCTGTTTCCCTTCCAGCCAGCTTATGCGCTCATTGTCATCAAACGGGTCATTAGTCATGACAACATCGGAAACGTTCGCCAACTGCAACACCGTATCTACTTGTTCTTCGCTCGTTTTTTTCGCAAAATACTCGCGATAGACTTGCAAATCACGTGTCGCTGGATCGAGCCCTAAGCCTTGCAAACACGTTAACACTCCGCGACACGCTTCACTGACAGGAGAACGTTTAATGAACAGCTCCTCCCAGATAAGATCTGCTTGTTCCCGTTTCGACATGGCCCAAAATGCCTCAATCGAAACATCGGTCCAACGCATCACCTCGGCTACGAGATAGTGGTACGTAAGCAACTCGTCTATATCCCAAAGCAAAATCTCCCTGAAGTTGGGTGAAAAAAGGTGTGTGTGCATATCCGTTACCGGTTGATTGTTGACAGCGTTCTTCACTTTTTCCGCTAACACTTCCCTACTGTTTATGGACATGGTTATTCCCTCCTATTTGATTAAGAACTCCACTGATCGCTTGACGCATCCCTTTTTCAACGATTATTTGTAAACTCTCTGCTACCTTGTCAACAACCTTTCGTTCCATTGATAGATCTACGCCCCAAAGTTCTCTTTTGCTTAATAAGTCTTCACATAACTGAGCAAGAGAAAGTTTACCGGTATTCACCTGTTGCCATCCCACTTTGAACGCTTCAATCACTTCTAGATCATCACGAATAAGATAAGAGTCTTCCCTACGTCTTCCGATTAAAAACGGTCCATCTTCCTCAACGCCACGGTAATAGTTTATGAGAGCTGCAAGGGAGAACAGCAGATAAGTCGGAGCTTCTCCTGTCTGCGCTACATAATCGTTGAATGTTGGCATGAGCCTCGTTCGAAACTTGTTCACCGCATTTAAACCGATATCGGTTAGTCGGTGTTGCAAAAATGGATTTTCGAATCGCTCAAGCACCGTTTCGGCAAAGGCGGTCACTTCTTGCTCCGGTGCGTCCACACACGGGATGATCTCTTCAAACAAGCCTTTGCGAATAAACGAGCACAACTGCTCATCTGCCATTGCTTCTCCTACCGTGTCCACACCTGAAAGATACGATAAGGCAAACATAAACGTATGAGTCCCATTCAACACGCGTACCTTCATGTTGCGATGCTTCTCCAGATGGTTCCATCTCACATGTAAGCCTGCTTCGTTAAAGGGAAGTAGCTTGCGGACACGCTCCGACCCCTCGATTATGAAGAGGTGATACGGTTCTGCGACAGTAAGAAGGATGTCTTCGTAGCCTAACCTTTCGAAACATTCATCTGCAGTGTCACTCGGAAATCCTGGGACGATTCGATCGACGAGCGTATGGCAAAACTCGTTTTCTCGCTCGAGCCAAGTAAAAAACTCTTGCGGAAAATTCCACGCTTTTGCATAGCGGCAAACGAGCTCCTTCAAGACTTTCCCATTTTGTTCAACAAGCTCACACGGAATAATCACGAGGCCCGACCCTTCACCCCACCCTAATGTTTCGTAGCGGTGCCATAAGCATGCAGCAAGCTTCCCTGGGAATGAAAGGGGTGCCTTTTCTTTGTCATAACCTTCTTCTAAATACGTCAGCCCAGCCTCGGTCGTATTCGAGAAAACAACCGAAAGGTCTGGTGATGCGGCGACTTCAAGAACGTCCTGCCAATTTGTATATGGATTGATTCCCCTGGAAATCGACGTGATCACCTCATGATGATCGACCGTCTCTCCGTCCGCAATTCCTCTAAGCCAAACCGTATAGAGACTATCCTGTGCCAGTAGCTTCGGTACGACTTTTCCGTGAGGCGTTGGTTGGATCGCCACAACCCGGCCGTTAAAAACGTTTTGCTTATTCATTTGCTGGATCATCCAGTCGATAAATCCACGTAAAAAGTTTCCCTCGCCAAATTGAAGCACACGCTCCGGCAATTGGGAGCTTTTATAACGAATCATATTACGGCTAGTCACAAGCCCATGTGATAACTTTTCCATCGTTTCACCCCTTCATCCATCATCGTATTGTCAAAACTTTATATAAAAATAGGCTATTAAATCCTATGTTAGAGGGCTTTATAAGCAAAAAAATTGCCACTCCCTGATTTCTGTAGATAATTGAGGTTACCACACATGTATTTTGCAATAGAAAAGTGCAGAGAAATGCAATGAAAAATGCAGAGGTTTGCCACCCATTTAATTCCTTTTCGACAATGCGTGGGACAGTCTATAGCTCTCGCCATGAAAAGAGATGATATGGGCGTGATGAATTAGCCTGTCCACTAACGCTGCTGTTAAACGAGAATCTGTAAAGATCCGGTTCCATTGACTAAATTCTAAGTTAGATGTAATAATGACGCTTTTCTGTTCATAAAACTCCGATATAATTTGGAATAATAATTCAGCTCCTTCTTTACTAAATGGTAAGTATCCCATTTCATCTAAAATGACCAAATCAACCTTCTCCATCCGTTTTCTAAATGCTGATAAACGGTTGTTACGTAAAGCTTGCTCTAATTCCTCAACTAGGTGGGCAACACGGTAAAAACGAACCTCATAACCTAGTTCACAAGCTTTTCTCCCTAGTCCTGTGGCTAAATGAGTCTTCCCTGTCCCGGGTGAACCAACTAAAACTACATTTTCTCGATTCTCAATAAATTGTAGGCTACACAAATCCTCTTTGGTTAAGTGAGGAGGGAACCGAAGTTGTTCGGTCCACTCGTAATCATGTAAACTCTTTTTATCTAAGAACTTCGCCTTTTTTATCAAGCGGATTGCTCTCGCTTTTTCTCTTAATCTTATTTCCTCCTTAAGTAGCCCATACAAGAATTGTTCCGGAGTTTCAAACGGTATTTGCTCGTATACATCCGCAACATAAGCTAACCTCAATGACTTACACAATTCTTTAATGTCCTGTTTCAATTGACAGCCTCCTCTCTAGGAGCTAATGAATCGTATTTACTCCAGTCCACTTCATAAGGATTATTATCACTAGGTAGCTTATCCTGTGCAATTAATTCATAGAACTCTTCATTAATCTTCTTCATGTCATGAGAAACTAATAAACTAGCTAGAGCTTCTAATCGTTTTCGTCGAATAATTAAATTATCTACCAACAAAAATTCTTTAATTCTTCCCGGTAAATACTTATGATAGCGCGAATATTCTACAACCCTTGGTTTATGAATCCATGTTTTAATTATTGAAAGCCATGGTAATGCTTTTCGCTTTTTCATATATGGCCGATAGTCATCCAATAATATCTCCCCATTAGGTGAAACAATCTTTAATTGATCCCATGTTAATATCATTTGTAATTGACTATAGTTGCCACCCTTAGGGACATGAACCAACGTCTGGTCCACTTTCACTTCATTATATTTGTTTACTTTAACAAGATGCTCTTTAAATACAGGATAGGGCTTTTCTGGTAAGGCTAGAAGATAATCCCGCTCTTCCTGCCATAAGTCCTCAATACGTACGTTTTTGGCATAATGAATTCTATTTCTGTCCGCCTCTAATTTATGAAATAATTGATCCGTTAAACCCTCATAGCTGTCCATTATTGGAGCTGAAGTAAAAAAGTTATAGCGTATATATCCAACTTTATTCTCAACATTTCCTTTTTCATGGCCACTTCTTGGATTGCATACCTGCACATCAAAGCCATAATAATTCTGAAATTGAACAAATTCATCAGTTAATTGTGCTTCTTCATTTTTTGTCCTTTTTTTCTTCACAGCGGGGGTCAAATTATCGATTCTTATCCTTTTAGGTACTCCCCCAACCTGTTTAAAAAGAATATTGAGGCCATGTAAGAAGCATTCTTGATTTTCAGCTGGTAACGGTACTGCAAATCCAGCATTACTATGAGGAAACGTCATAACTAAAGCATGAATATCCACAATTTCTCCATCTTGTACAGCTTCCATTACTCCAAAGTCTACTTGAGCTTCACCCGGAGGATGTTCTAATCTTTCATACCCTTTATCCTTTTCTTCTTGGTGAGTATTCATCCATTCAGAGATAAAGTAACAAACAGTACGATAAGAACCTTGGAAACCCATTTCCTTTAGTTCTTCAAATATTTGTTTCTTTGTTCTTCTTAATTTTTTCCTTAACTTTAAATCCTCAAAAAGCCAATCTGAAACAATTTCTCCCCACTTTTCCTCATACATCATCCCTTTCTTTTTAAATGATTTCTGTTTAGGGAGTTGATCTTCATCCGCATACTTCTTAGCTGTTCGCCAATTAATTCCCATTGTTCTTTGTATTTCTGAAATAGATAAACCTTTGTTATTTCTTAAATGTTTGATACAATTAATATCAGACATTGCTAGCATCCTTTCTTACCTCCACTACCAATTGCTTGACACAATTACTGTAGTGGGACTTGGGGTGACTGGCAAGTCTTTTTTTGTTTACGCACAAAAATTTAGTGCAGGACTCTGCATTTTTCCTTTGCAAAGCTCTGCACTTTTATTTTGCCATACACA
>NZ_SNUY01000025.1 GCF_004376175.1 Halalkalibacterium halodurans | reverse complement strand
TCCGCTCCTCATTCTAGAAAGATGCTTTTCAGAAGAAAATAACCATGATTCTTTCAAAGGGATCGGGAATCTAATCGTTTTTGGCCTAAAACCCTGATTTATGTTCGAGGTATGAATAATTCAGGTTTATTTTTGTTTCTCTTTGAACTGTGGATGCTTTTCATTTTAAGAAAAGTCTACCCGAAAACAAAGGAAAATTTGTTAAAGAAACTAGAGGGAAAAAGTTAATGTATAGTCTCTCGTCATCTAAGGGAGAACAATGATTACCGATTGGTACCGTGGTTAAAGTCGATTTCGTGAATCAAGCAGTGATGATTTACGGGCAAGATGACGTTATATGATTATGTCGCTTGTCCGTATCCTCAAGGGCACGCATATCACCATAATTTTCATCCACGCAGCCCTGTCCTTTCGTTGTTCACAGTCAATGGAAGGGTCAAGGGGTCTGCGTTTTTTTGCCTGCTCTTCAATCGCCAAAAAATACCCGAATAAGGCTTGTTTTGAGTGGCCGTTATCCGGGTAGATGTTGTCCCGTTATAGTGAACAAGAAGACTTTTTTATGATTGCTTCTTTAGTTGAATGACGTTCTCTTCATCGGGGGTGACGAACAAGGTCGTTTGATTCTCATAAATGACGTAGCCTGGTTTGGCCCCGTTCGGTTTTTTCACGTGACGGATTTTCGTATAGTCAACAGGGACGGAGCTCGATTGCCGTGCTTTGCTGAAGTAAGCGGCTAAGTTCGCTGCCTCCTGAAGCGTTACTTCATCCGGATCTGTGCTACGGATGAGGACGTGGGACCCAGGGATGTCTTTCGTATGGAGCCAAATTTCATCTTGCCGTCCGAGTCGATTCGTTACGTATTCGTTTTGTTTGTTGTTTTTTCCGACAATGATCGGGATGCCGGTTGAGGAAACGTACTGCTCTGGTTGCGGCGTAGTTTCCTTACGTTTTTTGCTCACCTTTTGTTTGCGGCGAAGATAGCCTTCTTCGATTAACTCTTCCCGTATGTCTTCTACATCTCTTGCAGAAGCCGTTTCGACCTGTTGAATCAAGCGCTCAAAATAGTCGATTTCGATTTTGGCTTTTTCAATTTGCTCCTTCGTCACCTCGACTGAATTTTTTGCCTTCGTATATTTGCGAAAATACGCTTGGGCGTTTTCAGACGGCTGCTTTTGTGGATCGAGAGGGATGGTGATGGTCGGGGCGTCCTCCTCATAATAATCCAATACGTCAACCGACGCATCCCCACGTTTGACGAGGTGTAAGTTGGCCGTGACTAGCTCACCAAACTTTTGATACTGCTTCGCTTTTTCTGCATCATCCAACGTTTTCTCGAGCTTTTTAATCTTATTTACGTTTTTGTCCCGCTCGTTCCGTAAAAACCGCTCAAGGTCGTGGGCTTGCTGCTTCACCCTGTCTCGATCTGCCTTCTGAAAATAAAATCGATCTAAAAGGGCGCTACATGAAGCAAAGGTTTTTCGTTCGCCTTTCATATGGGTGAGCGGGAGAAACGAAAACTGTTCCTTTTCTTCCCCTTGTATAAACGTTGGTTCATAGCGGTGCGCCGCCACATCTTGCATGAAGGTCGTAAATGCAGCAGGGAGCGAGTCGCGGTTCGCCATACCCGCACGAAAGACGATCTCTTTAGCTACGATAGGGGAAAGGCCAGAAAACGCGCGGACAAGCTGGCGATCGAGCTTACCTTCATTCCAGTCTAGCTTCTTCAAAATGTCTTCTTTTGTCGCTGTCAGCGGGTTTGCTTTCCCTTGGGCCGGCGGTCTCGTATAGTGTTGACCTGGGAGAACAGGACGGACGCTGCTTTGCGCGAGGCTTACATGTTTAATGCTGTCAAGAATCACATTCGTTTTCGGATCGACGAGGATCATGTTGCTGTGGCGCCCCATGATTTCAATGACGAGCGTCTTGTAGCTCGTATCGCCAATTTCGTCTCGCGTTTTGACCGTGATTTCAATGATCCGATCAAGGTCGATTTGTTTAATCTCCTCAATGACGGCTCCTTCTAAATGCTTGCGTAAAAGCATGCAAAACATCGGTGGTGTTGCAGGATTCGCATATTTCTCCTTCGTAAAGTGAACTCGGGCGAAGTTGGCATTGGCAGAGAGTAGCAGTTGATGGTTCGCTCCTTGAGCCCGAATCGTTAGTAAAAGCTCCGTTTTAAACGGCTGATAGATCTTTAATATTCTTCCTGTGCCGATCGTCTCCTGTAATTCGTGGACGATGGCTCGTGTCATAAGACCGTCAAAAGACATGGCTGTTCACCTCAAAAACAAAAATACATGGATACGCATCATGATCGCTTAAGAAAAGAAGAGGACTTGGCAACAAGCCAAGCTTTTCTACAGAAACGTTTGTCTCCAATGACAAGAGTATAGCATGAAATGGTGCTTGTCTGAATAAGATGGCTTGTATAACGGGACAAACTGATGTGAGGTGTGACCATGAAGTGGTATCAAATGGGAGAGGAAGAGGTAAAAAAAGCAACAGGGGTCCTTGGGGCAGACGGATTGCCGCAAAGGGAAGTCGATAAACGATTAAAAAGGGTTGGCTTCAATAAACTGGACGAAGGGGAATCGGTGTCAGCCTTGATTCTCTTCTTTATGCAATTTAAAGATTTCATGGTTCTCGTCCTTCTTGCAGCTACGCTTATTTCGGGCTTGCTTGGAGAATATATTGACGCTATTACCATCATTTTAATTATTCTACTAAATGGCGTCCTCGGATTTATTCAGGAACGAAAGGCAGAAAAATCCCTTTCGGCGTTAAAAGAATTATCAGCACCGCAAATGGTCGTTTTACGTGATGGCAAATGGTTAAAGGTTCCAGCCGCTACTGTTGTCCCTGGCGATGTAGTGAAACTAACAAGCGGTGACCGAGTTGGGGCGGATATCCGCTTACTTGAAACGGCAAGCCTTCGCATTGAGGAGTCCTCTTTAACAGGTGAGTCGCTTCCCGTTCATAAGCATGGGGACAGAATGGAGCAGACCGACTTACAGCTAGGCGACCAAGCGAACATGGCGTTTATGGGTACCCTTGTCACCGAGGGGCAAGGAATAGGGATTGTGGTAGCAACAGGAATGAAAACTGAGATGGGCAAAATCGCTCACCTGTTGCAAACGACGGAAACGGTCATTACGCCGTTACAACGAAAGCTTGAGCAACTAGGGAAAGTGTTGATCGCTGTTGCGCTTTTACTTACGGCAATGGTTGTCGTCATTGGGGTCATACAGGGTCATGATGCGTACACAATGTTTCTTGCCGGAGTTTCCCTTGCCGTGGCTGCAATCCCAGAAGGATTACCGGCTATCGTGACCGTTGCCCTTGCCCTAGGGGTGCAGCGGATGATCAAGAGAAGAGCAATTGTCCGAAAGCTGCCCGCTGTGGAAACGCTCGGCTGTGCCTCCGTCATTTGCTCTGATAAAACAGGCACGCTCACGCAAAATAAAATGACGGTGACGCAAGTATGGGCAAGTGGTGAAACATGGCATGTGTCAGGGACGGGCTATGAGCCCCATGGTCTTTTTACGAAAGGGAAAAAAGAAACGGACCCGAAAAGGCACCGGAGTTTACATCTCTTGCTCTCTTACGGGCTCTTATGCAATAATTCACAGTTGAAGCAGCGGACGGTAAAAAAAGGGATGCTGAAAACAAAGGAAAGCACAGCCTACCACATCGAAGGCGATCCGACGGAAGGGGCCCTGTTAGTTGCCGCCATGAAGGCAGGCTTCTCCCGGGAACAATTAGATAGACAGTTTAAAAGGCTGAAAGAATTTCCGTTCGAATCGACCCGCAAAATGATGAGCGTCGTTGTTGAAAATGAGAAAGGGCAGCGTTTTGTCGTGGCGAAGGGTGCACCCGATGTCATCTTACAGGTGAGTAAAAAAATCCGTTATCGCGGAGAGCAGGAAGCGTTAACCCCCAAACGCCGGGAAGAGGTAGAGCGGACGATTCAAACGATGGCATCACAGGCGCTACGAACGATTGCCGTTGCCTACAGACCGCTCAGGCCAAATGAGTCGGTAGACGAAGCTTATGAAGCAGAGTGTGACCTTACGTTTATCGGTTTACAAGGGATGATCGATCCTCCACGTGAAGAAGTGTTTGATTCGATTGAAGAATGCCGTCAAGCAGGAATTAAAACCGTTATGATTACAGGTGATCACCGGCTTACGGCGGCTGCGATAGCGAAAAAGCTTGGCATTTTACCCGCTGGAGGGAAAGTCATAGATGGGACGGAGCTTAACCACTTAACAGATCGTAGGCTAACCGAGATGGTCGATCAAATCTACGTATACGCAAGAGTTTCTCCCGAACATAAATTGAAGATTGTCAAGGCCATGCAGGAGCGGGGCCACATTGTAGCCATGACAGGCGATGGAGTCAACGACGCTCCAGCGATCAAAGCAGCGAATATCGGGATTGCCATGGGGATTACGGGAACGGATGTAGCAAAAGAGGCCTCTTCCCTTATTTTGAGCGATGATAACTTTGCGACGATTCGCGCCGCCATTCGCGAAGGGCGGAACATTTACGATAACATTCGCAAGTTCATTCGCTACATGCTTGCGTCAAACGTAGGGGAAATACTTGTTATGCTGTTTGCCATGTTGCTCGGCATGCCTTTGCCGCTCGTTGCGACGCAAATTCTCTGGATTAATCTCGTGACTGATGGTTTGCCTGCAATGGCGCTCGGGATGGATCAGCCCGAAGGAAACGTTATGAAGCGGCCGCCCCGCCATCCGCGAGAAGGGATATTTGCTAGGGGGCTTGCATGGAAAATCGTGAGCCGGGGATTTATGATTGGCGTTGTCACATTGGCCGCTTTCTGGCTGACGTTACAAGCGAATCCAGACGATTTGACTAGAGCTCAGTCCGTGGCCTTTGTTACCCTTGTGATGGCTCAGCTCATTCACGTGTTTGATTGCCGAAGTGAATATTCGGTTTTTCACCGTAACCCATTTGAGAACAAATATTTAGTCCTAGCGGTACTTTCGTCCGTTTTATTAATGCTGATCGTGATCTATTACCCTCCATTACAGCAAGTGTTCCATACCGTTCCGTTAACCGGGCGTGAATGGTTACTCATTATCGGAATGGCTGCAATTCCAACCGTCGTTTTAGGAGGATTTCGCTTACTAAAGGCAAAATAAATAGAGGGCTAGCCTGCGTTCCAGAGAAAACGAAAATAGGTGGAGCCAGGCTTTCCTTATGCCATCAGGTTCATCAAAGGATGATAGAAGGCGGAGTTTCGAATGTTTTTCACAAACGCTCATTTCTCTTCGTGCAAGAGAGGGGGAAAAGTGCCGTTTTCAGCTGTTTTCTACTGTCATCTCGATTTTTCTCAAGCAAGCGACGTTATCTTTACTTGTTTGAGCCCATATGATTTTGTTAAAATAACGTTGTGGATGTGATAGACATGATAGCAAGCATGACAGGGTATGGGTTCGCTTCGATTGAAGGCGATGCATTTAAAGCAACGGTTGAGCTTCGATCAGTCAACCATCGCTTTTTTGAATGGAATTGCCGCCTGCCGAGACCATTATCTTTCTTAGAAGAAGAGCTGAAAAAAATCGCGAAAAATGCTGTGCAACGCGGAAAGCTTGATGTTTTTATTAAAATAGAAGGAGAAGCGTTGACAAAAAGAGAACTTGAAGTCGATTGGGATCTGCTCAAACAATATGAGGCAGCTTCACGAAAAATCGCTCAGACCATTAATCAGGAGCATGTGCTCGATATTCCCTCTCTGCTCTTTTCTGACCAGCTTGTCCAAGTCAATGAGGCAGGGGAAGTGGATGAAGAGCTTATCCAGGTGATCAAACAAGCAATGGAGAAAGCGGTTCACGATTTGCGACACATGCGGATGGAGGAAGGAAGCCACTTAAAACAAGATCTTGACGTTCGCCTTAACATCATGAGTGAGCTTGTCGAACAAATTGATACGTACAGTCCAGAGGTGGTTGATCATTACCGGGACAAGTTGCGAAAGCGGGTCAATGAATTTTTATCGGGCTTTGAGAGCCAGTTGGATGAAAGTAGGCTTCTGGCTGAGGTGGCCCTTTTTGCAGAAAAAAGTGATATTTCGGAAGAACTTACGCGACTTCGTTCTCATATTGAGCAATTCGCGAACATTCTCTCAGGCGGGGGCGTTGTAGGAAGAAAGCTTGATTTCCTTGTACAAGAAATGAACCGAGAAGCGAACACGATCGGTTCAAAGGCCAACCATTTGGCGATTCGCAGACATGTGGTTGAGATGAAGAGTGAAATAGAGAAAATGAAAGAACAAGTGCAAAATATTGAATAACATGCTAGAATAATAAGATTGTGACAAGTATAGGAACGGTCATGATTGGCAAAATTGATGAGAGTAGCGAGGCGCTCTCCAAAGGCAGGGGAAACGAATGAACATTAAATTAATCAATATCGGTTTTGGTAACATTGTATCAGCGAACAGAATCATTTCAATCGTCAGCCCAGAATCCGCTCCAATTAAACGGATCATTCAAGAGGCGCGAGACCGAAACATGCTGATCGATGCCACGTACGGGCGAAGAACGCGTGCGGTCATAATTGCCGATAGCGATCACGTCATTCTTAGCGCAGTACAACCTGAAACCGTGGCCCAGCGTTTAACGAGCAAAGATGATTTAGAAGGCGAAGCATAACGCCCGTCTGTACATAATGATTATAAGGTAGGACTTAGGCGCAGACGCAATGCCCGTTCCGAAAACGAACGATGACGAATGCGCCTTCTGTTTTCTTTTTAGGGAGGTTCATCATGGAAAAAGAGAAAGGTTTGCTTATCGTCCTTTCCGGCCCCGCTGGTGTGGGAAAGGGAACGGTGTGCAGTGCACTTCGAAAGCATGACACAAACATTCAATACTCCGTTTCTGCGACGACGAGAGCTCCTCGTAAAGGAGAGGTGGACGGCGTGAACTACTTTTTCAAGTCGCGGGAACAGTTTGAAGCGATGATTGAAAAAGAAGAGCTTCTGGAGTGGGCCGAGTATGTAGGGAACTATTACGGCACGCCGATCCAATATGTCCGCGAAACGATTGATAGCGGAAAGGACATTATTCTTGAAATCGAGGTACAGGGTGCTCTCAAAGTACGCGAACGATTTCCAGAGGGTGTGTTTATTTTCTTAATGCCACCAAGCTTGGCGGAGTTGCGCAGTCGTATTGTAGGCCGCGGCACGGAGACAGAAGAAGTCATCAATAAGCGAATGAACGTCGCTAAAGAAGAAATAGAAATGATGAAAAAATACGATTATGTCGTCGAAAATGACGAAGTGGAGCTAGCGGTTGACCGCATCAAAGCAATCGTCACCGCTGAGCATTGCAAACGAGAACGTTTGATTGAAAAGTACCATCAACTAGTGGAGGTAGAATAACATGCTTTATCCGTCAATTGATTCACTTATGGACAAATTAGATTCTAAATATACCCTTGTGATAGTATCTGCAAAACGTGCACGAGAACTGAAGGAAGACGACCAACGCGGACCGCTTGTAGGAAAGCCAAAATCGTTCAAGCCAGTTGGTGTCGCTCTTGAAGAAATCGCGGAAGATCACCTTCAGTACGAACGGAAAGAACAGTAAAAGCAAGTAGGACAGGCAACCTATCCATTATGGCTTAGGTTGTTTTCTTATACTGTCAAACACTTATTTTTAGGCTCTACAATAAATGTTGGGGTTTTTGCACAAAAGAGGGCAAAAAAGGGCCGTATTAAAACCAAAGGCTTTCGCGATTTGGTGATGAGCCAAGCGTTTCTATCACTTTAATTATGGAAGGATTAAAGAATACGAAAAACGCCGCTCTGGCTAGTAAAGCTTGGCGGTAAGCTAAGCTCTTCTCATGTGAAAGTCTGAGATCAGAACAAAATGGGGGATAGGACATGCTACAAGGGAAACGCGTCGTTTTAGGTGTATCAGGAGGGATTGCCGCGTTTAAATCAGCCGCTTTCGCGAGTAAGCTCGTCCAAGCAGGTGCTGAAGTGAAGGTTGTCATGACAGAGGGGGCGAAAAAATTTGTCACTCCGCTCACGTTCCAAGCATTGACCCGGCATCCGGTCTACGATGACACATTTTCAGAACCAGATCCGAGCGAAATTGCTCATATTCAGCTTGCCGATTGGGCAGACGTGATCATCATTGCGCCAGCGACGGCCAACTTGATCGGTAAATTAGCCAACGGGGTTGCAGATGACATGCTCTCAACGATGTTATTGGCAACGAAAGCACCCATTTATCTCGCACCAGCGATGAATGTCAACATGTATGAACACCCTGCCGTGCAACGAAATATGCAGCAGCTCGCGAAGGATGGCTATCGGCTGCTGGAGCCGGGTGCTGGTTATTTAGCTTGTGGCTGGATCGGAAAAGGGCGTATGCCTGAACCGGAAGATTTGTTGAAAACAATCGAAGTCCACTTTACCCCACCATCGTCAAGCTTAGCGGGGAAAAAGATCGTGATCACTGCTGGGCCGACGCAGGAAACAATTGATCCTATCCGTTTTTTTACGAATCGCTCGTCAGGAAAAATGGGGTATGCGTTAGCGAAAGCAGCGCGAGACTTTGGTGGAAACGTAACGCTCATTTCTGGACCAACTTCACTAGAAAAGCCCGATGGGGTTAGCGTCGTGAATGTCAAATCTGCACAAGACATGTATGAAGCGGTCTTGGCTGAATTCTCCGATGCCGATGTCGTAATCAAAACAGCAGCCGTGGCTGATTATCGCCCGAGGGTAGTCCATGAGCAGAAAGTGAAAAAGAAGGACGGCGACTGGGTGATTGAACTTGAACGAACGGTTGACATTTTAAAGACGTTAGGCGAAAAGAAAGAAAGCCAATTCCTCGTTGGTTTTGCAGCAGAATCGCAAGAAGTAGAAACATACGCACAAAAAAAACTAAAAGAAAAAAACGCAGATATGATTGTGGCGAACAATGTAACCGAGGAAGGAGCAGGGTTTCAAATCGATACGAACCGAGTGACGGTTTATTTTAAGCAAGGAGACGTGAAGCCTTTGCCATTGATGACAAAAGACGAAGTGGCACACTGTCTGATCATGATGATTAGCGAACAATTGGAAAAAGGAAGAGAGAACCAATGATCGTTGAAGTCGTCGTCGATGTGCCAACGATGCAAACCGACCGTCGGTACGATTACCTTGTACCAGAACGACTGGAGTCGATCATTGAGTCCGGATTGCGTGTCGTTGTGCCTTTTGGACCAAGGAAGGTTCAAGGGTTTGTTCTGGCGGTGAAGCACGAATCTAGCGTGAATAAAGGTAAATTAAAAGAGTTGGCGGATGTCCTTGACGGTAAGCCCGTCCTGACACAGGAACTACTGGAGTTAGGGGAATGGCTAACGGATGAGACGCTCTGCTTTCAAGTATCTGCTTACCAGGCGATGCTGCCAGCTGCGA
Source organism: Halalkalibacterium halodurans (assembly GCF_004376175.1). GTDB lineage: Bacteria > Bacillota > Bacilli > Bacillales > Bacillaceae_D > Halalkalibacterium > Halalkalibacterium halodurans. Next base: position 38,790 of record NZ_SNUY01000025.1, on the reverse strand, counting down.
TGCGGACAAAGGTGATCAAACAGCTACGTTTGCTGACCGAAGTGGACAAGCTTCCGAGCGCTATCCGACCTTATTTTCAAACGCAAGACGCCATAACGTGGGAAACGCTTGCCAACGAAAGAAAAGAAGTGCTACAGCATGTGAAATCGGCATTGAACGAGCAGTTGCTTGAATGGACGTATGTAGTTGAAGACAAGGGTCGAAAAAAAACAGAGCGAATCACCGTCCAATTAAGTCACGTAAACAAAGACGAAGGACTTGAACAGATTCCGAAACGAGCGAAAAAGCAGCGGGACATGTGGTTGTTCTTAGCCGAGCAAGGCGGTCGTTATCCGTCCCTCTCGTTAATTGAAGCGCTAGAGACAACGCGAGCAACCTTAAAGGGACTTATGGATAAAGGGCTAGTGAAGGAAATTGAGGAAGAAGTTTATCGCGACCCGTTTCTTGAGAAAGATGTCGAGCGAACGGAACCCCTTCCGTTAACCATTGCCCAACAGAACGTTGCTACGCCAATTGCGAGAAGCATCGAAGAGAACCGACATGAGCCGTTTCTTCTTCATGGCGTAACTGGGAGTGGGAAGACAGAGATTTATTTGCAAGCGATCAACCGTGTCCTCGCGAAAGGGAAGCAAGCGATCGTTCTCGTTCCGGAAATCTCCCTTACTCCCCAAATGGTTCATCGGTTTCGCAGCCGGTTCGGTTCAAAAGTGGCTGTTATGCATTCTGGGCTGTCCGTTGGTGAAAAGTATGATGAATGGCGGAAGATTCATCGCCGTGAAGTACAGGTTGTCGTCGGTGCCCGTTCCGCTATTTTTGCGCCATTTGAAAATTTAGGGATTATTATTATTGATGAAGAACATGAAAGTACGTACAAGCAAGAAGAAGCGCCCCGTTATCATGCAAGGGATGTGGCGATGTTCCGCGGACGGTATCATCGGTGCCCGGTTATTTTAGGAAGTGCAACGCCTGCGTTAGAGTCCTATGCACGGGCGAAAAAAGGGGTGTATACGCTCCTCTCTTTGACAGAGCGTGTGAACGACCGCCCGATGCCGACCGTTGAGGTAGTTGACATGCGGGAAGAGCTGAGAGGCGGTAATCGCTCCATGTTTTCAGAAGCATTGTTTTCTAAGTTAAAGCAACGGCTTGAACGAGGGGAACAAAGCGTTTTATTTTTAAATAGACGAGGGTATTCAACGTTCGTCATGTGTCGAGACTGTGGGTATGTAGCTACATGTGAGCACTGTGACATTTCCCTTACGTACCATCGGAGCAACCATTCGTTAAAATGTCACTACTGCGGCCATGAAGAGCCGATGCCGAAGGTGTGTAAGTCGTGTGGGAGTGAACATATCCGTTTTTTCGGCTCAGGTACACAAAAGGTGGAAGAAGAATTGACAAAAGTGTTGCCTGAGGCTAGAGTCATCCGTATGGATGTAGACACGACGCGAAAAAAGGGAGCCCATGAACAGCTGCTGAAACAGTTCGGTCAAGGGGAAGCTGACATTTTGCTTGGGACGCAGATGATCGCCAAAGGATTGGATTTTCCGAACATAACCCTCGTGGGAATCCTGGCAGCGGACGCGATGTTGCACTTACCAGACTTTCGTGCGACCGAACGGACGTTTCAACTGTTATCACAAGTGAGCGGCCGGGCCGGGCGTCACACGCTGCCTGGAGAGGTCGTTGTGCAGACGTACTCGCCAGACCATTACAGCATCGAACTCGTGAAGCAACACGATTATTTGTCTTACTTTGAGACAGAAATGATGTATCGCAGGCAAGGAGGCTACCCGCCGTACTATTATTTAACACTCATTCATATTAGTCACTCACAAATTACGAAGGTCATTGATGTATCGGAGAAGATTGTCCGCTTCTTAAGAGAGCAGTTAGATGACCGAGCGATCGTCTTAGGGCCAGTCGTCTCACCGATTGCGAGGATCAACGATAGATATCGTTACCAATGTCTGATAAAATACAAAAATGAACCAGAATTAAGCCGAATTCTACGTGAAATTCGTCAGCACTTTTTGCAGGAAACGAGCCGTGGCGAATTGCAGGTAAACATTGATAGACAGCCTTATCTGTTTATGTAAAATGCGACTAATGGAAAGGTAGATGGAACGAATGAAGATTGTCTTTATGGGGACACCGGACTTCTCTGTTCCGGTGCTTCGTCGTTTAATTGAAGATGGATATACGATCGCAGCTGTTGTCACCCAGCCAGATCGCCCAGTTGGACGAAAACGGGTGTTAACCCCGCCGCCGGTGAAGGTGGAGGCGGAGAAGCATCAAATTCCGGTTTTGCAACCAGAAAAAATTCGGGACGAGGCCGAGCTAGAGCGTCTGTTTTCCTTTGAACCTGATCTTATTGTAACAGCCGCGTTCGGACAAATTCTTCCTAACGCTTTGCTTGAGTATCCGAAGCATGGCTGCATTAACGTTCACGCATCGTTATTGCCGAAGTATCGCGGCGGGGCGCCGATTCATCAAGCGATCATTGATGGTGAAAAAGAAACAGGGATTACGATTATGTACATGGCTGAGAAGCTAGACGCAGGTGACATTTTAACACAAGTGACTGTCCCAATTGTGGATGACGATCATGTCGGGTCTTTGCATAATAAACTAAGTGAGGCCGGGGCAGCCTTATTAGCAAAAACAATTCCGCCGCTGATTAAAGGCGAACTCCAGTCGATTCCGCAAGACGATCAGCTCGCCACGTTTGCTCCAAACATTACCCGTGAGAAAGAAGAGATCGATTGGCGTAAGGAGGGAGAACGAATTTACAATCAAATTCGCGGACTCCATCCATGGCCAGTGGCTTATACGCTTTGGAATGGGAAGCCAATGAAAATATGGTGGGCTGAAAAAGTGAGCAGCCCGAAAAAAGAAGCCCCAGGTACCGTTATAGCCTTGGAGGAAAACGGTTTTCTCGTTGCCACAGGTGACGAAACTGCGCTGAAAGTGACAGATCTCCAGCCAGCTGGGAAAAAACGTATGCTGGCAAGGGACTTTTTGCGCGGGGCAGGAAGTCAGCTATCGGTTGGAAGTGTGTTAGGAGGACAGGATGGCAGCTAAGTCAGTACGGGAAGTGGCGCTTGAAACCTTAGTGCAAATTGAAAAAAGTCAAGCGTACAGCAATCTATTGCTTAACCAAAAAATAAAACAAGCGAACTTGGAGCCTCGTGATATCGGGTTATTAACCGAGCTCGTCTACGGGACGGTTCAACGGCAAAAAACACTCGATTACTATATCGCCTCGTTCGTCGCAAAAGGAAAAAGGAAGCTGGAGGATTGGGTGCGGATCCTCCTCCGACTTTCTGTCTATCAGCTCGTTTATTTGGACAAGGTCCCTCCCCATGCGATTATTCACGAAGCGGTGAACATCGCGAAAAAGCGGGGCCATAAAGGAATAAGCGGTCTAGTAAACGGGGTGCTTCGTTCCATGCAGCGCCAAGGGATGCCGCCGTTTGCGGCAATCGAGGATAAGGTGAAGCGTTTAGCTGTTGAATATAGCTATCCTGAGTGGCTTGTAAAACGATGGATCGATCAATACGGGGAGGAAGAGACGGTCTCTATTTGTGAAGAAATGCTACTGCCCCCGAAAGTCACCGCTCGGGTTAATGTTAGAAAACGGACGGTCGAGGAAGCGTTGGAACGGTTAGAACATGAAGGAGTACAAGCGAAGAACGGGGTTCTTTCCGACGACGCCATTGTCGTTGACAAAGGAACGATTACGTCGACTCGCCTGTTTCAAGATGGGGAGCTCACGATTCAAGATGAAAGCTCTATGCTTGTTGCAAGAGCTGTAGCCCCTCGTCCAGGAGAGCGAATTTTGGACGCTTGTGCAGCGCCTGGCGGGAAATCGACTCATATGGCAGAGCGTATGGACGGTGAAGGGACGATTGTTTCCTTAGACATGCACCGTCATAAAGTGAAGTTGATCGAAGAGCAGGCGAAGCGCCTTGGCCTTGACAATATAAAAGCCCAGACGTTAGATGCACGAAAGGCGCGTGAGGTGTTTGCGGACGAGCCGTTTGACCGAATTCTCGTCGATGCCCCATGCAGCGGGCTCGGCGTCATCCGGCGGAAGCCTGATATTAAATGGACGAAAAGGGAAGCAGACATGAAAGCGATCCGCAATGTGCAACTGGATATCCTTTCATCTGTCGCCAACCTTGTTAAACCAGGCGGGTTACTCATCTACAGTACATGCACGATCGACCAACTAGAAAACGAGCAGGTTATCGCTGAATTTATGGAGGCGCACGGTGAGTTTTCCATCGATGATACGGTTCTTGACCGTTTGCCAGCTGCTGTACAAGCGACGTGCAACATTCGTGGAGGGATGGTGACCATTCTTCCCCATCATTTTGGAACCGATGGCTTCTTTATCACTTGCTTGAAAAAAGGAACGTGACATCACAATGGGCATGGTACTATAAAGAAAGGACGTGAAACGGTGGAACAACTAAAAGTGGAAGTCGATCCAAAACAAGGGGGAGACCTTCCATCCATCTACACGCTACAGTTTGAAGAATTAGAGATGTGGCTAAAAGAGCAAGGTGAACCGAAATTTCGCGCAACCCAAATCTTTGAATGGCTCTATGAAAAAAGAGTGAAGCAGTTTCAAGAAATGACGAACCTATCGAAGGATTTGCGCGCGAAGCTAGAGAAACATTTTAACTTAACGACATTAAAAACGGTGACAAAGCAACAATCCTCCGACGGCACGATCAAATTTTTATTTGAGTTACACGACGGCTATTCCATTGAAACAGTCGTCATGCGCCATAACTATGGGAACAGTGTTTGTGTCACAACCCAAGTCGGCTGCCGTCTCGGCTGTACGTTTTGCGCTTCTACTTTAGGAGGCTTGAAGCGAAACTTGGAAGCAGGAGAAATCGTCGCTCAAGTCGTAGAAGCACAGTGTGCCATGGACGAACAGGGCGAGCGAGTTGGCTCGATTGTCGTCATGGGGATTGGCGAGCCGTTTGACAATTATCAAGCGTTGATGCCATTTTTAAAAACCGTCAATCATGATAAAGGGCTCAACATTGGTGCACGCCATATTACCGTTTCGACTAGTGGTGTTGTGCCAAAAATATATCAATTCGCCGATGAAGGGCTGCAAATCAATTTCGCTATTTCTTTACATGCACCAAACACGGTGTTACGAAGTAAGCTGATGCCGGTAAACCGGGCCTGGCCTCTTCCGAAGCTGATGGACGCGATCCGTTATTACATTGACAAGACTGGTCGACGTGTTACGTTTGAGTATGGTCTTTTCGGAGGGGAAAACGATCAGGTTGAGCATGCTGAAGAACTTGCCGATCTAATTAAAGACATTAAATGCCATGTGAACTTAATCCCGGTAAATTATGTTCCGGAGCGAGATTATGTTCGCACGCCCCGTGATCAAATTTTTGCGTTTGAACGTACGTTAAAAGAGCGGGGTGTCAATGTGACAATTCGCCGCGAGCAAGGTCATGATATTGATGCGGCTTGTGGGCAGCTGAGGGCGAAGGAGAGGAAAGAAGAAACGAGGTGACCGGGAACATGAACTTTTCATTTTTAACCGATGTTGGGAAGGTTCGTCCTCATAATGAGGATAACGGGACAATTATGGAAAAGAACGGGCAACTGCTCGTCGTGGTTGCTGACGGGATGGGAGGTCATCAAGCGGGCGATGTAGCGAGCAAGATGGCAACTGAGCTGCTGAAAGAAGCGTGGGAGGAAGCGAGCCTTTCCCCTTCTAGTCAAGAAAGCGAAGGGTGGCTCCGGAATCAAGTGCTTCATGTGAATGAGAGCCTTTATCATTACGCGCAAAAGCATGAAGAATGTCAAGGAATGGGCACTACATTAGTTGCGGCAATTGTCGATAAGGAACGAGTGACAATTGCGCATATTGGGGACAGTCGTGCGTATTTATTGAATGAGCACGGATTTTCCCAAAAGACAAGGGACCACTCCCTTGTCAATGAGCTCGTTCGTACGGGGCAAATTTCAGACGAAGAAGCTGAGCATCATCCGCGCAAAAATGTATTGCTCAGAGCGCTTGGGACCGAATTGGATATCAAGCTCGATCTGACTACCTTCTCATGGGAGCCAGATGATGTTCTCCTATTATGTTCAGATGGTCTATCAAATAAGCTATCAAATGAAGATTTTGCTCGGTACATGTCTGGTACGAAAGAAGTTAATGAAACGGCGAGAGAGATGGTACAATTAGCGAACGATCGCGGGGGCGAAGACAATATCACAGTGGCGTTAATTAAAAATACAGGTTCCTCGTCTGAAGACAGGTGATCGATATGATAGGGAAGCGAATTAGTGGTCGCTATGAAATTCTAGAAACAATTGGTGGCGGCGGGATGGCCGATGTATACAAAGCAATGGACGTCATTTTGGACCGCCAAGTCGCTGTGAAAGTCTTGCAGGCTCAATTTTCGAAAGATGAACAGTTCATTAAGCGGTTTCGCCGCGAAGCCCAAGCAGCAACCAGCTTAGCCCATCAAAATGTCGTCAGTATTTATGATGTAGGGGAAGAAGAGAACCTATACTACATCGTCATGGAGTACGTGGAGGGCCCTACTCTTAAGGAGCTGATCCAACAGCGAGGGCCGTTACCTGTTGACGAAACGATTGATATTATGAGTCAAATGATGGCGGCAATCTCTCACGCCCACATGAATCAAATTGTCCACCGTGACATTAAACCTCATAACATTTTAATTGGTGAGGATGGTGTCGTAAAGGTGACTGACTTTGGCATTGCCCGCGCCATGTCATCTGCGACGATTACCCATACAAACTCGGTGATGGGTTCCGTCCATTACTTATCACCAGAACAAGCACGAGGCGGCCTTGTTACATTTAAGTCCGATATTTACTCACTCGGAATTGTGCTGTTTGAAATGGTAACGGGTCAACTGCCGTTTTCAGGTGACACAGCCGTCTCGATTGCCTTAAAGCATTTGCAAAATGACATTCCGTCGCCGAAAGAAATTCAGCCATCTTTGCCGCAAAGCATTGAAAACGTGATTGTAAAAGCGACAGCGAAAGATCCGTTTTACCGGTACGGAACTGTCTCGGAGATGGACGAGGATTTATCAACTGCCCTCGATCCTGCTAGAGTGAATGAGCGTCCTTATGATCAGAAAGAGGATGACGAGGAAGCAACAAAGGCGATCCCCATTATAAAAGACGAGCAGTTAGAGCAAGAGGATTTCGAAAAGACAATGGAAGCTCCTCCGATCAAAAAGGTCGAGGAACCGAAGGCACCTGCAGCAGAAGAGGAAGTAAAGAAGCCGAAAAAGAAAAGACGGAAATGGTTGTGGGCGGTCTTGATCGTTCTCTTCCTGCTAATTGGGACGGGTGTTACAGCACTTGCCTTAATGCCGAGCTGGTTCCAAGTAGATGATGTGGACGTTCCGGATGTTCGAGAGAGTTCGTTTGAAGAGGCTGAAGCAGAACTGAGAAGCCTAGGTTTGGAAGTGGAGCGAGAAGATGTGGAGGACGATGCTCCTGCAGAAGAAGTCGTCAGTCAACATCCACGACCAGGCTCTGTCGTCAAACAAGGATCGACCGTTCGATTATTCGTAAGCACGGGCCCTGAGGAAGGGCAGATGATTGATGTCACAGGCAGAACGATTGAAGAAGCTCAGCGTTTATTAAATGATTTTGCCGATGTCCGGTTAGAAGAGCGGGAAACGAATGATGTTTCACCAGGCATCGTCATTGAGCAAACGCCAGAAGCTGGTGAGTCGGTTGTCCCTGAAGAAACAACCGTTACCCTGATCTATAGTGCAACGAGCGACATTGTCTTGGAAAATATGCAAGGAATGACCGAGAATGAGGCTCATGGGTATTTACAGGAAAACGGTCTTCGCACACGTTTTTCCTATGACTATTCCAGTTCTGTCGCCGAGGGGCGGGTCATCTCTCATTCGCCAGCGAGCGGGGCGACGGTAAGTAAGGGGGATGACGTTACCATTGTGGTTTCACGGGGACCTGAACCACAAACGGATCAGGGAGGCGGTCAGCAAGAACAGCCGCAGCAACCGCAGCAGCCGCAAACCCGCTCTCATCTGGTAAACCAACCGATTGAGGCATCACAAGAAGTGCAAGTTCGTATCGTCTACCGTGACGCAACGACAGGTGGGCAAGATCGAGTGTTTATAGATGAGACAATCAGTGAAACGAAAACATATCAAATTCCATTAGAAGCGAGCGCGGATCAACCTGGGTCGTTTGACCTTTACATTAACGGTGAATTCGTCAAATCATCGAGAGAGTATACCTATTGATTGATACTAGAGCTTAGCCGATCGGTTAAGCTCTTTTTTCTTGCTACTGTGAAAACCGTCTAAGTGCATGCAGGGATTAGACATTCACATTCAGCTCTTTTTTCGCTACAATAAGAATGGTAAAAACGAGAGACAAGGAGGCTTGCATGCCTAAAGGAACGATTGTTAAAGCATTAAGCGGGTTTTATTACGTCCAAAATGAAGATGGTCTGTTTCAATGTCGAGGGCGTGGAAACTTTCGTAATCGAAACATTAAGCCGTTAGTGGGGGATGAGGTAGTATTCGAAGCAGAAAACAAAACGGATGGCTACGTTCTAGAGATAATGGAACGAAAAAATGAATTGATCAGACCCCCCATTGCCAATGTCGACCGAGCCATACTCGTCTTTTCTGCAGCAGAACCGACATTCTCGCCCTTGCTGTTAGACCGTTTTCTTGTCCATGTGGAAGCGAACGGAATTGAACCGTTGATCGTGATAAGCAAGATCGATCTGTTGACCGAAGAAGAATTAGAGACGATCAAGCAGTATCGAAATGATTATGAACAGCTTGGGTATAAAGTGTATTTGACGTCCACGATTGAACAACTCGGGCTAGACGCTATCCGAAAAGCGTTTGACGATCATGTGTCCGTCATTGCAGGACAATCAGGTGTAGGGAAGTCCTCGCTTCTAAACGCCATAAACCCAGCTTTGGATATTGAAACGAATCAAATCTCTTCCCACCTAGGAAGAGGAAAGCATACGACGCGCCATGTGGAGCTTATTCCATTCGGGTCGGGTCTCGTAGCAGATACACCAGGGTTTAGCTCCCTTGATTTTATTGATATGGAACCGGAAGAGCTGTCCCACTATTTTCCTGAAATGAGAGACCGCCTCCCGTCATGTAAATTTCGCGGCTGCACCCATACGCAAGAACCGAAATGTGCGGTAAAAGAAGCGTTAGCTCAAGGTGAAATACGCGAATTTCGCTACGAGCATTATGTGACATTTTTAGAAGAAGTAAAAACCGAACATAAACGGAGGTTCTAACCACGATGATTAAAATAGCTCCATCGATTTTATCAGCAGACTTCGCCAACTTAGGAAATGAGATTCAAGATGTGGAGCGAGGAGGGGCGGATTACATTCATGTAGACGTAATGGACGGTCATTTCGTTCCGAATATTACGATCGGTCCATTAATAGTCGATGCGATTCGACCAGTAACGACCCTACCTCTGGATGTCCATCTAATGATTGAGCAGCCTGACGGATACATTCCTGCCTTCGCGAAAGCAGGGGCAGATATCATCACGGTTCACGTGGAGGCTTGTCCCCATTTGCATCGAACGCTTCATCTCATTAAGGAAAGCGGCGTAAAAGCGGGTGTTGTCTTAAATCCAGCGACACCTGTCTCCTCGATTCAGCATGTGCTATCAGATGTGGATATGGTGTTGTTCATGACGGTCAATCCTGGATTTGGCGGGCAACGGTTCATCCCTTCTGTCCTACCAAAATTAAAAGAATTAGCTTCTCTAAAAAAAGAGCAGGGGCTAACCTTTGAGATTGAAGTAGACGGTGGTGTAAACGAAGAAACGGCGAAACAGTGCGTGGAGGCGGGGGCGAATGTGTTAGTGGCAGGTTCGGCTGTTTTTAATGAGGAAGATCGGGCAGCAGCGATTAAGCGAATTAGAGGTAGTATTTGAGGAGAACGGCAGCTAAACAAGCTGTCGTTTTTGCATATTAAGATATTATAAAATTTTGTTAGTAAAGTTCGTACGAGAGTTAGCTCTAAGGACAAACGGCACTGTTGCGTTTTAAAAGCTCGCAATCACTTAGGGTCAACACAACCGTTCGAAGCGAAATGTTCATCCTCTTTCGTTCACTAGATTGGATTTCTTTCAGTAAAGGAACATAAACAAAGCATTGGTGCATATGATAGAGACAGGAAGACAAGAGCAAGGACGGTGAAAAAAAAAGGAATAGATCGAGGGGTTTGGATATAGTAGTAAAAGAGAAGGATTTATTTTCTGTTGTTTTCAAGTAACCATAACCTTTCGATCTTAAAAAAGAGGGGGCACAACCCCTTGCCTACGCGCATTCATGTGAGGAGGAGGAACTATGAAATTTTATACGATTAAGTTGCCGAAATTCCTTGGCGGGGTCGTACGGGCTGTGTTAAATTCGTTTAAAAAGGGGTGAGGAAGCATCGTCACGGTACGGTGCTTTTTCTCATGCGGGTGAGCCTTAAGGAACGAAGGACGGGGGCATTGTTACGCCTCCGTCTCCACGCCTTCAACAGATTTAAAAAACAAAAAACACCTCATGGGAAAGAGGTGTTTTTAGCCATACTTATTATACGCGCTCAACTTTACCGGATTTTAACGCGCGTGCAGAAACGTAGACACGCTTAGGTTTCCCGTCCACAAGAATACGAACCTTTTGCACGTTCGCTCCCCAGCGGCGCTTCGTTTTGTTCATTGCGTGAGAACGTTTGTTACCACTTTTTGCTTGACGTCCTGTAATGTAGCATTTACGTGCCATGATGTGCACCTCCTTATACCGAAACGATGATCATTATCATCCAAAATCATACTCGACTATAGTAGCACAGGCATTTCAGAAAAGCAATAGTTTCCACGTAACTTTATCAAGGTTTCTTCCTTGACAGTAGTGCTGAAATGGATGGATTTAAGCGAACCGTTCGTTTGCCCGCTTTCAAAAACGATAAGAGTATAGTAAAATGACGTTAAAACGCATTTGCTTTCGCGTTGCTAAGCTGTTCATGATCTTAAGGGAAAGAAGGAGGATGCACGTATGTCCATTGAAATGAAAACCCAATTGGGAACCGTTGATGTGTCAAAAGACGTCGTTGCTACCATTGCTGGGGGCGCTGCCGTCGATTGTTACGGAATCGTTGGAATGGCATCACAGAAGCAAATAAAAGACGGCTTATCTGAATTACTTGGGCGGGAAAATTTTCGTCGTGGGGTCGTCATTCGCGAAGAAGAGGACGAAATACATATCGATATGTACATCATTGTCAGCTACGGAACAAAAATTTCTGAGGTGGCCTACAATGTACAGACGAAAGTCAAGTATCAACTTGAAACCATGTTAGGGATAGATGTGGATTCGGTGAACATTTTTGTTCAAGGGGTTCGCGTGACTAACCCGTAAGTGTGTTAGGAGGAAACGTTTGTGGCAGTAAAAGAGATGGATGGAAAAACATTAGCACACCTTTTCATTGCAGGCGCCAATAATTTATCACAACATGCAAAGGTTGTTGACGCATTAAATGTTTTCCCTGTGCCAGATGGCGACACAGGGACGAATATGAATTTAACCATCACTTCAGGCGCACAAGAAGTGAAAAAGTTTCACGGAGATCATGCCGGTGAATTAGCGGCTGCCTTTGCGAAAGGTTTACTCATGGGAGCACGCGGAAATTCTGGTGTTATTTTATCTCAGCTTTTCCGTGGTTTTTCAAAGAGCGTAGAAGGAAGAAGAGCATTCACCGCTCTTGATTTTGCTGAAGCGTTAACACAAGGAGTGGAAACGGCGTATAAAGCGGTGATGAAGCCCGTTGAAGGAACGATTCTCACTGTTGCAAAGGATAGTGCAAATGCGGCGAAAAAAGCGGTTAAACATACCGATGATTTAGTGTCCTTGATAGAAATCATCGTGACAGAAGCAAAGCAATCGTTGCAGCGAACCCCTGATCTGCTCCCTGTTTTAAAAGAAGTAGGCGTCGTTGATTCAGGTGGACAAGGTCTTGTCTACATTTATGAAGGATTTTTAGCGGCTGTAAAAGGGGAACCATTGAAAGAAGGAATTCATGTGGTTCCATCAATGGACAACCTTATTAAAGTGGAGCACCATCAAAACGCGCAGAGCCATTTGGCAACAGAAGATATTGAATTCGGTTACTGTACGGAAGTTATGGTTCGTTTTGAATCGGATAAGTTGTCCACCTACCCGTTTGATGAGCCAGCGTTTCGCGACGAGTTAAGTGAGTGGGGAGATTCATTGCTTGTCGTTAGTGACGAGGATTTGTTAAAAGTACATATTCATGCCGAGTTCCCTGGTGAAGTATTAACTCGTGCTCAGCGATACGGTAGCCTGATTCATACGAAAATCGAGAATATGAGAGAGCAGCACACGCATCTACTTGAGGAATCAAAGCAGGCATTCCCAGACCAAGAAAAAAAGCCTCTTAGCGAGCTAGGAATCGTGACCGTGTCAATGGGGGATGGAATTGCTAAGCTGTTCCAAAGCTTAGGAGCAGGCGTTGTCATTCCAGGAGGACAGACGATGAACCCAAGTACTGAAGACATCGTCAAAGCGATTGAGGAAGTTCATGCGAAAAACGTGCTCGTCCTTCCGAATAACGGAAATATTATTTTAGCAGCACAGCAAGCGGCAGATGTGGCAGATGTGAACGTTAAAGTCGTGCCATCAAAAACCGTTCCTCAAGGTCTTGCAGCACTTCTTTCGTTTAACCCGTCGTCAAGCTTAGAGAAAAATGCTAATGTGATGGCGGAGACGATGGCCCATGTCAAATCTGGCCAAGTGACGTACGCTGTTCGCGATACGTCCATCGAGGGGCTCGAAATTAAAAAAGGTCACTTTATGGGCATTCTTGAAAAAGAAATTGTGACCTCAGGTGAAGACATGCTTGATGTAACGAAACGTTTGCTTGAGCAAATGATAGATGAGGACAGCGAAATTGTCACGGTCATTCAAGGTGCAGATGCGACGAATGAACAGACGGAAGAACTTATTCAATTTATTGAACAATCTTATCCAGAAGTTGAAGTAGATGAACAAATTGGTGATCAACCGCTGTATGCTTACTTGTTTGCTGTTGAATAAACTATCAATGAGCAGGAGGGCCCCCTACGAAAGCAAAATCTTTGTAGGGGGTTAATCCATGTAGTGAACGAAAAAGGTTGAAAGGGAGGCACAGCCCATGAAGTACCGTACCGTTTTTGATATTATCGGGCCCGTTATGATTGGGCCATCCAGTTCTCATACAGCTGGCGCTGCCAGGATTGGACGAGTGGCACGAACACTGTTTAGACAACAGCCGGAGCGTTGTGACATATATTTTTACGGTTCGTTTGCAGAAACATATAAGGGACACGGAACAGACGTGGCAATCGTAGGGGGAATTCTCGATTTTGATACGTTTGATCCACGGATTCCCCGCTCACTACAGTTAGCGAAAGAAAAGGGAGTCCGCGTGTACTTTCACGAAGAAGAAGCGATCACAGACCATCCGAATACGGCGAAAGTTGTGCTACAAAAGGGAGAGGATCAATTAGAAGTGGTCGGTGTTTCCATCGGCGGTGGGAAGATTGAGATCGTTGAGTTAAACGGTTTTCACTTGAAGCTATCGGGAAACCATCCAGCGATTCTCGTTGTCCATACCGACCGTTTTGGCGTAATTGCAAGCGTTTCAAATATGTTAGCAAAGCATGAAATTAACATTGGTCATATGGAAGTCTCCCGTAAAGAGAAAGGAAAAGAAGCGCTAATGGTCATCGAAGTGGATCAAAATGTGGACGATCTTTTGCTACAAGAGCTAGAACGATTACCTAACATCGTGACGGTCACGAAAATCCACGATTAACCTTAGCTATCCTGTAATATGGAAGAGTACGCATATGGATCAAACAACGATACGAAGGAGGTACGTGAATGTTTCGCAATGTAGCTGAACTTGTGGAGCTAGCAGAATCACAAGCGATTCCCATTTCCGAGGTTATGATTCGACAGGAAATCGAAGTGACCGAGCGATCGCGTGAAGCGATTATCGAACAGATGGAAAATCACTTAGACGTGATGGAAAAGGCCGTAAGACGAGGGATTACGGAGCAAGTGCGCTCGGTTTCTGGTTTGACAGGGGGCGATGCGGTACTGCTGCAAGATTATCTAGAGAAGGGGAACTATTTATCGAGTGAAACGGTTCTTGATGCTGTCAGCAAAGCGGTGGCGACAAATGAAGTAAATGCAGCGATGGGTACGATCTGTGCGACGCCAACAGCTGGGGCGTCCGGCGTTGTACCAGGTGTCCTGTTTGGCATGGAAAAACGGTTATCTCCTACGAAAGAACAAAAAGTTCGCTTTTTATTTACGTCAGGCGCCTTTGGCTTTGTCGTTGCCAACAATGCGTCGATTTCAGGTGCTGCTGGTGGCTGTCAAGCTGAGGTTGGATCTGCGACAGGTATGGCTGCGGCCGCCCTTGTAGAGCTTGCAGGGGGAACGCCAAGTCAATCGGCGGAAGCGATGGCGATTGCGTTGAAAAATATGTTAGGCCTTGTCTGTGATCCTGTGGCCGGACTTGTGGAAGTCCCATGTGTGAAACGTAATGCAATTGGCGCCTCCATTGCGATTACGGCTGCGGACATGGCGCTTGCTGGAATTCAGAGCAGGATTCCAACCGACGAAGTGATTGATGCGATGTATAAAATCGGTCAGGCGATGCCTGTAGCATATAAAGAAACGGCACAGGGAGGGTTGGCGGCAACTCCGAAGGGTCGCGAGCTAGAGGCGAAAATTTTCGGAGTGGCCCTCGATAAAAAATGAATCAGTTGAGGAGTTTACCGGTTATGGAAGTAAGGGGGATCGGGGATGAAACAGCCAAACAGTTGGCCTCCTTACAGCTATACTCTGTTTTTGATTTGCTTGAGCACTTTCCTTTTCGTTATGAAGACTATCAAGTCCGTCCGATTGAAGAGATTAAGCATGACGAACGGGCAACAGTTGTCGGCACCGTGCAAAGTGAGCCAACTGTCCGCTATTACGGAAAAAAGAAAAATCGGATGTCGGTTCGCGTACTTGTCGGTCATGTGCTTTTAACGGCCGTGTTTTTTAACCGAGCATTTTTAAAGCAGCAGCTTAAGGTCGGCCAGGAAGTGACGTTGACCGGGAAATGGGATCAACATCGACTCACATTAACGGTCAATGAAGTTAAACAAGGAAACCATACGGAAAGAGCAACCGTTGAGCCCATTTACTCAGTATCTGGAAAGCTGACAAGTAAAACATTGAAAAAGTATATACACGTAGCGTTACGTCAGTTTGGAGAGCAAATCACCGACCCGCTCCCACCTGAGATAAGGGAACGGTACAAACTTGTGTCAAAGCGAGAAGCCGTTGTCCATTTGCACATGCCGTCCGATCGGGAAGCACTAAAACAAGCACGGAGACGGATGGTATATGAAGAATTTCTTTTCTTCCAGCTCAAGATGCAGGCGTTTCGCAAAGTGAACCGAGAGCAATCGAATGGTCGAGCTGTGAAGGTGAACGAGCAAAAGGTGGATCAATTTATTGCAGCTCTTCCTTTTTCGCTTACAGAAGCGCAAGAAAAAGTCGCAGGTGAAATTCTCACGGATATGAGCTCCCCTTATCGGATGAATCGTTTGCTACAAGGTGATGTAGGCTCAGGGAAAACGGTCGTCGCTGCCATTTGCATGTTCGCTGCAGTCACGGCCGGAAAGCAAGCGGCACTGATGGTTCCGACTGAAATTTTAGCGGAACAGCATGCTCAATCGCTAGAACGATTGTTTGCGCCGAGCGGTGTTCGTTTGGCCCTTTTGACCGGTTCTGTGAAAGGAAAACGCAGACAAGCAGCGGTAACGGCGGTTAAGGCAGGTGATGTGGACGTCGTCATCGGCACCCACGCCTTAATTCAAGACGATGTGGCCTTTCATGATCTCGGCCTTGTTATCACAGATGAACAGCACCGATTTGGTGTCGAGCAACGGCGGGCGTTGCGCGATAAAGGAGCCTACCCTGACGTCTTATTCATGACGGCAACGCCTATTCCTCGAACGTTGGCCATTTCGGCGTTTGGTGATATGGATGTGTCGATCATCAATCAAATGCCGGCTGGACGTAAGGAGATCGAAACGTATTGGGCGAAGCACGATATGCTGACAAGGGTTCTTGACTTTATGGAAAAAGAGCTGGCGAAGGGTCGACAAGCGTATGTCATTTGCCCACTAATTGAAGAGTCAGAAAAGCTTGACGTACAAAATGCGATTGACGTTCACTCTATTTTGCAACAGCATTTTGAACCGAGGTTCCAAGTAGGCTTAATGCACGGGCGACTTCATCCATCGGAAAAGGATACGGTGATGACCGCATTTAGTGAAAACAAGATTCACATTCTCGTATCCACTACGGTCGTAGAAGTTGGGGTGAACGTTCCAAATGCAACGATCATGGTCATTTATGATGCGGAACGATTCGGATTAGCCCAGCTACACCAATTAAGAGGCAGAGTCGGACGAGGGGAGCATCAGTCGTATTGCATTTTGCTTGCTGATCCTAAATCGGAGGTTGGGAAAGAACGAATGCGCATCATGACAGAAACGAATGATGGCTTCACCCTTTCGGAAAGAGATTTAGAGCTTAGGGGACCTGGAGACTTTTTTGGCGCAAAGCAGAGCGGGCTACCTGATTTTAAAGTGGCGGATGTGGTTCATGATTACCGAGCACTCGAAACGGCTAGACAAGATGCAGCTACACTTGTGAACAGTAAAACTTTTTGGTCAGATCCGAAATACCGTGAGCTTGTCACCTATTTGCAGGCCGAGGGTGTTTTGGATGGAGAGAAGCTTGACTAAAACTTGTTGAAAAAAACAAGGCTTAATTATATACTACTCTTAGTACCTAGTCATATGTTTAGATTGGGAGAAACTGGTTGACGTTCGTATAAGGACTGATCATAATGATGAAAATAATTCAAGTGTGATACGGTGGTCGGTAGCACATGAAACGAAAAAAACAAGATAGGCAACGTCATTTGAAAGAAACGATCGATGCTAATCCGTTTATTACGGATGAGGCGCTGGCGGATCGGTTTGGTGTCAGCATCCAGACGATTCGCCTTGATCGCATGGAACTCTCGATCCCAGAGTTAAGAGAGCGCATTAAAGATGTTGCGCAAAAACAGCTGGATGAAGTCAAAGCCCTTCCGATGGAAGAAGTATTTGGTGAAATCGTGGATTTGCAGTTAGACGAGCGAGCGATTTCCATCCTGGATGTGAAAAAGGAGCATGTTTTTTCACGTACTGGAATTGCGAGAGGTCATTATTTGTTTGCCCAGGCAAACTCTCTTGCGGTCGCCATCATTGATGATGATCTAGCGTTAACGGCAAAAGCGACAATTCGCTTCACTCGGCAAGTAAAAGCTGGTGAGCGTGTGGTTGCAAAAGCAGAAGTGCAAAAAGTAGAGCGGGATCGAACCTTAGTGGTTGTTAACAGCTTTGTGGGGCAGGAGCTCGTATTTTCAGGAGATTTCCTGATGTACCGTTCTGCTCAATAGAATGGAGAGGTTCAGATGAAAATAGCCTTAGACGTTATGGGTGGAGATCACGCCCCAGAAGCACATGTGGAGGCGGCGATAAAAGCGGTGAAAGCATTCCCTGACTTAACGATAACACTTGTCGGGAATGAAGAGGAGATCCGTCCTTTGCTTCCTGCTAATGATCCGAGGTTACCGATCTTACATACGACGGAGAAAATTGAAGACACTGATCAACCGACAACAGCAGTGCGTCGTAAAAAGGATTCGTCTATGGTGTTAGCCGTTCGAGAAGTAAAAGAGGGGCGGGCAGATGCTGTCATTTCCTCTGGGAATACAGGAGCGCTTATGACAGCAGGCCTCTTGTATGTAGGCAGAATCCAAGGGATTGACCGGCCAGCCTTAGCCCCTATGTTACCTACCCTCGATGAGAAAGGGTTCCTTCTTCTCGATGTAGGAGCGAATATGGATGGAAAGCCGGAGCATTTGTTACAATATGCGATCATGGGTAATACATATATGGAAATGGTGCGGGGCATCAAGCAGCCGAGAGTTGGTCTGTTAAATGTCGGCACGGAAGCTGGAAAAGGGAATGAATTAACGAAGGCAGCATTTCCTCTACTCGAGGCGGGACCTTTTCATTTTATCGGTAACGTGGAAGCGCGAGAATTGTTGAACGGGGCTTGCGATGTTGTCGTTTGCGACGGTTTTTCAGGGAATTTGGTGTTAAAAAGTGTGGAAGGCATAGCAGGATCAATGTTTTCTTTGTTGAAGAGAGAACTAACGAAAACGTTTATAAGCAAATTGGCTGTCGCTCTATTAAAAGGCCGATTTAAAGAGATCAAACAAGTCATGAGCTACTCCGAATATGGTGGGGCTTCGTTGTTCGGTTTGAAGGCGCCAGTCATAAAAGCGCATGGTTCATCTGTGGCATCCTCCGTTTATCATACGATTGCCCAGGCGTACGAAATGGTCAATCAGCAAGTGACGACGATCATAAAAACAGAAGTTGCCAAGGCGACAAAAGGTAGCGAAGAAAAGGGAGAGTGAGACGATGGCAAAAGTAGCATTTCTATTCCCAGGTCAAGGCTCACAGTCTGTCGGCATGGGGAGCGAATTACTTTCAGAGGAAAAAGCAAAAGAGATTTTTGACGAGGCGGATGAAAGACTCGGCTATTCCCTTTCAAGCATTATGTTTGAAGGGCCAGAAGAAAAATTGCGCCGGACGGAAAATACGCAACCGGCCTTGTTGACGATGAGCACGGCCGTTTTATCGCTCGTGCGTGAATATGGAATCAAACCTGATTATACAGCCGGTCATAGTCTAGGGGAGTACAGTGCCCTTGTGGCTTCAGGCTCTTTAACGTTTGCCGATGCTGTGTACGCTGTTCATCACCGTGGATTGTTTATGGAAGAAGCGGTACCATTCGGCGAAGGAGCAATGGCTGCCATCCTTGGCATGGAGCGGGACGAATTAGAACAAGTAACGAAGCGCGTAACAGAAGCAGGGGCTGTCGTTGAACTTGCAAACTTAAACTGTCCTGGACAAATTGTCATCTCAGGTTCTGCTGAGGGTGTCGAACAAGCATCAGAGGAATCAAAGGAAGCAGGGGCGAAGCGAGTGATCCCATTGCAAGTGAGCGGACCGTTTCATTCATCGCTTATGAAACCGGCTGCCGAAAAGCTTGAAGCCGTGTTAGCCGATTTGGCAATCGCTGATGCCGCTCCACCTGTTATTGCCAATGTGACAGCAGATCTCGTTCAAAAAGCCGCTGACATTCGCTCATCTCTCATTGAGCAAGTGTACTCTCCAGTTCGTTGGGAGGACACTGTTCGTCGCATGCTTGAGCTCGGAGTGGATACGTTCGTGGAAATCGGATCAGGAAATGTGCTCTCAGGCCTCGTCCGCAAAGTACAGCGCCGGGTTAATGTTTTTTCTGTGAGTGATCGGGCAAGCATTGAAGCGATGGTAAAAAAATTGGAACAGGAGGCATAAGCGATGCTACAAGGAAAAACAGCGATTGTTACAGGGGCATCTCGCGGAATTGGCCGAGCAACAGCGATGGAACTGGCACGTCATGGAGCGAATGTCGTGGTCAATTATGCAGGGAATAAGGAGAAAGCGGAAAAAGTCGTTGCTGAGATTAAAGAACTCGGAGTGGAGGCAATTGCGATCCAAGCCGATGTAGCTGACAGTGAGTCGGTCCAAGCAATGGTCAAAGAGACGATCGATACTTTCGGTGCAGTCGATATTCTCGTCAACAACGCAGGGATTACAAGAGACAACCTATTTATGCGCATGAAAGAAGAAGATTGGGATGCGGTGATCGATACGAATTTAAAAGGAGTTTTCCACTGTTCGAAAGCTGTTACACGACCGATGATGAAGCAGCGGTTTGGGCGAATCATTAACGTATCGTCTGTTGTTGGTGCCATTGGGAATGCTGGACAAGCGAACTATGTTGCGGCCAAAGCAGGTGTCATTGGCTTAACGAAAACACTTGCCCGTGAGCTTGCTAACCGTAATATTACGGTAAATGCGGTCGCTCCAGGGTTTATCGAAACAGATATGACCGGTGAATTGCCGGAAGATGTCAAAGCACAAATGCTAGGGCAAATTCCCCTTGCTCGTCTAGGACAGCCTGAGGAAGTGGCAAAAGCGGTTCGTTTCTTAGCGTCCGACGATGCTTCTTACTTAACAGGACAGACGATCCATGTAAATGGCGGAATGGTCATGTAACGAAAGGATCTTGACAGGATGTTTCAACTTTAGCTAAAATGCTTCTAGCTTATAGAAGCGCATTTTGAGAGGAGGTGAACATAATGGCAGATACATTATCTCGTATCACTAAAATTGTCGTTGATCGTCTTGGGGTTGATGAGGCGGAAGTGAAGCCAGAAGCTTCATTTAAAGATGATTTAGGAGCGGATTCTCTTGATGTTGTTGAGCTCGTAATGGAGCTAGAAGATGAATTCGATCTTGAAATTTCAGATGAAGAAGCAGAAAAAATTGCGACGGTTGCTGATGTGGTTGAATACATAGAAGGCCGTCAGTAAGTTTAACAGGTCCCATGTGTTTATATGGGACCTCCTTTTCTACAACATGCTTTTCTCGTTTTATCCCGTTAACTAGCGTTAGGACTTTCATTTTAAGGCTTCAAGCAGTAAAAAAACGAAGTAAACGTGGATAGAACTGGATTAAAATGTCACAGCGAGTGACAATATCTGTGTGAACAGCGTCGTGCTGGCCACAGAAACAACCGATTGATTTAACTAACATTCAGTGGTGATTGAAAAAACTCACTGAATGGAGTTTCACTTTATCGTGAAAACTGTCCTATCGTTTTTGGAGGTCGACATGCCACATTCGAAAAACCAACGCAAGCATAGACATCATTCGCATTCAGAGCGGAGACGACAACCGAAACGTTTAACGCTCACAGCAAAACAGCAGCAAATGTTCGATGAGCTCCTCCGCACGCTGAATCTAACGTTTGCCAATAAAAAACTTTTGGTTCAAGCATTTACCCATTCATCCTATGTGAATGAGCATCGAATTCAATCATGTAAAGATAACGAACGTCTGGAATTTCTCGGAGATGCCGTTTTGGAATTGGCGGTATCGCAATATCTCTATAAGGCGTTTGAACAGATGAGTGAAGGGGATATGACCAAATTACGTGCTTCGATCGTCTGTGAGCCATCCCTTGCCCAATTGGCAGAGGAGCTCCATTTTGGGGAGCTTGTGTTACTTGGGAAAGGGGAAGAAATGACGGGAGGGCGTAAGCGTCCCGCGCTATTGGCTGACGTATTTGAATCGTTTGTCGGAGCTCTTTATTTAGACCAAGGAATGGACGCAGTGTATTTGTTTTTAGAGCGAACGATTTACCCGAAAATTAGTGAAGGTGCTTTTTCTCATATGATGGATTTTAAAAGTCAGCTGCAGGAGTTCATACAGCGAGATAATTTGGGTCACATCCACTATGAAATTGTCCAAGAGCGGGGTCCTGCCCATAACAGGGAGTTTGTTTCAGAAGTCGTTTTGAACAATGAGACGCTCGGAATCGGTACAGGTCGCTCAAAGAAAGAGGCCGAGCAACATGCTGCCCAGCAAGCATTAATTACATTGAGTCAAAAGAAGGAGCAATAACAAGAGGCTCAGGCAAAACTGGCCAAACGTATTAAAAAAGTTCGGGCTTTTTTATTTTGATGATCCGAACCTTTTTGTTGTTGATTCATGGATCGTCTGTTGTTAGTCGCATCAAGCGAGTGGCTTTTAAAACAATCACCCCATCTAAAATAACACCTAAAAAAAGAGTGGCACTCATCGTCGCGGTGAGTGCCACTCCTACTGTATTTTGTCCTAGCCCTTTTTCGCACCATTAACAGTGAGTGAGCCAAAAAGGCATGGAAACACGATATAAAAGGCTAGGAAAACTGGTGGTAAGCTAAGTCTTTTTAATTATAGACGTCTGTTATTTGCGAAGCCTTCCTAGCTCGACGGCGATCGCATCCATTTCGCTGACGCTGAAGTTGTTTTTCTTTTTAATCATGTCATAAATGTCTCGTAAGTCCTCGTAGCGGCTCATATCCACACTATCTGGGTTGAGAACAGACCCATTTACAACTTGGAGCTTCTTTTTAATTTCCTCGATCATAAACACGACATTTTCTCGGCTTTCCTCGTTTAAATTCATGGTCACAGTCCTTTCTTTAAGTAATGAACTAATTATGCAACATCGTATCATACCTAAGACGTTTTGTCTTATTGATTTTATACGTAAAAACAGCTTGTTTGATTCGATTCCATTGGTCTTCGCTCTATGATAAAATAAATAGGCTGTAGAAAGTGAGGTTTGAACGATGTTCCTCAAACGTTTAGAAATTGTCGGATTTAAATCATTCGCCGAACAAATGACCGTTGAGTTCGTAAAAGGTGTAACAGCGGTTGTTGGCCCAAATGGAAGTGGAAAAAGCAATATTTCAGATGGCATTCGCTGGGTGCTCGGTGAACAGTCGGCAAAGTCGCTCCGAGGGTCAAAAATGCAAGATATTATTTTTGCAGGAAGCGATACACGAAAGCCATTGAATTTTGCTGAAATCAGTTTGGTGCTCGATAACGAGGACCAGCATATTCCGATCGACTATAGTGAAGTAAGTGTCACACGGCGTGTTTATCGTTCTGGAGAGAGCGAGTACTTATTGAACCGTCAGCCATGCCGGTTAAAAGACATTGTCGATCTTTTTATGGACTCTGGCCTAGGACGAGAAGCGTATTCGATTATCGGCCAGGGGAAAGTGGAAGAAATTTTGAGCAGTAAGGCAGAGGATCGCCGCGTCATTTTTGAAGAGGCGGCCGGTGTGCTTAAATATAAAACGCGGAAGCAGCAAGCGGAAAAACGCCTCGATGACACACAGGAGAATCTGAATCGCGTCGAGGATATTCTTCATGAGCTTGAAGGCCAAGTCGAGCCTTTAAAAATTCAAGCATCAGTGGCAAAGGACTATTTAGAAAAGAAAAAAGAATTAGAGCAAGTTGAGATTGCCGTCCTTGTCTATGATATTGACCGGATACATACAGAGTGGAACAAAGCAAAGGAAGCTCTTGATCTATTAAAAGAACAACATCGAGCTTTAGAGCAGCAAATCAGCGAAAAAGAACAATCCGTGCAAGGATTGAAGCAACAGATCGCCCAATTGGATGAGGAAGCCCAAATAGCCCAGCAACAGCTTTTATCGGCAAGTGAAACATTAGAAAAACGCGAAGGCCGGAGAGATGTGTTGAAGGAGCGGCTCAAAAATGCTGCGGAAAATCGGGAGCAACTTTTGCAGACGATCCGTGAAGGTGAGGAGAAGGTCGCCTCCCTCAAAGTTCATTTAGCAAAAGAAGAAGAAGCGAAACAAGAAGCTTACGAGCAAATGACTGCGCTTGAAGCAGAAATACGCAATCAAGAAAAAGCTCTTCACGGAAATGAAAAAGAACTGGAAGAAACGGTCGATCGGTTAAAATCTGATTACATTGAACTATTAAACGAACAAGCATCGCTGCGAAATGAGACGCGCTATTTAGAAGAGCAGTTGCAGCAGCTACAGCAAAAGCAGGAACGGCTCATCCGAGAAAATGAAGCGTATTTTCAAAAGCGAAAGGAACTGGAAGCACAGGAAGAGCAAGAGCGCATGCAGTTTGAAGCAAAGGAAAAACAGCTTCACCTTCTTGTGGACGAGTACCGGAACCAGCAGCGGAAGGTAGAGCAAGTAACTCGCGTCTACGAGCAAAAAGAAAAGCAACTGTACGAAGCGTATCAGCTCATCCAGCGATTAACGTCGCGGAAAGACGTTCTTGAAGAAATGCAAGCTGACTTCTCAGGTTTTTTCCAAGGGGTTAAAGAGGTGTTAAAAGCGCGCCACTCCACTTTAAAAGGAATTGTGGGTGCGGTCGCCGAACTCGTTACGGTGCCAAAGCCATATGAAACAGCGATCGAAATCGCCTTAGGTGGAGGAGCACAGCATATCGTTGTCGAATCAGAGCAGGCGGCGAGACAAGCGATTCAGTACTTAAAGCAGCAACGCTTTGGCCGAGCGACCTTTTTACCTCTTCCGGTCATGAAAGGGCGCGAGCTTCCAGCGGCCTCTATGCAATTGATTCAAGAACATGATGCATTTGTTGGGATTGCTAGTGAGCTTGTATCGTTTGATCAACGCTTCACGCCAGTCATTAGGAACTTGCTCGGTCACGTCATCGTAGCGAAAAGCTTAGAAGGAGCGAATGCTATAGCTAGGTTACTCCAACATCGTTACCGCATCGTCACCCTTGAAGGAGATGTGGTCAATCCTGGGGGTTCTATGACAGGAGGGAGTGTCAAACAAAAGCAACCCCCGCTTCTTGGCCGTCAGCGCGAGCTAGAAGAATTAACGGACAAACTAAAGCAACTAGAGAAGGCGGCGGCGAAATTAGAGCAGGAAGTTAAACAACAAAAAAACGAACGAACAGAATTGCAGCAATTGATCGAGGACTTACGCTTACAAGGGGAAGCTGCCCGGGCTGAAGTTGATGAAGCGAAAGAAACGTGGCAGGCGGTTACCTATGAAGTGAAGGCGATGCGCGAGCGTTTATCATTGGTCGACCGCGAGCATGAGTCGTTTACTGATGAAGAAACGCGAATTCGCGCTCGGCTTGCTGAATTAAAGCAATTGCTTACGAGTGCCGAACAGGAAGCGAGCAAGATGCAGCAAACGGTTGCGGAGATCGAAGGAAGGCTGAAGCAGAGCCAATCATCCAAGGAAGAGCGGCAGTCACAATTAACCGAATTGAAAATCCAGCTTGCAACGGCGAAAGAGCGGTATGGCAACATTGAAGAGCAACGAGCAAGGGTCTCTGAGCAGCTAGCTGAGGAAAAGGAAAAACTTCGGGAGCGAAAAGAAACGTTTCAGCTGTTGGAGACAGAGCTGTCACAAAGTACGAGTGGTGAGCTTTCCTTGGACGAGCAAATTGAAAAGAGTCGTCAAGAAAAAAGCGAGTTAAGCGAACATGTTGCCCACTTGCAAACGAAGCGGAAGGAGCTCGGAGGACAGCTTGAAGCAGAAGAACAGCTGTTGGCCGATCTAGGACGAAAACGTGCTTACATGTCAGAATCCAGTCGCGATGCCGAAGTGAAGGTGAACCGCCTAGACGTCGAGCTTGACAACCGTTTAAACCAGCTACGGGATGAGTATGAGCTAAGCTACGATCTAGCGAAAGTGGAATATCCATTAATGATGGAGATCGGAGAGGCGCGAACAAAAGTAAAGCTCATAAAACGAGCAATCGAAGAGCTAGGGACGGTGAATCTAGGGGCGATTGAAGAATACGAACGGGTAAGCGAACGCTATGAATTTTTAAAGGAACAGCAAGCAGACCTTGTCGAAGCAAAGGAAACGCTACACAATGTAATTGAAGAAATGGATGAGGAAATGACGAAGCGGTTCCATGATAGTTTTACAGAAATTCAAGCCCATTTTCGCGTCGTCTTTAAGGAATTGTTCGGCGGTGGAGAGGCTGATCTTGTGTTAACAGAGCCGGACCAGCTTCTGACAACGGGTGTTGACATTATGGCACGGCCACCTGGGAAGAAACGACAGCACCTCGGACTGCTTTCGGGTGGTGAGCGGGCGTTGACGGCGATCGCTCTCCTATTTTCGATTTTACGCTTTCGCCCCGTTCCGTTTTGTGTGCTTGACGAAGTGGAGGCTGCCTTGGATGAGGCGAATGTTAGCCGGTTTGCGAAATTTTTAAAGGACTTCAGTGATCAAACGCAGTTTATCGTTATCACCCACCGCAAAGGAACGATGGAAGAGGCAGATGTCCTTTATGGCGTGACGATGCAAGAGTCCGGGGTTTCTAGGGTGATCTCGGTCAAATTAGAAGAAACGAAAGAGTTAATCGAAAGCTAAGCTAGGAGGGAACGACATGAGCTTCTTTAAAAAGCTAAAAGAAAAAATCTCAACACAAACAACAGAAGTAACGGAGAAATTTAAGGCAGGGTTAGAAAAAACACGGGATTCCTTTGCGGGGAAAATGAATGACCTCGTCTATAAATATCGCAGTGTGGATGAAGACTTTTTTGAAGAACTAGAGGAAATATTAATCGGTGCCGATGTAGGTGTGACAACGGTTATGGATTTAGTGGAAGAATTGAAGGATGAGGTGCGCAGACAGAACATTAAAGACTCGAAAGACATCCAGCCGATCATTTCCGAAAAATTAGCCGAGCTTCTTGAAAAAGAGGGAGGCGAGACCGAGGTAAATCTTCAACCAGCTGGATTATCGGTTATCCTTGTGGTCGGGGTGAACGGTGTCGGAAAAACGACCTCAATCGGTAAGCTGGCCCATATGTATAAGCAACAAGGAAAAAAAGTAATCTTAGCCGCTGGCGATACGTTCCGAGCGGGTGCGATTGAACAGCTCGAAGTGTGGGGAGAACGGGCAGGCGTTGATGTCATAAAACAATCTGAAGGCTCTGACCCTGCAGCTGTAATGTTTGACGCGATTCAAGCAGCAAAATCGCGGGAAGCGGACATCCTCATATGCGATACAGCCGGACGATTGCAAAACAAAGTGAATTTAATGAAAGAATTGGAAAAGGTGAAACGGGTCATCTCCCGTGAAATCCCTGGTGCACCGCACGAGGTGTTGATCGCCCTTGATGCAACGACAGGACAGAACGCCATGTCGCAAGCCAAAACGTTCAAAGAAACGACCGACGTGACAGGAATCATCTTAACAAAATTAGATGGAACAGCGAAGGGGGGGATCGTCTTAGCAATCCGTCACGAGCTTGACATTCCGGTTAAGTTTGTCGGCCTTGGCGAAAAAATAGACGACCTCCAGCCATTTGATAGCGAGCAATTCGTCTATGGCCTCTTTAAAGACATGGTGGATGAAGAAGAGGGCAGAGAGTGAGGCCTTTATTCAATTGTTAAGAAAAAAACTTGACACGTAAATCTGATTACGGTAAGATGAGAACTCGTAAAGGAATTTCACTTAACAATGTGAATTTCGAGCGTGTTCGTCGAAGCTTCGTGAAGGGGTGAGGGTGTGCTTGATAAAACGTTGCGAATGAATTATCTATTTGATTTTTATCAGTCGCTGTTAACGGAAAAGCAACGAAAGTACATGTCACTCTATTATCTCGATGATTTTTCTCTCGGTGAAATTGCCGAAGAGTTTGATGTGAGCCGCCAAGCTGTTTACGATAACATCAAGCGGACGGAAGCAATGCTAGAAGAATATGAAGAAAAGCTTTCGCTACTTGCCAAATTCGAGAAACGTTCCGAGATATTGCAGCAATTGAAAGAAGCTGTTGACAAGCAAGCGACTTCTGAAGAGTTGATGGCGTTGCTTGAATCTCTTGATACGTTAGAGTAGGAGGCGACATGTATGGCGTTTGAAAGTTTAGCCGAGCGGCTGCAAGATACGTTGAAGAAAATTCGCGGAAAAGGGAAAGTAAGTGAACAAGACGTAAAAGAAATGATGCGTGAAGTTCGTCTGGCTCTCCTAGAAGCGGATGTAAACTTTAAAGTGGTGAAGCAATTCATCGCCAATGTGAAGGAAAAAGCCCTCGGTCAAGAAGTCATGAAAAGCTTGACACCTGGACAACAGGTCATCAAAGTCGTCAATGAAGAGCTGACGGCGTTGATGGGAGGTGAGCAAAGCAAAATTGCAGTTGCGAGCAAGCCGCCAACGGTCGTGATGATGGTCGGTCTTCAAGGGGCTGGGAAAACGACGACGACGGCGAAACTTGCCAACCATTTGCGGAAAAAGCACAACCGGAACCCGATTCTCGTCGCTGCCGATATTTATCGTCCGGCTGCGATTAAACAGCTTGAGACATTAGGTAAACAATTAAACATGCCTGTGTTTAGCCTCGGTGATCAAGTAAGCCCTGTTGAAATTGCGAAACAGGCGATCGAGCGGGCGAAAGAAGCGCATCACGACTATGTGCTCATCGATACAGCTGGACGTCTTCACATCGATGAAGAGCTGATGGATGAACTGCAACAAGTAAAGGAAGTGGCCAAGCCAGATGAAATCTTGCTCGTCGTTGATGCGATGACAGGGCAAGATGCGGTTAATGTGGCGGAAAGCTTCCATGAGCAGCTCGATGTTTCCGGCGTCGTTTTGACGAAGCTGGATGGGGATACTCGAGGCGGAGCTGCCCTCTCGGTTAAGGCGGTTACGAACACGCCGATCAAATTTGCCGGGATGGGTGAAAAGATTGACCAGCTCGAACCGTTCCACCCAGAGCGAATGGCTTCGCGGATTCTTGGGATGGGGGATGTGCTGACACTCATTGAAAAAGCGCAATCCACTGTCGATGAAGAAAAAGCGCGTGAACTTGAGAAAAAAATGCGCACAATGGACTTTACGTTCGATGATTTCTTGGAGCAACTCGACCAAGTGCGGAGCATGGGACCGCTCGATGAACTGCTCGGAATGATGCCAGGGATGAACAAAGCGAAAGGCTTGAAAAACTTGCAAGTGGACGAGAAGCAAATTAGCCGCGTTGAGGCGATTGTCCGTTCCATGACGAAGCAAGAGAAACAAGATCCTAGCATCATTAATGCGAGTCGTCGTCGACGGATCGCGAAAGGAAGCGGGACGGCGATTCAAGATGTCAACCGGCTGTTAAAGCAGTTTGAAGAGATGAAAAAGATGATGAAGCAAATGACGAACATGGCAGGCAAAGCCAAGAAGAAAGGGAAAGGCTTTGGAGGCTTTAAAATGCCGTTTTAATGTAGGTAACATATCCTTTTCTCTAGTTTTTCTTGAATGCTAGCGAAAAAGATGTTATTATAAAAAATTGTGTGAAATGATTTTGGAGGTGTCAAACGAATGGCAGTAAAAATTCGTTTAAAACGTATGGGTTCTAAAAAAGCCCCATTCTATCGTGTTGTTGTAGCAGACTCTCGTTCTCCGCGTGATGGACGTTTCATTGAGGAAATTGGAACATACAATCCACTCACGCAACCAGCGAAGGTTGAGTTGAAAGAAGACCGTGCGCTTGACTGGATGTTAAAAGGTGCTAAGCCTTCTGACACGGTTCGTAACCTTTTCTCAAAAGCTGGTTTAATGGAAAAGTTACACAACGCAAAAAACGAAAAGTAATCGATAAAATGTAAAGGGGCCGATGATGAAAACGTTAGTAGAACATATCGCAATGGCGCTTGTGGATCATCCTGATGATGTTCGTGTTTCTGAGCACGATGATGGCCATTCTTTGCACATCGAGCTGTCGGTTCATCCGGATGATATGGGAAAAGTGATAGGGAAGCAAGGTCGCACAGCGAAGGCGTTACGTTCTGTCGTCTATGCAGCAGCGACAAAGCAAAAGAGGCGAGTTCGGTTAGACATCATCGATTAATCCTAAACATGACGGCAGAAAGGGTGAGGGGAAACCTCTCCCTTTTTGTCTATTCTCTCGATCTAGAGAAGCTCTTGAGGTGAGCGATGAAAATTTTGCGAACAGTTCAAGTAAAAGAAGTGTTAACGGAAAAAAAGAAGCAGGAGCTATTGGAAGGGTTTCGTGCAGAAGAGGTACAGATCGAGAACGAGTTGAAGCAACTCTCGTTCCAGCTGCGCAAAGCGCTCCGGCAATATCAAGGAAATCTCGAGCGGGAAAGGCAGTTAAAAGAAACGTACCGTCAAGAGATGAATCAACGAGAAGAACGTCTGAAAACGGTTGCCTTCAAACGGCATCAAATGGAGAAGCTTCCGCTCGGATCGGAGCTGAAGGCCGGGACCGTAGAATCGATTTGTGAGGTTCAGGAAGGCGATCGCTGGGAACAATTAATGACAGAACCGGAGATCATCGTAAAAGATGGCGTAATTCATGAAGTACGAGAAGGAAGGAAAAGAGATGAGTAAATGGCTGAATGTAGGTAAAATCGTTAATACCCACGGTGTGCGCGGAGAGGTGCGCGTTCTCTCGACAACCGACTTTGAAGACGACCGTTTTTCCAGCGGTAAGACACTATATGTGATGCGCCCAAATCAGAATGAACGAGTGGCGGTGACGGTCGCATCCCATCGCAAGCATAAAAATTTTGATTTACTCTGCTTTGAAGGCTATCCTTCCATTAACGATGTGGAAGCTTTTAAGGGCGGCCGGTTGCAAGTGCCGATCGAGGACCGGCCTGAGCTAGGGGAAGGAGAATTTTTTTACCATGAGATCATCGGTTGCTCCGTTGTCACGATAGCTGGGGAAGAGCTAGGAAAGGTAAAGGAAATTTTATCCCCTGGCGCGAATGACGTTTGGGTCGTTCAATGCCGCAGAGGAGGTAAGGACTTGCTCATCCCCTATATTGAACAGGTGGTGAAGCAAGTTGATCTCGAGAAACAGCAGATTACGATTGAACCAATGGAAGGGCTGTTGGAATGAAGATCGATTTTCTCACATTGTTTCCCGAAATGTTTCAGGGCGTGCTTCACTCTTCAATTTTGAAACAGGCGCAAGAGAGAGGCGCGGTGTCCTTTCGCGTCGTTAATTTTCGTGAGTATTCGGAAAACAAACATAAGAAAGTAGATGACTATCCATATGGTGGTGGGGCTGGCATGGTGTTGAGCCCCCAGCCGTTATTCCATGCAGTTGAGGACCTGACAAAGAAAAGCGAGTCGACGCCGCGCGTCATTTTAATGTGCCCTCAAGGGGAGACATTTACCCAGCGGAAAGCAGAGGAGCTAGCACAGGCAGAGCACCTTATTTTGCTTTGTGGACACTACGAAGGCTATGACGAGCGGATTCGCTCTTACCTCGTCACCGACGAGCTTTCGATCGGTGATTACGTTTTAACAGGGGGAGAGCTTGGGGCGATGGTGATTGCCGACAGTGTAACTCGGCTTCTTCCAGCTGTCCTGGGCAATGAGACATCGGCGCAAACCGATTCGTTTTCCACAGGACTTCTGGAGCATCCTCAGTACACCCGGCCTGCTGATTTCCGCGGCTGGAAGGTTCCAGACGTTCTGCTATCAGGACACCATCAAAACATTGAGAGATGGCGAAAGGAACAGTCGTTAAAACGAACGCTTGAGCGGAGACCCGATTTACTAGAGGGACGAAAGCTAACGGAGGAAGAGCAGGAACTCCTTGACTCCATCCGTAAGCAACAGGAAAAATAACGTTGCTCCGAAATCTCTTGTTTTGTTCGAGAGAATATGGTATTATCTTCTTTGTGGCAATTGCCAGTATTACGATGTTCCGCTGCAGGGGTAGAAGCTGTCATGAGCATCTGTAGGGAAGGAGGGGAATTCTACGATGAACAACATTATCCGTGAAATAACAAACGAACAACTTCGCACAGATCTTCCTTCATTCCGTCCTGGAGACACATTGCGTGTGCACGTGAAGGTTATCGAGGGCTCTCGTGAGCGTATTCAGGTGTTCGAAGGTGTTGTGATCAAACGCCGTGGGACTGGCGTAAGTGAGACGTTTACTGTTCGTAAAATTTCTTACGGTGTAGGTGTTGAACGTACATTCCCATTACATTCACCGAAAATCGATAAGATTGAAGTGAAGCGTCGCGGTAAAGTACGTCGTGCAAAACTTTACTACTTGCGTAACCTACGCGGAAAAGCGGCTCGTATTAAAGAAATTCGATAATCGCGCAAACCAGCGGTAAATCAACGATCAAAAAGGGCGGTTCTCAAACGTGAGAGCCGTCTTTTTAATTAGGTGGGCTTTCATCATCTTGGACTTTATGAGCCAACTTAATAAAAAATATTCCGTTAAGCTGCCGTGGGACTTGTTGCTTTTCGGATAATAGGGATAAAGTATAGTATACTAAAGCTACCAATCCAAAAGAATAGCTACAATCTATGTTATTTTTCATAGCCATTCAGAATTAAAGGGTTCAGTAATTGATTTCTATGTTTTACTCGGGGAAGACCTTTTCTCAGCAGCCTTTATGATCTATTATTTTGGCGTTATTCTTCCACATTGATATTAGAGCCTCATACAGAGGTCCTTTCATTCCGCAACCGTTGGTACTTACCTATGATTGAACTAAACAGAGCTTCGAAACGATCGGATCTGCCGCCCGTTGACACCATTTTTCGCCAGTGGTATCCTTTTTAAGGTGCACGGACTTTTTATAAAGCATCCCATGTACATAGATCTGAAAGCAGGAGCTTATGAGAAAAGCTTGGCTTATCGCCAAGTTCTTTAGCGAAAGCGATTTTTTCTTATACTTTAGTCCATGCAAAAGTGAACCTTTTTAAAGTGTAAAAAAGCTCCTTTTTCTCATAATGAATACATACGACATTGTTCTATAGAAAGGAGCATTCCTGTAATGAAGAAATTTGAGGATTGAACAAAAAAGAGCCCTCTTGGTATTATACGAGGTGTCCAAAGCTTCGAAGCAAAAATGGACCCTTAAATTAGTAACCAAGGAGGACTCGTAATGAATTATACTCAAAATCACAAAATCTCGCAAATCACACCATCAACACTCATTATTGGCATTGATATTGCCAAAGACAAACATGTCGCACGTGCTCAAGATGATCGTGGATTAGACTTTGGAAAGCGTTTGATCTTTGAAAATCGAATCTTTGGCTTTGAAGCCCTCGTTGAGTGGGTAAAGCAACACCAAGAAAAACACAAGAAGAATCACGTCATTTTTGGCGTAGAACCAACAGGACATTATTGGAAGAGTCTTGCTTACTATCTAACGGCAAAAGGTTACGACTTTGTCGTCGTGAACCCAATGCACGTTAAGAAAAGTAAAGAACTTGATGACAATTCTCCAACGAAAAACGATACGAAAGACGCAAAAGTGATCGCCCAGTTAATCAAAGATGGGCGATACTCTGTACCAAACCTCTTAGATGGCATATATGCGGAACTAAGAGAATGCGTAAAAATTCGAGATCAGCTTACTGAACAATTAATGATCACAGAAGGTCGCATTCAAAATGTGATTCAACGCTACTTTCCAGAGTTTTTCGATGTGTTTGGAGATTGGGAAGGCAAAGCCGCTCTCTGTACCCTAAAGCTGTTTCCGTTCCCCTCTGATATTCATAAAAAGACACCAGAGAGGGTTCTTCAAGAATGGAAACCGTATGTCCAACGAGGAGTTGGCATTAAGCGCGCAACGAAGCTTGTAGAAACAGCCAAAAAGAGCATTGGAATTGAAGTAGGCTTGAAATTTGCCAAGTGTGAACTGAAGAATCTTATTGAGCAGTATGAGCTTTTTAAGCGGCAATTAGAAGAGTTGGATCAGGAATTAGAAGCCATCGTTGAAACATTACCTGGTGCCCAACAAAT
Source organism: Halalkalibacterium halodurans (assembly GCF_004376175.1). Taxonomy (GTDB): domain Bacteria; phylum Bacillota; class Bacilli; order Bacillales; family Bacillaceae_D; genus Halalkalibacterium; species Halalkalibacterium halodurans. Next base: position 5,381 of record NZ_SNUY01000025.1, on the reverse strand, counting down.
GATGAAAATTCCAGGCTTAGGGGCGGTGACTGTTGGATTATTCTTTGCGGAAGTTGGGGACATTTCAAAGTACTCTCATCCTCAACAATTAGTGAACTTAGCAGGGCTATCATTACGTGAGCACAGTTCAGGTAAATTTAAAGGGCAAACAAGGATTACAAAGCGAGGAAGGAAACGATTACGCCGAGCCTTATATTTAGCGATTCGTCCCCTTGTCGCCCATAATTCAACATTTAAAGCCCTGCATCACTATTACACCAAACGCCCTGAACGCCCTTTGAAAAAGCAACAATCTTTGATTGCCTTGTGTTGTAAGTTACTACGTGTGTTGTTTGTCATTGGTCAAAAACAGTGTGAATTTGATGGTTCAAGATTAATAAAAGATATTCCTCAAATGGATGGATTACAGGCAGTGTAACCTTAGAAAGCAGATCACCCAAAGTGGCTTGACACGGAGCCTCTGCGGGCATGGCTCCTTGGCGAAGCGGCGAGTCATCCAATGATTCGCCCATGGCTAAGGAAGCCTACCATGCCCGCCACTCCATGTAAAGCCGTGCATCATCTGTATACTTACAAATAACAAACACCAATAGTGCAGAGTCGGAGTTTATTTTCACCATACGGGCTTATGACCCAGCAAAGGAGCTTATCCGACCTCCACCTCATGGATACGCAGGACGAAGGAAGGTATGGATACCAATCCGGAGAGACATGGGAGGGTTAGCGACCGTGAGTAGCGTGGAGATTTATAGGCACGGTCATACTACTCAATTACCAAACTATACCAGTTTGGACGTTAGGATGGATTATCCCCTGTAAGAAATTTTAATTCGTTCTACTTCTATCCAGTAGTACTGGTGAGATTACTATTTGGTGTTAGTGAAATTTGGAGAATACACGAGTATTAGCGAGAAAATTAAACTTTATTGAGGGAGCGTAATCTATGACCATTCAATGGTTTCCAGGACATATGGCAAAGGCGCGCCGGGAAGTAACGGAAAAGCTAAAGCTCATCGACGTCGTGATTGAGCTATTGGATGCAAGGGTACCGTTATCGTCACGCAACCCGATGATGGACGAAATTGTTGCTCATAAGCCGCGCCTCGTCTTGTTAAATAAAGACGATTTAGCCGATCCGAGCAAAACAAAGGAATGGACCCGCTTTTTTGAAGAAGGCGGAGCGACCGTCCTTCCAATCAATGCCCAGACCGGACAAGGGGTTTCCCGAATCTCTTCAGCATGTCAAACATTGGCCCAAGCCTTGATCGAAAAGCAGCGAGCAAAAGGAATGAAGCCACGCGCCATTCGTGCGATGATTTTAGGAATTCCGAATGTAGGGAAATCAACGCTTATTAATCGGCTCGCATCGAAACGAATCGCCAAAGTCGGCGATCGTCCAGGTATTACGAAACAGCAGCAATGGATCAAGGTCGGAAAAGAGCTTGAACTTCTAGATACTCCGGGAATTTTATGGCCGAAGTTCGATGATCAAGCAACAGGCTTTCGGTTAGCTGCGACTGGTGCGATCAAGGACGAGCTGTTAGACTTTCAGGATGTGGCATTATTTGTCCTTCGTTACATGCGGGAGATGTATCCAGATCGCCTAATGGATCGTTACAAACTAAATGAGCTTCCGAAAGACGGTGTCACATTGTTTGATGCGATCGGGAAAAAACGAGGCCATTTATTGTCTGGTGGTTACATCGACTACGATAAAACAGCAGAAATGATTTTACGGGAATTACGGGCAGGGACGCTCGGAAGAATCACACTTGAAGTGCCGGGAAAGACCGTTTAGTGGCAAGTCACTAGACGGTTTTTTCTCGATCAATTAAAACCTTACGTCGGTGGGTAAAAACAGACATAAAATACGCCGATACCATACATAAGGAGAGTGGCTACCCGTGAGCAAACGGTTATCGATAAAAGAAATTGACGCACTGTTACGTCAAGGGGATGCGTCAATCGATGAAACCTTTTTAGCGATGCTAAAGGCTGATGAACGAAAAGGGGTGCAAAGTGCCCTGAAACGCTATGAACGTCAATTAGAAAAGGAGAAGGCCCTTTGGATGGAGCATGAAGAGATGCTCGCGTACGAGAAAGATCTTTGGGCCAAAGGATATGAGCATGTAGCAGGCTTGGACGAAGTTGGGAGGGGGCCGTTGGCTGGGCCGGTTGTGACCGCAGCTGTTATTTTGCCAAAAGACGTCCAGCTTCCAGGTTTGACCGATTCTAAAAAGCTAGCAAAAGAGACAAGGGAGTCTTTTTATGATCGGATAAAGGAAGTGGCGCTCGCGTGGAGTGTGGCGATTGTACCTGTTACTGTAATAGATGAGGTGAGTATTTATCAGGCGACGAAACAAGGGATGATGAGCGCCATCGACCAGCTATCTGTCAATCCAGACGCGCTCCTGCTTGATGCGATGAACTTGCCCCTCTCCCTCCCGCAACAATCGTTAATAAAAGGGGACCAAAAAAGCTTGTCCATCGCTGCAAGCTCGGTACTAGCGAAAGTGACGCGCGATCGTTACATGGCCGATTTGGCCAACCGTTATCCTGAATACGGATTCGAGCGCCACGTCGGCTACGGGACAGAAGAACATCTTGCGGCCTTGAACGCACACGGAATTACACCGGAGCACCGCCGTTCTTTCAGGCCTGTCCAGGAAACAGCGGCTACTAGACAAACATCGTAATTTTTTTATAGGGGGGTCGGGGAATGCTCGTTCAAGGATCGGCGTTTTCTCAAACCGAACGAACACAAGCACCAAGAACGATTCAGCTCTCACAGGGGCAAGTTGTCAAAGGAAAGATCGTTAAGCTGTTTCCGAATAACCTCGTCGCTTTGCAGCTCGGACGAATGACGTTAACGGCAAGATTAGAAGCAGCCCTATCTGCTGGAAAGGACTATTTTTTTCAAGTGCAAGAAGAAAGCAGTGGTGTTCCGCGGCTAAAAGTATTGTCACAGCAACCATTCCCCGTACAGGGAGATCAGGCGGGAATGATCAAGGAACTGCTTCAACAGCTAGGCCTAGCCCAGACGAAAACGAATGAATGGTTGGCTAGTCAGCTAACGGGGATGCGAATGCCGTTTACGAAAGGGACGATTGAAGCAGGAGCTCCAATCTTAACGACTGCTGGAATGTTAAATGAGGAAGGTGTTCGGTTATTACAAGGAATGCTCTTGCGACAGCTGCCGATAACCTCTGAAACATTTTCTGCCTACCGTGCCCTTCAAGAAGGCCCTCCGTTATCATCTCAGCTAACAGAGCTCATCCAGCAACTTCGCGCTCACCCCCAGCTTGAATCATACGGTGCACGAATGGAGGCGTTAATGCAAGACGGGAAGATTCCTCAAGGACGTTCACCGGTCATTGAGCTTTTGTCTATGGTAGCAAATGATCGACTTGAGCCGTCCGTTCGTGAAGGAGCTGTTCAACTTCTTAACCGTCTCGGTATCATGAATCAAGGAGAAACGAGAGAGTCGTTCTTCTCACGGTTCCAGCAAGCGCTCATGCGACCGGAAAACCGTGAAATCGTGCAGCAACTATGGCCGACATTAACGAATGAAATGGTTCGGGAGTTGGCACCGAGGGAGTTATTTCAGCGACTAATGGCAGAAGGGAGCATCCCACCTGGAGAAAAAGGTAGCCAACAACTGATCGCGTTAGTTCAGCTTTTGGGCTCAAAGGTGACTCCAGCTATGATCACCTCCTTCTTATCGGGAAACGGAGTGAATCTATCTCGAGAGGAGCAGCTTGCGTGGACCACTTCCTTTCAGCTTTCCTCCCCTCAGCAGCAGATAGGAGGGACAGGGACGAGCTCGCCAATCGCAGCCCAACTCATTCGTCTTTTACAAGCGCTCGGTTTGCAATATGAGCGAGAAGTAGGACAAAGCTTTCAACAAGGAACAGATCCACTCGCCAACGATCGGATGAAAGGCTTGCTGCTCCAGCTCATGCAGCAAGAACTTTCGCCAAAAATGAAAGAACGGCTCGAAGCGGTATTAAACCGAGTAACGGGGCATCAGCTTGTAGCGAGTGAAACGTCGGGGCCGATCACGCAAACGGCGATTCAGCTTCCGCTTATGCTTGGCAGTTTCCAGACCGATTTGACGATTCAATGGGAAGGAAAACGGCAGGCGGACGGTCAGCTAAGTCCCGACCATTGTCGAATATTGTTTTATTTATCGTTAGCGCATTTGAAGGAAACAATCGTCGATGTACAAATCCAGCATCGGATTTTAGCTGTTACGATTTTTAATGAACACCCGAAGCCTACCTTGTTAATGAGCGGGTTATTACCTGTCTTAAAAAGCGGATTAGAACGGCAAGACTATAGCTTGTCCTCCCTCGTCTGGAAAGAGATTGAGACTGAAAAAAAGAACGCCATTTCGTGGCAATCTCCGGAGAAAATAGGCTATCAAGGGGTGGACGTACGCATATGAGGCAACATGAGGAACGAAGGCAAGCAATGGCTGTTCGCTATAACCGAGAAAAGGAAAAAGCCCCCCGCATCATTGGAAAGGGGAAAGGACTTGTAGCAGATGAACTGATTAAACGAGCAGAAGAAGCGAAAGTCCCGATCCAAAAAGATCCTTCTCTTGTGGAGCTACTAGGCCAGCTAGAAATTAACGAAACGATACCTGAGGAGCTATATGAGGTAGTAGCGGAGCTGTTTGCGTTCATTTATCAAATCGATCAGCATTCTGATAAGTCTTAAACATGCTAGCCATTGTTCGTGTGCATACTAACGATGGCTAGCTTTTTTATATTTTACACGAAAGGAAACGATCGTCTCTAGTCAATAAAAACTGGTCGACAGGCGAGGTTTTCTAAGTGATCGACCTAACTGAAAGGAGGGAACTACGTGAAAAAACGGTATCGTCTCCAAGCAAGAGAGAGTAGATGGTTTCAAGAAGAGGTAGCCCCGGAGTTTGGTCACTATCCTTCGGTCCTTGAGAAGGATCGTACCGCAAAGGATATGGTGAAATGGATACGTGGAAAACGAAAAAAGGTAAAAAGGCGAAAGATAAATGAAAAAAAGGATAATTGATCCTGAATTATTCATACCTCGAACATAAATCAGGGTTTTAGGCCAAAAACGATTAGATTCCCGATCCCTTTGAAAGAATCATGGTTATTTTTCTTCTGAAAAGCATCTTTCTAGAATGAGGAGCGGAAAAATGCCTGTTTGTGGGCATACTTCTCCCTTGGTCTTAAATCGTGTTTTAAAAAACAGGATTTTTTGATTTTATCCTAGCTTTAGCTGTTGAATCCGCTGAAGTACTTTCCAGAAAAAATCTTGGTATACAAAACTAGAGGACAATTTAAAATGAAGGGATCGTCCTGATTTCACTAATTTACTAGCCACTTTAATGA
>NZ_SNUY01000024.1:50592-53883 GCF_004376175.1 Halalkalibacterium halodurans | reverse complement strand
TAGCGATGGAAGAGAACCGAAGCTTTGAATCCACTCAACTCCTTTTAACAAAGAACTTACTCTCTCAGTCGTGTGTAGAAACGGTTGTCGTCGATATGTGGAAGCCGTTCCATAAAGCCATCCAAACGCTATTTCCAGCTGCTTGTCTTGTCATTGATAAATACCATGTCGTTCAAAAAGTGACTCAAGCTTTAGATCAAGTTAGAAAACGGTTTCCAACACTTAAAAAAGGTAGATTTGCCTTATTAAAAGGCTACGAAAATCTAACTGAACAACAAAAGCAACAGCTAGAAGGATGGCTCGACGAACATGATGAATTGGCCTTGGCTTACTACTTAAAAGAATCATTCCGTGACTTCTACCAAGCCAGTGACTATGACACAGCTGAAGAACTATTAGATAACTGGATCAATGAAGCAAAAGCAAGCCCATTTAGAGCTTATCAAGAGGTTGCCAGAACACTGGAGAAGTGGAAAGCATCTATCCTTCAGTACTTTCTCACTCCGTACACTAATGGTCGAATTGAAGGAACAAACCATAAAATTAAAAACATCAAAAGGCGAGCATATGGCTTTCGAAATATCCAACGATTTCGCTTACGTGTATTTTTGGAGTGTACGGGAAAAACTAATGAAAAACAGGCAGCTTAACAGCTTACAAATTCCTTCATCAGCTAGCCAAAGGGTAGTTGGTAGGTTGAAACCCATCAAGGAACCCACTTGACCGCTTTCAACCTACCAACTGAATGGTGGCTAAGAAGATGAAGGAGTTCGACTAGATTAGTATCTAATCTCGCTAACTTTATTTCTGGAATTGTGCGTGTACCACAGAAAGTGGTGAAGAGACAATTTTTTTTGCTCAATTAAAGTCACTTGCTTTCCCCGGTGGGCGGCTGTAATTGCCGCCACATACCCGGCTGGTCCTCCTCCAACGATCGCAACTCTATCCATAGGAATCTCCTTTCTACAAAAGTAGGTGAGTGGGTTTTTCTAAAAATTGTTTTATCGTTTGTAGAAATTCGGCAGCAGGAGCCCCGTCAACGATTCGATGATCGAACGTTAAGCTAAGCGGTAGCATGGTTCTCGTTTGCCAATCGCCACCTTGAAAAACGGGTGCATCCGTTGCCGCCCCCACCCCTAAAATACCAGCCTCAGGCGGGTTCAAAATCGGCGTAAAGTGATCGACACCGTAGATACCAAGGTTGGTGACCGTAAATGTGGAGCCTGTCAGTTGATCACTTTGGAGTTTTCCTGTACGAGCTTGCTCTGACAACGATTTAATCTGCTTTGAAAGCTCAACCACAGATAAGGCTTCGGCATGTTGAACGACCGGGACAACTAAGCCTTGAGTTAGTGAGACAGCCATCCCAAGATGGACATATTCATAAGTAACGATATGCTCATCAATGTAGGCGCTGTTCATGTTTGAATGTTCTTGTAACGCGAGTACGACAGCACGGGCAATGAAGTCAGTTACCGTTAATTTCATCCCGTATCGTGTTTGAACAGTGTGGTTTACTTCCTCTCGTAAAGCCATAAGGTCCGTTACATCCGCTTTCATATTCATCGTCAGCTGAGCTGATTGCATTAAACTACCGTGCATCCGCGTAGCGATCACCTGTCTCATGGCCGACGCAGGTGTGATTTTGGCCCCGTCTTGCATCCCCTTCTCTGTAACGTCCGAATTCGATCGTTTCGCTTCACTTGGTTCCACCCTCTGCTCAGCAATGGCTTTTTCCACATCAGCCTTCGTAATCCTTTCCCCTGGTCCTGTTCCTACTATGTTCTCTAGATTAATCCCTGCCTTTAGGGCCATCTTTCTTGCAACAGGCGAACTACTCACTGTGGCTCCTTTAGAAGAAGGCTTTTTCACGTCAAAAACGGCTCCTTCCGTCGCTTTTTCAGCATGAGAGTCGGCCTGCTGTTTTTCAAGTGATTTGGATTGATCTAACTGTTCATTTGGTTCTCCAATATAACCAATGACTGTGCCAGGAGGAACGCTTTGATCCTCCTGCACAACGACTTTAAGTAAAGTACCACCTGCCGGTGCCTCGATCTCTGTCTCAATTTTTTCCGATTGAATGCTCACGATCGCTTCGCCTTTTGCGACCATGTCCCCCTCTTTTTTATTCCAAACCGAGATGGTTCCTTCTTTCATCGACATACCTAACTTTGGCATGACTACTTCAACAGCCATCGAAGTTCCCCCTATACGCTTTGTAAAGATGAATTTCCTAATAGTTCTGATACGGCCTGAATGACATTTTCCGGTGTCGGCAAGTATAGATCCTCTAATGGAGGTGAGAACGGTACTGGCGTATGAGGTGCTGTAATTCTCTTAATCGGTGCATCCAAGAAATCAAATCCTTCATCAGCCACAAGAGCAGCAATGTCGGTAGCCATGCTACACCTTGGATTCGCTTCATCGATGACGATGAGTCGATTCGTTTTTTCTACTGACGTTAAGATCGTCTCAGAATCTAGCGGTGATAAACTTCGCGGGTCTATCACTTCAACTTCAATTCCTTTCTTTGCAAGCTGATCAGCAGCTGTTAAAGCCGTGTGGACTTGCTTGCCGATCGCCACGACCGATAGATCATCCCCCCTTCTCTTTATATCTGCCTTTCCGAGCGGAATGGTATAATGTCCCTCAGGAACCTCACCCATTGTGTTATAAAGCGTCTTATCTTCAAAAAAGATAACAGGGTCATTGTCTTCAATAGCAGAAAGCAGCAAGCCTTTCGCGTCATAAGGAGTAGAAGGAACGACGACTTTAATGCCTGGCATCGCCGTGAACATTGCATAAAGGCTTTGCGAATGTTGCGCCGCCGCGCGAAATCCAGCCCCATGCATCGTGCGAATCGTTACAGGTACTTGCGCTTTACCACCAAACATATACCTTAGCTTAGCCCCTTGGTTCAGCACTTGATCTAAACAACTGCCAATAAAGTCATTAAACATTAATTCAGCGATCGGCCGTAACCCTGTTGCCGCAGCGGCCATTGCTGCCCCAACATAGCCTGCCTCAGAGATCGGTGTATCAAGAACGCGGTCTCTACCAAATTCCTGTACGAGCCCCTTCGTCACCCCAAAGACGCCGCCCCATGCTTCATCGTCTTGCAAATGATCCACCTCTGCACCACCTGCCACATCTTCTCCTAGAGCCACAGGACAAATTTCTGTAACCCTTGATATTACTGATTCCATTCAATTTGCTACTATAGATGTGTTCCCATACCTTTTTACGTGATCAAGTTCTTTATGTTTTGTCAAACCTCAATTTTAGCGATTT
>NZ_SNUY01000024.1:0-50582 GCF_004376175.1 Halalkalibacterium halodurans | reverse complement strand
GAGCCACAGGACAAATTTCTGTAACCCTTGATATTACTGATTCCATTCAATTTGCTACTATAGATGTGTTCCCATACCTTTTTACGTGATCAAGTTCTTTATGTTTTGTCAAACCTCAATTTTAGCGATTTTTGGCCATAATCAGCCATTTCACCATATCGTCATTCTAGTTATTTACAGGATTTTTATGGAAAACGGAAACTTTGATCATTCAGGCAAAAAGAAAAGCCATAATGGTGCTCCTTTGGTAGAATAGAAGTATCTAGCAACTATCACGAAAGGAGTTCATTATGACTACCTCTATCATACCAAAATCTTATTCAAATGTAATCTATCTTCAACCTTCTTTTTCATTTACAGAAGATTCATTTTCTTCTTTACGTCACCTTCCTTATGTTAAATTAGGGTTGGAGTTTCCTTGGGAGGAGGTGTTCTCTCCCATTGAACAAGAATTTCTCCAAGCACGGTTTGAATATCATTTTAAAAAACGAACTTCAACGGATGCAGCCCCATCTTCAACAGAATTATTTCCAGATATTCCACAGGACTTGAGCACATTGCCTACGAGATCTGCCAAAGGACGAAAAGGAGTGAACTTTTATGCTTTATTAAAAGCTTTCCTCTTGGCTCCACTCCTCTATGTGGAAGTAATGGTTTCCAGTGTACACCTTCAAGTTATTGGGAACTCTGACTTCCGGATGGTCTGTGGTTTTGATACACGACCATCCTTGAAAACATTTGAACGTTTTGATCAGATCATGATTGAAAACGGACTTTGGGAGAAAGCTCGGCAACTTATGGTGAGCTACAATCTTTTTCACGGTATCGTAGGAAAAGAAGAACAACTCGCTGTAGATACCACCCATGTAGATGCGGAAGCCACTGTCCATAAAATGAAGAAATGTAGCCATTCTGAGCCATGTCATTGCCCAAAGATTCCTACGGATGATAACGTAGGCGTGATGAGAAAAAGCAATACCGTCACGTACATTGCACATAAAATCTCCTTGGTCTGTGGTGTAGAGTCTGAACTTCCTTTGTCCAGAAGTGTGTTTAAAGGAGACGAACATGATGCAAAAACACTAGAACCCACTTTGGAAAAGGTAACGGAAGATCTTCCTGAAGAGTTCCTAAAAACAGTGCAATACGTGAGCGCAGATGGGATTTATCAATCAGCGGACAATCAACAACACACAAAATCCATTCTTAAAGCAAAGCTATTGGCTCCCATAAATCCACGTAAAATTCAAGATAAAGCACTTGAATCTTGTGGCATGACCAAGCTGGATAGGTATGGTGTTCCTCATTGTATTAGTGGCCATAAGTTACAATTGAAAGGGTTGGATGAAGCAAAAGAACACTATGTTTGGACTTGCCCAGTCTTTGATCCAAAATACAAGCAAGAAGGACTTTCCTGTTCGAATGAACAGCATATTCAATGCTGTAATGGCGCGAAAACTGGTAGAACGCTTCGTATCCATCAATCGATGACACCACAAATTGATACGGAGTTCCCACAACACCTCCAATCGTTCAAAAAGAAATACGCAGAACGAACTGCGATAGAGCGTGTTATTGGAATTGCCAAAGACGGACTTAGTATGCGAAGAGTACATAAAAGAGGTCGCTTGGCAGTCGAAGCTCATGTCGATCGATGTATGATCACTGCACATGCCTTGGCTTATATGTCTGTTCAAGGAACTGGGCAACTATATCGAGGCTGGACGAAATTATCGGCATAATAGAGAATCCACTTAAAACCAATATATGGAAATTATCCATCCATACAACCTCAAGGGGATAGTCTGCCCTTTTTTAATATAATTTCAAAAAAATGTAAACTCACTCTCCGCTCTTAGCCTAATTTAATTTTTTTCTACGCTAGTTCTTCTGTAAAAATCGCTATCAACCAAGCAGAAATTAATTTTGTCCGGACGCTCCTAATAAGATGACATGTTCATCTTGACGCATCGCTAATTGCATGGCTTCATTAATAGCATTCGACATGCTGATTTTTCTTGTCATTATCCGTTCCTCCCTTCGTGATCGTAAGAAACATACACATCAGTTAACAGCTCTTCTGGTTGTGGATAGTCACTCGCGTTTGCAAAATCTACTGCTCGATCGACCGACTGTTCCACCTCGTGTCGTACCGTTTGGATCGCTTCTTCCGTCAGGAGATTATTGCTTAGCGCATACTTTTCGAAAAGTGTAATGGCATCCCGTTCTTCCGTGTGCTCCTCTTTCTCTCTACCTGTTTTGTACGTTTGTGCATCGCCTTCAAAATGACCGTAGTTGCGGTAAGTTATACATTCAATTAACGTCGGCCCTTCTCCTCGACGGGCTCGCTCAACTGCTTCACGTGCAACCTCATAGACAGCGACCACATCTTTGCCGTCCACTTTGACACCTGGTATGTTGTAACCTTTTGCGCGATCAGTAATCTGTTCACAAGCAGAAGCATAATGGAAAGGTGTCGCTTCTCCATAGCCGTTATTTTCCGCGACGAATACAACGGGTAAATCCCATATTGCGGCTAAGTTAATCCCTTCATGAAACGTACCTTGGTTGTTCGCCCCATCTCCAAAAAAGCAGACGGCGACTCCTCCGGTCTGTTTAAATTTCGCTGTTAAGGCAGCCCCGGCTGCAAGGGTAAAGCCGCCACCAACAATTCCATTAGCTCCGAGCATCCCTCGATCTAAATCGGCGATATGCATGGAACCTCCTTTTCCTTTACAAAGGCCTGTGCTTTTACCGTAAATCTCAGCCATCATCCCATCCAGTTCACACCCTTTTGCAATACAGTGACCGTGCCCCCGGTGTGTGCTCGTAATGTAATCGTTGTGATCTAAATGAGCGCATAGACCAACAGCAATCGCTTCTTCACCTGCATACAGATGAACAAATCCTGGAATCTCTCCTTTAGAAAAAATGTCATGGACTCGATCCTCAAACATTCTGATCTCCACCATTTTTTGATAAATCCACCTCGCCTTCTCACTTGTCATTGTTGGACTTGTCTGTTCCACTGTCTTCATCTTTATCACCTCACCTTTTTATGAAGCGCTTTCAAAAAAGTGCTTCTACATTTTGTTTCTTGCAAAAGTTGTGCCAACAATAAAGCCTGCATCTCTACAGGCTTTTACAAAACTAGCAACACTGTTACGTCTCACATTGTCTATAAATGTTCCGATTTGTTCACACGTTCAAGATACTAAAAGAGTGCTCTCAAAGAAGAGATCACTAATGGCTTAACTACAAAAGGTTTCTATACTCTAGTACTGTTCTTTACCGTTCTTAAAAGTAAAAAAGACTCCACCTTTGTGGAATCTTCCAAACGGTTGTCATTTAAATAAAAAATCGCTAACCTTTGTGACCGTCACACCTTCTACCTGTAATTGTGCGTGCAATCGCTCAATAAATGAAAGGGCGGTTGGACTATCACCATGTACGCAAATCGTATCTGCCTCAATCGGAATGTGACTTCCGTCGACAGCGATTACCTTGCTTTCTTTCACCATTTGAATCACTTGTTCGGTCGCTCGTTCACTTTCTTTGATCAGGGCATTCGCTTCACTCCTCGGCGTCAGTGTGCCATCGGGTTGGTACGTACGGTCAGCGAACACTTCATTGGCAACGGTTAGACCGAGCTTTTTCCCAGCCTTTATTAACTCACTTCCGGAAAGACCAAATAAAATTAAGCTAGGATCAATATCGTAAATGGCCTCGGCAATCGCCTCGGCGATCACGCGGTCTTTCGCTGCCATATTATAAAGAGCCCCATGAGGCTTCACATGCTGCATCCGTACACGATGCAACTGGCAAAAACCGTTTAGTGCAGCGACTTGGTACACGATAAAGTTGTAAATATCTTTATGATCTGTTTGGATGTTTCGTCTGCCAAACCCGAGTAAATCGGGAAAGCCAGGATGAGCGCCAATTCCCATTCCCTTGTCAGCCGCGAGCTTGACCGTACGCGCCATGACATTGTGATCTCCAGCATGGTAGCCACAAGCAATGTTGGCAGAAGTCACATGTTCAAGGACACGATCATCCTGACCAATCGTATATGCGCCAAAGCTTTCACCAAGATCACTATTCAAATCTACACGCTGCATTTTCGCTTCACCTCTTTAAGTTAAAATAGCTGTGGTATCATTTGCATCAATGTGCGAATACCTAAAAATAGCGTGAGTATGACAACGATGGCCCCCAAAATCGTTAGCCAGATCGGATGGTTATAATCACCTACAATCTTTTTCTGATGGGCAGCAAGCAAAATGCAGCCAAGTGTTAATGGCAAGATCAACCCGTTAAAGGCCCCGGCTAACACGAGTAGAGTGACTGGTTGTCCAACAAGAGCGAAGACTGATGTGGAAAAGACAATGAACCCGATCGTCCAATAGTTTTTGTTTCGCTCAATACTCGGATGAAAGGTCGTCAAAAAGCTCACGGACGTATACGCAGCCCCAATGACAGAAGTAATTCCAGCCGCCCAGAACACGAGACCGAACAAACGGTAGCCGATTTCTCCGGCCGCATGCTTAAACACATCTGCCGTAGGGTTGTCTGGGTTGAGTGTATACCCCGCAACAACGACACCTAAAATCGCTAGAAACAAAATAATCCGCATGACAGAGGCGACGACAATTCCTGATATCGCTGTATTCGTTACTTGCCGTAAATTTTCCTTTCCCGATATCCCTGCTTCTAATAAACGGTGACCACCAGCGAACGTAATATAACCGCCAACCGTACCACCAACTAGAGTTACAATCGCAAGAAAATCAATTTCAAGTGGAACAACGGAACGAACAAGCGCTTCACCGTACGGTGGCTTACTTACGATCATCACATATGCTGTTAGCAAAATCATGAGAGCCCCAAGATAACGGACAATTTTATCCATAGCCACTTGGGCTTCCTTTAATAGAAAAATAATAATACAAATAACTCCTGTTAAAATAGCTCCCACCGTTGGGCTTATCCCAAGCAATGCATTCGAGCCAAGTCCCCCTCCAGCAACGTTTCCGATGTTAAACGCTAATCCACCAAGGATAATGAAAAAAGCAACAACATATCCGAGCCCAGGCAAAACGGTATTGGCAATGTCTTGACCTTTCATTTTCGTTACGGCAATGATGCGCCATATGTTCAGCTGTGCCCCGATGTCGAGGATAATCGATGCGAGGATAACAAAAGCAAAGCTAGCAAGTAACTGTTCAGTAAATACGGCCGTTTGGGTCAAAAAGCCCGGTCCAATGGCTGAAGTAGCCATGAGAAACGTGGCTCCCATCATCGCGGTCAACCTTCGTTTCTTTGTCAATTCTTTTTCCATAAGCTCTTGTTTCATTCATTTCACCCTTTCGCTAGTTGTCTAGACAGTCTCTATTCCGTTTAGTAGAATGATAAGTAATGATCATTCTTCGGAGGCATACAATGCAAGAAAAAAATAAAACCGTAATTAAATCCATGAACCTCCTTAACCTCTTTCGTACCTATCCAACCCTCACCCTACAAGAGATGGTAAAACAATCAGGGATGCCCAAAACATCCGTTCACCGTATGATCAATTCTTTGGAAGAAATGGGCTTTCTTCAGAAAAGACATGATGGAGCCTACGAGCTAGGTGTCGTGTTCCTAGAGTTGGGTCAATTGGTTTCAGATAGGCTGGATCTTCGTCAAGTAGCCTTCCCTATTATGGAAGCGTTGCGCAATCAAGTGGAAGAGGCCGTTCACCTCACAGTTCGCGATGGCGACGAGGCCATCTATATCGAAAAGCTGGACACGCTACATCCAGTGCGTCTTTTTACAAAGGTGGGACGACGGGCACCATTATATGCCGGAGCATGTCAAAGAGTGATTCTTTCTTTTTTACCAGAGCAGGAGCAAACAGCTTATCTAGAGCGTGTTGAGCTAATACCATTAGCTGACGGGACAATTACCGATAAGCTCCTATTAAAAGAGCGTATTTCCGAAACGCAACAAACGGGTGTTGCGATCAGTCATTCAGAATTGGAAAACAATACGACAGCAATCGCCGCCCCAATTTATGATCATTCTGGAACGATTGTTGCCGGTATTAGCATCGCAGGTCCTGACATTCGTGTCACAGAGGAGCGTTTATCTACGTTGAAGGTGACTCTGAAAAATGCAGCGAAGAGCATTTCCAAGCAATTAGGCTGGCTTGCAACATAAATAATTTAGCGTGTTTGTAAATAAATGCTTGTCTTAAGCTCGTTAAATTCACGTGCTCGTCGTATGTATAGTCGCTCTGCCTCTTTTAGCGACGCTTGTTGAAAACGAATGGCTGCTCCAGGCTTGGCTTGTGCAATAATCGGTAAATCCACGGCAATGACATGGGCGATTCGAGGATAGCCCCCTGTTGTCTGCCGATCAGCCATCAAAATGATTGGGTTTCCGTCAGCAGGCACTTGAATCGTCCCAACCGAAATCGGTTCCGAGATTAACTCCTGTTCTTCTAGACGTTCAAGAGTTGGGCCTTTCAAACGATAACCCATCCGATCCGATTTTGAAGTAACCTGAAACGTTTCGGAAAAAAACTTATGCTGACTAGCCTCTGAGAACTGTTCATAATGTGAACCAACGGTTACCCGTACCACCTTTTCGGCTCCATCCCTACTCCGTTGCGAAGATACGACGCTCCATTTAGTTGTCGCGAACGAATGGACGATTCCCTTTTGACATGTTTTCACTAGTCTTTCTGTCTGCTCCGGTGGAGCTCCGCATATAAGTTCATCTCCTTCGACTAACGCCCTTCCTTGAAAACCACCAATTTTTGCACGAAGATAGGTACTCCTGCTGTTCATGACCTTTGGTACATCGATTCCGCCGCCAATCGCTAAATAGGATCGGCAGCCTGTTTTACAACGTCCAAAAGATAGAACGGCTCCTTTTTTTACAAATACAGGACGATACATCGGTACGGAGTGGCCGTCAATCGTAGGAGACAAGTCCCCACCTGTCATCGCGATCAGCTGATCAGACGTAAATTGAATCGTCGGACCGATAAATGTCATTTCTAAAAGTGCCGCTTTTTCATCATTCCCGACAAGTAGGTTGGCCATTCGGTGAGCATATTCATCCATCGGGCCACTAACAATGACACCGTACTTTAAATACCCCGTTCGACCAAGGTCTTGAATCGTAGTTAACAGACCTGGTCGAAAAATTGTCATGCTCATGCCTCCTCACCTTCCAAACGAATAAATTCTTTCTCTGTAATTGGTTGAAAGCGAACAAAGTCCCCCGCCTGCAAAAGACTTGGTTGTTTTGCTGTTGGTCGAAATAAAGAGAGTGGGGTTTTTCCAATGATTTGCCAACCTCCAGGTGTGTCAATGGAATAAACACCTGTTTGTTCGCCAGCAATCCCGACAGAACCAGCTGGTATAAGCGTCCGCGGTTCCTTCCTCCGAGGAGCTGCGATTCGCTTTGACATTCCCCCTAAATAAGGAAATCCAGGAGCAAAGCCGATCATATACACTAAATATTCCTTGCTCGCATGTATATTCACAACCTCTTCTAGGCTAAGCTGATTATGCTGAGCAACCTCCTTTAAATCCGGGCCATAGCTCCCTCCATAGCACACAGGTATTTCTATGATATTTCGTTTCTTCACCGTTCCTTCGTTCATCTGTTTGAGCTTTTCGTTAACAAGTTCTCGAACAACTTGGAATGCTGTGGAACCATGATCGATCAAGGGCGCTATTTTTAAAATATCGTAATAAACCGCAACACTCGTATAGGATGGTACACATTCAAGCATCCCTAGAAATGGCTGCGTTTCAAGCAAGGTCATAAAGGCATCCACTTTTCGCTGAACATGAGGATCTATCTCTTTTCCAAATTGAACCAGCAAAGCCGACTCTCCTAGTGGAAGAATCTTTACTGTACTTTTCATTTGAATGTAAACCGCCCCCTTTGTTCTGATATTCAGAACAATAGTCCGAATAATAGTTTTTCACTATTATAAATCATACAAAAATAAAAACACAAGAAAAACAAGCGATAAAAGATGCTGGTAGACTTACGACTTTGATTCTTAATGTAAGCAATCACCTTTATAGTAGACTCCAGAAAAGTTTTATCTTCATTGTGGCACGCCCTATAGACGTTCGTTATTGAATGATAAGCAGAAACATTTACCCTCCCCGTTTTAACAATATACCTTCGGGTAACCATTTGTTTAAATCCTGCATACAAAAAGGCGATGCCCAATTGACATCACCTTTCCCTTGAATGGTTATCCATGTGATTTCCACATTTTCTCCAATTTTCGATTCATCTCTCGTTTTACCCAATAAGTATGGTCCTTATCGATTATGAGCGGAATGAACGCCCAAAACCCTTTGTCATGAAACTGATCAATAACATCTAGCAAGTGCTCTTCCTCTTGACTATACGTATTCACTTTTCCATTCCGTCCATAACATGAGTAAATCCATTTGTATTGCCTGTCAGCTTCATCTCTCTCCTCCGTCTCTTGCTCCGTAGCTGTAAACAACGTCACCGTTTCATGATCGCGAACGAATATACCAACCTTTTCCCAGCGTTCCATATGATCCCCCTCTATCGAACTTTATTGTCATGAATTTGCTAACAATCGATATTGATCTATAATCGCCGTTGCTTCCCGTTGAATTTCTTCTGCAAGCTTAGGTGGATGAATCACTTTCACCTTTCCACCTAAAGAAAAGAGCCAATCCATCAATCCTTTGTCTATGACAGCCTTCGTTGCCAAGAGAAAGCGCTCATCCGTTAACGGTTGAATCGTTACATCAAGACCTAAACAATCGAATACGTCTTGCAAGGAATCTAGGTGACATTCAAGCTGCAAGTCTTCTTTCTCTTCTGTCATTACAGAAGAGTGGGTGTGAAGCCATTCCATAAGATCAAACTTTTCAGGCCATGTGAAAAGTGCACCTGTTCGTTCCACATGATACATTTGATCGACCCGTTCATAACGAATCAGACCTTCTTCTTCGTCTTCCCCAATTAAATAATACCTCTGATCATCCCAGATAAGTGCATATGATTTTAATGTATAAAAACGCCCATTTTCACGCAGCGTAAATTCTTTCGTAAGATTGTGTTGCCCATACTGATAGCGAATGATGTCACCGTGTTTAATCACATCATGGAGTAAGTGAACGGTCTTCATGAGCTCTTGAACGTCCCTACTCCCTCGATCTGGCTGTACCACTAGTCGGTTATCCAAATGTTCTGCTAGCCTATGACTCGTTAGCTTTTTTAATTTGTTAATCATTTGCTCAGTCTCTTCTTTGCTGATGAACGACGCGGTCGTAAGAGCATCTGCCAAGAGGCGCAGTTCCTGAATGGTAAATAATTTCGTTCGATGTTGGTACGTTTTCTCTACTCCGTTCTTTTCTTGTTTGACCACAATTGGAAATAATCCAGAATCTTTAAGGGTATTTAAGTCATCACGCAACGTTTTTTTATTGACTTCCGTACCTTTGACAGCATGAAGCTTTGTCATAATTTGCTCAAGAGTTAACTCATTCTCCTCATCGGTCTCTTTTTGCAAGATGTCTTGTACATATAATAATCGCTCTTTGTTGTTCAAATCCCCTCACCTCATTTCTATAACCCCTAACTATTTTTCATCCCCTCTTTCTATATATCGGACAGTTTTTCAAAGAGATCGAGTGAAAATAAGAAAAACCTTTCCCTGTCGTAAACATAAGAAAAGGTTTTTTGCTTTATGGTGTTAGCCTTTTAGCTAACTGTCATTTCTAGCGATTTTTGCAGTTTTTTGATCTCCTTATCTGCAATGTTAGCAAACAACTCGTTGTCCTGAATGTCGAAAATCATTTTTGCTTTTTCTAAAAACTTCACTGCTTCTTTTTTTCGTCCAAGATCAATCAAGTTTTGCCCTTTTTGATAATGGAATTCTCCGAATGAATATAAAAATCCATGCTGCTTACAAAGAATAATGCCTTTGTTACACAAATCAATTGCTTCCTTATATCTCTTAACATTGTTTCGGTTTAACGAATAATTAAATAAAAATCGAAGTTGAATTTTTCGATCGGATAGATAGTTTAATGCCTTTAAAGAATCATTGATGTCTTTGTAGATTTTTGTCGAGAGATTGTATTTCTTCTCTGAGTCATGAAAGTTAGCGAGACTAATCAAAATTTCAATTTCCCGCTCAGAATAAGAATTCCCTTCTTTATGAGTAAGTTTAAGTGCTTCTTCAATCGCTTCCACTGCTTCGTTATATCTTTTGTTTAGAGAATATTCACAAATCGCTTCATGCCACAATAAAAATTGCAAATATTTGCTGTTGTTAAAAATCGGATTTTTCTGTTCTGTCTTAATAATGTTAAGTGCTTCCTCATAATTGTGCTCTTGCACTTGTTTCCGTATTTGGTACTGTACTTCCAAAATATAATCTAAGGAATTGTCATGCGTTTCCAAGAAATAATCTGCTGGGGCTCCGAGCTTTTTGGCAATATTAAAAAAGACATCAACTGTAGGCGTCGTTTTGTTTTTTTCAATATGACTGATTAACGCTTGAGTGCAAATCCCTTCAGCTAAATCGCGCTGTGATAACCCTAAGGACTGTCTAAGCGTCTTAATTTTATGTCCAACCGATAATGTCTCCATAATAGCCCTCCAAGTAAAAATTAATATATTAATAAGCCCATACAAGAGAACTAGATAATTCCGTAATTTGGTTTAGAAATCGCGTAAAAACCCTGTATTTTCATTCTTTTCGCTTTTTTTTTCCACCCATTTTTCGTTTATACTAATTGTAAACCTACACGAAAGGGGAAATACTTCATGAAAATGGTAAAAGGTTTATTTGTTGCGACATTAGTTTTAGGTGTATTTACGATTGGCTCCTTTGATGCTGTGAGCCAAGATGTTATTACTTCTCTTGGAAACAACTTGCCTTATATGCATTAATTATATTTTCATCCGCCGTACAATACGTGCGGTTTTTTAGGCAAAGCGATGGTTACTGCAAGGGAGCTCCCTTGCAGTAACGTTTAGAAGAAGTCAAAAAGTAACGGACGCCTTCTTGGAATCATCCGCGCAAGCCGTTCAATTTCCCCCTCTGGGCCGTTTACAGCTTCAATTGCTAAAAGATCAATCACTGTTTTGTATCCGAATAAAAGCGCACTTAAATGATTTATTTCAATGACTACCGCTCGGTTCCCTGCAAATTCATCCACTTTCGTACAAGTGCCCTCCGTCAATTTAAATACCCCTCGATTCCATGGTGCTTGTTTATCCAAAACATGCAAAAACAACGGTTCGTCATTCTCTTTCAATAAAAATGGACATTGTGTTAAAAAACGCTGAACATCCACAATCCTCACCATGCCGAAGGGCTTTTGTTCAATGCGCTCTTTGACGTGCAAGCAAGTATATAGCAGTGGATCATGTTCTTGTAACGTAATGGTAATCGTTTGTACCATTGAATCGTGTTGACAAATAAAATTCCATAATCCTAGCCGAGCCTCATGTTGGAGGGCTACAAACTCATCTATGATCATCTTTGCGTCTTTCACTTGATAAAGAATATACCCAGTAGGGCTTCCTTCTTTAGTATAATAAATGGCTATTTCACAATCGTTTACGACCTTCTGTTGCCACCAAGAGTCCTTGCGATCAAGTATCCCTGAATACGTTTTTGCATATTCATCGTAAATCGTACGAAGCTCTGCAAGCGTAGCCTTAGCGGTACGTCGCCTCATATATCCTGAGGGCTCCTCCATAAGAACTAGCTCCTTAACTGAAAAGTCAACCGAAACATAATAAGAAAAAAGCTCCCAGCCATACTTTCGGTAAAATGGGATTGAAAAAGGGTGGAGGATCGAAACGGATTGACCATTGCGCCTCATCTCTCGTAATGAGTGAAGCAGCAAATCTTTAACAAAACCTTGACGCCTATATTCAGGATACGTTGCGACACCAGCAATACCACCCATCTCTATTTTCTGACCATTAAACCATATTTGGAATGGATAAATATGTAGCTTTGCTGCCAATTGTTCATCATGAAAAATACCGTAAATGTCTTGTTCCTTTAAAATAATCGCACGTTCTTGTCTCTCGCTTTGGGTCAATGGATATTGAAAAGCATAGCTTGATAGATTAAGAACTTCGTCATAGTGAGATTCATTCAACTGTATAATGGCCATCATCTCATCACCCTACTTCTTTCCCTTTAATTACCTGCTATCATTTATTATACCCTTCAATAAGTTTAAACTATGACCTTACGAGGACAAAACCTCCACATAAGCCCCTCGATCCGCTCGTCTCTGAGCTTCTTCATTCCACTTTTTCACCTGTTTAGAGAGTGAGGATATTCGTTGAAATGTTCCATCTAGATACACATGAGGATCAATTAGCCGGAGCTTGTTCGTTTTATGAATATGGTAGTGATTTTCATTTTCGCGAACGTTAACGTGTGGATGGAGGGTAGCAAGCTGCTTTTGGATCGAGTCATCGTTCAATCGTTGTAATTGCTCCATGAGTTCTTCGTCTGTTTTTAAAAAGTCATCTAGGCCTAGTGCTTTTCGTTCAACGGCACTCTTTAGCACTGATGTTAAAACAGACGAACCGTATACGTTCAATGGATCTAAAAAGAAATCAATCACTTCCTTGTAGTATGCTCTTACAAACCACTCAGCCCCTGCAACAGAAGACGTGCTAATGATTCCATCTACAACAATCAAATTAGCGATAAAATCATCCACTTCTTGTTTGTTAATATGACCATAAGTGTATAAATCCCGAAGTGTATAATCGATTCGATCAGCACATAGAGACGGTGAGGGTTGCTCTAGTAAAGTCCAGCACGAATGATTAAGGACGATTCGTTCTAAGTCAAAGCCGTACTTGTCTAAAATGTGTGGAATCTCGGAAGCCCGTATCACTTGCTCGTAAATTTGCTCGTGATAGTCTTCCTCCTCTTCCGCTAATACATAATCAATCACATGGGAAAAAGCGGTATGAGAGACATCATGGAGTAACCCGGCGATTTGCTCTTCAAGAGAGCCTCCTAACTTCCGAATAAGGAGCATGACCCCAATCGAATGCTCAAAGCGAGTCACATTCCATGATGGTTTTACTAAATAGCACGCTCCACCCTGATGAATACCTTTTAATCGTTGTACTGGCGCTGAATCGATCAGCTCCGAAATGACAGGTTCTACCGTATACGTACCATAAATGGAATCTACTAATTTCATTTTACTCCTCCTCATCATTAATCATTCGCCATTCACTCGTACCACTCCTTCATTTTACCAATTTATTCCCTGTTAACAAAGCGTGAATCTTTTTTATTAAACTTTTAGCTGGTTTTGACTAATGGTTGAGACATCCTGCATTTTACGAATACAACATCCGCCAATCATCGAAGCCATCAAAAGAAAAATACCTGAACCGAAACACATGATTTCTAAAAGTTTACGAAGCAAGACAACAAGCACGAAAAACAGAAATCTATCACGATCATTTTGATACAAAAGTGGCACACGAAAAAACCTTGAAAACTTAAGCCTTCAAGGTTTTGAAACCTAAAATCATTCTATTAAAACTTTCGTCCACGGCCACCATATGATCGGCCACTACTAGAGCTTCGGACCGTCGATCGTCCTGGACGCGACCCGCTAGAGGACTGCGTCTGAATTCTCCGCTTTGTCACTTTCGTATTGTAGTGGCGATCCTCGTGTCGAATCAACCGAAACGAATCTTTTAACAAATAAGTTCCCTTACTTATACTAGACGTGCTTCGATTTTTCGTTGCCATTCCCCCGACAACCAGCAACCCGATTACGCTCGAAATACCAAGGTATACTAATAATTTATAGGCTAAGCTCGTTTCGGTTTTTTCGCTTACTACTACTGTGTGTTGGCCCGCAGGTATTCCTTGTTGAACGTATTCGTTGACCCCTGTTAAGAAAAACTCCACCGCAGAGGTGTAATTCTGTTCAGATAAATAAGGATAGATGTCATCCAAAACTAAGTCCAGTCGTTGATCTGTTAAATATTTGCTCCCGAGCCCGCTCGTCAATATAAAGACTTCCCGACCGTCCATGTCAATGAGAAGAAGGACACTGTCTTCACCATCCTCGTAACCTAAATCATGCTCGTCAAAAAAGTCCATTGCATTTTCCTCAGCTGTTTTCCCAGCATTGTCATCGATCGTAACTACGGCAATATCCAATTGAACCTGTTCTGAAAGTGTTGTTGCTTGCTGCTCCAAATCATCCCGTTCTGAATCAGTAAAGAGCTTAGCATGATCATAAACATGAGGCGTGGCACTGTTTACCGGATTCGAGAATGTAATAAGTAACATAATGGCGATACCCATACGATAAAATAGCTTCATGACCACATTACTCATAATACCCATCCTCCAATTAACATCGTGAGAAACGACGCTCCGGTAACAATCCCGAACCATGCAGCAGCTCGTTTCATACTAATTGGGAGGTTTCTGGAAATTTTTCCTGTTTGCCCGTTCATCGCAAAGACGTACGTCTTGCCTTTGTATTGGTATGTGAACATCCAGACAGGGAGCAATACATAGGTCGCATCAACTTTCTTAATATTAAACGATGAATCTTTGATCGAAACACTCCCATACCCCTTGATCGTTTGCCGAAGCAGAGAGCTTGTATGCTGCCGGATGACATCCGATATTCGACCGTACACATCATTTTGATTGAGATCATACTTTTCCGCTAGATAGCCCGATAAATAAGACATGGAAAAATCCTTTAAATCTGCATAATCATAAGGTTCAAGTCCACCCATGAGCTTCTCATCCATTTTTGTTGAACCATCAGCAGGGACTTTTCGATAATCTGCTTTCCCTTCTCTGATCACTCGATAATATTTTGTTTCTGTGTAACGCATATTTCCTCGAGTATACGATCGTGATTTCGTTGCTTCTGCATCAATGCTCCCTAATGTATCGCAATCAAAGAGCCAAAAAGGGACATAAATTCCCGATAATTTCTCGAGTTGCGAAGGCAATGTAAAGTATTTGGACAAAAGGGGTTTTTTGTTACACCATTGAACGAACGATTCTTCCGCTTGTTCTTTCGTAATTTGAAAAGGAATCACTTGTGCTGGGCGATAGTCTCCTGATAATTGTCCGGGAATGATCGTCGGATTATGACAGTAGTAACAAAAAGTTGCAGCCGTCGTTTCCTCCGTTACAATTTCCGCCCCGCAGCTTTTGCAGCTATAACTCTTCGATTTTTCTACAAATTCAATCTCTTGTCCCTTCTCTTTTTCGAATGTTTCTGTATCCATTTCTGCCACTGCTTGTGACTTTTGCTCATCCTCAAAGCGCTTCATGTCCTCTGCACTAAAATCGCTTAAACAGTATTCACACTCCCTCTTTTGAGACTCTGCCTTGAATTCCAGTGGCCCACCACAATTTAAACATTTATAGACAATGACCCCCAAAGTACGCCCCTCCTATTCATGATTAAAATCATCAAACCGCTAATCATTAAACGATTGGCCGCATTCTGGACAAAATTTCATAGCCACATTCGGTGGAGGCGTAAACCCACAATTATTGCATGTCACAGCTTTCATTTCTTCAGGCTTTTTCAAGCCACATTCCATACAAAAATTCCCAGTGTTATGTTGTCCACACGTGCACGTCCAGCCTTCCTGATTTGGACTCGGCTTTGCTGTTCCACATTCGGTGCAAAAGCGACCATGGTTCATCTGACCGCAACGTCATTTCCATTTATTGGAATCTTGAGCTGCCTGCTGTTGTCCGCCCGACTGTTGAGCCTGCTGCATTTGCTGACGATTAGCATCTGAAACGGCGCCCATAAAGCCACCACTTCCTTGCATCCCCATGCCGACCCCCATAAAGCCTTGCATCGCACCACTTTCATTCGAACCAGCAGCCTCTAATCCTCGTGCAACTGAACCTTGAACATACCCTTCTCGCACGGTAGGATCTTGTAGCATCGCCCCTTTATTTCTCATGTTGATTAAGTTTTGCGATTGTTCATCATATGAAATACTGGCAATTCCGACAGATTCCACTTGCATCCCGCGCATCCGACGCCAATCTTCATCTAAAACGGTCGCCATATATTTCGCTAGCTCCATTCCCTTTGACGTGACAAACGAGATGCGTGTCCCGTCACTTGACATTTGGTTGATGGCCGCCTGCAAGGCATTCATAAACTCTGAGAGATATTGTTCGTTAATTTGTTTAATATCAACGACCGACTGATTACGTGGAATTGCCTCCATAAAAAATTTTATTGGGTCAACAATCTTGATTGAATACGTTCCGTGAGTTCTTAAAAATAATTCAGCATTGTAAAAGTTATCGAAATAGTTAATTGGATGACGAGTCCCAAATTTAATACCTTTAATTTCTTGTAGATTAATAAAGTAAACCTTCTGTGTTTTCGATGGAACCCCGCCAAACTTCACTCGATTAAACGTCTCTTTTAGTGAATCGCCAAACTCCCCATTAAACATGGACGGCATTCCAAAAAAGTCCACCTCATAATAGCCTTCCTCTGCCGTATAGTCCACGATTTCTCCCCCGTCGACTAACATCATAAATTGATTCGGGTACACATGAATGATCGAACCGTTTGAAACAGTAGCTTCGGTTCCTTTGAAATTTTGATTACGCCGATCTTTTGGCCGCACTTTTACGCCAACAGACATCACTGTACTATCGCTCATTCCCTGCGGTTCTATAACTTCGAGCCACTGATCCGCCAATCCACCTTTTACTGCACTTACCGCAGCTTTAATAATTCCCATAAGTCCCTCCAATAATATAAAAGTTTTCTTTATTTCAATTGCATTTTTCAACAAAAATCTACTCGTTCTATCTTAAAATAAAAGAATTTTTCAAACAACATTTTTTCATAGATTTTCCACCTTCTTTGCTTCTTAAGATCCTATTAGCTTCTGTTCGTTCTCTTTTTTTTATATGATTTGTGCCCGTTTTCACTTGTGATTTGAAAACTCTAAGCTTTTTTACCGAATTGACTGTATATAATAGGTAAAAGAGGTGTTCGGTTATCATATTGACTTTCACGACAAGCGTTACCAATATAGTTACGCAACAAGACGAGCTGACGTTTCATGGATCAAGAAGATGTCTATCCTTCTTGATTCTCCAACAGGACATGCCGTGGACATCGGCTGTGGCAGAGGTATTTATACAAGGGCTCTTACTTCATAAGGGTTTGATACGGTAACAGGTGTAGACAGTTCCCTTCCTATACTTGAGGTGGCAAAACAATTGCACCCAACTCTCCCTTTTCACCACGGGCAAGCTGAGGCTACTGGACTTGCATCTGGTCACTACTCCCTCGTTTATTGTCGAGCTCTGATCCATCAATTGAATGAAGTTGAACCTTTCCTTTCTGAAGCCTTTCGCTTGTTAGAAAATGATGGGCAGTTGATCGTACAAGATCGCACGTCGGAGGACTGCTTTTTGCAAGGAAGTCCATCCCATATCCGTGGCTATTACTACAACCTATTTCCTCACTTGCAAGAGATTGAAAGAAAACGACGGCCAACAATTCAAATGCTTTCTTCCACAATTATTCGCTCAGGGTATGAGGTCGAACGGGTAGAAACGTTTTTGGAAACGAGACAGACATCATCCAAGCAACATTTCCTGCAAGAGATCCGAGCTAGAACTGGGTGCTCGATCCTCCACGCATTATCAGACCTCGAATTGAACAAGTTAATTGACTATCTCGATCAACAAATCCAAGAATTCATTGAAGAAACCGACCGTTGGACCATATGGGTTGCTAGAAAATAATCGCTCACTTTATTACAAAATATCAATTTTTTTATTACACCGGTCACCCTATAGTAATATTTTCGTAAAATTTGCTACTTTTATTTCAAGCACTTCCCATGTCTTGCTTTCAGCGTAGCAATGCCCATCTTGCCCACCGATTCCCGCTATACTTTTCAAACGTAACCTATTAAGATGAAAACCATGAGATACTTAACACAATTTTTTATCATTTTATTGTTGTCTGTTGTCTGTGTCTTTGGTATTGGGGAAAAGGCTGAGGCTTCCACTACACATACTGTTGTCTCAGGTGATACGATGTGGAAGATCGCTGCTCGCTATCAGGTCGGCGTATCCGAAATCATTCAAGCGAACCCTCAAGTTTCGAACCCAAATGTGATTTACCCAGGGCAAAAGCTAAACATCCCAGCCAAAAGCGCTCATCTAAATTTTGAAGAGGAGGTTGTAAGACTCGTAAACCAAGAGCGCGCAAAATATGGGTTAAAACCATTAAAATCAAATTGGGAGTTGGCGCGGGTAGCTCGCATTAAATCAGAGGATATGAGAGATCGCAACTATTTTAGCCATACATCCCCAACATACGGTAGCCCACATCAAATGATTCGCAATTTCGGCATTAGCTATCGTTCATCAGGTGAAAACATTGCTGCTGGCCAATCCACACCACAAGCTGTATTCCAAGCATGGATGAATAGTTCGGGGCATCGTCAGAACATTCTTTCATCTAATTACACCGAAATCGGTGTCGGTTATGCACGTGGAGGCTCTTACGGTCATTACTGGACGCAAATGTTTATCGGGCGTTAAGTAGCATATAAACATTGAGTAGTACATACCAACGTGATGGTTTGTGCTACTTTTTTATTTGGAGGATAACCCGAGTACGCTTGAGTCTATGAAATGGGGAAGGAAAAAAGATTGGGTAAGGAGGAAATTCATTTATTTGTGATTGTAGTGATAACTAGTTCAATGCCATAAAAGAGACCATTATCCCTATGACTCAAACTTAGACAAAGTAAACGAAGAGGGAATGACCACTCCCTCTTCGTTGTATCGTGTGACAATCTTTTCTGTTCATGTTTTTCTGAAGCCGTCTTTCATTCAGCTTAAGCATCATCCGCCAACGGCAACGAGATTTGAAAGGTCGTACCATTTTCTGAGGAGTCCACCAACTGGATCGATCCGTGATGATTTTCAATGATTCGCTGAACAATCGTAAGGCCTAGTCCGGTGCCACTTTCTTTTGAACTTGAGAACGGTTCAAAGATCGTCTCTTGTAAGTGTGAAGGAATCCCTTTTCCCGTATCACGGATAAAGAGGTGATACCAACCACTCTCATCCACTTTCGAATAAAGAGTAACCGTCCCTGTGCCCCCCACCGCATCAATGCTGTTTTTAATTAAATTGTGTAACACTTGTTTCATTTGCTTCCGATCCATCATGACCACAGCTGAATCTAATTTCATTTCGATCTTGAGATCATCGTGTCCATATGAATGGCGAATCAGCGGAATTAACTCCTCCGCCATTTCTTTTATATCTCCACGCTTTAAGATTGGTGCCCCTGGCTTTGCTAATAAAAGCATCTCGTCAATGATACCATTGATCCGATCAATTTCTTGCAATAGCAGTGGCATATAGCTTTTGTTTTCATTTGAATCAGGCATCGTCTGTTTCATTAAGCTAATAAACCCGTGGATCACGGCAAGTGGATTCCGAATTTCATGGGCAGCTCCAGCAGCCATTTCACCTACAAGTGCAAGCTTCTCCGATTGGTGCATGCGCTTAGCCATTTCTTCCACTTCTGTAATATCAATAAAATAAAAGATTTGTCCAATGACGATCTGTTGATCATTAAACAATTCTGTTTTCGAGACGAGCACTTGATGAGTCCCCTCTGAATTCGAGAACGACACCTTCACGTTTTGACACATACTATTCGACCAAAACAGTTGCCAAAACGCCTGATTTTCTTCAACCTGTCGCAAGAGAATATCAGACTCAGATGCTTGCACCCAAAGTCTTGCAGCCGTATTCAATGAGAGTTCATTGCTTTGATGATCGAATGTAATAATTCCGATTGGCAACGAATTTAAAATTTGCTCACGGTATTTTTTTTCGTTAAATAATGTATCGAACGACGATTTTAATCGCTTGGACATTTCATTTATGGCCACCGTCATTTGCTGCATCTCAAACTGAGGAGTTGATGTAAGATAGAGTCCATATTGACCTTTCGAAATCGCATCCACTTGGTCGACCATTCGTTCAAGAGGATTTGTTAATTTTCCACTAATGCGATAGGCAGCAACAATGGAGAATCCGATGACCATCACCGTCACGATAAACAGAAGCCATAGCGATTGATGAATGATCGTCGTTAAGCTAGAAGAATGATCATTTAATGTCGAAAGAACGTTACTTCTCGCTTCACTTAATTCTAGTTCGACTTCTTCGATTCGCGGCAAAAATTGAGTTTGTAAATAGGAACGGGCTCCTTCCTCATCTCCAAAGTCAAGCAGCCCTTGAACGTTGTTAATCATCTCAAAATCGAGCCGCTCCATACTCATTTTAATCTCTTCTAATGAAGAAGGAAGCCTGGTCCAAGCCTCTGGGATGTTGCCATCCTGATCTGAATGAATGGATTGATATTCCTCGACAAGATCACAACACCATTCCTCGTTTAAGTACGATTCCACCAAAAAAGTTTTAACGGCGAGCTCCTCTTGCCAGCTCGTAAGCCACGCCAATTCTGGAACACCTTCATTTGATATTTTTTTGCTTACATCATTCACTTCACTAATCGAAGCTATTAATACAAGCGAAAAGCTGCTCATCAATAACGTGATGAGCAATAGCACAACTAAAATCCGATTACGAAATGACAAAGACTGGAACCAATTTCTCATAAAATATCCCCAAGCCTGTAATGTATCTATAATTCACCACGATAGTAGCGATCCAACTCTTCCTGTAAACGTTTTTTTTCTTCCTCTGTAAACATCTTCCCGAAAGGCGCCAAGCGAAAAACACCGTCTTTTCCCGAGAGGATAACGATCCCATTTGGAAAAGGCTCTTCCTCGTTAAAATAATCTTCTATAATTTTAACATAGGCCTGAGTAACATCGTTCAATACACTTGTCAGCACGTGCTCCTCACCAAGGTACGACTGGTCATCAAGAAAGCCGATGACATAGATGTCATGTTGTTTCGCGTAATGAATCACGTCTCGGTTGAACGCGTTGCCACGGGAATAGACGACGTCAACTCCTTCTTTTATTAATTTATCCATCACTGCTTTCGCCTGCTTTCCATCATGGCGGCTGTTTACAACGTAATAAAAAAACTCGATATCATTAGCATATTTTTCAAGGCCTCGTTCAAAATAAGGCTCATCTTCTCGTCCATCATAAGCATCGATGAGTGCCACTTTTCTCGTTTTCGATTTCATCGTAGCGGCAAGGGCTGCAATCAGTTCAATTTTCCCCTTTTCAAACGTATAGACCGTTTGATTCTCATAAGTTGCGCTTCCATGAATCGTAACAAATCGAACAGTTGGATAGCTTGGTGCAACTTTTGTAAAAAAGTCAGAAAACTCTCGCCCGTGCCCAATAATCAGTTCCGTTTTTCGATCTATGGAGGCATGCAAGGATTCTTCCATTTTCTCTATTGTATCGACTTCACTATAAAGTTCAATATCGACCGGAAACTTCTTCTCCACATGGAGCTGAGCCAAATAGGCTAAGCTGCCCCAACTCTGATCCACCAGTTTATCTGACGTAAAAATACTCATGATGACTCGGTCAGTTGGTTCAGTATCTGGACTTAACACAATTTTTACTGATTGATAGCAAAGAATCATTAAGATGATGGCTACAACAATTAAAGTTGCCACTAACATCCACAATCGTTGTCGGGATTGTTGCATACACTATCCCCTTTTCGAAAATCTCTTCTTACGTATTATACTGAAAACTTGTCCATGAAAGCTACCCAAAAATGAAACGACCACCTGCTTAAGTAGGTGGTCGTTGGGATAAATGCCCACTGCTATTCGTGTTTTCAGGTCATAAGTCCTTTTCCATCCGTTTGACTTATGGTTAAAGCTGGCTCCTCATTTGAATGATTGATTAAAAAATGGAGATCAATTCCTTCGTATACGGATGACGTCCTTCTGAAAATAAGTGGTCACTCTGAAATTCATCGACAAACGTGCCATCTTTCATTACGATGATTCGTTGACTCATTTGTTCCACAGCGGCAAGGTCATGGGAAATAAACAAGTACGCTACATTTAGCGTGTTCCGCAGGTCTGAGAGCAAGCGGAGAATCGCCCCTTGTGAAATCACATCAAGGCTCGCTGTAAGTTCATCTAAAATGATCAGGGCTGGCTCTATACTTATCGCTCGAGCGATCGTAACCCGCTGACGTTGTCCCCCGCTCAGCTCATGAGGATAACGCTCTGCTAAAGAGCTTGGAAGTTCTACCGCCTCTAGGAGCTGTCTAACAAAAGCGTTTTTTGACGTGTAGCTAAAATGACGAAGCTTGAGCCCCTGTTTGTATTGGTCGTATGGGTCAAGGAGGGAATCTTTCACTTTAAGCTTCGGATTCAAGGCCGCCGTTGGGTTTTGAAATACAGCCTGTAGATCTTTGCGAAACGGGCGTAATCGCCGCTCTTTAAGGCGCTCAATTGATTGATGTTTAAACGTAATCGAACCACGATCAATCGATTCGATTCGTAGTAAACAACGGGCAAGAGTGCTTTTTCCGCAACCACTCTCCCCAACAAGGCCGAGACATTCCCCTTTATTTACATCAAAGGAAACATCGGAAATGGCTACTTTTCCTGTCCCGTATGATTTCACTAAATGGTCGACAGATAGTAACGTCACCCCTCCCCCACCTCCGGCAAACCTGAGGGCAATCCATGTCCTAGCGTAGGCGCTGCTTGGATCAGTTGCTTTGTATAATCATCTTTCGGATGATCAAGTACACGATGTTTCCTACCTGATTCTACTATTGTCCCTTCTTTCATAACAGCAATGTGGTCCGCATAACGTCTCACATGGCGCCAATCATGGGTTATAAAAAGAATGGCACAGCCTGTTTCTCTTTGTCGTCTCGCAAGCAGTTCCAAGATCCGATGGCCAGAAACACTATCAAGAGCGGTTGTCGCCTCATCCGCAATTAGTAAATCAGGTGAAAGCAAGAGAGCGAGCGCAATCGAAACCCGTTGAAGCTGGCCGCCACTTAGCTGAAACGGATATCGATGATAGAGCATTTCCTCAAGACCGACCGATTGAAGGGCACGCATGGCTTCGCCTTTTCGTTCCTTAGCCGAACGGGTTGTATGGTTTTTTTGGTATTCTTCAAAATGTTGGGCAATTGTACGAAATGGTGTAAAAGAGCCTTGATAGTCTTGGAAAATGTAAGAGATCTTAGATCCACGAAGGGTTCGCATCTCTTTTCGTGATAAAGTAAACAAGTCTCGTCCTTTGAATGAGATCTTTCCCTCCACTTGCAAATTAGGGGCTAACATTTGTCCAATGGCTTGGGACAACAAACTTTTCCCACTCCCACTTTGGCCGACGAGAGCAAACCACTGTCCAGCTCGAATTTGGAGGGAGACTTGATCGACGATGATGTTTTCTTTACTTCTAATTGTCACTTGCTCAACAGATAAAATCATTGTCCCACCTCCTTCTTCACATCAAAATAATCTCGTAAGTAATCCCCCAGCATATTGGTAAGCAACACAACAATGACGATCGCGAGACCAGGATAGATCATTAGTTGCGGCATCGACTGAAAATAAGGACGAGAATCATTGAGCATCGCCCCCCACTCAGGAGTCGGCGGTTGGGCGCCAAGCCCGATGTAAGACAAAGCTGAGATCAGCAAAATGATTTTTCCAAGGTCCAAAGTAGCCATTACTAATACATGTCCAACGATATGAGGAAATAAGTGTTTACGCATAATTTTGCTTGACGATAAACCGTTTATCCGTGCGATCGCAACATAGTCTTTTTCCACCTCAGTCAGGACCGTACTTCGTACAAGACGGGCATAACTGACCCATTTCACCATGACGATCGCAAGGACGAGATTGCCGATGCCAGGCCCAAGCAAACCACTTAAGACAATGGCTACAATCGTATCAGGAAACGCTAAAAATCCATCGGCGACTCTCATAAACACCCGATCCACGATGCCGGCGTCCAAGCTTGATTCGGTCACGTTAGACACCGTAAGAAGTTTCAAAAAATTTTATGAGGCTGTCGGTTCTAAATAACGAGCAAAATGGTAGAGCGCTTCAATTGAACCGATGTCTTCTGGAAACAACGGAACGCGCAGTAACGTTTGCTTGCGAAAAGTGTTGTGAATTTGCTGCAAGTATCGCTGTTCTATTTGTCTTCTTTTTTCTAAAAATTGGCCATCTGCTACATCTGGCAAAATTTTATTAATGATTAATGTCTCCACATGTAAATCGTGTTTTGCTAGGAGCTTGACAGCTTTTTCCGTTTCCAATATCGGCAGCCGCTCTGGTATTAAAACAAACATGAACCCCGTCTTTTTCGGATCGAGTAATACGTTTCGAACGGCAGCAAATCGCTCTTTCCGCTGCTGCAGAGTATCGTAGATCGGATCATCTACTGGTTCCCCATCGTTTAACAAATTGGAATAGTTTTCGTTTATTTTTTTCCGTTTTTTCACCATCCCATCGATCCAGACGCCCATCATTTCCGGAAGAGTCAATAGACGGATCGTGTGTCCAGTCGGCGCTGTATCAAAAACGAGCTTGTCGTACGTTCCTTGTTCGTCTAATACAATGGATGAAATCGCATTAAACATCGCTGCTTCATCTGCACCGGGTGTCGCGGCGGCGGCATCGATCTGCCGATTTACTTCGTCCAGCATCGTCGATTTCACCATGCCCCTTAAATTATCCTTAACCGATTGAATGTATCTCCTTGTTTCTTGCTCTGGATCAATTTCGGTCGCAAACAGATTATCCGTTATTTTTTTATGCTTTGCGCCGATTTCTGTATGAAATAGATCTCCTAAATTGTGCGCTGGATCGGTGGAAATGAGAAGCGTTTTCTCTCCACGTTCAGCGCAACGCCAAGCAAATGATGCAGCAGACGTTGACTTACCCACGCCTCCCTTTCCACCGATGAAATAA
Source organism: Halalkalibacterium halodurans (assembly GCF_004376175.1). GTDB lineage: Bacteria > Bacillota > Bacilli > Bacillales > Bacillaceae_D > Halalkalibacterium > Halalkalibacterium halodurans. Next base: position 25,557 of record NZ_SNUY01000024.1, on the reverse strand, counting down.
ATGTGCTTTGTATACAAATGTGACATTTGCACCCATCCTTCTCCGTTAAGTTAGCAACAACGAATCCCTTGCAATGGTGACTTATCCATCCCCATCCGCAAATGCCATTCGTGAAACGTTTCAATGATGTACGGGTAAAGTTCAAGCGTATAATAAAAGGCTGGATTTGGCACGCCTAGCATCTCTGAATAGACGAGAAGCAAAAACAAATCATCCTCATCTTGGAGCTCCCGATGAATTTCTGCTCGATGGGGAACACGTAACATTTCATCATAAAGTTCGAACAATCGTTTTAACGATAGCTTTTGCTCCATTGGTTCCCCTCCTTCCTTTACATCTACATGAATGAAAGGGATTAGTGAGACTAACCCCTTCCTTTTCGTTCTTTACGCACTTTTTCTTGAATCATCCCTTGGCTTGGATTTCATAATTTCAGAGATGGCGACAATGACAATCCAGAACGCAAATACGAGAATAATTGAACCTAGCGTAAATAAGAGAATGTTCGTCCCCGTACCACCAAATGGTGACCATTGAAAGAGGACTTGTTGTAACATAGCATACAGCGTCATAAACAAAACGAAAACCATCGGGATCAAAGTCGGTAAATAGTTACGCCCTTGACGTTTCAGCCAAATCGTTATTAGCAGCAAGGTAATCCCTGCAAGAAGCTGATTTGACGTTCCAAATAGTGGCCAAAGCAAGTAACCTCCTGAACCAAATCCATTTGGTCCTTCTGGTAAAAGAACGAGCGCCGCACTTGACACAACGGCAATTGAAGTGGCCACATGAGTTTTAGATAACGCTGGCACCTTATATTCTTGACCGAGTTCAGCAATAATGTATCGCATTAAGCGGACAGAGGTATCCAGTGTGGTCGCGGCAAAGCTGACGATGATCACAGCCACGATCGTCGCCGCCATATCTTGCGGAATGAGGAGACCTGTCGCAAGCTGACCTGCGGCTTGAACGAAGTTTCCTAGCCCGCCTTGATTTGCTGCACCAAAGCTTGAGTACACCTCGGAGAATGCTTGAGGCGATGCAAAGAACGTAGCAACTGCGACGATTACGATGAGAGCGAGTAGCCCCTCACCAATTGCTCCTAAATACCCAACAAACCTCGCGTCTGTTTCCTTATTCAGCTGTTTCGATGTCGTCCCAGAAGAAACGAGACCGTGGAACCCGGAGATCGCACCACACGCAATGGTAATAAACAGCAACGGGAACCATGACGTATCAGGTGAACCGTTGACAGCAGGTGCTGTAACCTTTGGGTTAGAAAACAGCAAACCTAAGTATAAAATAAGCAAACCGACGACGAGCTGATGGGAGTTAATGTAATCCCGTGGCTGTAACAGCTTCCAAACCGGCAATGTGGAGGCGATGTAGACGTAGATCATAAGGACGATAATCCAGACGAAGAACGACATAGCGACCCCATCAAGACCAAAAGCTACGATGTTTTCCTCCCCACCAAAATAGCGGACAAGGTCAATTTGTAAAGCAGGTACTCGGCTTGCCACAATGGCTGACACGTACATCACCGCCAGCGCCACAAGGGACGGGATGAGCATTCCTCCTTGTCGTTTGTATACATGGTAGCCAATCCACACTGCTAATGGAATTTGAATAAAAACGGACAGTACCGCTGAAGGATTTGAGATAAACAAGTTGGAAATGACCCAGGCAAACACAGCGTTAACCATAAGAACAAGGATCAAAATAATAAATAAAAATAACAGCTTGGCCTGACGACCGATGAGCTTATCGGCTAACGTTCCGACCGATTGACCTTTGTTTCGAACCGATAAAACAAGTGCCCCAAAGTCATGAACACCTGCTGCAAACACCGTCCCAAGGGTGACCCAGAGAATTGCTGGTAGCCAGCCCCAATAAATCGCAATTGCTGGCCCTACGATCGGTGCGGCACCAGCAACTGAGGTAAAATGATGTCCCCACAGAACAAACTTGTTGGTTGGGACAAAGTCTTTTCCATCCTTAAATTGATGGGCAGGCGTTACAAAATTAGGGTCAAGGCGATAAATTCGTTCGGCGATAAACTTTGAATAATACCGATACCCTAACGCAAACACGAGCATGCCTAAAGCTGCAAGTAATACTCCGTACACGTCAACAGCCCCTTTCACCAGAAAACCGATTGATTTTAGACTATTCTTAATATAAAGAATAGAAAACGCTTACAGAGTTTATTATAAATAATTGTAAAATATGAATCAACGCATATTTTACCTATCATAGATTTCCATGATTGGTTCTTTTAAGTAAATGACAGAAACTCCTAACGGTTTTTTCTTATTGAAAAAAGAGCGACGACTCGTTCGTCACTCTTTCCAATCGATCGGAATGGGTACCACTTCAGCTACTGACTCACTGTATGCCTGCTTCTCGTTTGTGCTCATCCATAAGTGCACCTTTCCATGATCATGATGGCTACGAATCAAACGGCCGATCCCTTGGCGTAACCGTAGGAGCATATACGGAAGATCCACTTCAACTTCTGGATCACTGGCATGCTTACGTTTCGCTTCAAAAACAGGATCCTTTGGCGGGAAAGGCAAGGATGCAATCACCACTTGCGTGAGCGCCTCTCCAGGAACATCTAGACCTTCCCACAAGTGATAAGAACAAAGCACCGTATCCGTTTCCTTTTGAAATTGTTTCACAAGCTCGCTAATTTCTCTGTCCCCTTCATAAAGAATCGAAAATGACCATTCACTGCTTTCTGCCCACCGGCGAAAGCGATTCATCTCTTCCTGTGATGTGAAGAGAATCAAGCTACTGCCACCATTTTCGCGTAGTGCTTGTCCAATGACCTCCCACTTTTTCATCTCTTCGTCCGTAATGTGCCCTTTCACTTGCATTTGCCTTTCGTAATCGAACGGGGAGTCGACAGAAAAAGTGAGCGGGTCTTCAATCCCTAATGCGCTGGCAAGATAGCTGAAATCTCCGCGTTGCGATAAGGTCGCAGACGAAAAAATAAACGGGATGTTAAGCGAAAAAACCTCTTGACGAAGAACATCTTCCACAAGTCGTGGCATAATGACAAACGTTGTTTCCCCTTCTGTCTCCTCAAGCCAAAAGATCCCGTCTCCTTCTTTCAATAAGATCGATAAACCGTAGCTAAGGAACTCTAAATGCTCCTCGATCATCTTCATATGATATTCTTCAACAACATACATTTCGGAATCAAAGACAAGCTCTTCAAGCAGTTGCTGAACTTTACCGTATAACGCTTTTGCTTGCTCAAGCATTTCCGGACCGAACGGTACCTCCTTGCGGTTGGAGCCCTCAACTGGCACCGCTGTCGTCTGAAGGATGTGAAACCATTCGTCATGAAGGGCTAAAACATCCTCGATAACATAAAGGGTCTTCTCTCTTACATCCTGGTCCATAAAACTCGTCAATACGTTTTGCAATGTGGCTAAGTGAAAACGATACGTTAAGGCTTTTTGCGCTGCAAACTCAAGCAAATGCCCTTCATCAAAAACAACACAGCTCGCCTCTGGTAAAAGAGGAAGCTGTCCCTCCCGCTTTCGTGATTCCTTCGTCCACACATGCTCCATGTAAAAATCATGGGAGCAGATGATCAGGTCGGTCGCTTTCCGGTAATAATCGCGATGGAGCGTCTGACCACAGCGATGTCTCCATTCACAGGTCGTGCATGGCTGTAGAGGGTCCCATGCCATTCGTTCCCATTTTTCATTGGACACCCACGGATAGTCTTTTCGGTCTCCATAACGACGAAACTGCTGCATTGAGGGTGAATCATTAAACACAAACGATGGAATTTCCTCGTGAACTTGGGTCACATCCTCATCGTCACCGAATTGCTGGACAAGTGGGTCTAGCTTGCGCATGCAAACGTATTGCTCTCGCGCTTTCGCCAGACGAACATCCACCTCAAATCCAAGAGCTTGCTCTAATTTACGAATATCTCCTTCTTCTTTCACAAGCTGTTCAATCAACGTTTCGTCGGCACAGGAAATAATCGCAGGCTTACCTGTATAACGTGCATAACAGATTGCATAAAGTAGATAAACAAACGTTTTACCAGTGCCGACCCCTGCTTCGGCAAACATAACGGCTCTCTTTTTAAACGCTTGCTCGAGTTGAAACGCCATAAAAATTTGCTCATCGCGCAATTCATAGCCTTTCTCTGGTAACATTTCATAAAAAACATCGCCAATATAATCCCCTAGCTGGTCAAAGAACTGTTGCTGCTTTGACAGTGGAAACGGTAGTGAACGGTTCATCTTTCTCTCCTTTAGATCCTTGATCATGTACTCCAGCCTATATCATAGCAAACCTGCACTAGATATTGTGAACAAAATCTCATGCTCACAAACTTTTCTGTCTGGAAAGCATAATCAATCGCTACCAATACGAGAAATTAGAAATAAGAGATCGATGAAGGTAGCAAATTTCTCTGTTTGTACAAACGTATCGGGCGGAGTCACCTCGCCAAAATGCAAAAACGCTTCTTTTTTATACCAATCGCTTTCAGAGTCTCGGACTGCCTTCTTTCGCTCACCCCACGCTTGAGACAACGTAGGACTATGTAGAAAAGGCTTTCCCTTAACAAGCGAGCGATGCCCCTGCTGTAGTACCGCTCGCTTATCACTAGAAAACAAGTGTGGCCACATGTCTTCGCGAGATCCTGAAGGTTTAAAGGATTTCGCAAACCATTCATATGACTCGCGATGCCTTGGCAAGCCAAAGATGAGAGCATAAAGTGTTCTGTTCTGTTGAATCCGTTCGGCTACCTCTGTCCACTCATTCATCCTCATTCCAACAACTGTTCGTGGCACTTTTTTCGTCGCAAAAGGAACGAGAATGAACGGTCGGGATAAAAACTGTTCGATGATATATGGAGAATCGGCAAGTGCCGATGTGATACGTTGCCGGTAGTTCGCCATTGTTGATTCGAGGCGATATTGTTCATTTATGAGTAAGGCTGTCGTGACAATTTTAGAATCTTCGGTTTGAAAAAAATCTTCCCAGAATGGGATCATAAAACGGGAGACCCCCAGTGATGGAAGTAGATGAAACAGCGGTTTTCCATGCTTAAGACTTTCTTCAAATAGCAGCAGCTGAGGATAGGCATCCTGAAAGATGACCGAATTGGCTTGCTCGAAAAAAAGATAAAAAGCTTCCTTCTGCTCGAACGATAGAAACGGATGTAACAAGCTCCCTTGAAGATCTGTCATTCGCCAACCATAATTACGAGATACAATGTGGGCAAGCAATGCCCAATGGACTTCTGGATGACGGCTGAAAAACGTTAAATACGCATTCGTTCGTGATCGATTGTTCTCGTTTGCTTTCTCCGTTTTTTGCTTGATCTGCTCAATGATCGTTTTCACTGTCGGAAACAACGCAACGGATTGATAAGAGTACTCATCCACTTGTCGCTTTAATCGTTCCACTCTTTGCTGATCAAAGGAAATCGATGGCCAATCGACAAAGCGAAAGGTTTCTAATTTAACAGTTTCATAGATTTGAGAAATGAATGCTCCGATTGACCCAAACATAATGCCTCTCCTCCTTCATCCATTATATATAGAAAAGGAGGAGAATAGTAGAAGGGAGTGTCAACTTAGATTACTGTTCAGTAAACGATGGCAGAGGATCTGGTAAGGCAGACCAGTCTTGTCCCAACTCTTCGTCTGTTAATAAACAGGTGTCAAGACTTTTCTCGATTTCCTTTTGATCCATATCAAGTCCAATAAAGACAAGCTCATTCATTCGATCCCCGTACTTGCGGTGCCAGCGCGCAGCTAACTCTGGTTCTTCAGCCAACACTTGTTGTTGCTCTTCTTTATCATAAGCTGCGACCCAGAGTCCAGCTCCTTGAATGACAATCGAAGTCCCGGCCTGAGAAATAAGCCCTGCCATTTCGTTGCGCGTCGCTAGCCAAAAGAAGCCTTTCGCACGCACTACCTCTTGCGGCCAATTCTCCAACCATTCCATCCATCGTTCAGGATGAAACGGCCGCTGCCGTTTATACACAAACGATGAAATTCCATATTCTTCTGTTTCGGGGGTGTGCTCCTCATTTAATTCCTTAATCCAGCCAGCACCTTGGCTTGCCTTATCAAAATCAAACAGACCTGTATGCAATATGCGGTTCAAGTCTACACGACCGTGGGAAACTGGCAAAATCTCAGCCTCTGGATTTAATTTACGTAAAACAGCAGTCAGTTCCCGTACGTCATCTTCCTCGACAAGATCTACTTTATTCAAGAGAATGACGTTGGCGAATTCAATTTGGTCAATAAGTAAATCGACAACTTCCCGTGTATCCGCCTCATCATCCGTTTGCTTCCGATCCAGAAGACTCTCCCCTGACTCATAATCCTCCCAAAAGCGGTTGGCATCAACGACAGTCACCATCGTATCGAGTGTACAACGGTCCCCTAAATGTATTCCCAGTTCTTCATCAAGATAAGTGAACGTTTGTGCAACCGGAATCGGTTCAGAGATTCCAGTGGATTCGATTAGGATGTAATCAATATTCCCGAGCCGCGCAAGCTTTTCCACTTCAATAATTAAATCTTCTCGGAGTGTGCAGCAAATACAGCCGTTTTGTAATTCCACAAGCTTCTCATCGGTTCGAGTAAACCCTCCTTGTTTGACAAGAGTGGCATCAATATTAACTTCGCTCATGTCATTGACGATGACCGCCACCTTCATCCCCTCTTTATTGGCCAGCACATGATTTAACACCGTTGTTTTTCCTGCTCCTAAATAACCGCTTAACACCGTTACAGGTACTTTTTCTATGTTCATTTTATGCTCCTTTCCCACGTCTAAATAATTGATAAAAGTTATCATTACGATTTGAATTGCAGAAACAATTTATCATCTTCCCCATTTTTAATCAAAAACGAAGAAACGGTTCAGCCATGGATGCCACCTCCGTTAATAAGCCACGTAAGTAACATCCGAAATCCCAAATTAAATCGTAATAATTACGCTTTGTATTGTAGAGGAATTTTCACGTAACCGCAAGTAGTCCGCTTTTCCAATCTCCCCCTTCACTAAATATACGTTATGCGTTCATTACGTATTGTACATAACATAGAGAGGCTACAATAAAGCAGCCTCTCTAATCTTTATAAGGATCAAATTCCCCTTCGCCTGCCATGCAGACGCCAATTGGCTTCAACACATGTTCAATGCTTAACGTCTGTTTGTGCGCTTCTAAAACGTCTGCTAATTTTTTATAAACAAATGGGCTTTCATCCGTACCACCGCCGCGTAATTCAACACCATATTCTTTAATCGCTTGCTTCATCTGATCCGGTGTGATTTTCCCACCACATCTCGTCCGAGTTTTCCAGTTCATTTTTCCAGCCGCCTCTGTCCGGCTCATGATGCGACCAGCTCCGTGAACCGTACTATAAAAAGCGTCTCGATTTTCCTCACTGTCCACGCCGCGAACGATCACGGAAATGTCACCCATGCTTCCACCGATAAAGCCCCACTGGTTTGGTGCAGATGGGGTTGCCCCTTTACGAACGATGACATATTCTTCGCCATTGTGCGTTTCCTTCCACGCAAAGTTATGATGGTTGTGCACAGAAAAAACAGCTTCTGCCTGCAAGATGTCTAACACTTTTTGAATCACGTAATCTCGGCCAGCATATGCATATTTACCTGCAAGTTGCATCGCCCTGTAGTACATGTCGCCAATTTCAGAATCTAAGTCTAAGAGTGTAGGGGCATCTTCCATCCGTTCGCCTTTGACTTTATCAGAAAACTTTACTCCTTTGGCCAAATTCATGAAGCCGCTCGCCGTTTTGTGTCCAAATCCTCTACTGCCAAAATGGTTCGCCACCCAAACGTCGCCTGTAGCTTCCTCGACAAAAAGGTCAACGAAATGATTGCCACTTCCTACCGTACCTAGCTGTTTTTTCGCCAACGCCTTTAAATTGTCATGCTCCTGCTTTCCTATTTCTTGATAAACGCTCCAATCAGGATCATCGAAAAGATCATGCTCTACCTTCTCGCGATTGCTTCTGCCAACCCCAAAAGAAATCGATTGAGCCAATTCATCCATAATCTTAGATAGCTGATCTTTTATATCCACATATTTCACATTTGTTTTTACAGCCTTGTTGCCACATGCAATGTCATATCCTACCCCTGAAGGTGAGATTTGATTTCGATACACAACGACACCACCGACCGGCTGACTATAGCCCTTATGATGATCAGCCATCAACAGTACTTGTTCTACATCCCCATGCTGAGCGCATGTTACTGCTTGATCAACAGCGTTCTCTATTGGATCTCCCCATACTCTGACACCTTTTATTTCCTGATACAACGTTCTTCTCTCCTTTTCTTTATACCGAGCATCCAACGTAGTGACTAGATGGTAAGTCTCTCATTGGATAACAATACCATAAATATCATCCATATGGAATCATTTCTGAACAATTATGCCGCCACCTCTATCAATCGTTTAAACCTCTGTTTCCTTGATAATACCCAGCCGTATACGATGCAGAAAACGACCGGAACAGTGAGAATCCCGTAAATAAACTCTACTCCCGCTTGTACTGCCACAAAACCAAAGACCGGAGCGCTAATCGTAACAGCTCCTTGATTGAGAAGCATACGTAAACTTGCGAGTCTCCCGTGGTACGCACGATCGGTCGCCATCTGTTGCACCGATTGGAGCAGCACCCTGACCCATGTCGTTCCAGCACCGATGAGAAACAAGCCAATCATTGCACTGTAAAAAGAGGAGGAGAAAAACACAATAGTCAAGCCGAGTACAATGATGAAAAAGGAATGAGTCACTACATGATGTTTCGCTTGCCTCCACCACCATGCACCCGCCATTCCGGCAGCAGCCCCGCCTAGAGCTATTGTCGTATCGAGCCAGCCATGCACAATGGCCGAAACGACAACGCCAAGGTAGCCTGTCATGAGTCCACCTGCAGTAGCACCAAGTAAACCACCTAAAATACCTAAAGCCGATGAGCGGGAATAGATTACAGGTAGTTCCTTTAATTGAAATTGTTCCGCAACAAAAGCTTGAATCGCGGGACGAAACAAAGAGCCTGCGACTTGTATAAGCATATGGCAGCCAATGATCCATCCAATCTGCATGTGATCCAACAAAATGACGCCTAAAAAAACCGCCATTCCCCCACTACTCGTAAGCAACGCAATGATAACAAGGTGCTTGTGTATCCACCGATCCACTATGACACCGATCCACGGCATTAAAAGCACACTTGGTAAAAAGCAGAAGCCAACAAGACTTCCGAGAACAAGTGGGTCTTCTGTCTCATAATAGATCATCCATGTGACCGTCACGAAATGAATGGCACGCCCAGCTTCAGCGAGAAAAAACATATGTAGATGGCAAAAGCTTGATCGCGCATCGGCCTCCCCCCTTTCCACATTCTCCACTATTTACTATAATCAAATTGAATAGATTAAGATACCTTATCTTTTTAATCATCTTTGATTTGAAAAAATTATCAAGGAGTGGGCGCAATGAAACTGGATGACTGTCAGCTATTGATCCATGTTCACAAGGCGGGGACGATGCGAGGCGCAGCGAGATCCTTGCACCTATCACAGCCAGCGATTAGCCAGCGACTCAAGCAAATGGAGGATTTATGGGGCGGGGCAATTTTTATTCGCACACACAAAAAGCTATTGCTTACACCTCTTGGAGAAAAGGTACTTACATTTGCACAAGAAACACTCTGGCGGACAGAGCGACTTCGCGAAGAGCTTGAACAAATGAAAGGGTCTGTCTCGGGGCGATTATCGCTCGGCATCTCTTCCGTTGTCAGCCATTATCTTATTCCGCCACTGTTAGAGAAGTATACGAAAGCGTATCCGCGTGTAAACATTGAGCTCATATCAACGACAAGTGATCAAATTCGCCGAACGTTCTCCTCCTATCATGTGGCGATTTTTCGCGGAGATCGACTGCCTGAGCAAGCGAGCCATTTGCTTCTAGCAGATCCTCTATATCTTGTATTTGACAAGGACATTCCGATTGAGAAGCGACCGCTGATTCAATGGAAAAGTGATCCTTCCCTCGAAGCACTTATTCAAGCATGGATGCGAAGCGTTACTAGCTTCACTTTCCGTGGTCATGTTTCTGTCGATCAAATTGAAACATGTAAACAGCTCATGCTCCGGGGAGTTGGTGCAGCGATCTTACCGGAGATGGCGATAAAAGATGTATCGGATCAATGTTTCCATAAGCTTCCTCTTCAGCTCGATAACCAACCGCTTGAGCGGCAAACATGGGTACTTTATGAAGAAGAAGCCCTTAGCCTTCCACAAGTAGAAGCGTTTTTACAGTTGCTCCCCTTAAAATAAAAAACGTTTTCATCTGGAGCTTCTCATCCTTATCCGATACAATGTGAACTATAGGCGGCTCGCCTGCTCGTCTATTTTCGTGTTCAGATTCCGTTTTTGACTGACAGGAACATACAGGAAGGTGGCTCACCAATGAATGCGATCCAATGCGAAACGAGAACGTACGAACGTGAGTACAACACTCATGATCATTCGTATGGACAAATGTTGTTTGCATTACATGGGGCAATGGAAATCCAGACCCCCGTTTATGATACGTTTCAATTAGAGGCGAACTTCGGGCTTTATTTGCCCCCTCATGTTAACCACCGCTTTCGGGCTGTCGCAAGAAATGAATTTTTAGTCGTTGATATCCCTGCTCGTTTTCTTGGGGATGCGGTTACGACAGAGCAGCATGTAGCACTTGATGAAACGTGGGGAGCCCTTTGTCATCTGTTTCGAGGGGAAGCATATCAGCCTGCTTCCAGCCAATCATTGCGCCCGCTCGTCGACTATTTAACGAGCAAGTTGGCAAAAAAGACACTCCCTGCCTCCATACACTATATGAAGCAGCATTTTTCCGAACCGTTATCACTCGAGACTTTAGCAGCCATCGAGCACTACCACCCAGCCTATTATTCATCATGGTTTAAAGGCTACACTGGGATGTCTCCAAGCGAGTATTTGCAAAAGCTTCGAGTGAAAGCAGCGAAACGGCTACTTGGGGAAACGACATGGTCTGTCGCAAGAATTAGTATAGAAGTCGGCTATACCCATCCGTCAGGGCTCGTCCGCGCGTTTACAAAAGTGGAAGGGATGACCCCGTCGGCTTATCGTAACACCTTACATTAGGCGCTTTTTTTTCTTGATTGAAGCATCACCTTTCATGAAACCGTTGTTTACAATCGATGATGACGAATAGAAAGGAGTGCTTTTTGTGGCAACGTTCGAAGATTTTCAAAAGATCGACTTACGTGTTGGTACGATTCTAACGGCCGAACCATTAGAAAAGGCTCGTGTCCCAGCGTACAAGCTAACGATCGATTTTGGCGAGGATATAGGTGTCAAGCAATCCAGCGCTCAGCTGACCGAGCGATATACGCCTGAGCTGCTGATTGGCAAACAAATAGTGGCAGTTGTCAACTTTCCACCAAGACGTGTGGCTGGATTTAAGTCGGAGGTGCTTGTTCTCGGCAGTGTTCCCGAACAAGGAGATGTTATTTTACTTAAACCAGATACACCGGCCCCTAATGGCTCACCCATCGCATAGCTCTGCCCTCTTTGGGTACACTACGTAAGAGATTTAGCAAGAGGGGGTCCACACATGGATGCACGGGAACAATTAACCGATTGGCTTGAGGCTCACAAAGATCAGAAGTTGATGATTTCTAAACAGGAATATGCAACAGGAATGGCATCAATAACCGATTCGGATCAAGTCTCTATGACGCTAGAGGCCGTTACTTTTATTGATAGTGAGAATCGAGATTTAGACGGTTATGTAGCCAATCATGAACTTGTGCTTCATGGGGAAGGCTCCATTCAAGGCTCCGAACATGCAACAGGTCCACTACCAGATCATCGCTTCGATATTCAACTGGAAGATGGGATGACCATCTCTGCCGACGGAAATCAACTAATCGTCGAAACGAGTCGTGCTAAATATTTTCTAGAAGCGGAAGTGTAGGCATGAAGAAAGAAGGCGGAATTACCGCCTTCTTTCCTCATGCCCGCCATTGTTTTCTGCCACAATCACGATTTTCCCCGCATTCGCCTGAGGCGGATAGCTTTCACGGATTGAGGCATCCCCACTCGGGAGCCAAACAAGTAATTGATCCCCTTCGTTCATTTCGGTAATGGACGTTTCTTTCCCTTCCTCATCTTCAATATTGGTTTGCTCATTGATTGTAAATGAGAAGTTCTGATAGTCATTTCCTTCGTCTGATCCTTGCCCAGTTAACAGCACAAACCCCTGGTTCTCATCTACTACACTTACATGAACAACCTTTCCTTGGTAAAAAGGAGGGAGATCCCCATCGACTGAATGAGCAGTTCCGCAACCTGCCAACAGAAACAGAGCCAATCCATATAAGAGCCATTTCACTGTCGATGTCCCCTTCCATGTTCCTCTCTTTTACCTTTAAGACGTATTGAGGCAAGAAAAAGTTTCACATTTTTTCAATGAACACTATATGATTTTTCATGCGGCAATCGTCACACTTTCACTAACCCCTGTCTTCCTGTTATACTTTTCGTAAGCTAAAACCTTCAGGGGGGAGTAGTACAAATTGAGTATCCCAAAGCCGCTCGTTCAGATCAATCAACTGTTTCTCGTCATTACGGTCATCCTCGGGGTAATTGTGAGTCCTTGGATATTATGGCTGCCTTTTGTCGTTGGTGTGATCGCATTAGCGTTTCGTAAAAACCTTATCATGATCACATTTCAGCCTTTGTTAAAAAAACCTGCTGACACGTATCCGCCAGAAGATGCGGATCAACAACGCTTCAATCAATGGATTGCAACGATCTGCATCGGGATCGCCATTCTTACGTTTGCTACAGGTTTTTCTATACTCGGACTTATCTTTTCGATCATGGTTGTCGTTGCAGCAGGACTTGCCCTTTGTGGCTTTTGTATCGGCTGCACCATTCGCTATCGTTACTTGATGTGGAAGCATAAACAGCAAAATCGATAAAGGAGGCTACCTCAAAAGTTAATTTATTGAGGTAGCTCCCTCCTAAGCTCGTATTCACAATGATGGCCACCGCTACCAGTTTTCCCAAGGTTTACACTTCTTATATGTTTATCCCCTTATCTTCTTCAGCACCTCTTCCAATGGCTCTGGCTTTAAAAATTCAACCGGCGAATAGCCTTTCTCAAACTGAAACGAATCCCCTTCAATGAGTAAGACGTATTTCCCGTTTGTTTTTGCGATGTGGAGTGATTCACCAAAATCAGACAGCATCGCTTTTACTTGCAAATGGTCTAGCTTTAGTTTTAACTCAAGCTCAGGCTGTTGTTCGACAATCGGAGCCGCTGCCTCTATGACTTGCTCTGGCGTCCATTGCTCTTGCAACTCGCGCTTCGGCGTGTTCGCCCATGCTTCAAGTCGCTCCTCTTCTGCCATTCGCACATCGCTTTGCTCTTCATATGTGGCGGCAATATGAGAATGGGCCTGCTGGATGACATGCTCTTTGATGATTTCGGGCATTGGCTTTTCATATGTGACAAATGGTAAAAAATCTTCAAAGTAACGGGCATGTGACGCTTGATGAAGCTTTAACTCACCTTCCTCAACCATTCCTTCCTCTGGCATATACGGATACTGAATCGATTTCATATTTTTAGTTGTAATCGCCATTTCAACTTCCTTGATTAACGTGGAGGCGTCAGAAATATGAGCCACTTTTTGCTCAAAGTCGCATTTTAAAAGAAACAAAAAGGGGTTGTCCATGTATTGGTTTAGCTTAGCCCGAATGACGATGAACGCCCCTCCTCGGATCGCACTCGTATCCATATACCCACGGACTAACGCTTCGCCTTCCTTCTGAAAGGCTTCGGGGTTCTTGGCAATCAGAAGGCGCTGAAATTGATTATAATTCGGGTTCGATGACAGACCATGCCCAGGTTCAACGGTAAAGCGACCGATTTTCGTTGGTACGTTGTCCGATTTCGGAAAGCGGTCCACCTTTCGTTTTGAAATTTTCATCAATTCCCCATCTAAAAAGGACGATAGCGTGCTATGTTCATAGCCAGCTTGATCTAATGTTTGAAAATGTGTAAAGTGTTTGGTCACTTGTTCCCCTTGTCCGTCCATACGGATAACAAAAAAGGATACATACTGTACGGTAAAATCCATCCTACTCTCTCCTCGTGACATGACTCATTACTCTTGTCTATATGAATCGATCCAATTTTGAATCGCTCAAACGATCAAGACGCTCAAGTTGTTCGATTCACTCGTCGCTATCTTTAATCTACATGTCAAAACCCTCTCGCGATGTAGAGGGCTGACTGGATAAAACCTATCGATTGTGCAAAAAAACTTCCACAGCTCGCTTCACTTTTTCATTCTCCTTTGCGTGAATGGGCTGAACGATAAAATGATCTCCATCAAGCTTTCCCTCTACTCTTAGTCCTTGTTTTTCTAGAAAGGATAAGACATCGTCTGCCTCTTCTGACGCCGTCATCAGCTCACATTTGCCAAGATACTCTTCTCCTACATAGAAATCATAACTGTCATGAGCTTGTTTTACATCTTCTGTATTATCTATTGGGAGGAAAGGGATAAAAAATCGCCCTCCTCCAGTGTCATTGTTAAACATCAAACGTCCCTGCTTTCTCTTTTTTATTAGTATGGCTTAGAAGGCCCTCCCTTATGACTCATGACAGCTCATGGAAAACAGGCAGACGGGTATGCTATGGAAAACGGAGAAAGGAGAGAACAAATGGGACTCTTAAAAAGACCAACAACGCTCACCCAATGCAAAACAGAATATGGCGTTTTAAAAGATGTCATTGTCTGTGAACCAAAGCATATGACGCTGCGAAACATGATTAACGAAACGCAAAAAAAATTTAAAAACGAAGACATCCACATTGAAATTGCAATGGAGCAGCACCATGAGTTTGTCCGCGTGTTGCAAAAACACGGTGTCAACGTTCATCTACTTCCCGTCAACGAAAAATACCCTGAACAGGTGTTTACTCGTGACATTGGCTTCACCCTTGGGCAAACGACCTTCGTCGCCGATATGGCGCACGATGTTCGTAAAGGGGAAGAGAACACGTTAAAAGAGTGGCTCGAACTGAAAGGCATTTCTTATTACAACTTAGTAAGTGATGAGATCGAAGGAGGCGATGTCATCATCGATCGCCATTCCATCTACATTGGCATCAGTAACCGTACAAACATGGCAGCGATTGAGCATATCCAACGCCTTCTCCCTGAGTATGAGGTAATCCCCGTTCCATTCCATCCAAAATATTTACACTTGGACTGCGTGTTTAATATCGTTTCTCCCCACGAGGCCCTCATTTATCCAGGTGTAATGAACAGAAAAGAAGAGAAGCTGATCGCTTCTCGCTATGATTTGATCGAAGTCACAGAAGAAGAACAATTCACGCTCGGTACCAATGTGCTATCAATTGGCCATAAGCGCGTCATCAGTCTGCCTGTAAACACGAATGTTAATGAGCAACTGCGCAAGCGCGGCTTTGATGTGATAGAAGTGGACATTACAGAAATTATCAAATCCGGTGGTTCGTTCCGATGCTGCACGATGCCCTTACGGCGGGAGGACGACGTTTAATCATCAAAGAAAGTCATATGCGGCTTTGCTTCCCGATAATAGTCTAATCGGTCGTTCAATGTTCCACAATGAAATTCAAACTTATGGCCATCAGGATCGGTAAAATAAATGGACTGGCGATCACGTGGATCCCGTGGTCGCCCTTTTAAAATATTTACCCCTAATCCAGCAAGACGTTCATATGCCTCCTCCATTTCCTCTTCCCCAACGGTGAAAGCAATATGAGTGTACGACTGATGGATTTCATTTCTTGGGATATCCGGCTCCTCATTTAAGGCAAGCCATATTCCTTGAAGATCAAAATAGGCCGTTGTTCTTCCTTTCACGAGTAGCTTTGCGCCAAGGGCCTTCTTATAAAACTCAATGGATCGCTCTAAGCACTTTACTGAAAAAAGCAAGTGGTTAATCCCTTGAATACGCATAATCCCTCCCCTTTTCATAACAGTCGATTATTTGGTCGTTAGAATGTACCCTTTTCCACGAATCGTTTCGATTTCAATCGATTGAGCGACCTTTTTCCGCACACGATAAAGAAGAGAGTTCACTTCCTCAGCACTAACATCGACCCCTTCACCATCCGTTCGTTTTCGCTCTGGCCAAACGTATGGAAGCAAAGTCTCCTTTGAGACAAATTCTCCATATCGTTGAACGAGAAGTTCAATGCATTTATATTCTTTTTCCGAAAAATGATAGTCTTCCCCTGACACGAGCAACGTTTGCTTCACCGGGTCAAGCTTCACATGATCCGGATACGGCTCCTTGCTCTTTTTTTCATTCACAGGCAAAAATGGTGTTAAGTCAAAGGTTTCCTCCATATCAATTGCTGAAAATGTAAGGACAACGATATCCTTCGCTAACGATAGTCGATCTCCGTGGCTTAATCGCTCTGGAGCATGGGGTGCTAGTCTTTGGTCGTTCACATACGTACCATGCTTGCTATCTAAATCCTTTACAAACACTTGGCCCTCCTCAACGTAAAGAAGGGCGTGCTTTCTCGAAATAAACACATTATCAAAAGCGATATCTGGCTTCCACGATTTCCCCAACCGTCCAATGGACCACGATTCTTTTTTAACAGTAAAAACGGTAGCAGGTTCGTATGGGACCCCTCTTTCTACAATAAGAAACGGATTACTTCTCATTTTTCTTTCTCCTCTACTTTGATCCAGTCTCTGTATTGCGATCATGTTTATCATTTGATTATTATGTCATAACTATTGTGTCTGCGCAAAGGGGAGCATATGATAAAAGCGTAAGATAGGCAGTAGGTCACATGGGAGGGAAGATATCTTGAAACGATTTCGCTCATTCCTTAATTTTAAAGTTAGCATTGTTTTAATCGCCATTGCGTTCGTCCTATACATTAACCATACCGATTTATTATTTGCAAAAGAAACAAAACATGAGCCCCTCCTCCTTTCTCACCGAGGAGCTCACCCAGATTATGTTTTAACGTCTGATGAAATCAATGGATGTTCCGAGATACAGCTCGCAAATACAGAACCGGCTTCGATTGAAAATACGATCCCTGCCATTCGAGCGGCGTACGAGGCAGGTGCCGCGATCGTTGAAGTGGACTTGCAGCAAACCCGTGATGGGAATTTTGTCGCATTTCGTGACTGGAACTTAGATTGTCGAACAAATGGAACGGGTCCCATTTGGGATTATACGACAGAGGAGCTAAAACAACTCGACATCGGCTACGGCTATCAACTTGAAGGAGACAACACGTATCCATTCCGTGGGGACGGTGTTGGTCTTATCCCCACCTTGGAAGAAATTCTTAACAACTTTCCTGAAGAAAGGCTATTACTGCACATTCAAAGTCGCTCTACTTCAGACGGAGAGCGGTTGGCAAACATACTAGAGTCTCTTTCCACTGAGCAATTACAAACACTCATCGTTACAGGAAGTCATGCTACGATTACCTATATAAACGAGCGTTTTCCCTCCGTTCAAATCATGACAAAAGAGGAGTATCAAGAATTTTCCACACCAACAGGTCGAAGCGGCTGGTCCACCTTTCGCTCTTTTGACTAAACATACTTGGTTACTTTACGTTTGTGCAACGTAAAGTAACCATTTTTTCTTCCCTTTTCCTGTCTTCCATCATCTTATCTATCATTGTAAATTTCCTACTTTTTTTAGGTTAAAATGATTGACACTTATCTCCCTTCCAATTATTATAAGTAAGTCTTTAGTGTCTAGAAATATTTCATACTGTAGGGAGGAAGAGTGCTCGTGAAGTCTGAACAACGTCATAAAATGATTCTGTTAATGATCAACATGTTTATTGCGATCGCCAGCTTCGGAATCATTATTCCGATTCTACCTGCCTACCTCGAGTCAATTGGAGAAGGCGGTACCGCCGCAGGTCTCATGATTGCCATTTTTGCTGGGGCACAGCTCGTCATGTCACCTGTTGCAGGGAAGTGGACTGATCAATATGGGCGTAGGTATATGATTATTCTCGGACTTGGCGGGGTAACCCTTTCCATGTTCGTTTTTTATTTTTTTGATTCGATTTGGTGGCTCTACGCTTCTCGCGTTGTCGGGGGTGTTGGCGCAGCTCTTTTGATCCCAGCTATCTTCGCGTACGTAGCAGACATTACAACGATCGATGAACGGGCGAAAGGAAATAGCTTGGTATCAGCAGCCATGTCTCTAGGATTTGTTGTTGGCCCAGGGGTTGGTGGTTTTCTTGCAGACTTCGGACTGAAAATGCCGATTCTACTTTCTGCGATTTTGTCTTTGGTTGCTGTTCTATTCTCGATTATGTTATTAAAGGAAAGTCAAACAGAAGAGGCAAAGGAACTTACAGCCGAACAAGTAAGCGAAAGTCCGCTCGTGAAACAACTCATATAATCCGTCAAAAAGCCTTATTTTATCCCACTCGTTATCACTCTAGTTATGAGTTTTGGGTTAATGGCGTACGAATCCATTCTCGGTTTGTTTGTTGATAATCAATTTGGAGCAACGCCAGGACAAATTGCGATCTTATTAACTTCCATTGGTACGATTAGTGTGATCGTTCAGCTCTTTGTCGTCGAACGATTCGTTCGCTGGCTCGGAGAACGTACCGTGCTCTCGTTGTTTCTTGGTGTCGCCTCTTTTGGCTTTTCACTTTCCCTGTTTGCCCCGAGCTACGGGATGTTTTTTGCGGTAACGATGTTCATCTTTTTAGCTACTTCGATTTTGCGGCCGGTGTTAACGACCTTAATTTCAAAGCTTGCAGGCAATGAACAAGGCTTTGCGATGGGAATGAACAATGCCTATATGAGCATTGGAAACGTACTTGGACCAGCTCTAGCTGGTGTGTTGTTTGATGTGCAAATCACCTATCCATTCATCCTTTGCCTGATCGTTCTTGCAGCAACCACATTTGTTTCAATTTTTTGGCAAAGAAAACACGACCAAAACAAACCTAACACGCCTATTATTGAGCCTGCTCAACCAAACCCAGACGTGTAATCCAAAACCATGCTGGCAGCTTTTCACCTGCTTTGCATGGTATTTTTAGAGGCTGGTACAAAATACAGCTAATAACAGGTGTTTATTTTATAGAAAGTTGATTGCTTCAAAAACCACTCGCTTCCCGCGGGCAAAGCTTCCGCTAATTGGGGGTTTTACGGTTGATTTAAAGATACGACGTGTAAGGATCTACTTGAGAGGGTATGCTGAAAACGATCGTCCAAGGGGGGATTGCACATGTTTCAACGGGCATTCTTGCTTTATAATGGAAAAGCAGGAAACGGAAAAACAGATAAGTACCTAAAAGATGTTGTACCTCGCGCACTACAAAGCATTGGAGAATTGACGATTATTCCAAGCAAAGAAAAAGGTGACATTGAATCGATTTGTCGTGAGCGGGAAGTTGATCTTATGATCGTAATGGGGGGAGATGGCACCGTTCATGAATGTATAAATGGGTTAGCGGTATCCCCCTCTCCCCCTCCACTTGTTGTCCTACCAACTGGGACGTGCAACGATTTTGCTCGCTCTCTTAGAATTCCTCTTTCCTTTGTGGAAGCGGGAAATTTGCTTGAGAGCGGCACATGGAAACGAGTGCCGCTCATTCAAGCAAATCACCGTTGCTATACAAATTTCCTCGGAATGGGGATCATCACAACTGCATCAGAAGGAACGAACCCTGAGTTAAAAGAAACCTTTGGGAGGTTTAGCTATTTTTTATCTGCTCTCCAATCATTACGTGAGCCATCTCCTTTTTCTTATACCATTACATCAACGAAAGGCTCCATGTCTGGGCAAGCCATTCTCTTATTAGTTATGCACGGTCAGTTTCTTGGTACCTTACCTGTCCAATTAGACGAAAACGCCATCGAACAGCCTTTTGTGACGATTTACATTGTGAAGGAGGGTGGTCTCCCTTTCATCAAAGACCTAGTGAAGGGACTCGTCTCCCCTGCTATGGTAAATGAGTCTGATCATATTGATCGGATGACCTGTGATCAGTGCCAGATCGAAACGGAGCCAGTCCTTTCTATCGATATGGATGGAGAAATCTACATGAAGACACCTGTTAACATTACGACAGTTGGAAAAGTAATAACCGTGCGAGTACCAGACGTGAATGTTACTTCTGATGCTGATCATACCATTGGCGGAGCTCAGGATACTCCTTGATTGATCGTTCTATAGGCTTAAAATCACCAATTTCGACAGGTCGGAGTTCTCCGCCAATCTTGACAAGACAAACGTCTTTCACTGGTGTCGAAACAATGTCTTCTACCTCTTCCCCTTTCTCTGCATAAAACTCGTAAACCGATTGACGATCTTGTTCACTTATCGGAAACCTAGATTCATTTTTCGTTCCAGGCTCTGGAGTCAAAGGGTTTTCAGGGGTATTTTTGATCTGCTCGCTTCCAAAGTTACGGATGTGCATTTGTTCAATCAATTCGGAGAAAAATAAGAATAGCCCAGCCAATAAAGCTCCTTTTACCCAATAATCCCAAGTAATTAAAAAAGAAAATGAATAATAGATGTCATGCGCTAAGCCTAAAGTAAGTCCCCCAATGAAAGCCACACCTAAGATAACATAACAAAAATATAAGAGCAGCTTAGCGACTTGATTTCTTCGTTCGAGCATACTCACCCTCCTTTTGTAAATAATGTCATTTAATGCACCATTCAACAGTTGAACAGGTTGCTTGACCTTGTATAAAAGCAACCTGTTCAATAACAATAATAACCATTGTTGGATATTTGTCCAGACTTTTATTATTTTTAGAATTTTTAGAATCTAGAATTCATAAGAATATTCTGTTAGAATAGCACGCGACGAATACGATAAAGGAGTGATTTGGTGGAAAACTGGTTTCGTGCCGACACGTGGTTTGGCAGGCTGGTGGATGTCGGAAACACGTTCATTTGGACATACGTCTTAATCGCTTTACTGTTAGGGCTCGGTCTTTATTTTACGTTCGTTTCACGCTTTGTCCAATTTCGATTGCTCGGAGAGATGGGACGCCTCCTCGTGGAAGGAATGAATCGAAAGGCGTTTAAAGAAAGGAAAGGAACGTCCTCCTTTCAAGCATTCGCCATTAGTACCGCTGCCCGCGTCGGAACAGGTAATTTGGCTGGTGTAGCAGTTGCGATTTCCTTAGGTGGGCCCGGTGCAATTTTTTGGATGTGGATCATTGCTCTAATCGGGGCAGCGACCGGCTTCATCGAGAGCACGCTGGCGCAAATTTATAAAGTAAAAGATAAGGATGGTTTCCGAGGTGGACCAGCCTATTACATGGAAAAAGCGTTAAACGCCAGATGGGCAGGTATTTTGTTTGCCATCTTAATTACGTTATGTTTCGGATTAATTTTTAACGCTGTTCAAACACATACGATTGCAGATGCTTTTGTAGGTGCTTATGATTTAAATCCTTTCTTTATTGGGTTGATCATCGCTTTTGTGATGGCGTTCATTGTCTTTGGTGGGATACGTAGAATTGCGGTCATTGCAGAAGTCATCGTCCCGACATTCGCCATTGCATACGTATTGATTGCCCTTGTCATCGTGCTACTAAATATCACGCAAGTTCCGGCTGTCATCGGTCTGATTGTAGGCAACGCCTTCGGAATACAGGAAGTCGTGGGCGGGGGCTTCGGGGCAGCGATTATGCATGGAATTCGGCGTGGTTTATTCTCGAATGAAGCTGGAATGGGAAGTGCGCCAAACGCAGCCGCAACCGCTCACGTTTCACATCCGGTAAAACAAGGATTGGTTCAATCTCTCAGCGTCCTAACCGATACTCTTATTATTTGTAGTGCGACCGCCTTCTTGATCTTGTTAACTGACGTCTATACAGTCGGTGAAATGGATGGTATTCAGTTAACACAAGAGGCACTAACCGTTCATATAGGTGAATGGTCGATGACATTTGTGACAATTGCGATCTTCTTTTTCGCCTTCAGTTCATTGCTCGGGAATTACTATTACGGTGAAGCGAACATTCAGTTTATTTCTCAAAACCGCGCCTTACTAACAGTCTTTCGCCTCGCATTTCTTACCATGATTTTAATCGGAGCTACAAGTGAGCTTCAGATTATTTGGGAAATGGCCGATTTGATTATGGGTGCGATGGCGATCGTTAACTTGATTGCTATTGCATTATTGGCGAAAATTGCCGTTCAGGCACTAACGGATTATCAGCATCAGCGTAAACAAGGAATCGATCCTGTCTTTTACAAAAACAGCCTGCCTGACCTAAAGAACATTGAAGCATGGGATGAAAAACCAGTAAAAGAGAAAAATTAACGGTCATACATGTGGACACACACCTTAGCAGTAATGGGTGTGTGTCCTTTCATGTCTAACTCCTCACAATTTCCCTATTTCGTTGGCCTTGCCTTTCTAATTCCTTCATTTTTCCAATCGAGTAGGAGGAGGCGGTTAGCCTCCGACCTCTCACACCACCGTACGTACGGGTCCGTATACGGCGGTTCAATAAGTTAAGTGTGTTTAGAATGTATCGAGGAATATAGTTGGGTTAGATTGAGTAAACCAATCCGTTCAAGAAGTTGATTTGGAATTGCGGTATTTAAGATGAAACTATTTGAAATATGCCAGTAGCCTTTCCGAGTGTTTGCCCATTCCCAAGCCTTTTGCTTGGGGATTTTTAGTTTGATGAGACTTTTAAAGCGAGTTTTAACCTTCTTCCACCTTTTCCAGATCATTTGTCTAATCCTTCGACGTATCCAACGATCCATTTCTTGAACATAGGTTTTCACAAGACCGACTCCATAATAGTTGATCCATCCCCTCGTTACTTGGTTGACCTCTTTGATGATCTCACGGATCTCTCCTGGGCGTTTGCGGGAAGTCAGTTTTCTTACTTTTTCTTCGAGTCTCTTTTTCACCTTACTATGCGGACGGACTTGTACTCCATTTCTTGTTGGATGTATACAGAACCCTAAGAACTTCCGTTTCGTCGGTTTACCAACTTCGCTCTTCTCTTTATTCACCGTTAGCTTTAGTTCTTCTTCAAGAAATTTTGTCATGCTTTTTAGGACTCTCTCTCCAGCCCTTTGGCTTTTCACGTAAATGTTACAATCATCTGCGTAGCGGATAAACTTGTGACCACGCCTTTCTAGTTCTAGGTCCAGTTGGTGAAGATAGACGTTACTGAGAAGCGGTGAGAGATTTCCTCCTTGAGGAGTTCCAACCTCGCTTGGCTCATATTTTTCACCAATCATCATGCCACTTCGCAAGAATTTACGAATTAGCTTAAGCACTTTTGGGTCCTGAATAAATTCCTCTACATGGTACATGAGTTTCTCATGGTTGACTGTATCGAAATACTGCTTCATATCAATGTCTACCGCGTATCGATATCCCTCTTCATAGTACCGTTTTGCTTTTCCGATTGCGTCGTGAGCACTTCGATTTGGACGGAAGCCAAAACTGTTTTCCG
This sequence comes from Halalkalibacterium halodurans, assembly GCF_004376175.1. Taxonomy (GTDB): domain Bacteria; phylum Bacillota; class Bacilli; order Bacillales; family Bacillaceae_D; genus Halalkalibacterium; species Halalkalibacterium halodurans. The sequence continues at coordinate 1,960 of NZ_SNUY01000024.1, read as the reverse complement.
AGAAATGGGGGTCGATCCATTTTTCAATTACTTGTAGAATCGCTTGTTGGACAAGTCGGTCTTTGACCGTGGGAATTCCTAGCTTTCTTTTGGAACCATCCGGCTTCGGGATTTCCACCCGCTTAACGGGTTGTGGTTGATACGTTCCATTTTTAATGGCACGCACAAGAGACCTGCTTTCTTTGGCTAAGAATAGGGGCAATTTGTCTACCGTCATTCCATCTATCCCAGGTTTTCCTTTGTTCTTCTTGACTCTTTTATAAGCCCTATTGAGGTTATCTCGATCAATAATCTCGTTGATCCATTCTGAACTTTCACCATCTCTTCTTCTAGGTTCAGCGTGAAGTATACTGCACGCTCCCGCTTTATGTTCAGGTTCCACCTTATGTTCCAGCAGGTAGCCATCTTTTGATGTTTTCTGTGGTCGATGCATACTTCTCACCTCCGTTAGTTCCAAGATTCTTATTGTTCAGTCCTTCATCCATTGGACTACTATGACCTCTGCTGACTTCTTACCGTTCACAAGCTCATCGCTGAACTCGTTGTTTTCTTATGGAATTTCTTCATCTCGAAAACCCCAGTAAGATCTCCCCGGGTAAGTCTAACCGCTTTCCTCTCGTAGACACTGGATTTACTGTAGGGATTCGGGCAGTGTTGGACTTCGTTTTGTTTGGGAAACTCGTCCGTCCCCAGTCAGCCTTCTATCCAGTTTCTGTTCGTTGTCCCAAGATTTTGCGTCCGGCTTCCTTCAGATTCTAGGTCACCCTAGACACCCTTGCCATTCGCTAACAGTTCCCACTGCCGAGCCTGTAGTGGACTTTCACCACCTAGCTGTTAGACATGCCGGGCACACCAAAACAACCCTATCCTTTGAAAGACTAGGGTTGAACGTTGATCAGCTTATTGTTGAGAGCCCTCTGGATGACGCGGAGGTCTCGGTCCAAAAAACTGATAGTAATCTGTTTTAATGTTCCCGTTATACAGCTTTCGCTTTTTCGTCGCTTGTTTGCCATAAAGTTCTTCAAACCCCTCATGGGAAGTGAGGATGTAGATGGACCATGTCTCTAAATGTTCACGAAAAACTTCCCCCATCTTTTGATACATCTTCTCTACTTCTTCCCTCTCGCCGATCCGCTCCCCGTACGGAGGATTTCCTATTAATATGCCGTACTCTTCTTTATGTCGAAAGTCGGTGACTTGCATTTGCTTGAAGGAAATCAAGTCGCCAAATCCCGCTTCCATCGCATTGTTTTGTGCGAGTTCGACCATGCGATGGTCAATGTCTGAACCAAGGATATCGAGTGGCTGGTCATAGTTCGCCATATCTTCTACTTCTTCACGTGCTCGATCCCAATGCTCGCTTCCGATCCAATGCCACTGTTCGGAAACGAATTCTCGGTTAAAGCCAGGTGCGATGTTTTGCCCAATCATTGCCGCTTCAATTGGAATCGTGCCTGATCCGCAAAACGGGTCGGCGAAGGGGCGATCTGACTTCCAATGGGAGAGCATAATCATTGCAGCAGCTAATGTCTCCTTTAGCGGTGCTTGGCTGTGAAGGTAGCGGTAGCCACGTTTATGTAGACCTGTTCCGCTTGTGTCGATGGTTAGTGTGGCTATATCCTTATGGAGGGCGACTTCAATTCGATAGAGTGGACCATTTTCATCAAACCAGCCACGCTTGTATCGTTTTTTCATGCTCTCCACAACGGCTTTTTTTACAATGGCTTGGCAATCGGATACGCTAAATAGTTTTGATTTAACAGACCGACCGATGACTGGAAACTCCGCATGTACTGGAATGATATCTGCCCAAGGAAGAGACTTCGTTTTTTCAAGAGCGTCCGGACAAAATTAATTTCTGCTTGGTTGATAGCGATTTTTACAGAAGAACTAGCGTAGAAAAAAATTAAATTAGGCTAAGAGCGGAGAGTGAGTTTACATTTTTTTGAAATTATATTAA
>NZ_SNUY01000023.1:7000-54929 GCF_004376175.1 Halalkalibacterium halodurans | reverse complement strand
TATTGCAAAATACATGTGTGGTAACCTCAATTATCTACAGAAATCAGGGAGTGGCAATTTTTTTGCTTATAAAGCCCTCTAACATAGGATTTAATAGCCTATTTTTATATAAAGTTTTGACAATACGGAATCATGGAGAGGGGTAAAGTCATGAAAAACAATTTAGCTAATTGCCCAGTTTGCGGAGAGTTGTTTGTTAAAGCGCTTCGACCAATTTGTAACAAATGCTTTCGAAAAAGAGAAGAGAATTACGAAAAGGTATCTACTTTTTTACGTAAAAAATCCAATCGGATGGCAACGGTGACAGAAGTGTATGAAAAAACAGGAGTTTCGATTCAAGACATCGAACAGTTTATACGCGAGGGACGAATTCAATTAAAGCAGTTTCCCAACCTGGGGTATCCGTGTGAATCGTGCGGTGCAACAATTCGGGAGGGGCGACTATGTCATGGGTGTGCAGACAATTTAAAAGCAGGATTGGATGCAGGAGAAAAGGAAAAGCAGTTCCAGCAAAGGAAGCAAGCAAATGAAAAAGCCAAAGAAAAAAATCTGACATATCACTCTCTCCAAGATCGCTTGAAAAGGGATTAACGTTCAGAATGGTTCAGACCTCACGTATTCTCACGGGTGAGGTCTGTTCTACTCATTTTTCCCGATAGAGTGAGGGGAGGAAATACAAATTAGTAAAAAAGAAGCGAATCGACATAGTCATAAAAATTGCTATTCACACCTTTTTATCCTGTGCAGAAAACGTTACCAGTTCAAGGGATCTTTAGCGAGGGTATACTAAATAAAAGGCCCCTTTGGTGTCTATCATGACGTTTGCGAAAAGATGCTCTCTTGCTCTCTATTTACTAAAGCGTGTCTTTAGACCTGTCGTTCAAGGAGAAAATTATGTGACTTAGGAACGTGGTTCGTGCTGAGGAGTAAGGTAACTGTTAAGCCTAACCGTTTTTTTGGATTGCAAAAAGGCTAAACGATTTTCGTGGATGGACCGATATTAGGAGTAACCAATAGCGAACAAATGATGGTGTGATAGAAATTGAGGTGAAGATGAATGAAAGTTAATCCGTATACAGCGATCTCCCAACAGCTTTATCGTCAACAAGTAGAAAAAGCCGAGACCGTTAAGGGAAAACCACAGAAACGAGATCAACTTGAAATTTCAAAAGAGGCGCAGGAAATGCAAAAAGGCTCTCCAATTGAAGTAGAACGAGAGAAGAAGATAGAAGAAATCAAACAGAAGATTGAAAAAGGCGAGTACAGCGTGGACTCACGGGCGGTTGCCGACAAGCTTTATGACTTCTGGAACAAGTAATGAGAGGGGGCTCCTTATGTCAGCTAAGCAAGTGATAGGCTCATTGACAGAGCTATTACACATCCATGAAGAGCTGCTAACGTGTGCGAAAGAAAAAGCAGCAGCGATTAAGAACAATGACATGGTCTCCCTCGAAAAGCTCGTTCGCGCTGAAACCGCATTGATTCATAAAGGGCAAGTGCAAGAAAAAATTCGTAGCAAAGAGGTAGCTGCTTTTTTTGATCGATGCGGTCAGGCTCCGGATGAATTAACCGTTCGGGCGATGCTTCCGCACGTAACAAAAGAGGAGCAAGCGGAATTAGAAGGGACGCAATCGGCCCTTATTGAAACCATTATGGCATTACAAGTTGAGAATGAGCGAAACCAGTTATTAATCCAAGAATCCCTAAGCTTCGTGAACATGTCTCTTGATTTGCTGTTGCCAAGCGCAGAACATACGAGTTATCAGCCACCGCAACAGAAGGAGCGACATGGATACGAAGAAGGCTACTCCACTTTTGATTCGAAAGCATAACAACTGTTTAATGAAACGGAGGAACACGATTCATGGCTACATCCACTTTTCACGGGCTTGAAACAGCACGCCGCGGGATGATGACCCAGCAAGCTGCGTTAAGGACTGTCGGACACAATATAGCAAATGCAAACACACCTGGTTACACGAGACAACGGGTAAACTTCGTACAGACTCAAGCGTATCCTGGTGTCGGTCGAAATGCACCGAGCATTCCAGGTCAAGTAGGAACAGGCGTTATGGCAGGCTCCATTCAAAGGATTCGTGACGCATTTTTAGATTTGCAATACCGCCAGCACAATACGCAAAATGGGTATTGGGACGCCCGTGCCGATGCTCTCATTCGAATGGAAGAAATTTTGAACGATTTAGATTCGAACGGGTTGGCGAACCAGATTGATCAGTTTTGGAGCAAATTACAAGACTTAAGTGCAGACCCAGAGGATACGGCTGTTCGCTACGTATTACGGGAGCAAGCTGTATCGTTAGCCGATTCTTTTAATGAGCAATATATGCTCATAGAGCAAGTTCGCGACGATTATGGGAATGAAATAGGTGTCGTTACCGACCATTTAAACTCGCTACTTTCACAGCTAAATGAAATCAATGCACAAATTCGCAAGGTTGAGCCGAGTGGTTACGTGACAAATGATTTATACGATGAGCAAGATCGTCTCCTTGATCAAATTTCGGCGATTATCCCGATTGAGGTTCAGCGTGTGAAAAGTGGTGGGAACCCAAACCCAGTCGCTGAAGGAGCAGTTACGGTGACGCTTAAAGGGACGGGGATTACGCTTGTCAATGGAGCGGACAAGAATGCGTTGCAGCAATTTGAAGTGGCAAAAACTGAGAATAGTCTTGGAGATGAATATGTGTCTGGGATCTCAATTTCAAATGGAACGGATACCGTCAACCTAAATGTTCAAGAGCTGCCTCAAGGTGGATTAAAGGGCTTAATTGAAGCATTTGGCTATTATCAAGACCCAACCGACATTGACAACAGTGAAGTCAATGGCCTCTATCCTAACATGCTGGCCGAGCTCAATGTGATGGTCAGAACATTTGTCGAAGCTTTGAATAGTGCCCACCGAATTGGGTATACACTTGAAGACCCGCTCACAGGGGAAGTGAGTCTAGGCGGAGACTTTTTCGTATTCGATGAGAATAAGCCTGCTGGCACGTTAAAAGTATCAGACGATATTTTAAATAATGCAAACAACATTGCCGCGGCGCGTGTCAACCTTGATGGTTTAACCGACGATGCAAGACAGCAATATCAAACGTTGTTAGCGGCAAAAGATTTTGCAGCGATTCGTACGTTGCTTGAAGACGAAAACAGCTTTAAACCTGGAGCCAAGCGTGCTTTTGCAGGTGACGGTCAAAACGCCTTGCTCTTATCAGAAATTAAGGACATTCGTCTGAATTTCAATGGCACGGCTTCCACGTTCAGTAACTATTATCGTGGTGTGATGGGAAGAGCAGCAGTCGAGACGAGCGAAGCTGTTTCAAAGAGGGATAGCTATGAGGTTTTACGTGATAACGTTCAATTCGAACGGAACTCTGTCAGCCAAGTGTCCTTGGATGAAGAGATGACCTTAATGATCCAATTCCAACATGCGTACAATGCGGCAGCTCGAAATATTACACAAATTGACGAAATGCTCGATCGTATCATTAATGGTATGGGCATCGTTGGCCGTTAAATGAGGAGGAAAATCTAGAATGAGAGTGACTCAAGGCATGCTTGCTGGCAATTCGTTACGCCATATTTCTCAAGGTTATATGCGCCTAGGCGAGTTGCAAGACCAGCTATCCACAGGGAAGCGGATTACTCGTGCTTCACAAGATCCAGTTGTGGCGATGAAGGGGATACGGTACCGGACGCAAGTGGCAGAGGTTGAACAATTTAAACGTAATCTTCGTGAGGTTTATAACTGGATGGATACGGCTGATGCAGCACTTGGAGAAGCGACAGATGCATTAGCCCGCATTCATGAGTTGGCAACTCAGGCGGCGAACGATACGTACGAAGAAACACAGCGTGCGAACATCGCAAAGGAAATTCGCCAGCTTTATGAGCATTTGCAATCTATCGCCAATACGAAAAACAGCGGTAAATATATATTTAACGGAACGAATACGACCAATCCACCAATCGTGGCTCCGGAAAGAATGGATCTAGGGTTTGCCCATTTATTGGAACCGGGAACGGACTTACAGACTGTCGAAATTGTGTATGACGGACAAACGTATCACTATGTTGGAGAAAATGCCGATGGCCATCTCGTGTTTCAGGATGTGAGACAAATGAACAGTCTCCCATTTGATGAAACGGATAGCGATGAATTTAATGAAAAGGCGTTTCAACTTGTGATTGATCCAGATTTGGGCCGTATTACGTCGTCACGGCCAAACGTAAATACAGGGGCAGCTGAGACAAAAAATGTCCGTTTGAATGATGTCGTTGTGGCTGATCGTGAAGCGGTCTCCTTTAACACGCAACGTGTTGAAATTGAGCTATTAAAAGGGGTGAAAATTCCAGTAAACACAAACCCGACCAACGTGTTTAACAACGCATTATTTGGTGATATTCTTCGTTTGGAAAAAGCACTTGAAGACCCGAGCGTCTCTGGTGCTGAACTCACAGCGTACATCGATAATTTTACCAAGCATATTGATCAAGTGACTGCAGAGCGTGCAGAATTAGGAGCGCGTGTCAATCGGGTCGAAATGCTAGAAAGTCGCATCCTCCAACAAGAAATAACGGCCAAACGTATTATGTCAGATAATGAGGATGTGGACTTAGAAAAGGTCATTATCGATTTAACGATCCAAGAAAGCGTCCATCGAGCGGCATTAGCTGTAGGAGCTCGCATTATGCAGCCAACGTTAATGGACTTTTTACGATAGTACGTAAAAGAAAGGGTGGGTATTTTGCAGTTGCCATATCTTAATATACAGACAACGAATGCAAAAACCGGACGCCATTCTGAACGCCCGCCTCTTACAATTAAACAACATGCCCCAGACTTACAAATATATCAACAGCATGTTGATTTGATTCACATTAGCCAGCGAGCCGCTAAGTTATATATTGATCAGCAACAGGCTTTTGCTGAGTCTAATTTGCAAACGCCCCTTCGCCTAACGGGAGAAATCGTGGCGGAAGCGAAGCGCAAATATATGGATCATTTAGCGAAACGCCGGCAACAAGGGGATCAAATGATGAAAATTGAAAATGGTAGAGGGGGTAAGGTGCTGTCTCATTTAGCGAAAGTGAACAGTGAATCTCCTCCGAAACAGCTTGTGACGGTTAATATGCCCCGTTCGGCCTTTAGCATCAAGTTTCACTACGAACCTGGTGAGTTAACTTTCTCTGTCCCATCTAATACGATTGATATCCATGTAACACGACGTGAACCTGAAATTACGATCCCACGCTGGGAAACGAAAGCTTATGTCAAACAAAAGGAAAGCATTCGCTTTCAAGCCGTCGGAGTTTCAGTGAATAAAGAGCTATAAGCAGCTGCTTTTTTTGCGGCTGCTCTTTCTATGATAAAATGACTGTAGACTTATTAAAGTGTGGTGACATTTGACATGAAAGTAATTGAAACCAAATACAATGGTAAATTGGAAGTGGCTGAGGATAGGCTCATTGCTTTTGATCAAGGAATTCCTGCGTTTGAAGATGAAAAGGAGTTTGTCCTTCTGCCATTTGAAGAGGGAACCCCATACTATACCCTTCAATCGACAAAAACAGTGGATTTAGCGTTTATCATCGTGAACCCATTTTCATTTTTTCCAGAGTATCGTGTGAAATTGCCAGAGGCAACGATTGCTCAGCTCAACATAACGAATGAGAACGATGTGGCCATTTTTTCGTTGCTAACAGTTAAGGAGCCTTTCTCGGAAACAACGGTAAATTTGCAAGCTCCGATCGTGATCAATGCGAATAAACAAATGGGAAAACAGCTAGTGCTTGGGGATACAGCTTACGACCGGAAACAACCTCTTTTTCAAAAAGAGCTTGTGCTGGTAAAGGAGGCGAAGTAAATGCTTGTCCTCTCACGGAAGTCGAACGAGTCGATTCAAATCGGAGATAACATCGAAATCTCCGTTATTTCGATCGACGGCGACCAAGTAAAGCTAGGGATTAACGCCCCGCGTCATATTGATATTCACCGAAAAGAAGTGTATTTGGCGATACAACAAGAGAACAGCGAAGCGGCCAAAACCGTGCCATTAAGCCAATTAAAAGGTTTATTGAACCAACAAGGCTAGATCGACGGATCTGGTCTTTTTTTGTTTACACTCGCGTTACGCTCTTTCTGTTGTTCGTATGGCTTCTTTTGGAGTACCCGGGGTCGGGGTAATGAGAAAAAAATCATAAAAAATTTTTAAAAGGACTAAACTCCTGTGAAATCGTGTCGATATTATTAATGTACCGGAAAAGGAAAAGGCGGCCGACTTTGTTCCTTTTCGCGGATTAAGTTTACACCAACCACAAGGATGTGGGCGGAAAACATATTTCAAGGAGGAATTTTCTATTATGATTATTAATCACAATTTACCAGCAATGAATGCGCATCGTAACATGGGTATCAACCTTAACCAAGGGCAAAAAGCGATGGAGAAGCTTTCTTCAGGTCTTCGCATCAACCGTGCAGGAGATGACGCTGCGGGTCTTTCAATCTCTGAAAAAATGCGTTCTCAAATCCGAGGCTTGGATCAAGCGTCTCGTAATGCGCAAGACGGTATCTCGTTAATTCAAACAGCTGAAGGTTCATTGAATGAAGCGCAAGAAATTCTTCAACGTATGCGCGAATTAGCTGTACAATCATCCAATGACACTAACGTTGATGCAGATAGAGGTGCACTACAAGATGAGTTAGATGAATTAATTACCGAATTAGGACGTATTAAAAACACGACTCAATTTAACAAGCAAAACTTACTTGATGGTTCATCTGGAGCTGATGAAGATGGTAGATTAGTATTCCAAGTGGGTGCTAATAAAAATGAGCACATGAATATTGATCTTGGCCTAAAAGGAATTAACCTAACTGCCATTGTTGAGGAAGATTTAGATGAGCTAAAAATTGATACTCAAACAGATGCAAATGAAGCAATTACAACAATCGAAACTGCAATTGCTAACGTTTCTGCTGGGCGCTCTAAATTAGGTGCATACCAAAACCGCCTAGAGCATACAATCAAAAACCTTGATAATGCTTCAGAAAACCTACAAGCTGCTGAGTCTCGTATCCGTGACGTAGACATGGCGAAAGAAATGATGGAGTTCACAAGAACAAACATCTTAAACCAAGCGTCTCAAGCGATGCTTGCTCAAGCAAACCAACAGCCACAAGCTGTATTACAATTACTTCGTTAATTTGCTTTCATTTAAAGATCTGGATTTATTCCAGGTCTTTTTTATTTTCGCTCAACCGTTACTTTGTTGATAGGTTGTTAAAGTTTAGGAATGAGATACCGATATAATAGATATGAAAACTTTTACATGGAAGGGAGTTCTCCAATGGAAATAAATTTATCAAAAAGTCAATATGCAGGACAAGCAGGAGTTCAAGTAGCTAAAACAGTTGTTAAAGCACAGGAGACGGTTCAATTAGAAGAGTATGAGCCAAGTAAGCGTGACGTTCAACATAAAATTGATGACATCAATAAAGTCATCGAAACATTGAATACAGGGGTTCGATTTGCCTTGCATGAAGATTTGAATGAGTACTACGTGACCATTGTTGATAAAATAACCAATGAAGTGGTTAAGGAGATTCCCCCTAAGAAGTTATTGGATATTTATGCAGCGATGAAGGAAACGATTAGTGTCTTTTTTGATAAAAAAATTTAGCGAAAGGTGGGCTTAAGACATGAGAATTGGCGGCATTGCGAGTGGAATTGATACGGAAAGCATGATTAAACAGTTAATGCAAGTGGAAAGAATCCCATTAAATAAATTTACGCAGAGGAAGATCACGTTAGAATGGCAACGAGATGCCTATCGTGAAGTAAACCTTTTATTAAAAAAGCTAGATGATGCAGCCGCTAATATTCGTCTACGTTCCTCTTTAAATACGAAAGAAGCTTCAACGACAAGCAAAGCCTTTACGGCTCAGCCAAATGCACAGGTGCGCAATGGATCGTACCAGTTGAAAGTGAATCAAATTGCGACCCAATCAAGAAATATAAGCTCAGAGGCGATTTCAAATGGCAGTACGAAAATAAGTACGACACGGGCGTTAAATGAACAAAATGTATACGCTGACGGGTTGAACATTGAAGATTATCGTGGACAAACGTTTACCATCACTACTTATAATAGTAGTGGAGCAGCTGTAGAAAAGTCGTTTACGATTGATACGTCCAAGTCACTTGATAGCTTATTTAGAGACATTAACTCTGCCGGTCTTGGTGTAAGAATGTCCTATAATTCCACCTATGATAAAGTGATAATTGAGCGTACGGAAACGGGAGCCTTTAACGCGGCGGATGGATCAAATGACTATCAAATTGTATTCGGTGGCGACACTGGCTTTTTAAATGATGTGTTAAAGCTGGATCAAGCGAATGAAGTTAGTGGTACAAATGCAGAAGTGGAATTTATTGATCCGATCATGTCGAGTGAACCGATTGTCGTAAGCGATTCTCGTACTAACCGGATAACGGTTGGTGGAATCACCTTTAACCTAACCGGGACGACAGAAGGTTTTGAAACGTTAAACGTCTCATCAAACACAGATGCAGCCTTCGAAAAAGTTATGGAGTTTGTTGATACGTACAATGCTACAATTACAGAATTAAGATCCCTTTTATCGGAACCAAGATACCGTGATTATCCACCGTTAACAGAGGAACAAAGAAGAGAGCTTTCCGAACGAGAAGCAGAGCTTTGGGATGAAAAAGCAAAAAGTGGCTTGTTGCGAAATGATTCGATGTTGAATTCCCTTTTAGCGCAAATGAGAGCAGATTTGTATACACCTGTGCAAACAAATGGGCAGTTTTCGTTAATTACACAGATCGGTATTACGACGAGCAGTGATTACCGATTGGGCGGCCTTCTTGAAGTCGATGAAGATAAATTGCGAGCGGCCTTAGAGGCTGATCCAGATTCTGTACACCAGCTTTTAAACGGGACAGCTAACTCATCGTTAACGTCTATTCCTGCGAAGGATCGTACCTCCCAACAACGCTCAGAGATTTATAGTCAAACAGGGCTAGTGGGGCGTATTCGTAGCTCCTTATCGTCAACGATGAATGATATTGTTGCTCGTGCAGGGAATGAAAATAGAACAGCGCACCAATTCATTATCGGAAGACAAATATTGGATGTGGATAAACAAATTGATCGTTTTCAGCAAAGATTAACTCAAATTGAAAATCGCTATTGGGCGCAATTTTCGCGGATGGAACAAATGATGAATCAGGCGAACGCGCAATATGCTTCTCTCCAACAATTTTTTGTTACTTAATGGATTTTGATCATAGCCTCGTAAATGGAAAGGATGTAAATCAACATGGCCATGAAAAACCCGTATCAAACTTATCAAACGAACAAGGTTGAAACTTCATCACCAGCAGAACTAACGTTAATGTTGTACAATGGCTGCTTAAAATTTATTTCACAAGCTCAGCATGCGATTGAGAATAACGAAATTGAAGAAAAAAATACCCATTTACAAAAAGCACAAAACATTATTCGTGAGTTGATGGTGACATTAAAAGGTGATACGGAATTAGGGAAAAATATGCTAGCACTCTATGATTTTATTTTAAATCGTCTAACTGAAGCGAACCTGGAAAACAACCTAACGAAACTTTCGGAAGCGGAAGACTTAGTAAAGCAATTCCGCGATACTTGGAAGGAAGCATTACAAATTGATCGGAAAAAGAGACACGGTAATGGTGGAGAAGCATAATGAGCTCTCTGGAACAGTTGTCACAGCTAACAAACGATCTGTATGCTAAAGTCCATGCTCCTCTTGATTCTAACCATGATCTAAGGGAGAAGCAGATGGAAAACATAGAACAGCTGCTAAAAGAACGAGCTTTAGTAATGGAAATGGGATTGGAGCGACCAAAAGATCAAAAAAGTAAGCAAATCGTTCGCGAGATTTTGATGAAAAGTCAGGCCATCCAGGAAAAGTTAGCGGAGATGAGTGGATTGATTCATCAGGAAATTAATCAATTTAAACAAAAGAAACAGATGAATCGAAAATATGATCTCCCTTATGATGGACCAACTGTGGAAGGTGTGTTTTTCGACAAACGTGAATAAGGAAAAGCCTTGTGGTGTCTCCCACAAGGCTTTAATTATATACAGGGTTTCATTTAAGCTGCATCGTCTTCAGCTTCTTCTTCCTCTAATTCAGGTAGATCAATTTCTTCTATTTCGCTAAGGTCAAAGTCAAATTCTTCAGCAGATTCAACAACCTCTGCTGGAATTTCAATTGGATCGACCTCATTGAAATTAGAAAACGTTCCAGTAGATGTTTGCTGAATGGACATGGACTCCCCTTCCATTTCCATTGTCATCGTCATTTTCATTGACATCGATTGTTGTAAAAACGTTTCTTTGTCAATGTTGACCGTATATTCTACATCTGATAATGACATCATCTGAAATAACTCTTCCATGCCTTCCATCGTCCCACCAGTCATCCCCATGATGGAATCGATGAGACTTTGTAAATTTTGATCTGAGCCAGAAATGGTTAATACGTAATGATCACCGTCTTCGTCAAGGGACAGCTCGTCACCGAATGCTTTTAACATTTCAAGCTGCTCTTCTGGAGCTACTTGTGCATTCGCTAGCTCTTGGAAGTCATCTGAGTATTTAATCCATCCTTCATAACCTGGAGCTTGCATAAACATGCCTTCTTCTGTGTAGTAAGATTCTGTAGAAACTGTTTGATTAGCCTCTGGCACGTTCGTATCCATTACTTGGTAAAAAGCAAGGGGGTTTAAGGTAGCGTCCATTTTGATAGAGCTATGGGTTTCCATTTCCTCGTCGTCAAGGTTGATCACTTGGTGTAGCTCCATCTCAGTTGTGAAACTTTCAACTTCACTCATAGCTTCAGTCGAACGAGCCAACACGTCCTCAGCTGTTAATTCCTCGTTTTGTTCTTCGTTTTGCCCTTCATTCTGTTCTTCTGTTTCTTCCACATCTGTACCTTCTTCCGGTACCTCCGTGCTACTTTCTTCATTACAAGCAGCTAACAAAAGGACACCAGACAGCAAAAGGCCTAACTACGCTTTTTTTCTCATCTGTATCTTCTCCTTCTCCCTAAAATGTACAGAACGTTTCCCATTTTACTACAAATTGGGTGATTTGAATAGTGGGAAGAAATAAAACCAAAAACATACATAAAGGGCTTTCCGTTATTCAAGCGAAATTTCGTGCAAACGGGTGGAAAAAGGAAGGAAGCAAACCGTTCGATCGTTTGCCTATCGAGTAATGATGAGCAACATTATGAAAGCGAATTGCTGCTTCTTTTACCTCATTAGGAACGACAGTTGTCTCAATTTCATAGGTTTGGACACTAATTGTTTACTCGTCAGCAAAACCCCTTCTTTCTTAACCATCATCTTGATGGATCGCCCAATTAAGTCCAATAATTTTTATGTAAACATAATTAGGTCTAATGGCTTACCCGCTGTCGTTTAAAATGTTTATGATTGACCATTCGTTCATAAAATGACTGCCCCTATTATGTTGTATAAAGGTATTCTTTTCTAAATTGGATGGTATGGGTTATTTTGAATTACAGTTATTGATGGGCTTTTTGGTACTTACTGCAACAAAAAAGTGAATAGGGCAGGACCCGAATAAAGCCATTGGTTTTGTTGAAAATAAAAAGAAATAGATGTTGAGTGCAGGTATAAAGGCTTATTCTTTTGAAATTTTTTTGGTCCGCATGAATAAAATCGTGGGGAACTTTGAAAAATATGTCTAGAATGGTCGAAACATCGGGGACAACAATATTTGACTTTGTGTATCGACACTGTTATAGTAAAAGTGTGGAAATTAATCCACGCATGATTTAACTTACGAAGGGAATGTGAAAGTATGCAAGGAAAAGTAAAATGGTTTAACGCAGAAAAAGGTTTCGGTTTTATCGAGCGCGAAGATGGTGACGATGTATTTGTTCATTTCTCTGCCATTAACACAGACGGTTTCAAAACATTAGACGAAGGTCAATCTGTTGAGTTTGATATCGTTGAAGGAGCTCGCGGACCTCAAGCTGCGAACGTCACTAAGCTTTAATTCACATTCCTAGGTTAAGGATTTGTAATTATAGCTTGATCAAAGCCCTCTCCTTATAGGAGATGGGCTTTTTTGTGCTGAGGCTGTCCCAAAAGTACCTAAAAAAATAAAATCGGGAGAACCGTTTGATGCGGTTCTCCCGATTTTTGTGTGGATGTGTTTTCGTTGGTTGCTTCGTGCGACGAGCCACATCATCGAAAGGTGTTCGGTCAAAGCCTTGGCGATCGCACGACACGAAAACCACTTTTGCGTGTACCCGTACAATAGGATTTTCGTCATCATCTTCGGGTGATACGCAGGACGACCGCCCCCTTTGTACACCTCGTCAAATAGCTGATCATTCAACGGTTCGCCCATGTCAATTACCACACGTGCCACATGGTTCTCTGGAATGAGATCGGAAAAATCCATAGGAAGCTGGAGCGTTGCCCGTGGCAAAGAAAACACGACGAATGCAAACAAAGTGTGCGTGAGTCGATGTTGCACTTGTGCCTGCGGTGAAAGCGTCCGCCAAGTCGCCATTTCGAACGAATAAGCAAAGAAGCTGCCTCAAAAGATAAACTTTTGGGATCACCCGTTTTCTGTGCTTTAAGAAACTTCACTTTAACCGCCTTTGGCTTTTAAAATGAGTCTCCCATTAATAAGAATAGGAAAAAGTTAGCGAACATATATAATGGAAAGAACAAATTGAAAAAGAAGGTTACGACGGCAAGTTCGATATTTCGACAAAATTTAACGAAATTTACCTCTGATTAAAGACGTTTAAAAAGGATTTACAAATGGGTATGTAGAATATATAGAGTATGAAAGGAGTTGGTCATATGATCTTCAATGTACGTGGTGAAAACTTGGAAGTAACTCCGGCTTTAAGAGAATATGTCGAAAAAAAGGTGGGGAAGCTTGAGCGATATTTTGACACGACTCCAGTTGCGGATGTGAATGTTAGAATGCAAGTACTGAATAATCTACACATCATTGAAGTAACGATTCCAATGTCTAGATTGCTGCTAAGGGCGGAAGAAAAGCATAGTGACATGTATGCAGCGATTGACCTTGTGATTGAAAAACTTGAAAGACAAATTCGCAAACATAAAACAAAGGTGAATCGAAAATTTCGCCAAGAAGGCAGTTTAAAATATATGTTTAAAAATGATTTAGAGCCAATGGACGGCATGCGCGAAGAGATATTGCTTGAGGAGGAAGATGATCTTCAAGTCGTACGTAAGAAACGATTTAATTTGAAGCCGATGGATACAGAAGAAGCGATTTTGCAAATGGACATGTTAGGTCATAACTTCTTTGTCTTTTCAAACGCAATTAGTGGTGATACGAATGTAGTTTATCGCCGCAAAGATGGAAAATACGGGCTAATTGAACCTGAATAAGCCGACTGTTGGGAGGGGCCCCGAAGCCCCTCTTTTTTACACTCTTCCTAGTGTTCAATGGCATTTTTGTCACTCCCGAAAAGGATGGCTAGTAGGCTAGCCTTTTGCTGAATACCCCTCTTTGTTACGGGACGTAATGATGTATTAGCATGATAATACCTCGGTTCGCCACGTTTGATCATTCGAATAGATTAAGTAATCAGCCTTTTTCGTACGGATGCAACTATACGCTTTTGTGCCATTGGGATCTACAATTCGTATAACAGGCTTTTCGTCTGAAGTAGGATTATGTAAATCAACAATTTCAATAATATCGGCTACTGGGATACGGATCGTTGCCATCACCAGTGAATGACGATGTGATCATGCAAGAGTTGAATGTTCGGTTGAATCATACCGTTACCCCTTCCAGTGATACAAGTGTCTTTCTCTATTACACAATACGTAGAAACGAACAAAATTGTTTCATTTTTCTTCATAAAAGTTCACATTTTCTATTGTAAACAGTGTGAAACACAAGTCAGGAAGCATACGTACATAAAATGGAAGATCCTATAGCCTTGTCTTGTTATTAGGACAAGGAGTTGGTAAAATGAAGGGTAAGTTTGTATTATCCATCGTTTAATAATAACGAAGAAAGATAGACATGAATTTATTGTTAACGCGAATGAAAAGCGGCGGCTTTCGCATTTGGACTTGGTGACTGGCCAAGTTTTTGTAAGGAGAAAAGAAAAGTGAGGCGAATGTCATGTTAGGGTTACTAAAAAAGGTTGTTGGCGATCCAAGTCAGCGCCAGTTGAAAAAAAATCAAAAAATCGCCGACCAAGTAGAAGCGTTAAGTGACGAAATGAAGTCACTTTCCGATGATGGGTTGCGTCAAAAAACAGAGGAATTTAAAAAGAGGTATAAGAACGGGGAATCTCTCGATGACTTGCTTCCAGAAGCATACGCTGTTGTAAGAGAGGCAGCAACACGTGTGTTAAATATGACTCCATATCCTGTTCAAATTCTTGGAGCGATCGCCCTTCACCAAGGAAATATCGCTGAGATGAAAACTGGGGAAGGTAAGACGCTCGTTGGGACGATGCCTGTTTATTTAAATGCCCTTGCCGGTAAAGGTGTTCATGTAGTGACGGTCAACGATTATTTGGCACGTCGTGATAGCGAACAAATGGGCGCGATGTTCGAGTTTCTTGGGTTAACGGTAGGTTTGAACGTGCCAGGGCTCTCCAAGGAAGAGAAAAAGGAGGCTTATCAGGCCGATATTACGTATGGAACAAACAATGAATTTGGGTTCGATTACTTGCGGGATAACATGGTGCTCTATAAGGAGCAAATGGTGCAGCGCTCCCTAAATTTCGCTCTTGTTGATGAGGTCGATTCCATTCTTATTGACGAAGCGCGTACGCCGCTCATCATCTCTGGTTCTGTTGAGCGTTCCACAAAGCTATATTCACAAGCGAACTCATTCGTACGTGTATTGAAAAATGAAGAGGACTACACGCTTGATGAAAAAACAAAGTCTGTTCAGCTAACAGAAGAAGGTGTGAACAAGGCGGAGCGTGCGTTTAATATCGATAACTTGTTTGATCAACGGCATGTACAACTTCTTCATCACATTAATCAAGCGATGAAAGCCCATGTAGTCATGCATCGCGATGCGGATTATGTAGTTGAAAACGGAGAAATTGTCATTGTCGATCAGTTTACAGGACGTTTGATGAAAGGGCGGCGCTACAGTGATGGTCTTCATCAGGCGATTGAGGCTAAAGAAGGTTTGCAAATTCAGCGTGAGAGCATGACCCTTGCTTCGATTACATTCCAAAACTATTTCCGGATGTATCAAAAGCTTGCAGGGATGACTGGTACGGCAAAAACAGAAGAAGAGGAATTCCGTAACATTTATGGCATGGATGTTATGGTGATTCCGACAAACAAGCCGGTCATTCGTGATGACCGACCAGATTTGATTTTCAAAACAATGGACGCAAAATTCAAAGCCGTTGTCAACGAAATTGAAGAGCTTTATAAAAAGGGACAGCCTGTCCTCGTAGGTACAGTAAGTGTTGAAACGTCAGAGCTTGTTTCTACATTGCTGAAAAAGCGTCGGATCCCTCACCATGTGTTAAATGCGAAAAATCACGAGAAGGAAGCAGAAATTATTGAAAATGCTGGGCACCGTGGTGCCGTGACCATTGCGACGAACATGGCGGGTCGGGGAACCGATATTAAATTAGGCGAAGGTGTACGTGAGCTTGGCGGTCTTCACGTCTTAGGAACCGAGCGCCATGAAAGCCGCCGAATTGACAACCAGCTTCGTGGACGTTCTGGTCGTCAAGGAGATCCAGGGTCTTCGCAATTTTATTTATCAATGGAAGACGAACTTATGCGTCGCTTCGGCTCAGATAATATGCGGGCGATGATGGATAAGCTTGGAATGGAAGAAGATCAGCCGATTGAAAGTAAGCTTGTGTCTCGTGCGGTCGAAACAGCGCAAAAACGAGTGGAAGGAAACAACTTCGATGCCCGGAAGCAAATTTTACAATATGACGATGTCATGCGTGAGCAACGGGAGATTATTTATAAACAGCGGATGGAAGTGTTAGAATCCGATAATTTACGTGAGATTGTGGAGAAAATGATTTTATCTGTAATCGAACGGAACGTCCAGCTCCATACACCGGAGAGCGAAGTACCAGAGGATTGGGATTACGGTGCGATTGTTAACTTCATGAAAGCCAATCTTTTAAATGAAGACGATCTAACAGAAAAAGACATCTGGGGTAAAGACCCAGAGGAAATTGTCGAGATCATTTATGACAAAGTAATCGAGAGATACAATAAAAAAGAAGAGGAATTCACACCAGAGCATATGCGTGAGTTCGAAAAAGTAATTATGTTGCGGACCGTTGATCGTAAGTGGATGAACCACATTGATCAAATGGATCAGCTGCGCCAAGGGATTCATCTACGTGCCTATGGGCAAAACGATCCGCTAAGGGAATATCGCTTTGAAGGGTTTGAAATGTTTGAAGCCATGGTCGCCTCGATTGAAGAAGAAGTGGCGATGTATGTGATGAAAGCACAAGTTCAGCAAAACCTTCAACGTGAAAAGGTAGCAGAGGGACAAGCGGTTCAACCGAGGCCAACAGACGGTGACTCTAAGGCCAAGCGTCAGCCGGTTCGAAAAAAAGAAACGGTTGGTAGAAACGAGCCGTGCCCATGTGGTAGCGGGAAAAAATACAAAAATTGCTGCGGGCAATAATGTCCGTAGTAATGAGGAACAATCTCCTTGAGGTGATGGTATGGAATTAGTGGAAGTAAAGCAAGAATTAACAACGATGGCTAAGCGATTAGCGGACTTTAGGGGGTCTCTTTGACCTCGAAACAAAGCAAGCGCGAATTGCTGAGTTAGAAAAAAAAATGACAGCAGCTGATTTTTGGAATGATCAAGCAGCTGCGCAAAAAGTCATTGATGAGGCAAACGCTCTAAAGGATACCGTCCATACATTTTTAAGGATTGAAGAGACTTATGAGGACTTGGAAGTCTCCTATGAGCTTTGTAAGGAAGAAACGGATGCAGACTTACAACAGGAATTAGAGCAAGGTCTAAAAGATTTAGTGAAAGAATTAAATGAGTTTGAATTGCAGTTGCTGTTAAATGAGCCTTACGATAAAAACAATGCCATTTTAGAGCTTCACCCAGGTGCGGGAGGAACAGAATCTCAAGACTGGGCTTCCATGCTGTTAAGAATGTACACCCGTTGGGCAGAAAACAAAGGCTATAAAGTGGAGACATTGGATTATTTACCGGGGGATGAAGCTGGGGTCAAAAGTGTTACCTTATTAATTAAAGGACATAACGCTTATGGCTATTTGAAAGCGGAGAAAGGTGTACATCGTCTTGTGCGGATCTCTCCTTTTGATTCGTCCGGACGGCGACATACGTCGTTTGTTTCATGTGAAGTAATGCCGGAGCTTGACGGTAGTGTCGAGATTGAAATCTCAACGGAAGATTTAAAAATTGATACGTATCGTTCTAGCGGTGCCGGTGGGCAGCATGTCAATACGACTGATTCAGCTGTGAGAATTACCCACCTTCCGACAAATACGGTTGTCACATGCCAAAGTGAACGTTCACAGATTAAAAACCGCGAACGAGCGATGAAAATGTTACAGGCCAAATTGTTGCAGTTAAAGCTGGAGGAGCAGCAAAAAGAGTTGGCTGAAATCCGCGGGGAACAAAAAGAAATCGGTTGGGGAAGTCAAATTCGTTCATACGTATTCCATCCATATAGTATGGTAAAAGATCACCGTACGAATGTGGAAGTTGGGAATACGAATGCGGTGATGGATGGAGAGATTGATTCCTTCATCGACGCTTACCTTCGCTGGAATGTCTCATAATGAAAAGCAAAAAAGCCTTTTTCCACAATGTGGGGAAGGGCTTTTTCTGCGCTTACCATTAAGGATGGGCAGTAAGTTAATAACCGGAGCAAATGATGTTCCAAATGCTTTATCCACAAAAGAAATCAAAAAAAGAACGAAAAACACGCACACTTGTTCACGTATGTGGATAAAAATGATGATAATTGTTGATATATTAAAAACATCTGTGAATAAGTATGTGTATATTGTGGATTGTTCTTTTTATATGTGGATAAATAGTGTACTTTACTGCGGCATTACGTTACTTAGTTTGCATTTACAGTCGTCTTAGCCGGTGATATACTCTTCCAGTGGATTGAACGCACGAAAATAAGATAGAATATGGGAGAGGGAGCGTGAATCAGTTGCGTACAGTAAAACACCGTAGACAACCACATTCCCCTGTTAGGCAAGGGGTCATTGATTATACATATGTGCTGATTGGATCAGCTTTTGTAGCGTTAGCATTTAATTTGTTTTTATTACCGAACCAAGTGGCATCTGGAGGCGTAAGCGGGATTAGTATCCTCATTAATTATACATTAGGTCTTGAACCAGCCTATGTTCAATGGGCGTTTAACATTCCGCTTTTTCTGTTAGGGGTATGGCTATTGGGAGGATTGAAGTATGGGATCAAAGCGTTAATCGGAACCTCCTTTCTTCCATTGGTTGTCCTGTTGACGAAAGATCTGCCCCCTGCAACATTAGACCCTTTGCTCGGTGCTATTTTTGGAGGAATGGGCGTCGGTTTAGGATTAGGGATTGTTTTTCGAGCGCGGGCAAGTACAGGCGGAACGGATTTAGCCGCACAAATTGTCCATAAGTACACAGGCCTATCTGTCGGCATGTGCGTGTTTATGATCGACGGTCTGATCGTCATGTCCGCGGCCTTTTTGTTTGGTATAGAATATGCGCTTTACGCATTAATCGCCCTTTTTGTAACAGGAAAGACGATTGATCTTGTTCAGATTGGGGTAGGATATGCGAAGGTAGCTCTAATTATTTCAAATCAGCAAGAAGAAGTGCGTAAAGGCATTCTCCAAGACATTGATCGTGGTGTCACCAAGTTGGTCGGCTATGGTGGGTACACAAACCAAGAACGTCCAGTTCTCATGTGTGTCGTAGGACAAAGTGAAGTCACCAAGTTGAAGCAAATCGTGCAATCCATTGATCCCCAGGCTTTTGTAATTGTAACAAGTGCAACAGAAGTCCTTGGAGAAGGGTTTAAGCGTGCGTAGCCTTGAAAAACTAGAACTATTGTGAACGAACACTATTTCATGACTTCAAGGAGGAATTGCAATGAAAAAATGTTTGTTTGCCCTAAGTGGTCTCATGGTCTTAGGTTCTCTGGTGGCATGTGGTGGAGCTGGTGAAGATGTGGAAGAAACACCAGCAGATACGGAAGAAGTAGTAGGGGATTTTGATGCGACGATGGCCCGTGAAACATACGAAGCAGCTTGTATCGCCTGTCATGGAGGAAATCTTGAAGGAGGCGCAGGTCCGCAATTGACTGATGGTGCCTATTCTTATGAAGAAATTATCCATGCGATTGAACACGGTAAAGGGGCAATGCCTCCACAAAATGTAGACCAAGAAGAAGCGGAAAACTTAGCAAAGTGGATTGAGGCACAGTGATCGCAAATAACATTAGTGGAGTCGTGGAGTGTGAAAGAGGCTCTTCTACTCAAAAAGGACGTATCATCTATTTACCCAAGCTCTAGTGTGAAGGCATCTAGAGCTTTTTGTCCTTTTTAAAAGTGATTATTTTTTATAAAGGACTAAAGGAAAAAACTTCTCTTAATAAACTTGGCGGAACGCCGAGTTTTTCTAATGAAAAAAAGGAATAAATGTGAAGAGAATTGGATTTTATTGGTTTATACTATAATGATATAGATTCAGAAGGGAATGTAACCATAATAGGAAAATGAGACCTGTTACATGGTATAAAAAGTAATTTCCTATAATTCTTTTTTACATATCAAATGAGAGACGGGTCGGAAAACCGCTAGTTTACAGGGGGTTTCAGAATGGTAGTAGAATATGACAAGCTTTGAAATTAAATTGTAATATCACCGTTAAACAATTGATGTTATAATGTGTTGGGTGGAACAACCGACATAAGTTGATAGGATTTTGTGTCTATCGACATGTTTTTCAGGAAGTTCTAGCGGGAGAGAATGAATCTGCGCAAGAACATGGGGAAGTGATTGAATTTGATTAAAATGAAAGATGTTTGGAAGGCTTATCCGAACGGTGTTAAAGCGATTAATGGAATCAATATAAATATCGAAAAAGGTGAGTTCGTTTATATCGTTGGACCTAGTGGTGCTGGGAAATCAACATTCATTAAAATGATTTATCGTGAGGAAAGACCTACTAAAGGGGAGATTGTCATCAACAATACAAATCTTTCCTCCTTAAAGGAACGGCAAATACCATACCTCCGACGAAACATTGGTGTCGTTTTCCAAGATTTTAAACTATTAACCTCACAATCTGTTTACGAGAACGTTGCCTTCGCTTTAGAGGTTATTGAAGAATCCCCTGAGGCGATTAAGAAAAAAGTAATGGATGTTCTTGACATTGTCCGCTTGAAGAACAAGGCACGCTTTTTACCGAGTGAACTCTCAGGGGGAGAACAGCAGCGTGTAGCGATTGCACGAGCTATCGTTAATCAGCCGGATGTGTTGATTGCGGACGAGCCAACTGGGAATTTAGACCCCGACACAGCGTGGGGAATCATGGACACCTTAGAAGAAATTAACCGTCTCGGCACGACTGTTGTTATGGCAACTCACAATAAGGAGATCGTTAACACGATTAAGAGAAGAGTCATTGCAATTGAAAATGGACGAGTCGTTCGGGATGAAGCAAGGGGGAACTATGGGTATGAAATTTAGAACCCTGTCTCGTCACGTTCGCGAAGGAACAAAAAACCTAGGGCGAAATGGTTGGATGACATTCGCTTCGATCAGCGCCGTTGCTGTTATGTTGTTTGTGGTTGGTGCCTTTATTCTCATGATCATGAATATGAACCAAGTGGCAACCACGGTCGAGGACGATGTAGAGATAAATGTATACATAGAGCTAACAGCTGATAAAACACAACAGGAAGCTCTTGAAGCCGAAATTCAAACAATCCCTAACATTGAGAGTGTTACATACGTTTCTCGTGATGAAGGGTTGGATCAACTCATTGGTAGTTTAGATGAGGAGACTGCTCCAGTATTTGAGTCTCTCCGTGAGGAAAACCCGTTAAATGACAAGTTTGTTGTCCGTGCGACAAATCCGCAATTAACGGAGCAAATTGCCGATCAAATCGAAGCGATGAACCATGTCGATTATGTCCGTTTCGGGCGTGAAGTTGTCAACCGACTCTTTACGATCACGAACTTTGTTCGTACAGGTGGGCTCGTCTTGATCATTGGAATGATGCTCACATCGATGTTTTTGATTTCGAACACGATCAAGTTAACCATCTTTGCTAGAAAACGAGAGATTCAAATTATGAAACTCGTTGGAGCCACAAATGGTTTCATCCGCTGGCCATTTTTTATCGAAGGAATTTTACTCGGTGTCATCGGAGCTCTCATACCGATTGCGATACTATGGGGCGGATACTACTATGTGTACAACAATTTTGGTGGACAAGTTCAAAGCTTTTTGTTCTCGATGACTCCTGTAACACCATCGATCTTACAAGTAGCTGTGGTATTGATCGCTGTTGGGGCGTTTATCGGAATGTGGGGAAGCATTATGTCTGTTCGCAAGTTTCTTAAAGTTTAAAGAACAAGTGCTTATGAGGAGGAAAGGGAGTTCATGAACCGTAAAATCAGTCTAGTAGCGGCCGCAGGATTACTCACATTTAGCATCTTATTCTCTCAATCTAGTATTGAAGATGCAAAGGCAAATTCATCTCTTCAAAATCAAATTTCTGATGTCCAAAAGGAACGTCAAGAAAAACAACAGCAAAAACAAAAGACGGAAGCTGAGCTTAAGGAAGTTGAAAAGGAACTGGGCGACATCACTGCTGAAATTGAGCGCTTAGATAAAGAAGTAGAGGAAACAAGTGGGAAAATTCGAGAAAAGCGCGAAGAAATTGAAGAAGTACAAGCTGAGATTGAAGAGTTAAAAGAGCAAATTGAAATTTTAGAAGAGCGGATTGCTGAGCGGGATGAGCTGTTAAAAGAACGGGCTCGCGCCATGTATCAAAACGGTGGTTCCATCGATTATTTAGAAGTCATTTTAGGAGCGAAAAGCTTCGGAGATTTTCTTGACCGAGTGAGTGCCCTATCGGTTATTGCCGAACAAGATCGTAGCATTCTAGAGGCACATATTGAAGATCACCGCCTATTAGAAGAAGCGAAGGCGCAAGTAGAAGAAAAATTAGAGACGCTAGAAGGTCACTTGGTCGAGCTGGAAAATCTAATGGCTGAACTAGAAGAGCAACAAAAAGAGAAAGAAAAGGTAATGGGTGAACTGGCTAGCCGTGAAGATGAGCTGCATGGTGATTTAGAGTCACTTGAAAACGATGAAGAGCTTTTACGTCAGCAAGAAAAAGCATTACAAGAAGAGTATGAGCTTTGGAAAAAGCAAGAAGAAGAACGGAAAGCTGCCGAAAAAGCGGCAGCAGAGGCAGCAGCTCAGCAAGCACAAACTTCTTCATCTGGTGGAAACGGAGGCTCAAACTCTGATTCAGGCTCAAATTCTGGTACAACCTCACGCTCTAATGGCGGTAGCAGTGGCGGAGGTGGCGGAGAAACTCATTTAGCACCGTCATCGTCAGGTTCTGGATTTATGAGACCAGCGACGGGACCTATATCATCTAACTTCGGTTATCGTACGCATCCGATTACCGGACAAAGAAAATTTCATGCGGGTATTGATATTCCTCGAGGTAATAGAAGTAATGTCCCTGTTGTTGCCGCCTATGACGGGACGGTCGTTCAATCGTCTTACAGTAGTGGTGGATACGGAAACATGGTCATCATTGCCCACAGCTATAACGGAAGACAAGTAACGACATTATATGCCCATTTGGAGAGTCGAAGTGTCTCTGCTGGACAGCGTGTATCAAAAGGACAAACGATCGGAATTATGGGGAACACAGGGCTCTCAACAGGACCACATCTTCATTTTGAAGTGCATGAAAATGGGACACCTGTAAACCCAATGAATTATATTAATTAAATGTAAGACAACCTCATAACCTTATAAAGGAGGCATTGCTATGATATGCAATGTCTTCTTTTCTTTCTTTTTCCTAGTGAGGAACGTTCGATAGGGATTCTTTTTCGGAATTAGGGGAAACGGTGGATGACGAATAGTGCTTGAAACGTTAAACTAAGAAGAGGAGTATGATTAGGTGATGCAGGATGTTGAAAGAGGTGGAACAACGTGAAAGGAAATCGTATGCTCGTTATGGTTGTTGTGATTGCAGCCATTGTTGGAGCGGTCGCTTACTTATCAAACTTTGGGTTGGCCGGTGATAACGTTAGCTCACCCCAAGAGGAAACGGCTAGTTCTGAATCAAGCCCTCCCGCAACGTTATCGGATGAGGAGGCTTTTGCCAAGTTTCAGCAAGCGTTCCAGCTCATTCAGGATCGTTACGTAGATGAAGTGGATGAGGAAAAGCTCCTACAAGGCGCGATTGAAGGAATGTTAGGCACATTGGATGATCCTTACTCTGTTTATATGGATCCAGAAACGGCAGCAGAATTTGTCCAATCTCTAGATTCCCATTTTGAAGGGATTGGCGCTGAGGTAAGTATGACCAATGGATATGTCACAATCGTGGCTCCATTTCGCGAATCTCCAGCAGAAAAAGCGGGACTACAGCCAAATGACCGGATTTTAGAAATTGATGGAGAATCGACCGAAGGCCTTTCTCTTTATGAAGCGGTTCTTAAAATCAGGGGAGAAAAAGGGACGACAGTGGATTTGACGATCGAACGTCCTGGTGCGTCAAATGTCGTTAATATAACAGTAGAGCGGGATGAAATTCCAATCGAAACAGTTCATGTTCATCGCTTTGAACGAAACGGACTGACCATTGGAATGCTTGAAATTACCTCTTTCTCAGAAGATACAGCTGATCGTTTTGAAGAAGGTCTTGCCCAGTTAGAAGGCGAAGGGATCGACGGGTTAATTATTGATGTTAGAGGAAATCCTGGTGGTTATTTAAACGCCGTGGAAGATATCGGTAGTCTCATTATTCCAGAAGGGGAACCGATTGTGCAGATTCAAAACCGAGACGGGGAGAAAATGCGCTACTTATCCACGCTAAAAGAGGAAAAGCCATACCCAATTGTCGGGTTGACTGATCGAGGAAGTGCATCAGCTTCAGAAATACTAGCCGCCGCACTCAAGGAGGCAGGTCATTATGATGTGGTCGGGGAAACGACGTTCGGTAAAGGGACTGTACAACAGTCAATAGAGCTAGGGGATGGTAGCGAGATTAAGCTATCTCTGTTTCGCTGGTTAACGTCTGATGGAAATGATATTAATGGTGTCGGAGTGGAGCCGACAGTTGAAGTCTTGCAACCTGACTATTTTTACACTGCACCCTTAAGCGTGGAAGAACCATTAGAGCTTGATATGTTGAACGACCAAATCGAACATGCACAAATGATGCTGAAGGGATTAGGATTTGAACCTGGGCGAACAGATGGCTACTTTGGAGAACAGACGGAAAAAGCTGTTCGTGCCTTCCAAGATTCTCAGGAGCTTGAGACAACAGGTGTCTTGGATGAAGAAACAGCAATAGCTTTACAACAAAGCATTGTTGACTTAGTTCGTGATCAAGAAAATGATCAACAATTGCGTGTCGCCTTAGATTTAATTGTAGAGCAGGCTCAATGATTAAAAGAAGGAATCATGTAAAGCGCGTCGAATCTGAGAGGAGTGCACAAACAGTGTACTCCTTCTTTCGTATGAGAGAGATGTGGACCGCAAAGCATTGCAACGAGTGAGTCTTCAACTTTCACTATTGGGCAAGAATTAAAGGAAATACCCAAAAGGTCCATGACGAAACGATCATTTCACGATAAGATAGTAAGAGAGAGTTGAGCGAAGGGGGAGCATTTGTCGATGGTTGGAGCAATCATACTAAGCATCATCATAGGAATTGCTGCTTTTTTTATCCATCCTTTACTATACATCGGACTAGCCTTGATGGGCCTTATCGGTTGGCAGCGAGTCCGACGGGAACGAGAACATTTCCACACGAGAGTGCTTCGCATACGTGCGGACTACGTGGTCCCATTTCTTCCAGGATTGATCGCAGGGAGTCTTCTTTCCCTTGTCACCATAGTCATTGGCTTAACGGTTTCAATTGATTGGCTATGGCTGTTATTGATTGTTTATCTTTTAACTGTCGTGACAATGAATATTCGTTGGATTAGTCCTGCCTATGTAGGGGCATTCATGATTGGTGTTGTTTTATTGGCACCTTTTGTTACAACCGGTTGGCCGTGGTTTGACGAACGACTTCAATCGGCAAGTCAGATCCCTGTTTTAGTGATCATGTACTTGACCGTGCTGTTGCTTTCAGCTGAAGGGATGCTGATCGCGAAACGAGGTGGTAGCTTTTCGTCTCCAGTTGTTGTGAGGAGCAAACGCGGCAAGTGGGTCGGTTTCCACCGGGTGAAAAGGCTGTGGCTTTTGCCTGTCGTCTTGTTCATTCCGGAGGGAGCGATCCCGACCTTTTCCTTTTGGCCTATATTAACGGTTGCAGGAGTATCACTTCAGCCGCTAGTGGTTCCGTTTTTAATCGGTACTGATTTCAAGGTTTGGTCTTCATTGCCAAAAGTGGTTTCACGAAAGGTAGGTAATCAAGTTCTAGGGTTAGCCCTTACCCTTGCGCTGATCGTATGTATTACTTGGTATGTTCCTTGGCTATCTGTTCTTTTTGCCATTGTGGCGATTGTCGGACGAGAAGGTATTCATTTAATGGCAAAAATAAAGGATCGCTCAAGTACAAGCCTGTTTACCAATCAAGGGACAGGTTGTAAAGTACTTGGTATTTTACCTGGTAGCCCGGCTGAGAAAATGGGGATAAAAATAGGAGAGACGATTTTACGAGTGAATGGGAAAATGGTTAATAACGAGTATTCGTTTTATGAGGCGCTTCAAGAGAATTCTGCATTTTGTCGACTTGAGGTTATCGATAAAGCAGGGGAAGTCCGTTTTGCCCAAGGAGCGCTTTATGATGGAGAACATCATCAGCTTGGTGTACTATTAGTAAAAGAAGATCATGAGTTACAAGATTCCGTTATTTAACGTCAACTTGTAACTTTTGTCCACTATCGTATTTGCATTAAAAGGAGATTACATATAGATGATGGATGTTTTCCTTGCACTCGTTTTGCCAATTCTCCTTATGGTCGGTGTGACACGAGTAACGTTTCACCTACTAGGAGCAACGATTGTATCCTTTATGGTTTTGTTTGCGTGGTTTCGTTTGCATGAAAAGCCATGGTATGTTATTGCCATTGCCCTGATCTCACTGCTTGCAGGCTGGCATTTCGGTAAACGAGTATTGAAAAAAAAACCAGGAATGTAGAAAGGAGCCGCAGCTGCGGCTCCTTTCTCGTGGTTAACGTAATGTGATATTTGCTGATTACTGATTGTACGGCTCGGCGTAAATAATATATCGTTCGGGCGCACTCCCTATGAAATTGAAAGGGTAGCATGTCGAGAGGGTCAGCACTTCGTCTGGGGCCGTCGAACGTATAACCGATGTATCATTAGCATCGACAATCTCCGTATCAACAATCCGATACGTGTAACTTCCGTAAGGCATATGGACGGTCAAGTCATCCCCTATTTCCAATCTTCCCATATCGCGAAAAACGGTATCGCGATGACCTGATAGTAAGATCTGATCGTTTTGTCCTGGCAGGACGGTGCTTGTATAATGACCGACCCCCCGATCGAGTTCGTCTTCATCGGTTCCGGAAACGATCGGTAGCTCTGCCTCTAGCTTCGGGATCTCCAGTATTCCAATCACATCTCCCATGTTGGCTTGAAAATCTTCTGGGCTGCTAACCTGTTCCCCGGTAATCTCTCGTGCCTCTGTCAACGATTGCTTCTGTAGCGTCGATGTCAAAAATAGTTGCCATCCTCCATAGATGAGGCAAGCTAACCCGATAGCCATAATGAAAATAGCGAGCTTTCTTCCCATGGCTTCCTCCTCTAATTCGATCCTACTACAAGTTCTGAATAACAAAATTATACCATCAAATATTCACTAACGGTTTCTTAAATGTTTTTCCATGATCAAAACGTAAATAACAAAACAAATGTTCGTAAAATTTGTGTGTTTCCAGTAAAACTATGATATAATGTTCACACTTGAAATGATCGTAGAGGAGGTCCTGTCACTGTGAGTCAGTCATTTGAACTTGTCTCTCAATACAAGCCCCAAGGAGATCAACCGAACGCCATTCGGCAGCTTGTAGCAGGGATTAATGAAGGAAAAAAACATCAGACGTTGCTTGGTGCAACAGGTACTGGGAAAACGTTTACGATGTCTAATGTCATCCAGCAAGTCAATAAGCCGACACTTGTGATTGCACATAACAAGACGTTGGCGGGACAACTTTATAGTGAATTTAAGGAGTTTTTCCCGAACAATGCTGTCGAGTATTTTGTGAGTTACTATGATTATTATCAACCGGAAGCGTATGTGCCCCAGTCCGATACGTATATCGAAAAAGATGCAAGTATCAACGATGAAATAGATAAGCTTAGGCATTCAGCGACAAGTGCTTTATTTGAACGAAACGATGTTATTATCGTAGCGAGCGTTTCTTGTATTTATGGTTTAGGTTCACCTGAAGAATATAAAGAACTCGTCTGTTCATTGCGGACGGGCATGGAGATTGAACGCAATGATTTATTGCGCCAGCTCGTAGACATTCAATATGATCGTAACGATGTGAACTTTACCCGTGGGACGTTCCGTGTTCGAGGAGACGTTGTCGAAATTTTCCCAGCTTCACGGGACGAGCAATGCATCCGTGTGGAGTTTTTTGGTGATGAAATTGATCGCATCACGGAAGTTGACGCTCTGACAGGTGAAATTAAAGGTGAGCGGAACCATGTGGCCATCTTTCCAGCTTCTCACTTCGTTACCCGCGAAGAAAAATTAAAGCGAGCGACCAAGTCAATTGAGGCAGAATTGGAAGAGCGGCTGAAAGAACTACATGATCAAGGAAAATTGTTGGAAGCTCAGCGGCTTGAGCAACGGACCCGCTATGACCTAGAAATGATTCACGAGATGGGATTCTGTTCAGGGATCGAAAACTACTCCCGCCATTTAACGTTACGTAAAGCGGGAGAAACTCCTTATACGTTGCTCGACTTTTTTCCCGATGATTTTCTTATCATCATCGACGAGTCGCACGTGACGATTCCACAAATCCGTGCCATGTATAACGGGGACCAAGCGCGAAAAGGTGTTCTTGTGGATCATGGATTTCGCTTGCCATCAGCGTTAGACAACCGTCCCCTTAAGTTTGAGGAGTTTGAACATAAAGTTCATCAAGCGGTATTTGTTTCGGCTACTCCTGGTCCATATGAACTTGAGCACACCCCAGAAATGGTTGAACAAATCATCCGACCGACTGGCTTGCTTGATCCGGAGATAGAGGTTCGGCCAATCGAAGGTCAAATTGATGATTTAATTGGAGAAATCAACGAGCGAGTGGCGAAAAACGAGCGGGTGCTTGTGACAACATTGACGAAAAAAATGGCCGAGGATTTAACCGATTACTTAAAGGAAGTTGGCATTAAAGTTCGCTACCTCCATTCTGAAGTGAAGACGTTAGAGCGAATCGAAATCATCCGGCAGTTACGGCTAGGTACGTTTAATGTTCTTGTAGGGATTAACTTACTTCGTGAGGGATTAGACATACCTGAGGTCTCACTAGTGGCTATTTTAGACGCGGACAAGGAAGGTTTTTTACGTGCTGAGCGCTCTTTAATTCAGACGATCGGACGGGCAGCGCGGAACGCCAATGGCTACGTCATTATGTATGCGGATCGTATGACGAAGTCGATGCAGATTGCCATTGATGAAACAAAGCGGAGACGCTCGATCCAAGAAGAGTACAACCGAAAGCATGGCATTACGCCGAAGACGATCGAAAAGCGGATTCCAGATGTGATTAAAGCAACGGCGATGGTGGCAGAAGACGGAGAAGAATATACGAGTCATGCACCAAAGCAAAAAATGAGCAAAAAAGAACGAGAAGCGGTCATCGAGCGGATGGAAGCGGAAATGAAAGAAGCTGCAAAAACGCTCAACTTTGAACGGGCTGCTGAGCTAAGAGATCTCATTCTTGAGTTGAAAGCGGAAGGGTGAAAAAAATGGGGTTAGATAACATTGTTGTAAAAGGAGCACGCTCCCACAACTTAAAAAACATAGATGTAACCATTCCTCGAGATAAGCTCGTCGTGTTAACCGGGCTGTCTGGCTCAGGGAAGTCATCTTTGGCTTTTGATACGATTTATGCTGAAGGACAGCGGCGATATGTAGAGTCCCTTTCTGCTTATGCACGTCAGTTCCTCGGACAAATGGATAAGCCTGATGTGGACTCGATTGAAGGCTTGTCGCCGGCCATTTCAATCGATCAAAAAACGACAAGTCGAAATCCCC
Organism: Halalkalibacterium halodurans; assembly: GCF_004376175.1. Lineage (GTDB taxonomy): Bacteria > Bacillota > Bacilli > Bacillales > Bacillaceae_D > Halalkalibacterium > Halalkalibacterium halodurans. The sequence continues at coordinate 25,340 of NZ_SNUY01000023.1, read as the reverse complement.
GTTCAACTGTAGGAACGGTGACAGAGATTTTTGATTATTTGCGCCTTCTCTATGCGCGTATCGGAAAACCTGTCTGTCCGAAGCATGGAATTGAAATTTCCTCGCAAACAGTACAGCAAATGGTGGATCGGATACTTTTTTATGAAGAACGGACAAAGCTGCAAATTCTCGCCCCTCTTGTATCTGGACGAAAAGGGACACACGTGAAAGTACTAGAGGATATTAAAAAGCAAGGGTTTGTTCGGGTGCGCATAGATGGGGAAATGCGTGAGGTAGCGGAAGAAATAGAGCTAGACAAAAACAAGAAGCATACGATTGAAGTCGTGATTGACCGAATTGTCGTAAAAGAAGGCATTGAAACTCGTTTAGCGGATTCTCTTGAAACAGCGTTGCAATTGGCCGATGGGCGAGTTGTTGTCGATATTATTGGCAAAGAGGAATTGCTGTTTAGCCAGCACCATGCGTGCCCCCAATGTGGCTTCTCTATTCCTGAGCTTGAGCCGCGAATGTTCTCTTTTAACAGCCCTTTTGGCGCTTGTCCGACGTGTGATGGGCTAGGGGTAAAGCTAGAGGTTGACCTTGAACTTGTAATTCCTGATCGATCTCGAACGTTAAGTGAGAACGCCATTGCACCGTGGGAGCCGATTAGCTCGCAATACTATCCGCAAATGCTGGAAGCGGTTTGCAACCATTACGGAATTGATATGGATACACCAGTGGAACAGCTACCCGACCATCAGCTTGAGAAAATTTTGTATGGCAGTGGCCATGAAAAAATCTTTTTCCGGTATGAAAATGACCTAGGGCAAGTGCGGGAAAATGAGATCCTTTTTGAAGGGGTCATCCCGAATGTGAAACGTCGTTATCACGAAACGTCATCGGATTACATTCGCGATCAACTTGAAGCGTATATGGTGCAAAAGGCTTGTCCAACGTGTAAAGGTCATCGCTTGAAAAAAGAAGCGTTAGCTGTTTTAATTGGCGGTAAACATTTAGGAGAAGTGACGAAGCTATCGATAAAAGAAGCTAAAACATTTTTTGAGTCGTTAGAGCTGTCCAAAAAAGATTTTTCGATTGCGAGGTTAATCTTAAAAGAAATAAATGACCGCCTTGGCTTTCTTATGAATGTCGGTCTGGATTATTTAACGTTAAGCCGCTCTGCTGGCACTTTATCTGGAGGAGAAGCCCAGCGCATTCGCCTCGCGACACAAATCGGATCTTCGCTCATGGGCGTTCTCTACATCTTAGACGAGCCGTCCATTGGCCTTCATCAGCGGGATAACGACCGACTCATTTCGACTCTTGCTCATATGCGTGACTTAGGGAACACGTTGATTGTCGTGGAACATGACGAAGATACGATGCTAGCGGCTGACTATATTATCGATATTGGACCAGGAGCTGGTGTTCATGGCGGTCAAGTCACAGCTGCAGGTAGTCCTGAGGAAATTATGAATGATGCCGAGTCGCTTACCGGGCAGTATTTGTCGGGGAAAAAGTTTATCCCGATTCCAAGTGAGCGTCGCCAGCCGAACGGAAAGTCATTTACCGTCAAGGGAGCGAGTGAGAACAACTTAAAACAAGTGAATGTGGAATTTCCCCTCGGTGTGTTTATTGCTGTAACTGGGGTGTCAGGATCGGGGAAAAGTACGCTTATTAACGAAATCGTCCATAAAGCCCTTGCGCAAAAGTTACACAGAGCGAAAGACAAGCCAGGAAAACATAAAGAGATCGTCGGTATTGAGCATGTGGACAAAGTAATTGATATTGATCAATCGCCGATCGGTCGGACGCCACGCTCCAATCCAGCAACGTACACAGGGGTGTTTGACGACATCCGCGATGTGTTTGCGATGACAAATGAAGCGAAGGTACGCGGCTATAAAAAAGGGCGCTTCTCCTTTAACGTTAAAGGTGGTCGGTGTGAGGCTTGTCGCGGTGATGGCATCATCAAGATCGAGATGCACTTTTTACCAGACGTCTATGTTCCTTGTGAAGTGTGTCATGGAAAACGTTACAACCGGGAAACGCTTGACATTACGTATAAAGGAAAAACGATTGCCGATGTTTTAGACATGACGGTGGAGGAAGCATTAGAATTTTTCACGAACATCCCGCGGATCAAGCGAAAAATTCAAACGTTAGTCGATGTCGGTTTAGGGTATATTAAGCTTGGTCAACCTGCCACCACCCTTTCTGGAGGTGAGGCGCAGCGCGTGAAGCTTGCTTCTCAGCTTCATAAGCGAGCAACAGGGAAAACTCTCTACATTTTAGATGAACCGACGACAGGGCTCCATGTGGATGATATTGACCGGCTCCTTAAAGTATTGCAACGAATTGTAGATAATGGTGACACCGTGCTTGTCATCGAACATAATCTAGATGTGATTAAAACGGTTGATCATATTATTGATCTTGGTCCGGAAGGTGGCGACAAAGGGGGAACGATTGTTGCTCAAGGAACCCCTGAAGAAGTAGTTGAAGTAGAAGGGTCCTATACAGGTAAGTATTTGCGTCCGATTTTAGAGCGAGATCGTAAGCGGATGGACTCTCGTATTCGCGAGCATGAATTGCAGCGTAGTTGACAAACTGCCCTACAATAAAAGTAGAATGAAACTTTTTCTCGGTATGAACGTAAACTCCAGTAGTGCAAAAAATCGCAAGGAGGAGTCAAAACGATGGAAGAGCGGAAAATGATTTTAAAAATGATCGAAGAGGGCAAGATTACCGCAGAAGAAGGCGTTAAGCTGTTAGAGGCGATGGGCACGAAGGAGGAGGAAAAGGCATCTACAGCCGTTTCCACGTCGGTTGATTGGGATCATAGTGAACAGAAGCAGGAAAGACGGAAGGAGCGGGAGCGTGAGTGGGGGTTTAACCCAAGCAAGTTAACAGAGTTTGTCGAGTCAGCGATCCAGAAAATTAAAGACTTTGACCTTGACTTTAACTTTGGCTCCTTTGTAACGGTTGACCACATTTTCCAACACCGAAATGTGTCCCCTGCTTCTCTGGATATCTCACTTGAAAACGGGCCTGTAACCTTGATTCCATGGGATGAGCCCGACGTTCGAATTGAGTGTAATGCCAAGGTCTATCGGGTAAAGGATACGGAAGAAGCAAGAAAGCTCTTCTTGCAAGAGGCAACCTTCCGAGTCGATGAACGGAAGTTGTTGTTCCATACGAGAGTAAAGACGATCAAAGTAGAGACAAAGGTCTTTGTGCCAAAGCGTTCATTTGAAACGGTAAAGATTTATTCCTTTAATGGCGAAATCAAGGGAGATCCAGTAAAGGCGGATACGCTTGATGTGAACACTCTCAATGGACCGATTACATTTGAAAAAGCAGAGGCGAAAAAACTAATGGCGGAAACGGTCAATGGAGGCATTGAATTACGAGGACTTTCTGCTGATGTTGTAGATATGAAGACCATTAATGGCGGCATAACCGTAACGGGCGCGATGCAAGACTTAGATGCTGAAACGGTGAACGGGTCGATCGTCTATGAACTAGAAAAACTAAACGAATCGGGATTTGCTGAGCTCAAGGCGACTACCGGAAGCATTGAAGTATCCGTACCTACAAGCCTGCGCGTTGAAGGAAAGCTTAAGACGAACGTTGGCGGATATTCTTGCAGGCTTTCTTCCTTTGAGATCCTTGAGGAGCGGAAAGACTTTGCCCATAAAGTCATGAGCTTTGTAGGCAATCAGGAACAATCGCCGCGCTTAAAAATCACAGCACTCACGAACACAGGGTCTGTTGTGGTGAAAGACCGGTAAGAAAGAGGTGATGAATAATGAGACGGTTATTTCGAGCCCAATATGATCGCCAGCTTGCTGGTGTCTGTGGAGGAATTGGCCAATACTTTAATATTGACCCGACGCTCGTACGTATCGGTGTCGTCGTTCTTGCGTTAGTAACAGCTTTTTTCCCTGTGCTGATTGGCTACATCATTGCCGCAGCTATCGTCCCAAATGAGGAGGATCTAGATTAATTATGGGCTGGCTCGCAGGAATTCTCGTTAACACCATCGTATTGATGGTGATAGCTGGCTATTTTCAAGGGTTTTATTTATCTGGTATAGGGGCCGCGGTCATCGCTAGTATCATTTTATCGGTGCTAAACATTATCGTTCGCCCCATCCTCATTCTTTTAACATTACCTGTAACGATTTTAACCCTTGGCCTCTTCATGTTCGTCATTAATGCGATTACGTTAATGCTAGCAGCAGGTCTCATGGGGAATGCGTTCCAAATTGATGGGTTTGGCATGGCCCTCCTTGCAGCTGTCTTAATCGCCATTTTAAATGCGCTTATTCAAACATTCGTCATTAAGCCGCTTCAAGAAAAACGTTAATCCGTAAACAGATAAGGGTCGTCCTTATCTGTTTTTAATAGGGAAATACGAAGATTACTATTGGGAAGGGATCTCCCATCGTCTGAAACCTCGCAAATCGGTGAGGTTTTATTTCGTTCAATTTGTTTTCTTTCTATCCTATCCTATTTAATATAGCAAACGAATGAATGGATTTATGTAGAAACGTGGTAAAATGGAAAGGTGAGTGTGAGATTCATGTTTTGAAATAGAGAGTATGGTAAGATGAGATGGGGGTTTTGAGAAATGGCAAAAGTAACAGCAAACGATTTGCTTGAACGGTTTCAACTTGAATTGCTTTCAGGAGAAGAAGGTATTCATCGCTCGATTACGACGAGTGATATCTCACGACCTGGGATTGAAATGGCTGGTTTTTTTACGTATTATCCGGCGAAGCGTCTTCAGTTGTTAGGGAGAACAGAGCTTTCTTTTTATAAGCAGCTGTCACCAGTAGATAAAGAAGAGCGAATGTCGAAGCTTTGTACGTATGATACACCTGGGATTATTATTTCGCGTGGACTTGAGGTTCCACCTGAATTATTGAAGGCGTCGGAAAAAGTGGGCGTTCCTGTCCTGCGTTCCAACATCACGACCACGCGGCTAAGTAGTATGTTAACGAACTTCTTAGAGAGTCAGCTTGCCCCGACAACCGCCGTTCACGGTGTCCTTGTCGATATTTATGGAATTGGCGTGCTCATTACAGGAAGCAGCGGGGTCGGTAAAAGTGAAACGGCTCTCGATCTCGTTCGACGTGGACATCGGTTAGTGGCGGATGATTCGGTCGAAATTAGACGTGAGCATGAAGACACACTCGTTGGGCGTTCACCTGAATTAATCCAACATTTACTTGAGATCCGCGGTCTAGGGATTATCAATGTTATGACTCTATTTGGGGCAGGTGCTGTTCGACCTTTTAAACGAATTGCCCTCTGCGTCAACCTTGAGCTGTGGGATCAGAAGAAAGTTTATGATCGCCTCGGATTAAGTGAAGATTACTTGCGAATTATGAATGTTGATATTCCGAAGTTGACCATCCCGGTCCGACCAGGTCGGAACTTAGCGGTTATTATCGAAGTAGCGGCGATGAATTTCCGGTTAAAACGTTTAGGCATAAATGCAGCACAGCAATTTTCTGATCGCTTAAATGATGTGATTGAAGAAGGAGAGCAAGAATTTTAATAGGCTTTGAGGTGAAACCATGGAGGAAATGATTGAACCACTTGATCGTGTTTTTTTACAGCTCGGTCCGTTTACAATTTATTGGTACGGAGTCCTTATTGGCCTTGGGGTCATTATTGGGTATGTGATGGCGTCGCGGGAATCGGTGAGACGAGGAATGCCAAAAGATACATTCTCTGACTTTGTCATGTACGTCATTCCAGTGGCGATTATCTTCGCGCGGCTTTACTATGTGATTTTCCGTTGGGAACAATTTGCTGATGATCCGATTCGAGTCTTTTATATTTGGGAAGGCGGTCTTGCCATTCATGGAGCTCTAATTGGTGGGGTCTTAACGGCGTATATCTTAACGAAAAAGCGCCAGCTCTCGTTTTGGCAGCTTATGGATGTGGCTGCACCAAGTATATTAATCGGGCAAGCGATCGGCCGTTGGGGAAACTTCATGAACCAAGAAGTATACGGTGGACCGGTCACACGCGAGTTCCTTGAAGGGCTCATGCTACCCGAATTTATTATTAACCAAATGTACATTAACGGAACGTATTACCATCCGACCTTTTTGTATGAGTCTATTTGGAACTTTATCGGTGTCGTGGTTTTACTCTTGTTGCGACGAGTTAATTTGCGCCGAGGGGAATTATTTTTCTCCTATCTCATTTGGTACTCGATCGGACGGTTTTTCATTGAAGGGATGCGCTTAGATAATTTAATGATCGGCGATTCGCTTCGAACGGCGCAAATTGTTTCGATCCTACTCATTGTCGGTGCCCTGTTATTATGGTGGTATCGGCGAGCAAAGGGTCTTGCGACAGAGCGGTATTTAGACCCCCATCAACCAGCCCGGACGAATGGTAACAAGAAAAAGACAAAGAAGAAAAAGAAAAAGTAGTCTGGATTTGGGGAAGGAGAGAAAGGAATGAATACGCTGAAAAAAGGGCTCCTCGTCGGACTACAGACGACGTGGACATTAGGGAAAGTCATTTTTCCTGTTACGTTAATTGTCACGATTCTTGGACATACACCTGTCCTTGATTGGCTTGCGGCCTTTCTTGCACCGGCGATGGGCTATATTGGCCTACGCGGGGAAGCCGCCATTCCTCTCGTGTTAGGAAATGCCTTGAATTTATATGCAGGAATCGGTGCGATTTTAACGATGGAACTAACGGTCAAGGAAGTGTTTATCCTTGCGGTGATGCTATCCTTCTCCCATAACTTGTTTATCGAGTCAGCGGTGGCGACGAAGGTGGGGATTCGCATGTCCGTTATTCTCGCCGTCCGTCTCGGACTTGCTTTCGGTTCTGCCTTTTTGATTCACTTGTTTTGGTCTGGTGGTCAAGAGATCGCTCAATATGGTTTTGTTTCCAGTTCCGCAGGACCGGAAATACACGGCTGGCTAAACATGGTGGGCGACGGATTATGGACAGCTGCTGCTGGGGTTGCTCAGTTGGCACTGATCGTCATTCCGCTTATGATTTTGGTACAGGTGATGAAAGACTTAAATTGGCTCCAGACGTTTTCAAAATGGATGTCACCCTTTACAAAAGTGCTAGGCATTCGTGAAAATACATCGACGACGCTCGCCTCTGGACTCCTATTCGGACTGGCATTCGGTGCAGGCGTCATGATACAGGCAATCAAAGAGGACGGTGTCAAGAAAAAGGATCTGTACCTTGTGTTCATTTTTCTCGTCGCATGCCATGCGGTTATTGAAGATACGCTCATTTTCATTCCGCTCGGCATTCCGGTATGGCCATTGCTGATCATTCGGGTTGTAACCGCTGTGCTTCTCACAATTGCAGTCGCTTATATTTGGAATCGTCTGGAGAAGCAGGAAGCCTTGAAACGAAAGGAAGCAACATATGGAAATTAATACAGTGTTATTTGATTTAGACGGAACGTTAATCAACACAAATGAGCTGATCATTTCGTCGTTTTTACACACCTTCGAGACGTATTATCCTGGGAAATATGGCAGAAAAGATGCGATTGAATGCATCGGTCCTCCGTTAACGGACAGCTTCAAGCGTCTAGACCCTGAACGAGTCGAAGAGATGGTCGCTACGTATCGCAAGCATAATCATGCTCATCACGACAAGCTTGTTGAACCTTATGAAGGGGTGTACGAAACAGTCAAAACATTGCATGAGCAAGGCTTTAAGCTTGCGATCGTTACAACGAAAATTCGGGAAACGGCGATGAAAGGACTCAAATTGTTTGGCTTAGATGAGTTTTTCGATGTAATCGTCGCCTTGGACGATGTGGAGAACGTAAAGCCTAACCCAGAACCACTCGAAAAAGCGATGAACGCCCTCGGGGCAAAAAAAGAAGAAACGATCATGGTCGGAGATAACTCTCACGATATCCTAGGTGGTAAAAATGCTGGTGTCAAAACAGCGGTCGTCGGCTACGCGATTCGAGGGGAAGACTATGTTCGTCAATTTGATCCGGATTATGTCCTGCGCTCAATGCCCGACTTGCTCGACATCGTTGGAGTGAAAGCAAGATGAGTCGAGACACAGAGCGTTATCCGGTGAAACACGCCAATTCGCTCTGGCAAATTTATAAAACCGTTCCGTTTTGGAAAGTGGTTAAAAACTTCGTGGTGATCCAACTCGCTCGCTATACGCCGTTTGTCAGCGTGAAAAATTGGCTGTATCGCACGTTTCTAAAAATGGATGTAGGAGAAAAAACAGCCTTTGCTCTTATGGTTATGCCTGATATTATGTTTCCAGAGCGCATCTCTGTTGGACGTAATTCCATCATCGGCTACAACACGACGATTCTTGCCCATGAATATTTAATTGAGGAATATCGCCTCGGTGATGTGATCATTGGCGATGAAGTGATGGTTGGCGCAAATACAACGATTTTACCTGGGGTAACGATCGGCGACCGTGCCATTATCGCTGCTGGAACTGTTGTTCACAAAAATGTCCCACCAGGTGCATTTGTTGGTGGGAACCCGATGCAGGTCATTAAACAAAATCGTGACGATAAAGACTAGCCTTTGCTATTGGAAGGGCTAGTCTTTTTGATTTTTGCCCCTGTTTGTCCATGAAGTTTCGCATCAAGCTGAGGATTTAGTGTAAGGATACGATAGAAAAGATGCGCACCTAATTGTTGACGAAATTCAAAAAACTAGGTAAACTACTACTAATCCTTTATCTTGTTAGTATATTAGCGAACTAAAGTATCTGTTTGTTGATCCTAAAGCTAGGAGTGTGGAGAATGTCAAAGCCGTTTATGTTTGAGAAACCATTTGGCATGCGGGATACCCTTCCTGAATGGTATAAGACGAAAAAGAATATTTGTGATCAAATGACCGAAGAAATCAACCTTTGGGGTTACGATATGATAGAAACACCAACGCTTGAGTATTATGAGACGGTGGGAGTTGTATCGGCCATTTTAGATCAGCAGTTGTTTAAGCTGTTGGATCAACAAGGGAATACCCTTGTGCTCAGACCTGACATGACCGCTCCAATTGCGCGCCTTGTTGCCTCCAGCTTAAAAGATCGGGCGTATCCATTACGACTTGCCTATCAGTCCAATGTTTACCGAGCGCAACAAAACGAAGGGGGCAAGCCAGCAGAATTTGAGCAATTAGGTGTTGAATTAATTGGTGACGGGACGGCGAGTGCTGATGGGGAAGTGATCGCTCTCATGATCGCCGCATTAAAACGGGCGGGTCTATCCGAATTTAAGGTGGCGATTGGCCATGTAGGTTATGTGAATGCTTTGCTGATGGATGTGGTCGGTAATGAGCAACGGGCGGATCGTTTGCGTCGGTTTTTATATGAGAAAAATTATGTAGGCTACCGTGAGCATGTGAAAAGTTTAAACCTGTCCACTATTGATAAAAGCAGACTCATGAACTTACTGTCATTACGCGGGGGGCGGGCTGCGATCGAAGAGGCGAGAGGGCTGATCCAAACGGAAAAAGGAAAAACGGCCCTTGCGGAAATGACGAAACTTTATGAGGTGTTGGAGAGTTACGGTGCGAGCGAATATGTAAAATTTGATCTAACCCTCGTTCTCCATATGAGCTACTATACGGGCGTCGTGTTTGAAGGCTATGGCAACCGGCTCGGTGTGCCGTTATGTAGTGGCGGCCGGTATGATGAGTTGTTATCGAAATTCCATCGTCCAGCTCAGGCAACTGGATTCGGTGTGCGCATCGATTTACTGGTGGAAGCATTGAATGGAGAAATCATATCAAATGGACATGAGCAAACATGTATTTTGTTTAGTAATGAGCGTCGGTTTGAAGCAATTGAACTGGCGAGAAAGAAGCGAGCAAACGGAGAAGCGGTCGTCCTACAAGATTTAGCTGGCGTGACAGATGTAGATGCAATGTCGTCAAACTATCAAGATGTGATTTACTGTATTGGAACAGCAGGTAGAGGGGGCGAGGACGCATGAGCATGTTAACGGTAGCGATGCCGAAAGGGCGAATTTTCGATGAAGCTGTAGGGTTATTGAGAAAAGCAGGCTACAACTTGCCAGCTGAGTTCGAGGCTTCGCGAAAGCTCATTGTCGACGTTCCTGAGGAGAATATGCGCTTCATCTTAGCCAAACCGATGGATGTTCCAACCTATGTCGAGCACGGGGTTGCTGACGTAGGGGTTGCAGGAAAAGACGTGATGCTTGAAGAAGAACGGGATGTTTATGAAGTGCTTGACTTGAAGATTAGTGAATGCTACTTAGCGGTTGCCGGGTTACCGAATTATGAGAAAAAGCACGATCTGAATCCAAAAGTGGCGTCGAAATATCCTCATTTGGCGACCCGTTATTTTAAGGAGCAAGGAGAGCAGGTGGAAATCATTAAGCTCAATGGTTCGATTGAGCTTGCCCCACTGATTGGTCTAGCCGATCGAATCGTTGACATTGTGTCGACAGGTCGAACGTTGCGGGAAAATGGACTTGTGGAACTAGAAAAAATGATGACGATCACCTCGCGTCTCATCGTCAACCCGGTAAGTTATCGCATGAAGGATGAGCGCATAGATGAAATGGTTGAACGATTGTTGCAAGTAGTAGAGGGGGATGGCGGATGAAGATCGTAACAATAAATGATTCGGTTAGCTTAAAACGAGATTTAGATACGGGGACGGATATGCAGCAAGATGCCGTCCATTCAATTATTGCCCAAGTACGCGAACAGGGAGATCAAGCCCTTTTTACATTAACCAAGCAATTTGATGGTGCCGACTTGACAACTTTACGTGTGCAGCAAGCCGAGATCGAAGCAGCGTACCGAGAAATGGAGGAGCCTGTACTTCAAGCGATCGGCGAGGCGATTGAAAACATTCGCGATTTTCATGAACGGCAAAAAAGAAATTCATGGATGACGACAAAGCCGGACGGAACGATTCTCGGACAAAAAATAACCCCCCTTGATTCTGTCGGTCTTTACGTTCCAGGTGGTAAAGCAGCCTATCCATCTTCGATCATGATGAATGTCATCCCAGCCCAAGTGGCGGGAGTACAAAACATTGTGATCGTTTCACCACCGCAAAAAGATGGCTCCATCCCGGCCGGTGTTCTTGTAACTGCGGCTGAGTTAGGAGTTAAGACGATTTTAAAAGTTGGGGGTGCTCAGGCGATCGCTGCCTTAGCCTATGGTACTGAATCAGTCCCTGCCGTTGATAAAATTACGGGCCCTGGTAACATTTATGTCGCTTTAGCAAAACGGGCTGTTTTTGGTCATGTGGACATTGACATGATCGCAGGTCCATCGGAGATTGTTGTGTTGGCTGACGAACGAGCGAATCCGCGCTACATTGCAGCTGATTTATTGTCTCAGGCCGAGCATGATGAACGTGCCTCCGCCATTCTCGTCACGCCATCAAGAGCGTTAGCCGAAGAGGTGGCAGTAGAAGTGGATCAACAGCTCACAACTTTACCGAAGCGGGAAATTGCGGCTGCTTCCATTCGTGATTACGGGGCAATCTACGTAACGGAAACGTTGGAGGAAGCCGTATCTGTTGTAAATGAGCTTGCGCCAGAGCATCTAGAAATTTTAGCAGAAGAGCCAATGTCCTTCTTGGGAAAAATCCGGCATGCAGGGGCGATCTTTTTAGGTCCATACAGCTCGGAGTCTGTAGGTGATTACTTTGCCGGACCGAATCACGTACTTCCAACGAATGGGACGGCTCGGTTTTCAAGTCCATTAAATGTGGACGATTTCGTGAAAAAATCAAGCATTATTTCCTATAGCAAAGCAGCTCTATTGGAGAACGGTGCAAAAATTTCTGCACTTGCCCGGCTAGAAGGACTGGAAGCTCACGCTCGAGCAATTGACATTCGATTGGAGGATGAACGATGAGAAAGGCAACAATTGAGCGAAAGACTGGAGAGACGCAAATTTCACTCACATTTGCGGTTGACGGCGAAGGCCAATCGAATCTAACAACTGGAGTTCCATTCATGACCCATATGCTCGATTTGTTTACGAAGCACGGTCATTTCAATTTGACGATCGATGCAAAAGGAGATACCGAAGTGGATGACCACCATACAACCGAGGATCTTGGCATTTGCCTTGGTCTAGCGCTTAAGGAGGCACTCGCTGATAAAAAAGGGATTCGTCGGTACGGTAGCGCTTTTGTCCCAATGGACGAAACGCTTGCTCAAGTCGTTGTCGATTTAAGTAACCGTCCCCATCTAGAGTTTCGTGCGGACATGCCGAGTGAGAAAGTGGGCACATTCGATACAGAGCTCGTGCACGAATTTTTATGGAAGCTAGCGCTTGAGGCGAGAATGAATCTTCATGTCATCGTGCACTATGGCGAAAACACACACCATATCATTGAGGCGATTTTTAAGGCGCTTGCTCGCGCCCTCGATGAAGCCACGACGATCGATTCACGTGTCAAAGGTGTACCTTCTACGAAAGGAATGTTATAAATGCTCGGCATCATTGATTATGGTATGGGAAACTTGCACAGCGTCAGTAAAGCACTTGAACGATTATCATGGTCGTATATCGTCTCCGAACAGCCTGAGGAATTGCAAAAGGCAGACGGCTTAATTTTGCCAGGAGTAGGGTCGTTTCATGACGCGATGGCCATTTTAAATGAGACGGGGCTTACGGCCTTTATAAAAGATTGGGTAGACGAAGGAAAACCGCTGTTAGGCATTTGCCTAGGGATGCAGCTGTTGTTTGAAGAGAGTGAAGAAAATAAACGGACGAAAGGGTTGTCGTTGCTGCCAGGTCGCGTCATACGCTTTCCAGGTGTTGCAACGGACGGTTCAACGTATAAAGTGCCGCATATGGGGTGGAATCAGTTAACCTTTCGAAAGCCGAACCACCCGTTATTAACGGATGTTGAAGAGGGGCATGTTTATTTTGTTCACTCTTATGTCGTGAAGACGGAAGCGGACGATGTTCTGCTTGCGACAAGTCATTATTATGAAACGGTGCCAGCGGTCGTTGGGCGTGGGAACATTTTTGGGACTCAATTTCATCCAGAGAAAAGCAGCAACGTTGGGATGAGTATTTTACGCAATTACGGAGCAATGGTGGAAAAGGGAGTGAAGGCGCGTGGCTAAGTTTATCATTTACCCGGCGATTGATATGCGCGACGGCAAATGTGTTCGTCTCGTCCAAGGCGACTACAATCAAGAGACCGTTTATGGGGATTCTCCGTTTACCATGGCAAAGTCGTTTGCCGAACAAGGTGCTGAATGGATTCATATGGTCGATTTAGATGGAGCTAAGGCAAAAGAACGTATGAACCACGAGCACGTCGTTAAGGTCGCAACAGAGCTCGATGTGAACGTTCAAGTTGGGGGCGGAATCCGAACGGCAGAGGACATCGCGTATTACCTAGACCGGGGAATCAGTCGGGTGATTTTAGGGAGTGTGGCCGTGAACAATCCTGCGTTTACGAAAGAAATGTTGCAGAAATATGGCGGAGAAAAAATCGCCATCGGCTTAGATGCGCGCGACGGGTACGTGGCAACGGAAGGCTGGCTGGAAACGTCCTCGGTAAAAGCGGAAACGCTTGGGCAAGAGCTCGCCCGGCATGGGGCAGAAGTCTTTATTTTTACTGATATTTCTCGCGATGGCATGCTGTCGGGGCCGAATACGGAGGCGATTGTTCAGCTAGCGAAGGCGACAGGAAAACAGGTGATCGCATCAGGAGGGGTTAGCTCCTTACAAGACCTCGATGCTCTCAGAAACGAAAAGCAGAACGGAATCGCAGGGGCTATTGTCGGTAAAGCCTTGTACACGAATCAATTTACGCTGGAAGATGCGTTAAAGGAGGAGAGCTAATGCTCACAAAGCGGATCATTCCATGCTTAGATGTGAAGGATGGCCGGGTCGTCAAAGGGGTGCAATTCGTTGACTTACGTGATGCTGGTGACCCTGTAGAGCTTGCTGCCTTTTACGATGAACAAGGAGCAGATGAACTCGTATTTCTTGATATTTCCGCCTCCCACGAAGGGCGTGAGACGATGATTGATGTGGTCGAAAAAGTGGCAGGAACGTTGGCGATTCCGTTTACCGTTGGAGGAGGGATCAACTCCCTGGAGGACATGAAGCGCGTGCTGCGTGCAGGAGCAGATAAAGTATCGTTAAATACAGCAGCGGTTACGCGTCCAGAGCTTATTACTGAAGGTGCCGACTATTTTGGCTCCCAGTGTATCGTCGTTGCGATTGATGCAAAATACGATGTAGCCCTTGGATCTTGGCGTATTTACACCCATGGAGGACGGACACCGACAGAATGGGAAGTGTGTGACTGGGCGAGAGAAGCAGTCCGTCGCGGAGCTGGGGAAATTTTGCTCACAAGCATGGATCAAGATGGTGCGAAGACGGGTTTTGACCTTGCCTTGACGACCAAGGTGAGTGAAGCCGTGAGCGTTCCAGTGATTGCCTCAGGTGGTGCCGGAGCAAAGGAAGATTTTGTGGACGTTTTTATGAATGCTTATGCGGATGCCGCTTTGGCCGCTTCCATTTTCCATTATAAAGAAACATCAGTTGCTGAAGTGAAAACGCATTTGCGTGAAGAAGGGGTGGCGGTACGATGAACGTTGATGATCTAACATTTGACGACAAGGGGCTTATTCCGGCTGTTGTCCAAGATGCGCAAAGCAAGGAAGTTGTAACGGTCGCTTATATGAATCGTGAATCGTTCGAAAAAACGGTGGAAACAGGAGAAACTTGGTTTTACAGCAGATCGCGACAAGAGCTTTGGCATAAAGGGGCAACGTCTGGTCATACACAAAAAGTGGTCGACATTCGTTACGATTGCGACGGCGATGCATTAGTCGTTCTAGTCGAACTGAAAGGGCCCGCATGTCATACAGGGAAGTATTCCTGCTTTTTTGAATCGGTTTTCGGAAAAAAAATATATGGAGCTAGCGATCGATTTGGAATCATAGCAACGCTTGAAGCGCTTATTGCTGAGCGAGAAGCTGAAATGCCTGAAGGGGCCTATACGACCTATTTATTTGAAAAAGGTGTAGACAAAATATTGAAAAAGGTCGGAGAAGAGGCAACAGAAGTAGTCATTGCTGCAAAAAATCGCGATGCCGAAGAGCTGAAGTGGGAAGTGGCTGACTTGCTTTATCATTTACTCGTCCTTCTTCGTGAACAGAAGCTTCCCGTCGATGAGGTGCTAGCCGTACTTGAAGAAAGGCATCGCCCAAAAGAGGAGTGACGGATGGAACGACTTTGCTTAGCTCGTGCAAGGTCGTTTTCTTTTGTAAGGGACAGGGATAAATAAACAATGACTCCCCTGTAGGACTGGCAACAAGCCAAGACTCTCTCACATTAAAACTTAATGGTCAAATCAAGCTTGTTGAAACAAATCGTAGAAGGTCATTTTGCTTAAATGAAGACTTGATTTTCAATAAAAAAACGACGATGATAGAAAAGGAACAATTTATGAGAAACGGTGTGATTTTGTGCCACAAACGATGTTACTTGCGAAAATAGAACAGGAATTAGCTTCTTTTCCAGCGGCGGAGACGAAGGTTGCAAACTATGTCCTGAAACATCCGGAGCTTGTCCCAACGATGACGACAAAGCAGTTGGCGGAGCAAGCCAATGCCAGCCAATCAAGCATTGTCCGATTTTGTAAGCGCTTAGGTTTAGAAAGCTTCCCGAAACTGAAGCTGGCGCTAGCGAAAGAACTAACCCGAAAAGAAGCTTACATTAACAGTGCCTCCCTTTTAGAAACCGATGATTCCCCGCCGATCTTATTTCAAAAGGTCTCGTCGTTGAATCAAATGGCTTTAGATATGGCAACAAAAGCGATGAATGAACAGGCATTTACGGAAGCGGTTGAGCAAATGGTGAAAGCCAAAAAAATAGCCTTTTTTGGTGTTGGTGGCTCATTTACGTCATGTATCGACGGTCAGTATAAATTTATGCGTTTAGGCTTCCACTCACTTGCCTCAGGTGACTATCATCAGATGATCCCATTTATTACGATGATGGATGAGCAGGATGTGGTGATCTGTATGAGTACGTCTGGAAATACGAAGGAAGTACTCGACATAGCAGACTATGCAAAGGAGCGAAACGTTAAGCTTATTGGAATTACAGCGTCATCCCGTTCTGCTCTTACCCGTAAAGCGGCTGTTTCATTACTCATCCCTGATATTGAAGTACAGCAGCGGATCGGAAGCATTGCTTCAAGGACGAGCCAATTAAATGTGATCGACGCTCTCTACGTTTCTGTTTTCCACCGAATCGGAAGCGACCTCCTTGATGCGTTTGATGCATCGCGAAAGAAAACAGAAGAAAAACGAAAGTGAGGCTGGGACAAAACTAGCCAGACGAAAAAAGTTCGGATCATCAAAATAAAATGGTCCGAACTTTTTTCTGTTCATTCATGTATAAACGTAAACCCTGAATCATTTTAATACTAGTGAAGCATTCCAAGTATTATTGATTCTAGCCCCTATTGTATATCCTATTACTTTTAAAGCAAGTAGGCTGTATTCTTAGTAGAGTCCAGAGTATGTATTGTATTATATAATAAATTTAAAAGAGGTGATTGCTTTGGGAAGGGTCAATAAAAAGATCATTGGAATGAGCATGATTATCCCTTTGTTACATGTCGTTTTTTTCCACCAAGTAGAATAAGTTCAACAGGTATTTCAGAGTATGCTATGGGATTTCCTTTTCACTTTATCTGGTATAGAGATTTTGATGGGTTTGTGTCGGGGTGTGTCAATAATTTTGTGTAAATACCCCTGTTTCTAGTAGATAGGTTAGCCCTGCTTATTTTACTTGGTAAAACTTCTATTTTAGGTGAAACACAGAGCCACAGCGGTAGCTGCTTGTCCTTGACCTTGTGCCTTTTCTTAGTTCTTGCTGGTTGGGTTCAGGGACCCAGCCAGCGAGAACTTAGAAAAGGTCGGTCGTGGTACGCTCGGTGTGCGGATGAAGTCCCACATAGGGCTTTATTTTTCCCATCCGCCAACGTACACAACACCACGACCGCAAACAAGGTCAAGGATGGCGGATTGGTGCTAGAGCTTAATATTCTAGTGCTTCAAACATGTGTATCAATTCTGATTTTGCCTTTTCAAAGCCTCGATGACAACGCATGCCAAATTTGTGATTATAGTCTAGAAACCGTGTCACGAGAAAACGTTCTAAGGATTCTTCATTCGGGAATTGTTCTTTGCGTTTGACATATCGTTTGATTTCTTTGTTAAAAGCTTCAATTAAATTTGTCGAGTAGATGCTGCGACGAATGGAAGCTGGAAAATCATAAAACGTTAAGATCTGTTCATTGTTCATCACAGATTCAATGACACGTGGATAGGGCTTTTCCCACTTACTTTGCATTTGTTCTAAGGCTTCTAAAGCTTCTTCACGGTCTTTCGCTTGATAGACAGCCTTGAAATCATCGAGAATGGCTGCGCGATCCTTTACACGTACTTTACTGGAAATGTTTCGAGCGACATGTACACAGCACACTTGATGCTTCGCCTTTGGATAGACGCGATGAATGCTATCCGTCATCCCTGGCAATCCATCGGAAATGAAAAGAAGGACGTTTTCTACTCCTCGCTCATGTAGGCATTGGATGAGTTCTTCCCATACGTGAGAAGACTCTGTTGGTGCAATGGTAAAGTCTAAAACTTCTTTGTTTCCTTCTTCCGTAATACCAATAGCGATGTAGACAGCTTCTTTTTCAACCGTTTGACGTCGAATCGGAATATGAGTGGCATCTAGGTAAATGCACACATAGCGTTCTTCCAGCTTTCGTTCATGGAAAGCCTGCACGTCTTCAGAAACAAGTTGCGTTAGGTTCGAAACCGTTTGTTTGGAATAGTGATGTCCATACATTCGCTCGATAAGATTAGCGATTTCATTTGTCGTAATCCCTTTTTCATAAAGATGAATGACAAACTGTTCCAGCGTATCATTGGAACGCTTATAAGGAGCTATTGTTTGTTGTTGGAACTCGCCATTACGGTCTCTAGGGATACGAAGATGTAGTTCTCCGTATTCGGTTTTAAACGTACGATCGTAAAAGCCATTACGGGAATTACCAGAATGAAAACCTTCTCGATCATAAGGCTCATAGTCTAAAAAGACAGTTAATTCATGTTTCAACAGCTGATTGATAGCTGTTTCCAAATGCTGACGAAAAACTTCTTCGATATCTTGTTTTTGTGCTAGTGCTTCGATTAAATCTGTAGTAAGATGATTCATAGGGAAGACCTCTTTTCTGTGAATTTAGTCGGCTAACTTTATTCTACAGAAAGGGTCTTCTTTTTTCTATGAACATCATTTAGTGCATTTCTATTTACACAAAAT
>NZ_SNUY01000023.1:0-6990 GCF_004376175.1 Halalkalibacterium halodurans | reverse complement strand
TGTAGTAAGATGATTCATAGGGAAGACCTCTTTTCTGTGAATTTAGTCGGCTAACTTTATTCTACAGAAAGGGTCTTCTTTTTTCTATGAACATCATTTAGTGCATTTCTATTTACACAAAATATTTTACACTCTCTTGTGTCGAATAAGCTATTATTATTTACGCCAACTGAGTTTTTAAAAACAGAAATCAATCTGGTATATTATTTTTTATCTATTGCTCTTATCTATCTTGTTCTCTATTTATGCTTCAAATTATCTAGACGAATAACTCCATTTAATATAAAAGCACAAAAACACTAGACCTTCGGATGTAAAATCAGGACGATTGCCCCCCGATTAGCTGAATCCTTGCCCGCAGCAAGCGAGTGTTTTTGAAACAATCAACCCCGTATAAAATAACAGCTGAAAAATAAGAGTGGTACTCCGGCGGTGAGTGCACTCTTATTAACTATGTTCTAGCCACCTTTCATGGCATTTTTCTAAGCACTTAAAACGTCGATAAAGGATGGAAGAATAAAAAATGATCGCATCCGCCAATTGGTATCTAATAAAGGAGCACGGGACATTATTTTGTGTTCTTGAGAATGAAGCGGATTCTTATTGACATAAAATGAAACTAAATTTCATATAAAACTATTAATAGGTTGATTTTTAATTTTATAACCTAGTATAATGAAAGCGAATACAAAAGGAGGCGAAAGGACTGAAACGTCATGCTAGATAAACTAACTACGGAATTGCGCAACGAAAAGACGATGAATCTTGATGAGATGAATACGATTGAAATCTTAACAGCAATGAACGAAGAGGATCACCGCGTTCCGCAGCAAATTGCACAAGCTCTTCCGGCGATCGCCCCGCTTGTAGAAGAAACAATCAAAGCAATGAAGCAAGGAGGACGGCTTATCTATGTAGGGGCAGGAACGAGTGGGAGACTAGGCGTCTTAGATGCGGCAGAATGTCCGCCGACGTTTGGGGTCGCACCAGATCGAGTGATTGGCTTAATTGCTGGCGGGGAAAAAGCTTTTATTGAAGCGAAAGAGGGAGCTGAGGATGATGAAGGTCTAGGAGAGGCGGACCTGAAAAAGATCCAACTGACCGTTCGGGATGTGGTTGTTGGCATAGCTGCAAGTGGCCGAACACCTTATGTCATTGGTGCACTGAAGTATGCGAATCAAGTTGGTGCGGTGACTGGAAGTTTAGCTTGTAACCGAGGAGCGGCAATCTCAAGAATAGCGACTTATCCAATTGAGGTGGAAACAGGAAGTGAAGTATTAACGGGTTCGACCAGATTGAAGGCGGGAACAGCGCAAAAACTCGTTCTCAATATGATTTCAACGACGGTGATGATTGGTTTAGGAAAAGCATATAAAAACTTAATGGTAGATTTAAAGCCCACGAATGAAAAGCTTCGTGAGCGCTCAAAGCGCATCATTATGGAAGCGACTGACGTGGAAGCTGCAGTTGCTGAGAAGCATTTACGGGAAGCAGGTGGTGTTGTCAAAGTTGCGATTATCACGATATTAACTGGTTGTTCGGTAGACCAGGCACAAATGACGCTTGACCGCAACGGTGGTTTTATCCGAAAAGCGGTTCACGAGCTTAATTAACGGATAAAAAGGGGGATCAACATGAAAAAAGAAGAAAGGCTGGCCAAAGAGATATTAGAACACGTAGGCGGCGCGGAAAACATTAAACGATTAGCTCATTGTATGACGCGAATTCGTTTAGATCTTCACGAGGATAAGCTGGTAGACATCGCGCAATTGAAAAACATTGATGGTGTGATGGGCGTTGTGGAGGATGACACGCTACAAATTGTTGTCGGTCCAGGAACGGTCAATAGAGTAGCAGCCAAGATGTGTGAGCAAACAGGGTTATCGTTAAATGAAGTAGACGACCCCGACCATGTCGCAGAGGATACGAAGCAAGCGATTAAAAAGAAAAACAATACGCCGATTAAAAACTTTTTGAAGCGAATAGGGAGTATCTTTATTCCACTTATTCCAGCGCTCGTTGCTTCAGGATTAATTAATGGCGGAGCGAACTTTGCTCAAAATGCAGGCGTCTCCCCTGACACGACATGGCTACAAATATTGCTCGTCATTGGTAGTGGAATTTTCACCTTCCTAGCGATTCTCGTCGGCTGGAATACGGCGAAAGAGTTTGGCGGCACACCAGCCCTTGGCGCGATAGCTGGTATTTTAATCATTAACCCTGCGTTGGAAAACGTGACCCTTTTTGGTGAGCAGCTCGTCCCAGGTCGAGGTGGGATCTTTGCCGTCTTGTTAGCCGGTTGGCTTATGGCCGTCGTTGAAAAGCAAATACGAAAAGGTGTCCCTTCAGCTGTTGATATCATTTTGACCCCATTTTTAACGGTTCTTATCGTCGGTGTAAGTACAATCGTCGTTCTTCAGCCTGTTGGTGGCTGGATTGCAGAAGGAGTGACAGCAGGAATTAACGGAGTCCTCGACATTGGGGGGGCAGTGGCAGGAGCGATTTTAGCAGGAACGTTCCTACCTCTTGTCATGGTCGGGATGCATCACGGGCTAACCCCGATTCACCTCGAGTTTATTAATAGTCAAGGGGTGACCCCGCTTTTAACGATTTTAGCGATGGCAGGGGCAGGTCAAGTAGGCGCCGCGATTGCCGTCTTCGTCAAAACAAAAAATCAGCGTTTGAAAAATACTGTAAAAGGGGCATTGCCTGTTGGTTTCCTTGGCATTGGAGAACCGCTACTTTACGGGGTAACACTCCCACTCGGGCGTCCATTTATTACAGCATGTTGTGGTGCGGCAGTCGGTGGAGCCTTCCAAGCGGTCATGTCAACAGCGGCAGTCGGTATTGGTGTATCCGGTCTCTCCTTAATTCCACTCATTGCTGAAAATAAATATTTCATTTATTTCTTAGGATTGGTCGTTTCGTACACGTTCGGATTTTTGTTTACGTATTTGTTTGGATACAAAGAAGAAATGGCAGAAAATATCGGTTAAATGGAAGGTGAACGGTAATGGAACGAGGCTTCTCTCTGTTTTTAGGAAACAGTGGATACCGTACAGATCAGACACAATATATACGTAGAATGAGCGAGGCTCGGTTTACCTTCGTGTTTACGTCTCTTCATATTCCAGAGGAGGATGCCGCCCTCTATGTAGAGCGACTCGATCAACTTGTAAGAGAGGCGCATAGGTGTGGATTGCGTGTAATCGTCGATGTGTCCCCTTCTTCTTTACCTTATGTGGCCTCTCTTGACGAGTCCGTAGATGGCCTAAGGTTGGATTATGGTTTTTCAGCAGAGGCGATCATGGAGTTGGCAAAAACGTATCAGATCGCTTTCAATGCAAGCACGTTGACAGAAACGTTTTTACATGAACTTGTCAATCAAGGACTCTCGTTGAAAAACGTGGAGGCGTGGCACAATTATTACCCTAGACCAGAGACAGGGCTTAGCTTGGAATGGATCAAACGTAGGAATCAATGGCTTCACACCCAAGGCTTAAAAACCGTTGCCTTTGTTAGTGGGGATGGGCAAAGACGTGGTCCGCTCTATCGAGGGTTGCCGACCGCTGAAGCCCATCGAGAGGTTTCTCCTTATGGTGCTGCGAGGGATTTGCATGATCGGTTACACACGGATGCCATCGTCATTGGGGATCAGGATCTCTCTCCTTATTCCCTTATGACATTTCGTGAAAATGAGGCGCGGCTCCGCGTAAGTGTACGGGAAGATATTCAAGAAGCTGAGTTAGCATTATTACAGCTTCCCCATCGGCAGCGCTTTGACCCTGCAAGAGATGTCATTCGCTCAGAGACATCGAGGCCGTACGCTCGCAAAGGGGAATTTGCTATCCGTGCGAAAGAGACCCAGACGCCTAGCTCTCGACTGAAGGGTACGGTGACAATTGATAATGAAACATATGGTCGCTATGAAGGGGAACTTCAGATTATGAAAAAAGAATTGCCTTTTGATGAAAAAGTAAATGTTGTCGCCAACGTGAGAGAGGAAGATATGATTCTACTAGACATCCTTCGTCCTGGAGAACCGTTTCGATTGGTCACCGATGAGTAATGATAGGCAGCTTATCCGGAGAAGCAAGGGGGAACCTTGTTTCTTCTTGCTATTTCTTAACACATGATGGTTCTATAAGAGAAATCCTCGGTTTTCTTCATTTCTCTTACTTTTTCTTCATTCTTCTAGCGATTTTCTCTTTTATTCGCGGACTTCCGACAATTTACCTAAAATCTCCCACCACTATGACGAAAAATGTTGTATAATGCAAGGAGATGTTTGAGAGGGTTGGAGGGAATCGAACTTCATGGATGTATCGATAGAATCAGGAAAAAAGATCATCCCCTTTATTCAAAGTGGAGATTACTTCTTTCGTCGCGGTGTGATTGCTTTTCGCAAAAATCATTTGTCTCGTGCTGTAAAGCTGTTAGAACGGGCGGTTAAATTAACAGAACAGGAGCCTGTTTTTCATATACAGCTAGCTGCAGTCCTTTCAGAGCTAGGTCACTATGAACGCTCCAATGACATTCTCGAATCGGTTGTGCAAAACTTAGATCCAGGCCATAGTGAGTGCCATTTTTTTATGGCTAATAACTATGCTTATTTAGGACTGTTCGAAAAAGCAGAGCATTGTGCGATAGCTTATTTAAGTGATCAGCCGGACGGTGAGTTTGCCAAGGATGCTCATGATTTGTTGGACCTTCTTCGTTTTGAAAAGGAAGAGGAAGGGGATGAGTGGGAAAATGAGCTCACACCAACCGATCAATTTTTGTTAGAACATGAAAAGGCCTGCCAACTTCTTGAAGAGGGACAGCTGCAAGAGGCCATTGTCCTCCTTGAAAAGTTAATGGATGAAGAGCCTTCCTATTGGACAGCTTACAATCAATACGCCCAAGCGTTGTTTCGCTTAGGGAATGTTGAAAAGGCATTTGAGGTGTGCGAGCACATCCTTGAAGAAGATCAGGGAAACCTGTTTGCCCTTTGCAACATGGCGTTATTTTATAAGAAACAAGGTCAGCAACAACAAGCGGAATCACTGATTCAAGCCTTATCTGCGGTTCATCCAATGGACCGAGCCCATCGTTTTAAAGTGGCGCAAGTTTTGTGCGCTGTCGGTGCGTGTGAACAAGCCTATGATCGTTTAAAGGAATTAGAGTGGACGTCGATTAGTAGTGACCCTGAGTGGCATTTTTGTATTGGTGTGGCTGCGTATCACCTCGGCCAAGAAGAAATAGCGCTTCGATATTGGAAAAAAGCAGCCACTCTTGGTGTCCAACAAGCAGCTGACTATTATGCCATGAGTATCGTCGATATTTTGCAAAAAGAGGACGTTACGTATGAAGGTTGGCATGTGAAGCAAAAAAGTAGACAGAACAGCTGATCATTTTTTACGATAAACAGAGGAAGCACTGATCATACTAAGGGCATGGGATTACGATAAGGAGAGTGTATAGGAATGGGTGAAGAACAAAAAGTATACGATGTGGTGATTGCCGGGGCTGGTCCAGCAGGGATGACAGCCGCTGTTTATACGTCACGGGCTAATTTAAGCACCGTCATGGTTGAACGTGGAGTCCCAGGTGGGCAAATGGCTAACACGGAAGATGTAGAAAACTATCCCGGCTTCGACCATATTTTAGGACCAGAGCTTTCAACAAAAATGTTTGAGCATGCGAAAAAATTCGGTGCAGAATATGCATATGGTGATATTAAAGAAATTATCGATCAAGGCGATTTGAAGCTAGTGAAAGCAGGAAATAAGGAATATAAAGCTCGTGCGGTCATCGTGGCAACAGGAGCTGAGTATAAAAAGCTAGGTGTCCCAGGAGAAAAAGAATTAAGCGGGCGCGGTGTTTCTTACTGTGCGGTTTGTGACGGTGCTTTTTTCAAAGGTAAAGAGCTTGTCGTCGTTGGTGGTGGTGACTCTGCGGTTGAAGAGGCGGTCTACCTCACCCGTTTTGCGTCAAAAGTTACGATCATTCACCGTCGCGATCAATTGCGAGCGCAAAAGATTTTACAGCAACGGGCGTTTGACAATGACAAGATTGAGTTTATTTGGGAACATGTCGTCAAACAAATCAACGGGACGGACGGAAAAGTGAGCAGCGTAACGATCGAGCATGCGAAAACAGGGGAACAGCAAGATTTTAAAACAGATGGTGTGTTCATTTACATTGGAATGCTTCCGTTAAATGAAGCGGTTAAAAACTTAAACATTTTGAATGACGAAGGGTACATTGTGACAAACGAAGAGATGGAAACGAGCGTACCAGGTATATTCGCTGCTGGTGATGTTCGCGAGAAATCGCTTCGACAAATTGTTACAGCAACGGGGGACGGAAGCTTAGCGGCGCAAAATGTGCAACACTACATTGAAGAGTTGGCTGAAAAAGTAAAAAATTAATAGTGAATAATGGAAAACGTAACTCCGTTTTAATCCGATTGTAACAGCTGTGAAATAAAGAGAGCGTATGATAAAGGTAAGTAATTGACCCCCTTTTTTATATATTTTTTGCACGGACCTTGTGTCCGTGCCCTTTTTTTATCTATTCACAATCAGATTAATCGGCTCTACAATAAATGTTGGGGTTTTTGCACAAAAGAGGGCAAAAAAAATGCACGCAGGCTCCTTTATCCATTATCCTTGAATTGTCGAGAAACAAAGAAAGGATAGGAGCTGCGTGTACGATGAATTTTACCATGGATTTGCCCGGATTAAAAGGTGTGAAGGTCACAAAGATGGAGGAACGAGAGGGCTTTATCGCGCTCCATGTAGAAATGCCGCGAACGCCTCATCGTTGCCCATCCTGCGGGGAGAGAACCGAGAGAATCCATGATTACCGCATCCAAAAAGTTCAACATCTCAAGCTCTTTGAACGGTGGGTGTATCTATTCTATCGAAAGCGCCGGTACGCGTGCAGATGCGGGAAGCGGTTTGCGGAGAAAGCCTGTTTTGTAGAGCGATATCAGCGTCAGACAGT
>NZ_SNUY01000022.1 GCF_004376175.1 Halalkalibacterium halodurans | reverse complement strand
GGTTTTCGGCGTTATGATCGCTTGCGAAACCGTATTCTCTTGCATCATCAATTCAAACATCAAACATTCGGGGTAGGATAAGAGGGGCTCGCCCTCCTATGCCACCCCAACATTTGACTAAGAACCAGTAAAAGAAGCTTTTTGCCCTTTAAGAAAGTTTACTTGCAATAAGCAAAAGCTTGTGATGATATTACATTTTTTCCTGTAGTACGAATAGGGTTCAAATAAAAACGGGGAAGTGATGGGATTGGGGTCAAGCAATCGTCAGACGGATGACTGGAATGCGAAACTTTATGATGAGAGGCACCGTTTTGTATCAGCATATGGGGAAGATCTTATTCAATGGTTAGCGCCGAAGGAAGGGGAATGCGTTCTTGACCTTGGATGCGGAACAGGAGATTTAACCGAGCAAATTCATCAGCTAGGGTCAAGGGTAATCGGTGTTGATGTGTCAGAGTCAATGATCGAACAAGCCAAGGGAAAGTTCCCTCACCTTGATTTTCAAGTGGCAGAAGCGACAGACTTGAGCTTTTCTGAAACATTCGATGCTGTATTCTCGAATGCTGTCTTTCACTGGATAAAGGACGCAGAAGAGGCCTTAACGGTCATTTATCGTTCACTGAAGCCGGGTGGAAGATTTGTAGCGGAATTTGGCGGAAAAGGAAATGTGGAGACGATTGTGAACACTTTAGCAGATGCGATGAGTCAGGCCGATAGCCGTTGGTCAAAAGAGGAGTTACCATGGTTCTTCCCAAGCATTGGTCAAGCAGAGATTGTGCGGTTTGTCGAAGCGGAAGTGAAGGACGCGTTATTTGATGGAACGAATTGGTGGGCCGATTATAAGCGGATACGCGTGGTAGGTATGAAGCAGCTGTGACAAGCGAACGTTTTTATCATGCACGTGATTCAATCACCCCATTTATGTAGTATGAAATGAACAGGAAAAGGGGCTTGAAGATGAACAAAGAGGATGCACTACGATCGTTTGTAAAAGAAGTAAAAAAAGGAAAACAACAATTAAAAGACAAGCGTTTTGAAGAAGGAATCCAAACGTTGACCCCGTATATCGAGCTTTTCCGACAGACAGATGTGGCCGAACCGCAAGTGTTTGTTTCCTATGCCATTGCTCAGTTACGAACAGGTGAATTTGAAGGGTTTCTTCGTACAGTGGAAGACATTAAAGGGATGGAATTAAAGACAGAAGCGGAAGTGAAGGCCGTTGAAAAATTAGAAGGCTTTTTGCATGATGTGCTGGCTCAATTGGCAAGTAGTGATAAACAGTTATAACGGGACGTGCGCAACTGACGGACAAAGGGCATAAGATGGTATGAACACCTATTAGAAGGAGTGTCACGATGAACGTTTATACGCATGGCCCTTACTATAGACAGTATGGATATATCGGAACAGGGGAACGCTTTTATCCTGCCGTCCTTCCCTTTTTAGCCGGCCTCGCCGTTGGACCGTTATTATTTGGTGGAAAGCCTTATGGAGGGTACGGACCAGCTTATGGCCCTTCGTATGGCCCGAATTTTGGCCCAAATTACGGTCCAAATTTTGGTCCGATGTATGGTCCTCCTAGCCAGTCACCTTTTGGCTACTATAAATAAATCAGCCCTATGCTTCTTGGTTTTTGATTGAAAGAACGATGAATGGAAGGCTGGCTCTTGTGTCATGTGATTGACAAGAGAGCCAGCCCCTTTGTTTAGTCTTTTTTCTGTTGACTTATCAATTGTTGTATCGTCTTTACATATGGGGAAAGACTTTTCAATGCTGGTCCTAATGATTGGGCCAAGCGAAAAATGTGTTCCATCTGTTCAAAAGTAAGTGGTAGTGCTGGAGCTGCATTCGTTTCTTCTTGCTTCGTTTCTCCTTCTGTTTTTGTTTCTTCTACGGTGCTACCACTTGTGCTTTCCTGAGGGTTTTCCTCAGCAACATCGGTGCTTTCAGGTGGCCGTCCGAACATAAGATCGGTGAAAAAATCTCGCTCCTCCTGATTGGACATCGTACTGACTCCTTTCTCGATCCGTTTCTTCTACTCGCTACTTAGTATATGCGCCATGAGACCATGGGTGTAGGGCGATCATCTTGTATGAAAGGTAGCTTTTGAAGAATGGGGATATAGTAGACAGGGGGAGAAAAATAAGATAAAATTTAGTAGTAGGTACTAATAATAACTCGTAATCCCTACGAGGAATGATCGTATATTAGAAAGGGGTCCTAGCTAGTGACCAGAGCAGGAATTCTTGGAATTGGAAGTTATGTGGGAGAGCATGTCGTAACAAACAAAGATTTTGAGAAACGGATCGATACGTCAGATGAATGGATCCGCACACGTACTGGTATTGAGGAGCGGCGTTTTGCCCCTGACAATGTAGACACATCAGACATGGCCTATGAGGCATCCGTCAAAGCATTAAAAGCTGCAGGAGTCTCAGCGGAAGAGATTGACCTTATTTTAGTCGCAACTGTTACACCAGATATGCCATTCCCGACTGTTTCAACATTGGTTCAGCAACGTTTAGGAGCCAAAAAAGCGGCAGCGATGGACATTAGTGCAGCATGCGCTGGGTTTATTTACGGATTAGCAACTGGACAACAATTCATTGAAAATGGTGGATATAAGCACGTCCTCGTCATTGGGGTCGAGAAGCTATCAAAAATTACAGATATGACAGACCGGAATACAGCCGTTCTTTTTGGTGATGGGGCTGGAGCCGCCGTCATGGGGGCAGTCTCTGAAGACAGAGGAATCCTTGCATATGAGTTAGGAGCGGACGGGGAAGGCGCTATGCATATTAATCAAAAAGGGGAGTACATCCAAATGAATGGGCGGGAAGTGTTTAAGTTCGCCGTCAGACAAATGGGTGAATCAGCGCTGAGCGTCCTTGAAAAAGCGGGCCTATCAAAAGAAGACGTGGACTTTCTTATCCCGCACCAAGCGAACATTCGAATTATGGAAGCTTCCAGAGAACGTTTGGAGTTGCCAGTTGAGAAAATGTCAACGACCGTTAAGAAGTATGGGAACACTTCATCAGCCTCTATACCGATGGCTATGGTGGATGAGTTAAATGATGGTAAAATAAAAGATGGAGACTTGCTCGTACTCGTTGGATTTGGAGCTGGACTTGTGTGGGGTTCATTAGCTCTTAGATGGGGAAGATAAGCATAAGAGGAAAACTGTTGCAAAGGAGAATCGTTATATGAATAGACGTGTAGTTGTTACGGGGATCGGTGCAGTGACACCACTTGGAAATACGGCAGAGGAAACGTGGGAAAAAGCCATTGCCGGCCAATCTGGGGTTGGTCTGTTAACGCGTGTCGAAGCTGCTGATTTCCCAATGAAAGTAGCTGCTGAAGTAAAAGAATTTGATCCGACAACGCATATTGACCGAAAAGAAGCACGGAAAATGGACCGTTTTACGCAATTTGCGGTCGCTTCTGCATTAATGGCGTTGAAGGATGCTGACCTTGAGATCACAGAAGACATTGCACCGCGAGTCGGGGTCTGGATTGGCTCTGGCATCGGTGGGATGGAAACATACGAAAATCAATTTAGAATGTTTATCGAAAAAGGATACCGTCGGGTCAGTCCGTTTTTCGTTCCAATGATGATTCCTGATATGGCTTCTGGACAAGTGTCAATTATAACAGGTGCCAGAGGAATCAACTCTTGCTCTGTAACCGCTTGTGCATCAGGAGCTAACTCGATAGGTGATGCGTTTAAAGTCATCCAACGGGGAGATGCTGATGTGATGATTACTGGGGGCGCAGAGGCTCCGATCACGAATATGGCTGTTGCTGGTTTTAGTATGGCGAAGGCGATTTCAACAAGCGAAGATCCAAACACGGCGTCACGTCCATTTGATGCGAATCGAGATGGCTTTGTTATGGGAGAAGGATCTGGAATTCTCATTCTTGAGTCTCTGGAATCTGCTGAAAAGCGTGGGGCAAAGATTTATGCTGAGATTGTCGGATATGGCGCAACAGGCGATGCTTATCACGTGACACAGCCCGCTCCAGAAGGAGAAGGAGCTGCCCGTGCTATGAAGCAAGCCATCGAGGATGCAGGATTGGCGCCAGAAGACATTCAATACATGAACGCCCATGGAACGAGCACGTATTACAATGATAAATACGAAACACTTGCAGCTAAACAAGTGTTTGGTGACCATGCGAACAAATTGGCTATTAGTTCGACGAAGTCAATGACCGGACATTTGCTCGGTGCAGCAGGGGCTGTAGAAGCGATCTTTTCGGTGAAGGCGATTGAAGAGGGGATTGTTCCTCCAACTATTAACTATGAAACGCCAGACCCAGATTGTGATTTGGACTATGTTCCAAATGAAGCAAGAAAGCAGGACGTGAATGCTGTATTAAGTAACTCATTAGGCTTTGGTGGACATAACGCCACTCTCGTCTTTAAAAAATATCAATAGAAAAGGGTCGCCTTCAAGGCGACTCTTTTTACTCTTAGGAAGGAGAAAACCTCGGCTTATGAAGTGGATGAGCAGCCGAGGTTTTCTCCATTTGTATCATAAGCGCTGTTTCTGATTAAAAAATTCACGGGCAAATTGGAGTGCATCCTGTTTGTTTTCGATTGTCCCTTTTAATTGTTCGCATTCATGCAGTAATAGGCACTCTTTAAATAAAGGACTGGGTTTCATCCCTAGTTCCATTAAGTCATGTCCTGTCAAAAGAGGTTGGAGCTGTTTACGTTGATGCAAATACAAGTCGAGTACCTTTTGCATTTCCTCGCCTGATGACAGGGCATAAAAGCGAAGCGGCTCCTCAGGCACTTGATATAGCTGCTTATGCAAATAGTCCGTTGAAAAACGAGTCATATTAGTTAACCGTTTTTGGATGTCCTCAATGTTTTGTAAGAACCGCTGCTCCATAGCTGTGATGGCGAAAGGAACGAGTGAAGCCTTCCAGTTGTCCTCAAGAAATCCAACCGTTGCAATTGCTTGAAACCAATGAAGTGGCTCTCCATTTTGTTCTTCCTGCAACCGCGAAAGATGGGTGGCAGAAGAAGAAGAAAACGTAAGGCCAAGCAATGCTTGCCAAACATGCAAATCTTCAAGCTTTGAAAACGAGCTGACCGGATCTGTCTCGTGACAAAGAAGCTTTAGCTCGTGGACAATCCGTTCTGGTGATACGTTAGCCAAAGCATTCGTTAATGCTGGCTGTGTGGCTAAAGCGAGGTTAGCTGTCTTTTGTTCAAATCGGTAATTGAACCGGCTGACAAAACGAACCCCCCGAAACAAGCGGGTTGGATCATCGATAAAGCTCTGTGAATGTAATATCCGTATGAGCCCATTCGTTAAATCATGACGGCCGTGAAAAGGGTCCACAAGTTGGCCGTAAGAGGCTGGATGTAAATGAATGGCCATTGCATTGATGGAAAAATCGCGCCGAGCCAAGTCATCGGTTATGTGAGAATGGCGAATCGTGGGTAACGCGGCTGGCTTGGCATACGACTCGGCCCGAGCGGAGACAATATCAAGCTTTAAGTTTTCAGCTCCAACCCAAGTGGCGGTGGCAAATGGTTCATGATGCTTGACCTTGCCACCTAAGACATTTGCAACATTTTGGCTAAAGGCGAGTGCATCCCCTTCTATTACAAGGTCTAAATCTCCACCAGGTACCCCTCTTAGCATATCACGAACGGTTCCGCCAACAAGGAAGAGGTTCATTCTTAATTTAGCGGCCATCTCGCCTAATTTCTTTAACAATTGCAAATGATCGTTTGTGAGTGTGTGGTTCATTAAATCAATTAGATTGTCAGAGTGATAAGATTCTTGATGTTCTTCACTCATTGTCGGACTCCTTTATGTTCCATTTTCTTTCTATTAGTGTACCAAAAAACGGGGGTGGGAAGAAAATAGCTTCACTATGACTGATAAATTAGCCCTTTTCTTCAATGATGAAGCCTTTTAACGGTTCACCCGGTGGATCATAGGGAGACATTTGATGCGAATTTGGCACTTGAAGTTGACTTATCGTATGATACTGCTTCAAAAGCAACGACTTAAAGCGTTTTAGTACTGCCATCACTAGCGTTGCATTAAATAAAAAAAGATTTGTCAAGGTGTAATTAAATTCAATTTTATTGAATTTATGGTAAATACTAGTCTTCAACTTCATAAAAAAATCCTTATAATTAGATGACAGAAGGTACGAAGTCCTGTCCATATCCTAATTATAAGGAGTAAACCTATGGACAAGAATAACACAAAAACGGTTTTTAAGGAATACATTCAACCGACAGACATGAAAGTCATTTCTAAAATCATTGATCAAATGCAAGTGGATAAATATGTTAAAAAACTAGATAGCCTCACCTTTATCAAACTCTTTATTTATGCTCAATTGAAACAGTTATCAAGTCTAAAGGAAATTAGTTTTAAAGTGCGGCATAAGAAAAAATTACAAAAAGAACTTGGATTAAAAAGCATCAGTAAATCCCAATTATCCCGTAAACTTTCTGATTTGCCACCAGAGATTTTTGAATCCATCCTTCATCATTTAGTCCAACAGATCCACCGGGAATTCGGGAAGGAAAAGGGAAATGCTTTATTAGGCAAAATCCATCTCATTGATTCTACTACCATCTCTTTTTGTCTTAGCCAGTATCGATGGGCTCATTTCCGAAATACAAAAGCGGGAGTGAAAATACATACCCGTGTCGTTATTCATGAAGGGGAGATTTCCCCGGATAAGATCATCATCACCCCTGCCAGGCGGGCAGATTCCACACAACTGGATGCCTTGATGGTCATCGAAAAGGATGCCCTTCACGTATTTGATCGGGGATATTTCGATTTCGATAAGTTTGACGATTACTGTAAAAATAACGTTCGGTTTTGTACTCGAATAAAAGATAACACGGTCATCAAGGTTATTGAAGAACTGCCTGTGGACCCATCTTCCGATATTCTTCGTGAGGCGGTGGTCAAGCTAGGAAAAATGAAATACCCTCTACGATTGATTGAAACGCTGGACAGTCAAGGAAACAAGATCTCGATTATCATAAATGATGCAAAGATGAGCGCAGAGGAAATCAGTGATCTTTATCGAAGCCGCTGGCAAATCGAGTTGTTCTTCAAATGGATGAAGCAGCATATGGTTCTGAAAAAATGTTATGGAAAGAGCGCCAATGCCGTTTACAACCAAGTCTATATCGCCATGATTACTTTCTGTTTAACTTTATTAATGAAGAAGAAAGTGCGTTATCAAGGAACTCTCCTTGAGATGCTTGAGTTTATAAAAGAATATTGGTGGAGAAGCTTCTCTGTTTTTCTAAAGGAGCTATTTAAAAAGCCCAAGCGATCATCAAAGGGTCGAAGGCGACTTGATCATGACCGGATTTTCAACGAAACCTTAGCACAATTTGAAGATGGTGATACCCAACATTTAAACGACCTAAGTTATGACCCTATCTACTAATTTGTAAAAAATTGGATAAGGACTACCTTCAAACAGACCCCCCTTATCCTTTTGACTTGATTACCAAGAAAAAAATAAAACTGAATATTTCGTAAAGTTATAAAATGTAATAATTATCAATAATATTCCATTTCTGTACCCTTGACTTTGTCTTCACTTTTTTGTGCAACGCTAGTGTACTGCCATAGTATCTTGGTCTGATGTGGATAACTGACAACGAAAAACATCAATGTTAAGTGTAAGGGTGCCGTTGTCGTTTAGAAGCAGGCCGAGAGCCTCCAACTCCTTTTGATGTTGTATATGCAATGCTTGGATGTCATCCATGTAAGATGTTTGAAAAAGTTGATCAAGTTTACGAATACTTTTCAACGTCTCATTGTACTTACAGATTAATGTACACGTTTGAGAGATGAGCTCTTCTTTATTTGTCCCAATGGCTTGTAGCGTGTGATAAAGCTCTTTTTCATGAAAATAAAACGATTTAAACACTTGCTTTAGCTCTTTTAAATATTGCTTATATCGTTCGTAGGAGAGGACAAAATTGTTAGATGGTTTCGCTGTTTCATTCGCCGTTCGCTCTATTGGTGGAGGCGGTTCCACTTTTCTTACACTATCTGATGTTCCCAATGGATTGACATAGGTTGCTCGGTAACCTGTCCGTGTTGAGGAAGTGCGGCTAATTCTCCTCATAGATTCACCTCCCCTTGGAAATGAGAAACACTTTCCCTACTTTCAATTTATCAAGAAATGTAGCCAAAGAACAGAAAAAAGTGACTCACACGCCTCATGGGACGGTCAGTCACTTTATACTCAGTCGTTTGTTATTTTGCAAAGATGTGATTTCCGATCACGATCGTTTGTTGACGTGTTGAAACGTAAGGGCTTGTGGCTGTTTTTGGGTTATAGAAATAGAGAGAGCCATTCCCTTGCCCACGGAATTGAAGGGCTTCATCAACTGCTCGTTTGGCCTCATCATTGGCTGGGCGTTGAATACGTCCATTTTGTACGGGAGAGAACGCATAGTATCCACTGTTGACTTCGTTGATAACATCTGTCACATTATCGGGAAATGATGGGTGGTCGACCCGATTTAAGACGACAACAGCAACAGCAACTTTTCCGGCATAAGGTTCTCCTTCTGCTTCGGCATGTACGAGACGTGCAAGTAAGTCTCGTTCAGAAGCTGTTACCCGTGCAGGGATTGTTAGCTGTTCTCCACGATAAATAGTATTGGAAGAACGTTCGTTAATACGTTTAATAGCTTCCATAGGGACGCCGTATTGCTCACTTAATAAATAGAGAGTATCTCCAGATTGAACTTGGTGTTTAGAATGACTTGCTTCTGCTTTATTGGTAAAAAGCGTGAAAGACAAAATGATACAACTGAATAACAATACAAATTTCATCATAATATCGTTTGTACCTCCTCTTGCGATACTAACAATCTATCAAAATGATACTAGAAAAGCGCGGTCTAAATTTTTCCAAAACGAAATAAGATTGGCCGGAACCCTTGACATTACTTAACTAAGCAGCCTATTTTACAAGTTTGTAACGAAATGTGGGGAAACCTAAAAAATCTATAGAAAAAGAAGAATCTGAACGATCGGAAAATTAGAATGATCCTTGTCATCGCAAGGTTTCGAAGCAAATGAGGTGAGAGTATGGGAGGATTGATGAAATAATTACCATGTTGAAAAGGCGTGCACCTATGCTAGCATGTTAACTGTTCAAACGAACAAAGCAACAAAAAAATCTAGGAGGTACAAAATATGAAGAAACTTCTAGCCACTACTTTATTAGTAGGAGCAGCTTTTGTAGGTTTTTCAGGACAGGCAGACGCGGCAGGAAAAGATCAGTTACCATTCCATATAGATTCAAAGGTTATCCAATATCAAGGAAATAGCGTAGAAGATCTCAACAATATTTTAAAAGAGATTGCAGAGCGCTATAACATCAATGTGGAAGACTTGAATTTAGATCAAATCAACCTTGATCAATTCCAAGTGCCTAAGCAAGGACAAGCTCCAGCTCCAGAACAATCTGAGCAACCAGAGCAACAGGAACAGCCAACAGTTGACGTACCACAACAGGAAGCTCAACCAGTTGAAAATCGTACACCTCAAACATCTGCCCCTGAAACATCGACTGAGCGTACCCAAGGGTTAACTCAAGATGAACAGCGGATGATTGATTTAGTGAATGAAGAGCGCCAAAAGAACGGATTGCAGCCATTGAAAGCAAATCTTGAAATTACAAAGGTTGCTCGTGTGAAGGCGCAAGATATGATCGATAACAACTACTTCGATCATAACTCTCCAACGTACGGTTCACCATTTGACATGATGCGTCAGTTCGGTATTGAATTCCGTACAGCGGGTGAGAACCTTGCAGGGAACCAAACGGTTGAGGCTGCCCATCAAGCGCTTATGAATTCTCAAGGTCACCGCGCAAACATCTTAAGCCCGAACTACACTGAAATTGGTGTCGGTGTTGTCGAAGGTGGTCCTTACGGTAAAATGTTCGTTCAAATGTTCAAAGGTTAATAGAATTAGTATGAAAAAACTCCCTTTAAGGGAGTTTTTTTCATACTAATTTACCATCAAAATGTTACATATATGCAAAAGAACTGTAACCTTTTACTGATATCATTAGTACGATATTATATTTTACTTTAAAAAACTTACTCTCTATAAATGATTAAAGGATAAAATAACTTAACTTCCGCCCTAAGACTTAGCGGTAAAGCTGAACTTTTCTACAAGTAAGGAAAATATAAACAAAGATGTCTAGTGAAAAGCACCAAAATGAGATGAATCACGAGAGCTTCCTACAATTTACATCGGTTTGCAAGCTCATCGTGATTTCTATATCTCCATTGCTCCGAACCATTACATACGGTTTTAAGCGGGCACTTTGTGCTTTTTAATTGTTTGTGTAAAAAAAGGAGATTCATTATGAGGCATTTATTCCGTGTATCTATTCTATTATTTTTATTTTTTGTTTCCCTTCAATTTTCTGTTCAAACGAATGCTTCTGCTTTTGTTTCAGAAGGTGAAACATTAAACGATGCTCATTTTCATCTAAATAGTGAATCGGTGCTTCTGATGGACCAGCTCTCGGGACAAGTGTTATATAGTGAACACGGAGATAAAAAAATGTACCCTGCTAGCATTACGAAAATTATTACAGCTTTGATTGCAATTGAAGAAGGGGATTTAGATGACATCGTCACGGTTAGTAAAACAGCTACGGAGGTCATCGGAACCCGGGTATATCTAGTCGAAGGTGAAGAAGTGACGTTGCGAAAGCTCGTTCAAGGTTTAATGATCAATTCTGGGAATGATGCAGGTACGGCAATTGCTGAGCATTTTGACGGAAATGAGGAGGCTTTTGCTGAACGTATGAATCGTTTCGTCCAAGTAAAGATCGGGGTTGAGAACACTCATTTTACAAACCCACATGGCCTGTTTGATAAGGAGCATTATACGACAGCCTATGATATGGCTATGATCACAAAGTATGCGATGGAAAACGAAAAATTTCGAGACGTCGCTTCAACAAAAGAGTTGGAATGGATCGGTGAAGGATGGGAGACGACGATCTACAATCATCACCGCCTTTTATGGGATTACCCTGGAACTACGGGTGTTAAAAATGGATATGTGTCACAATCTGGTTACACTCTTGTAACGACTGCGGAACGAGATGATCAACAGTTAATTGCCGTCACGTTAAACGCGCCAGGTGCTAGCTTTTCCTACAATGATACGATGACGTTGCTTGATTATGGATTTGAACATTTCAAGACGGAGAAGATTAAAGCGGGAGAACGATTTGTAGATTCAGATGGAAAGGAATATGAACTAGCAAAGGATTTCTACTTCAGTATCCCGGAAGATGAGCTATTTGGTATCTCTTTGGAAGAGGGCGGGGTTTTAACGGTAACTAACCATAACGGAGAACCTGTCGCAGAAAAGCATTTAAAGTTTTTAGTACCTGAAGACGATATGTTGGTTGCAAGCCAAGAGCCAGTTTCCACTGAGAAAGAAGGGAAAGGAAACATTTTTGCTCGCTGGTGGGCCTCACTCATAGAGTGGATTTCACCGGCAGAGGAAGAAGGGGCTTTTGCTAAAAGCACTTAAAACGAATCACTGGTGAACCCCCGTTCACCAGCGATTGTATCTTTTTTCGTACCAATCCTTCTCAAATTCGGCTCTTCCTACTTTATTTATAGACGAAAAATCATTCAGCGAAAAGTACCCATTGTCATCAACTCGTTAAATCTCTATTCTAGCATTCAGTCCTAAAAAAGCCGTTTAATATTCAACATTTGGTAGAGTCAAAAAAGAGAGGATGTCTCATCATTCGGTCTGCCCACAGCAGCCTTTTTGAGACATCCTCTCCCTATTTGCCTATCGATCCTTAACTGTATAAGAAAAACTGGGATCTAAGGCTCCACTTAGCTCGACTTCGTTTCCGAACGGGTCGACGACGACTGCCTTTTCCTCAACAACTTGGCGATACACTTCCTCATCGTATGCGAGCAAGGCATGTTTTACCTTCGCACCCTGAAATAATGAGAGGGACACACCGTTTAGCTCTACCTTCATCCGTCTCCTCCTCTATTGTGATCATTAGATGTTTCGTAATTTCACTTCATCAACGAAATGATGGAGGCCTTTTTGCAGCACTAAATCCGCTCGATGCTTCGTCGGTAAAATGTTTTCATGTAAATTTACACCGTTGATGTTTTTCCAAATAGAGGTGGCAAATTGCTCTGCCTCGACTTCAGATAAATGGCGAAAGCGATGGAAATAAGAGTTCGGATCCTGAAAGGCGGTGTTTTGCAATAGCTTAAAGCGTTCGATGTACCATTGGAGAATTTGCTCCTCCTTAGCATCGACATAAATCGAGAAATCAAAAAAGTCAGAAACGAACACATTCGGTATATGATGGTTTCTCTTGTTGACTTGTAACACGTTAATTCCTTCAACAATGACAATATCAGGCTCATGAACGACTTGATAGTCCCCCTCCACAATATTGTATGTTAAATGGGAATAAACAGGTGCTTTTACGTATGGTTCACCAGCCTTTACATCGGATAAAAAACGAATGAGAGCGGGTAGGTCATAGCTTTCAGGAAACCCTTTTTTGTCCATTAATCCTCGAGCCTCTAGCGTTTCGTTCGGATAAAGAAACCCATCAGTTGTCACAAGATCAACATGATGATGTTCTGGCCAAGCTTTAAGTAGTTTTTGTAGGAGTCTTGCAGTCGTGCTTTTGCCGACGGCTACACTCCCTGCAAGTCCGATAATGAACGGGGAGCGATTTTTCCCATGGTGAAAAAAACCTCTCTTCTGCTGCTGTAACCGTTGGTAAGCGGTTGCATGAACGTGTAATAGCTCAGCAAGGGGAACGTAAATATCTGCTACTTCGTTTAAGGTAATAGGTTCATTTAAACCAACCAACTGCTCTAGTTCCTGCTCATTAATCGGAAGGCTTGAAGCTTTTCGTAACGACTTCCACTGACTGCGAGAAAGTACGGTATATGGAAAAAAGTCACATGCTTCTATCGTTGCCATACGTTTGCTCCTTTTTGCATCAAATAAATATCGTTCATTGTACACTATTTTTCTAAAAAACGATACACCTTTATAGAGGATGTTCAAAAAGCCCGTGATTTATCGGTGGCAAATGACTCGTTGTCCTGTCTTATTTAGGGATGATACGAACGCATGAAATTGTTTTAAAGCGAGCGTCTTGATTCTCTTCATTGGTCCTTTTTGCTGGCTCCACCCTAACCTATTGAAAGTATTGGTAAATGGCGGCTAATTGATCGAGCTGCTCACGATAGAATCGAAAATGTGTAAAACGTGTTTCCTTCCCTAAATGGTTCCCCTTGTTCATTGAGTTGACTCACTGTTCGATCGTATGTTTGAACAAGGTCGTAATAGACGTCACGCTGCTTTTCTCGTTCAGTTTTCATTTAGAGAAAGCCTCCCTTGCACAAGTATCTTTATTCAGTGTAGCAAAATAAGGACAACTAGTATAAAAAATTGCCCGGTCATTCTTTAGGAAATCCCCATACAATAATAATAGCAATTAGGATCGTGAGGTGAGACTGATGGGGGTTGTCCGCACAGATAAATGGCTCAAGCGGTATGTTGTTCAATGGCCGAAAGCGCAAGTAGCGGGTGAGAAGTTTGAGCTTCAGCAAAAGTTAATCATCTCGCTACTAAAAGATGCTTTTCATACCGATCACCTCGATGAATTACAGCAACAGCTTCTAGGACAAGGATTGTTTTTACCAACGGATGATATTGAACTAAGCTACCGTGCGTTACAGGATCGAGCCATTTGGCATTTGGTTCATAAACAATATACAGAACTTAGAGAAAAGTGGAAGGGGCCTAATGTTCCGATCTATCTTTTTCCCGTCAATACAGCAAATCCGACGATTCGTGAGCAATTAGGAATGAAAATGGGTGTTAGTTACCGTGACAAGATTGTATTGTTTATTGGTGAAATGACTTCTGATCAAGATGTTCAAGCCCTTGTGACACACGAGTACCACCATTGCTGTCGGCTCACCCAATTGAAGCTGTATGAAGGGACGATGACCCTTCTCGAATCAATGGTAATGGAAGGTCTAGCTGAAAAAGCTGTGGCCGAAGAAGTGGGACGTGATGCACTAGCAATTTGGACATCACGGTACGACAAAGCGGACCTCCATTCGTTATGGGCGCTTCTTTTAGAGCAACGGATGATGAAAGGACGGGATCGACATTATCCATATTTATTTGGTGGAGTAGGGGGGATTCCTGAATGGGCTGGGTACTATTTAGGCTATCGTATTGTTGATCAGGCGATGAAAAATGATCCTACGCTAACGACAACCTCGATGATGAAAATGGAAGCAGAGACGATTTTGCAGCGTTCTTTTTCTGCAAAACGGGGAAGAGCTGTTGCAGTGAGAGGTCGAGAAATTTCTCGTGATCACT
This sequence comes from Halalkalibacterium halodurans, assembly GCF_004376175.1. Lineage (GTDB taxonomy): Bacteria > Bacillota > Bacilli > Bacillales > Bacillaceae_D > Halalkalibacterium > Halalkalibacterium halodurans. Next base: position 40,897 of record NZ_SNUY01000022.1, on the reverse strand, counting down.
CATGATTCGCTTCGTGTTAGCCTTCATTGGCCTTTGTGCTGGTTTGTATGGCTGCATTAGTTTGCTCGCGTATTTAAGCTTACTGACGACAGGCTACAGCTTTACTCATTATGTCCTATTTATCGTGTTTCGTTTTGAACTGTATCTCATGATTCTCGGTTTTAGTTTATTTGTAGCTGCCTTACTTTTCCCCGATATTCGTCGACGAAAAAGAAGAGGAAGATACTAGTAGCCGTTGAATGTTTATAGTGATTGTGGAATAAACTGGCTTCCCTCTGACCATACTGTTGATACAAATAACTGAGCAAAGGGGGCTAATCGAATGGTTCATATGCGAGACGTGTGGGTAAACTGGTTCGAAGGTGAAGAAAACGGGTATAACGTCTGTGATTTCTTTGAATGGAGAAGCGATGACCGAATTGAAGTATTAGATCAAGTGGTTGTGGTTCGTGTCAGTCCACCGCTTTTTGATTATATCGAAAATCAAATGAGCGATCTTCCAGAGGATTTGTTACAAGATGTGTATCAAAAAAGCTATTTGCGAAAAAATATGTCACGAATACAGCTTGATTACGCCTTTGTGGCGAGTGATGGTGAACGAATCATTGCCGTTGATACGATGGGGTACAAAACTCCGATTCGCAAAAGTCGTCTTACTCCCCGTCAAGAGCAGCTCGTTTATGAATTGCTTCAAAATGAATCGGACATTTGCTACGATCTTCAAGGACACGAACCGAAAAAGGAACACCACATTCTTTCGCCAGATCCAATGGAAATGAAAGGGCTGACAAGGAAGGAACGTCAGTTGAAGCAACTACTTTATATGGCGTTGGATCAACTATTTACATCAGGAAATGAGGCAGAAATACGGTATTGGTTAACGGAATGGGAGCCTGACAGGTACGATGAAATTCAAGGAATGGATCATCATCAGGCGTGGGAGACGCTTTACCGTGACGTTCGACAAGGTTGGAGTGAACACCATTATCATTTTTGTGAGTCTTTAATCAAAGGACAAGCTTTCTTTGAGAAATTATGGGAACTTGAACACGGTGAGAGCGTGAAGTGATAGAAGGTGGAACGATTCCACATTCTATCCTCTCTACGAGGCATTCCGGTTACCTTTACACAAGATGAGCCCTTCCTTTATAATGTACATAACGGATTTTGTAGGGGAGGGGAAGCGACGATGGATACGATGGACGGTTTTGCCTATGGTGTTATGCAAGTGTTAACCGTTGTCCTACTTGTAGGAACAATTGGTCTGTCCCTGTTTGTGGGGAAAATATGGAAAAAGAATAATGGGTATTAAACAAAAAAGCAACGGAAACCGTTGCTTTTTTGTTTTATGACTCTTGTTACTACCGGCGTTTACGTCCCAAGCCCATGGCGCGCTCTGCTTTCTCGAGCGTTTTTCTTGCAACACGATTCGCTTTATCAGCTCCTTGATCAAGGATGTGGTCAAGCTCTTCGGACTGGATGAGCTGTTCATAGCGTTCTTGAATCGGCTTTAGGGTGTCAACGACGACTTGAGCCAACGACTCTTTAAATTCTCCATACCCTTTACCCACAAATTGTGCCTCCACTTCTTCAATCGATGCTCCTTTGCAAAGAGAGTAGATGGATAGGAGATTGGAGATGGCCGGCTTGTTTTCTTTATCGAATTTCACAATTCCATCAGAATCAGTTACGGCACTTTTGATTTTCTTCGTAATTGTCTTTTCGTCATCAAGCATAGAAATGTAACTTTTCGGATTCGGATTAGATTTGCTCATTTTTTTGCTTGGATCGTTTAATGACATAATACGTGCCCCCACTTTCGGGATCTGTACCTCAGGGATCGTGAAAATGTCATTGTATTTTTTATTAAAGCGTTCCGCCAAGTCCCTCGTCAGTTCTAAATGCTGTTTTTGATCTTCACCTACGGGGACGATGTTTGTGTGATAAAGTAAAATGTCAGCGGCCATTAAAGGTGGGTAAGTAAGCAAAGATGCCGAGACGGCCTCTTTCCCATCTGATTTATCTTTAAACTGGGTCATCCGCTCCAACTCGCCGATATAAGACACGCACTGCATCATCCAACCAAGCTGTGCGTGGGCAGGAACTTCAGATTGGATGAAAAGGGTCGCCTTGCTCGGGTCAATCCCGACGGCCAAATAGAGAGCGGCTAAACTACGAATGTTTTCCCGAAGCTTGAGCCGGTCTTGTGGAACGGTAATCGCATGTTGATCAACGATACAAAAATAGCAGTTATAGTCTTCTTGCAATGAGACGAAATGCTTCATTGCTCCGAGATAGTTGCCAAGTGTCAACGTGCCGCTTGGCTGAATTCCAGAAAAGACGGTTTTTTTCACGATTTCGACTTCCTTTCAGATAGATGATCATCGTTCAGCTGACGACTATGTATGCTCTTATCTTAACGAATTGCATGCCGCTCGTAAACTTAGTGGAGCCACCGTAAGTTTTTAAGCATCGGTATGTTTTTTGCTGTAACGTTCCTTTAAGCGCAACACCCATAGGACGAGGTTTAAAGCAACTAAAATAAAAAAAGGTATGTGGTAACGAACGTCTGTAGTGTAGGAATAGATGACGAATCCCACTAACAGGAGCACAGCGACAAGCTGATACATTTGAAGCTTTGTCATGAGTAAGTCCTCCTTTAAGCATGTTTTTGAAACCTTGGACATACGTTATTATAACAGGTTTGTCCTTGGTAATGTCAAAAGTTCTATGAAAACTCACTAGGCATTCAGTTCTTTTCTCTTTTGTGGGTGGAGGAGCCCCGCAATCGCTCTTGACAAACACGCCAATGGTTTTGACTAAGGCTAAACAAGGGCGAAGGGGACAAAAGAAGGCATACCAAATAGCCCTTGGTTATTTCCATTTTAAACCATTGGCAAGTTCGGTTTGTCAAGAGTTCGCTACGCCGATTGCTGATGTTAGGGCTCAGCTAAACAAAAGCTAGGCAGTCTGATCAATCAACCATTGTTGAGCTAAGTCAATCAGCTTGGTCCAGCGTGCTGGCATGTTTGGAAGTTGTTCTAACTCTGGAATGAGAACAGGAACTTTACCTTCCAAGGCTGAATGCGGTCTTAGAAAGTTGAAGTAAGCCACAAATAAGGTCACAAATGATACGGATCCTTGTTCTGACCCGAATCCGTGAGTGGATCGGTAGTTGCCTTTAAAGGTTCGATTCAGTCTCTCAATAATCTGTTTTAGCGGTCTATATTCCTTGGAGACTTCATCTTCATTGGTTAAGCCGATGACTTGTATTACGTCAAATGGAATCTCATGTTGGGAAAAGAAATGCTGTGCTAACAAGTAGATTGGGTTTCCATCGACAACGAATGTAAGGTTCTCAGGAATCTCTTTCAGCTTAAGTAATACTTCGTCAATCGCTCGAATGGCGGTCGCTGTGTCTCGATTTGGTGAGACAGGGTATGAGAGAATCACCTTTTTCACCGCATCAAAAAAGAAAAACAGATAGTGCCAACGACCATTCACACGGATATACGTTTCGTCACCACAGAATTGATCTGAAAGCTCATAAGGGTAGTGGTCGACGTAAGGCTTAAGCGTAAGTGCTACACTGTTTTCGTAGTTTAAAATGCTTTGGTGAGAAATGGATACACCATGAATATCTTTCATCAGTGCAGCTGTTTTACGAGCGGATAGCCCGTAATTCACGTGATACGTCAGAATGAGTCCAAGTGTATGTGGAGACACATAAAGCCTTGATAAATCGACTTTTGGCTTCTTGGGTGAATGTTTCGCTAACGGTTGATAGTCAATGTGAAACTGGCGGTAAATATACCGCATTTTAAAGGCTTGAGGGTCTTCTTTGAACCGTTTTTTCTCTTTTTGTGACATTCTACTCAATTTCTTTTGGTAGTAGGAACAGTCATTGTTTTTACACTTAAACACATTAAAGTCTTTTCTTTCCTTGATTTTTTCAAGAGTCTTGGCACAGTGAGGGCACTTAAGGATGGCCTCTTTGAGATAGCGGCTTTTTTGATTAAAAAGACAGGAACACACCTTACATTGAAACTGTCCTTTCCCTCCATTATTGGCATACAAATACTCGGATGGAGCACCACACTTTGGACATTTCATTGACGCAGGAACAGGTGTTGAATTAGAACGTCTCTGTACCGGTTTAAGAGGCTTTCCATTCGCCGCCAGATGCTCAGTTAATAACTGTTTAAAATCAAGTTTTTCTGGTACTTCAATGATCGGCAGATCGTCGACTTGAAGTTTCCGATAAGGTTTGTTCACTGGCGCTTCTATTGGCTTATCAAACATGCTTTTCCCAATCAGTAGGGTAAGCAACGTTCGAATCATTTGTTCTTGATAGTTTATTAACATAAGTAAATAGGTTATAATTTGAGGTAACAACTTGTCACATCCTTTTTTCTTAAGGGGATTGATGTCGTGTGGTTACCTCATCAATACCTTAGAATTCAGGGGGGTGGCAAGTTTTTTGCTTATAAAGCCCTCTAATATAGGATTTATTAACCTATTTCTATATAAAGTTTTGACAATACGTTGTCCTTTAAAGGGGGATTGTCATGAAAGGAAAGCAAGCATTTTACCGAAGTTTTCTTATTCTTGCCTTATGTACCGTCGGTTACTTTTACAGTCAATCAGAGCACGTTTACCGACCAGTCGATAAGGAAGCGATCACGACATTTAATGAAGGGGTTCAAGTAGGACAGCGCGCAGTACCGTTTTCCTTAACAACGCTTAAGGGTCAGGTTGTTGACCTATCTTCACTACACGGACAACCAGTCATTCTCCATTTTTTTGCTACGTGGTGTCCTGTCTGTCAAGATGAAATGCCTTCTCTTGTCAAGCTCGATAAAGAGTACAGGCAAAAAGGTGGACAATTCCTTGCGATAAACTTGACCAATCAAGAGTCTTCTATTAAAGATGTCCGAGCATTTGTCCAGCATTATCGCGCGGAATTTGATCCGTTACTCGATACAGATGGAGAGGTCATGGAGACTTATCAAGTGATCGGCATCCCGACAACGCTTATCCTAGATGAAGAAGGAACCATTGTAAAACGATATAATGGAGTGCTAACAGAAGAAATCATGGACGAAATAATGGACATCCACTAAGTTAAGGCTTAGTGGATGTTTTCCTTTTTTGTTCCACTCATTGAACGAAAATAAGATAAGAAGAGAAAAAATAAAAGACAATCAATACGAGCGAAGGCATTAAATACATCCGTTTCGACTGCTCGGCCGGGCGGAGCAACGCATAAAGTGTCATCAAACATAAAATGCCGACAGCTGCTGCGGTAAGCTGGTGAACAGGCGAAATGGCAGCAATGATTGAGCCTGGTCTATAAAGAATGTCCGAAACCCCTAAGATTAAAAAGTTAAACAAGTTGCTACCGAGGACGGAACCGAGTGCAAGGTTGATGTTCTTCAATCGCAGGGCGACGAACACCGATACCCCTTCAGGGAGAGAGGTGGTTGCGGCAATGAGGAAGCTGCCAACAAAGCTGGAGCCCAGCCCTGTGACGACAGCAATTTCGTCCCCTGTTACCGTGAGAAGCGTTCCAGCTCCCATGATGACTATAGCAGATATAGCAAAACCGATCATTGCGTGTCGTAAAGAAACATCTTTCTTTACCGGTCGATTGTCCTCTTGATCAATTGTTTGACTTTCAGGCACAGGATCATTTCGAACCGCTGAAAGTAACTTCATTCCAAAGGCGTAAACCACGATCAAAACAAGCATATCGATCCCGATCCCTAAAAGCGTTACGTCTAGTCGTAAGGTAATGGCGATTAACGTAACCATTGCAAGGAGAAGCCCGATGCTAGCGGTAAAAAAGTGAGATGTATCAGCTCCACGAAACAGTTGTGCCCGCCGAAAATATAAGTCTAACGTAGCTAAAATTAATAAATTAAACATATTGCTTCCTAATACATTCCCAACGGCAAGATCGGGGTTATTTAAAACGATCGCAGACACGGTCGTTGTAATTTCCGGCAATGATGTAGCCCCTGCTAAAAAAATGGTCCCGACTAGCATCCCACCTAATGTTGATTTCTCACCGATCGTATCAGCATAGTTGGAAAGCTTAATTGCGGTAAGTATTGTGACAATGGCGGCGACGATAAACCAAACGAACACCATGAGACATCCCTCCATTTGCGCAAATAAAAAAACTCTCTTGAAGAGTGTGCCCGAATTGCACGATCTTCAAAAGAGTAAAATTGGTCGTCAAACCGTTTTTTGATAGAGGTCATGTTCCTGTAGTGCTTTGACGATAAGCTGATCTAAGCGGTGAAGTGCTTCTAACGCTTTCTCGTCTGAAATGGTTCGATAATGGTGGCGGCCCTTTGGTTCTTCGTCTGCTTCATCGGCAAGAGCAACAACTTTTTGCAACGGACTGAGCTCCAACTTCCCCTCTGGTAAATATGAATCAGTATGGAGTAAGATGGCGAGAGCAATTTCCTTCGCCTTTTTCGGGTGCTCGCCTAAACGGATGAGGAGTTTGTGTGCTCGCTCGGCTCCTTTAATGGCGTGGATGTCGTTCTCTTTATATAAGTCGTAATCCCATGAACCATTACGATACCAAGTATAGTGACCAATATCATGGAGAAAGGCTGCTTTTGTTGCCAGATCAGGGTCGACCCCGTATTGTTTGGCCAGTTGAAGCGCATGGTACGCACAAGCGATTGCATGTGCCATCCCGGAACGCTTGACGTATTTTTGTGTAATATGGTGATTGAAAAGCTCAACGAACGTGACACGATGCATGGATCTTCCCTCCTTTGTATTTTTCTTCCTAACACGATGTAAAATAAATGAACATAAAAAAAGTGTATTTTTTCTATTATATAGAGGTGGGAGAAAGGTTGCAACATCTTTTTCACTTTTTAAAAAGATGAACTTCGATAAAAGGGGCAAGCTCAACGAGATTTTTATGACTTTATTTGATATAATGGGTCATTATGATGGAAAAGTAGGTGGATGCTGAAATGGGAACGACCCACATATTTTCACGCAAGGAAGAGTTGGCGAATGCGATTACCCACGGAATCGGTGTCGTACTTAGTTTAGCTGCTCTAGTGGTGCTAATCGTTTTTGCCAGCCTTTACGGAAGTGCGATGCACGTAGTTAGCTTCACTGTGTACGGTACGACGATGCTCATGCTTTATTTCTCGTCAACGATGTTACACAGCCTCCCAGAGGGAAAAGTAAAGGATATTTTTGAGGTAATTGATCATGCGGCAATTTATCTTTTTATTGCTGGGACCTATACACCTTTATTGTTTATTGTTGTCCAAGGAGCCCTCGGATGGACGCTATTTGGAGTGGTTTGGGGCTTGGCGGTCGTCGGCATTGTGTTTAAAGCATTTTTCGTCAAACGTTTCCTATTTCTATCAACCGCTTGTTATGTTGCGATGGGGTGGCTTGCAGTCATCGCTTTCCGTCCGATCATGGAAACATTACCATCAGGGGGGATTGCATGCTTAGTTGGTGGTGGAATCGCTTATACTGTGGGGACCATTTTCTACGTATGGCGCGGATTTTCCTATCATCACGCGATTTGGCACGTGTTCGTGTTAATTGGTAGCATCCTACACTTTGTTCTCATCTTGTTTTACGTGTTGCCAATCGGTTGACCGATGACGATATAAAACAGGGAAGTGCGCCTCAACCAAATGGAGGCGTGCTTTTTTCGCTTCCAATAAGCGATGTTCACGAATGAAAGGGAGAGAAGATATGCTAAACATGAGGGAGGGATTTTATGTACGTAACATTAAAGGAGCTAAGTGATTATTTGGAACTCCCTGAAGCATATTTAGAAAATCAAATTCAAGCAGGGCATGTAAAGGCTTACTTTATCGATGGAACTTACGTCGTTAATCAAGCTTCGTTTGCATGGTATAAAGAGCAACTGGATAAAAAGCGAGAAGAATCGCGTCGTGAAGAGCAAGAGCTACCGGAGGATTGGGATGCGAAAGATGAAGATTGAGAAAGATGGAGCCATTGGTTTACCTTTTTGGAGTGGATGAATGCAATCGTAAAGAAGGGGAGCAAGGGGAAAATAAGCCCTTTGCTCTTTTTTGTAATCCGCAAAGGCTGGACTGATGAACGTGTAGGAAGGTTCAAGGGGGATGATGTTGAGATTTTACCCTAGCTGATCGTGAATGGTTTATGGCGTCCTCGATGGCCGATTATCGAAAAATTCATTGATTAACGGCGATTTATGAAACCAACGATCAAGCGTATACTATACATATCCTACGTGCTGGAGGTTGACAAACATTGAATTGGTACGAAAAGCTAAACCAATACTTCCCTATTGAAGAGATGAAGTCCAAGGAACATATGGAGTTACTTTTAAAGGAAAAGTCAGATATTTATCATAAGGATGAAGGTAAAAATCATGTTATGATGTATGTAGAAACAGATGATTTTATTTTTGTGGATTATTTGTTTGTTTCGAAAGATGCGCGTGGACAAGGACTCGGCAAAAGGTTACTCAATCAGTTGAAAGAAAAGGGGAAGCCAATTATCCTTGAAGTAGAGCCGCTTGACTACGAAGATTCTGATTCTGAAAAGCGACTGCGCTTTTACGAGCGAGAAGGTTTTAAGCATGCTGAATCAATCGGTTACAGCAGACGTTCACTGGCGACAAATGAAGTCAACGAGCTAGAAATTTTTTATTGGTCACCAACGGATGAATCAGAAGAAAGTATTTATGAAAAAATGAAGCATACGTATGAGACGATTCATACGTATAAGGATGAAGAGCTATATGGTGCTTCCTATGAAGATGTGGATCAGGTGCTTACATTTGATGAATCTAAGCAGGAGGACACACAGCTTTAGTTCTTCCCATTATCATACCCTTTCGGTAGCAGAGGTGGTTGTCCATGAAAAAGCGGACGAAAGCAAAGCAAAGAAAGAAAAGGGAGTTGCTGAAGGAACTCCTTAAGAAAAATCTAAAAAATTTAAAAGCTCCTAGACGTGGACCTGCCACTCAATCGACGAAGCGATAACGTACGAAGCCCTAAACCTAGAGAAAACTCTAGGTTTTTTTATAAGCAAGTAAGTCTAATCGTGAGATACCTTGCGCAAGGGGCTGAGATCATCCGTTTGCAGCTCACCTTAATTTTTTTATCTCCGTTGCTCAGGACAGCCGGTGCGTTTTTAAGTAGGCGTTTTGCATTTTTCTAATAAAATTAAGTTCATTTTTTATACTTTTCGTTATACGAAGGAATAGACGAATTCAAATGTTTTTGTTAAAATTGTAACTAAACATACACAAATGTATAGAAAGTCGAATGGGTTTTCGTTTAAAATAGAGAGAGAACGGGAAAGATCCCTATGTGTGTTTTAGTCGTCTCGTCTATATTTGGTTATTGGATAGTAGTTTTAGCAATAAATGCTATGCACAACTTGTCTATTCATGTATAATAAGTTTCGTATAAGCAGGAGCGAGTTGGCATAGGAGTTTAATTCCGAAGGGAGAGGTCCGGACGATGGTTACTCTTTTAACATCACCGAGCTGTACGTCTTGTCGTAAAGCAAAAGCTTGGCTTGAAGAGCATAATATTCCGTTTGAAGAACGAAACATTTTTTCTTCCCCACTAACAGTTGAAGAAGTGAAGGAAGTCGTACGTATGACGGAAGATGGTACGGACGAAATCATTTCTACACGTTCAAAAATATTTCAGGAGTTGGATGTTGAGCTAGAAGCATTACCTTTACAAACTCTGTTTAAAATTATTAGTGAGAATCCTGGTCTGTTGCGACGTCCGATCATTTTTGATGAAAAGCGTCTACAAGTAGGATACAATGAAGCTGAAATTCGTCGTTTCCTACCAAGAAAGGTTCGTACATTCCAACTACAGGAAGCACAGCGTTTAGTAAACTAAATGAAAATTAGTCACAAAGTCAGCTTGTGTCATGCAAGGTGGCTTTTCTTTTTATTTTTGCAAGTATAACCAAGTGCTAAAACAAAAGCGATAACCGTTACCTGAAAGAAAATCATAAAACCTGGTTGATTAATAAACAGGGGAGCTAGCATCGGTTCATGCGTAATCATGCGCGAGGCTGTAAAGGCTAATATTCCTGCACCAATGTAGACAATGATCGGAAATGTATCAAAAAGAACGAGAATGAGTTTGCTCCCCCAAATGATGATTGGGACAGAGATCAATAGGCCAGTAATGACGAGAATGGGGTTCCCATGAGAAGCGCCAGCGATTGCCAACACGTTATCAAATCCCATGACACAATCAGCAATGACGATAGCTTTTATCGCACTCCCTAGTGTGGGTCCTGTGCTAATTTCTTGCTCACTGTTGTTATCGACTAGCAATTGAAAGGCAATATAAATCAAGAGTGCACCACCAATGCCTAATAAAAATGGAATCTCCAATAGCTGAACTGCAACCATTGTAAGGAGCACGCGAACGAGTAGTGCAAGGCCAATTCCAATCATGATCGCTTTATTTCGTTGCTGCTTCGGTAAGTGACGGCACGCGAGAGCAACGACGATAGCGTTATCTCCACCTAAAATGAGATCGATGCCAATAATTGTGATCACAGATAGGATAAAGTCTAAATCGAACAAGTTGTATCACCCTTTGGCTTTAAAGATTGCTAGAACGTAGATCCTTGACATTTGGAGCTATATCGTTGAGAATGAAAAATTATAGACGGTGTTGCTTGTCTACTAATACAATCTATACAAATTGGCGTAAATAAGAACTTGAAATTATCGAAGAGTAGGTCCAGTCCTTAACATGACAGTCCATTCGTAGAAATTTTCATAAAAATCTTTGGAAATCGGGTTTTTTCGTTTCCAATCCAAGCCGATTTATCATAAAATAGAGGTAACAAAAAGACCAAGCTTTTTTGGTTTTACACCATTTTAGTCCTACACTATGGTGGAGTCGAAGTGTCATTTGCGTTCAAAGGGAAATTCTCGAACGAAACAATCCTCTAAAAGAGTAGGAGGGAGAGCAAAAATGGAAATCGAACGCATTAACGATTCAACAGTAAAGTTTTTTATAACGTATAAAGATATAGAATCACGCGGTTTTGACCGTGATGAGATTTGGTATAATCGCGAACGGGGCGAAGAGCTCTTCTTTGAAATGATGAATGAGGCCAATGATCGGGAAGATTTTGAATTAGAAGGTCCATTATGGATTCAAGTCCATGCGTTAGAAAAAGGGTTGGAGATTGTCGTGACTCGCGGGCAAATCTCTGACGGAAATGTGAAGTTGGAGATTCCGGTAACCCAAGAAGATGGGGATGGTCAAGGACAAGAGTCTTCTATGATGACCGAAGATGATTTTCTTGAAGAGTCGCTTGAAATTGTGATCGGCTTTGCAGATTTTGAGGACATTATTGACCTTAGCCATAATTTCTTTATTGATGATATTAATAACACGTTGGTTCATTTTGAAGGAACGTACTACTTGCACGTCGTCTTTAACGATGAAACGTACAGTGAAGATGAGCAGGATGACATGTTAAGTCAAATGTTAGAGTATGGCTATGAGTCGGATTTATCGATTTATCGGATTATGGAATATGGAAAGGTGATCATTGATAGCAATGCTTTGACGGTAGTACGTGAGCAATTTCCAAAACGTGCATAAGTACATTGTTTGTTAGACGGCCTTTCTCCACTTGAGGAGAAGTGGTCGTTTTTCTGCTTTCAGGAAAAACTATTAAGAATTAGCAACCTTTTTCTTTATATTTCGTATAGATCTAAAGAAAAGGAGAGAGTCTTTCTTTCCTAAACGATACGTGTATAATAAAAGTTGGAATTGTACGATCTAGATTCGAGAAAGATGAGATAGGAGCTCGTCACTATGAAAAATCGGTTAAACGTCTTACTCTTTTTATTGATCCTTTCGACAGGTTTATACCTTACCCGTTCGTTTTGGCAAGGCTGGATTGTCGGGGTTTTTAGTGTACTCATTACCATCACGGTTGTCTTTATAGGTATCGTTATTTTTTTAGAAAACCGTCACCCGACAAAAACGTTAACATGGTTAATGGTGCTTGCCGTGTTTCCAGTCGTTGGCTTCATCTTTTATTTGATGTTCGGACAAAATCATCGAAAAAGTAAAACCTTTATGAAAAAGGCATTATCAGATGAAGAGGCATTTGAAAAAATAGAGGGAAATCGTCAGCTAAATGAAGAACAGTTACAGAAAATGGGTGGTCATCAACAACTGTTGTTTCGACTGGCTCATCGACTAGCGAACAATCCGATTTCATTTTCAACCAATACGAAAGTGCTGACAGACGGGAAAGAAACGTTTGCCCATATTAAACAAGCGTTACGAATGGCAACGCATCATATTCATCTCGAATATTATATTGTTCGTGATGATGAAATTGGTCAGGAAATTAAAGAGATCCTAATGCAGAAAGCGAAGGAAGGAATTCATGTACGTTTTCTTTATGACGGTGTAGGTAGCTGGAAGCTCTCTAAATCTTATATTCAGGATCTGAAGCAGGCCGGAGTAGAGATTGTTCCGTTTGCCCCTGTAAAGCTACCGTTTATTAATCATACGATCAATTACCGCAATCACCGAAAGATTATCGTCATCGACGGAACCGTGGGCTTCGTAGGTGGTTTAAATATTGGCGATGAATATTTAGGAAAAGACCCATATTTCGGATTTTGGCGAGATACCCATCTGTATGTTCGCGGAGAAGCTGTACGTACATTACAGCTCATTTTCCTCCGGGATTGGGCCCACGAAACAGGAGAAACGATTTTGAAGCCATCTTACCTATCCCCAGCATTGACAAATATGAAGGATGATGGCGGTGTCCAGATGATTGCGAGTGGTCCTGATACTCGTTGGGAAATTAATAAAAAGCTATTCTTTTCCATGATCACATCAGCGAAGAAATCGATTTGGATCACCAGTCCATATTTCATCCCGGATGAAGATATTTTAAGTGCTTTAAAAATTGCTGCCCTAAGTGGTATTGATGTTAGGATTCTCGTTCCTAATCGTCCAGATAAACGGATTGTTTTTCATGCTTCCCGCTCTTATTTTTCAGAGCTTCTTGAAGCGGGAGTGAAAGTATACGAATATACACGAGGCTTTCTTCATAGCAAAATTATTATCGTCGATAATGAGATTGCTTCGATTGGAACATCGAACATGGATATGCGAAGTTTCCATTTGAATTTTGAAGTGAACGCTTTTCTTTACCGCACGAAAAGTGTAACCACACTCGTAAGTGATTTTGTCTACGATTTGGAGCATACAAATCAAATTCGCTTTGAGCAATTTAGAAACAGAGCTTGGTATTATCGCGTACTTGAATCCACTTGTCGGCTATTATCACCTTTGCTATAGACAGAAGAAGATAGGGCTTATGCTCCTGTCTTTTTTTTACTTTAAGAAGGATAAAATACGGTCACATAGGATTGGCAATTAGGACAAGTTTTTCTTAGTACACTTTTATTTCCTGAGAAATAATGTGAACGAAGCAGGATTTTGTAATAATAGGTCGAATGGAATAGGAGGGAGGTGCTGCTATGCTCACAGCAAAATTACAAAATGGACAAACCGTTAACTTGCTTGACTCTTGGCAAAAGGAGGTGTTGCAATCGCTTCAGAAGAAGCAGGGCTTCTACTGCCCAGCTTGTAAGGAAAAGCTCGTACTGAAGATTGGCTCACAACGGCAATGGCATTTCGCCCATCAATCTAAAGAAGCTTGCCGTGTCTCAACGGAACCAGAATCTCATTATCATTTATCAGGAAAACGGTTATTGTATCAATGGCTAAAGCGGCAAAAGCTTGAAGTGGCGCTAGAGGTATATCTTCCGATTTTGCAGCAGCGTCCAGATATTCTCCTTCGAAAGGATAAACAACTGGTTGCTGTCGAATATCAATGTTCCTCATTGCCCCTTCAAGAGATAAAAAAGCGGACGGACGGCTACAAGCGAGCAGGGATTTACCCTATTTGGGTTCTTGGAGGCAATCGGTTGAACCGGGAAGGGACGTTTCATTTTCGCCTTCAATCCTTTGAATGGTTAGCTTTATGCAAAGATCCATACGAACATTTACATCTACGGTATTTTTGTCCAACATCGTTAAAGTTTTTTACCCTCTCAAACATAACCCCGATTTCTCTCACAAAAACGTTAGCCGTCCTAAAAGAAAAAGCTCACCTTAACCAAACATTCCAAGATTGGGTGTATCCTTCTCTCAAACCTCATGAAAGCTTACCAAGCGATGCGTGGTTAACGCAGAAGAAACAGTGGCGTTTTCAATATCCAATCCCCTACCCTTCACCAGATCAAAGACACTTCCAATCATGGTTCTACGAACAAAATTTACATCCTCAGTTGTTTCCGATCGAAGCAGGTTGGCCAAGCAAAGGTCATGAATGGGTTGCCACTCCAACATACCTTTGGCAGTCTTGGATATTATGCCATGTCATCGAACGGCAACCGCTCATGGCTTCGTTCCCACTTCTCACTGTTTTACGCTCCTTTCAATCCCAGCGCATATTCAAATTACGTCCTATCGTTCAACACCTTTCTCATCTTGAACAATCCATCAAAGGATATTTAGATCTACTTGTTTCAGCAAGGATACTTGCAAAGGCCCCAGGTCACAACCAATATGTGCGCCTACGTGAACGATCATTTCCACATTCTGCTGAGGAAGCCCTCACCCAAGATGAAGCATTCTATCATGCATACTTAACATTAGATGAGAATAGGTTATCATGTAATACCTATTCATGAATTGTAGCGATTAAAATAGGTAAGACTGGAAAACCTAAGAAAAAATCGGTATTCTAGGAGAGAGTCAACTAGAAGGAGGTCGGAAACATGGCAAAAACGTTACCGAAGAGAAGCGAAATCCCTGTCGACTTAACATGGGATTTAGAAGCCATCTTTAGTACAGATGAAGAATGGGAAAAAGAATTTAATGAAGTGAAGGGACTTATTTCATCATTAGTACAGTTTAAAGGAAAGTTAAGTCAATCTGCTGAGATTTTGTATGCAGCCTTGCAACAACAGGATGAAATAACCGAACGATTGGGACGACTGTATACATATGCTCATATGCGTTATGACCAAGACACAACCAATTCGTTTTATCAAGGGCTAAATGATAGGGCGCAGACCTTAGCTTCTCAAGTTGGGCAAGCGGCTTCATTTGTTGTCCCAGAGCTTATGTCAATCGAAAAAGAGAAGATCGACACCTTCCTCAATGAACATGAACCACTCACGTTGTATCGTCATATGTTAGATGAACTAAACAAGCAACGTCCCCATGTGCTGTCAGAAGCCGAAGAATCAATTTTAGCACAGGCGAGTGAAGTGACGAGCGCTCCTAGCAATACATTTGGTATGTTAAACAATGCAGATATGACATTCCCGACCATTGTGAATGAGAATGGAGAAGAAGTAGAAGTCACCCACGGAAGATATTTGCAGTTTTTAGAAAGTGGAGATCGGCGTGTACGAAAAGATGCGTTTCAAGCGGTTTATTCCACATATGAAAAATACAAGAATACCTTTGCTTCTACACTGAGTAGTCAAGTGAAGCGAGATTTGTTTTACGCAAATGTAAGAAAATATAAATCGGCTCGGGAAGCGGCATTGTCACGCAATTTTATTCCCGAAGTGGTCTATGATCAACTCGTTTCAACCGTCAATGACAACCTACACTTACTTCATCGCTATGTTAAATTAAGAAAGCGAATTTTAGGTGTGGATGAACTCCATATGTATGATCTGTATACACCGCTCGTCAAGGATGTGGAGATGAAGATTTCCTACGATGAAGCGAAAGAGCTTGTGTTAAAAGGATTCGCTCCACTAGGCGAAAGCTATACAGATGAAATTAAGCAAGGTTATGAGAAACGTTGGATTGACGTTGTTGAAAACAAAGGTAAACGAAGCGGAGCCTATTCTTCTGGAGCGTACGGCACGATGCCATACATTCTCATGAATTGGCAGGATAATATTGATAATGTCTTTACATTAGCCCATGAACTTGGACATTCGATGCACAGTTTTTATTCGCGGAAACACCGACCATATCCTTATGGCGACTACACGATCTTCGTTGCCGAAGTCGCTTCCACTTTAAACGAAGCACTGTTAAATGATTACATGGTGAAAAACACAAACAATGAGCAAGAAAAGATTTATTTGCTCAATCATTTCTTGGAAGGTTTTCGTGGAACAGTCTTTAGGCAGACGATGTTTGCTGAGTTTGAACAGCTTATTCATGAGCAATCTGCAGATGGCATTCCATTGACGCCAGAGCTGTTATCAAAGCTGTATTATGATTTAAATGTAAAGTATTTTGGAGATGAGATTGTCATTGACAAGGAGATCGGTCTTGAATGGGCAAGAATTCCTCATTTCTACTATAATTTTTATGTCTATCAATACGCGACAGGATACAGTGCTGCTGCTGCCCTTGCTAAACAAATTTTAGAGGATGGAGCTCCTGTTGTTGAGCGCTATCTCGACTTTTTGAAAGCTGGTAGCTCGCAATATCCGATTGACATTTTAAAGCATGCTGGTGTCGATATGACGTCAAAGAAACCAATCCAAGAGGCTCTTTCTCTATTTGAGAAAACGTTAGATGAGATCGAGGCACTCCTTTAAAACAAAGGGTGAATAACCATGCAGTCTATCATAGAACTGCATGGTTATTTTTCGTACTAAGGTAAAAGGGGAAAAACAGTTCCCACTTTAGAACCCACGAAACCGGTTGCGGTGGTGAAACTGGTACACAATTAAATAGATGCTAGCAAAAAGAAGGGGGGCGGAGATAAAGAGCGGGAACATGCTCAGAAAAGAGAGAAGTAAGAAATAGAAGCTTACGATCGTTCCGATAAGGCCGACTCCGATCAAAAAGCGCGACATGTGCTTCATTCCTCCCATGTACAAATCGTTTCTTTTTCAATGTATGCAAAAGTTTGCTGAAATAGGAATGTGTCAATTCTCTGAACGATCATTGAGCCCCATTGTTTTACTGTTTCCAGTATGATACATTATATATGTGAAGCACATCACATTCTCTCCCCCCATAAAGAAAAAAGACAGCTTTCTCGGCTGTCTTTTTTCTACTCTAAATATCTCCAAAAGTTCCCGTATTTCATCGGAACCAGTTCCAGTTTTTGCTTCAGCACTAGTTTCTTTAACTGCTTTTCCGCTTCATCGATCTCTAAGTCAAACACAACGGCAACCTCAATCGAAGCAACAAATTCATATTTCTTTAAAAAGTGTTCTAACGACATTGGAGGTTGGCGTTCTGGTTTAAATCCAAGCATGTCCTCCAAAATTTGAACGTAAATGGAATAGGGGTAATGACCTGTGACTTTGATTCCTTCTTCATCTACGTTATCGTTAAAAAACACGAAAGTTGGAACAAGGTCCACATCCATTTCCTTTGTTGTTTGCATATCACAACGTAAGGCTTTAGCTGCTCCTTTTGAATGAAGGTCCTGCTTAAACTCCTTTACATCCAATCCAGCACGCTGGGCACAGCTTATAAGTATGTCTTCTTTCGTGACATTTTGCTTATTCAAAAACAGGTGCTCCCGAAGCTTTCGTAAGAAGCGCACTCCTGCTTGTGGCCCTTGTAATTCAGCCGCTTTAATAGCCAAGGATGGCGTGTAGGAGGACGTGATAGGGTCCTCTAGCCACACATCACCGTCACAAGGCATCCCAAATGTTTCGGTGATTTTTCTCCACACATGAGCTAAATCTTCTCGTGATTGGGCCCCTTTATATTTTCCACGACATAAATTCCACGCTTCTAGTTTCCCAGCCATAATGAAACGAATACGAAAATATTGACCGTACTCCACTTGTAGCTTTTTTAAAATGGGCTCAAACGCCCAGCATTCAGGACATAGTGGATCGATGAATGTATAAATTTCGAGCGGCTTTCGCTTTTTTTGCTTCTGGTCGTCAGCGTCGGAGTCAAGGCTACATATGCCCCTCTCGTCATTGCAATTCGTTTGATTCTCGTGATGCGCCATGGTCAATCCCCCTTTCTAGCGGTGCTCCTCTGGTTGGTTGACCATATGATGAGCAGTCATCGTTAGTCGTGCCATCATTTCCTCTCGCTCTGGGCTTGGCAAGTTGATTTCATCCATCGCTCGTTCCATACATGTGAGCCAAGCTTTTGCACGACGAGGCGTGATTGGAAAAGGTAAGTGTCGTGCTCGTAACATAGGATGTCCATGTTCCTCTGTATATAGTGAAGGTCCACCCAAAAATTGCGTAAGAAATTGTTGTTGTTTTCGTTTCGTTTCTGTAAGGTCATTTGGAAAGAGTGGCGCAAGAATTGGGTCGCCTGCAACATTCGTGTAGAAGGCATCCACAAGGGCGGATACCGTTTTGTCTCCACCGATACGCTCGTAAACCGTACGATTTAGTTCAACCATGTTTATCCCCTTTTAGTTGTTCATCGTCTTATCTATGCTTCATTTTAGCAACAGCCTGCGCTGAGGGCAAATGATCTGTTCCTAAAGGGGGCAATCAGCTTTTTTCAAAGGAGCTATCATTTGTTATGATCAAATGGAGAAGTAGTTGGTGAAGAAAAAGGAGAGCTATCGAAATGGCAACGAGGAAAAGTGTCTGCCCTCACAACTGTCCTGATACGTGTGGACTTATCATAACAACAGAGAACGATCAAGTGATTTCACTCCATGGGGATCCACAGCATCCCGTAACCGGGGGCGCAATATGCGGGAAGGTTCGGCAACATTACCGTGAGAAAGTGCATGGGTCCCATCGAGTGTTAACCCCGCTCATTCGTACAGGTGAAAAGGGGAGCGGGGCATTCAAGCCGATATCATGGGAGCGGGCACTTTCCATAATTGTGGATCGATTTGAGGCAGTTATAGCTTCCGCAAATTCAACGGCCATATTGCCTTACAGCTATAGTGGAACGATTGGGATCATTCAAAATGGTAGCATGGACCGACGCTTTTTTCACCGTTTAGGTGCTGCGACACTTGAACGGACGATCTGTGCTGCTGCCGGAACCGAAGCTTTTCGCTATACGATGGGAGCCTCTGTCGGCTTACAACCAGAGGAGACGAGGTTCGCCAATCTGGTCATCGTATGGGGAAGCAATCTAGTCGTAACGAACGTCCATCAATGGTTGTACATACTTGAGGCTCGTAAGCGTGGAGCGAAGGTTATTGTTATTGATGTAGAGCGAACAGAAACAGCAAGGCAAGCCGATTGGTTTATTCAAATCAAACCAGGGACGGATTTAGAATTGGCTTTAGGCATTCAGCATGTCTTAATCGAAGAGGAGCTCATTAACGGTTCTTTTATTGAAAGGCAAACTGTCGGGTTTCGGGAGCTTGCAGCGCATGTTGCCACCTATTCATTAGATCGAGTAGAACGAATGACAGGAATCAATAAAGAAGACATTCAAAGGCTAGCCCGCGTGTACGGGACAGAAAAGCGATCCTTTATTAGGATTGGCAATGGCCAGCAACATCACCATTCAGGTGGAATGAGTACGAGGGCGATTCTTAGTTTACCTGCTCTTACAGGAGCTTGGGAAACGAAGGGAGGTGGGGCGATTTATTTTAACTTGAAACACGGGGAGTATTCTTCCGATATTCTCCACCGTCCAGATTTACGGACGAATGAGGAACGACGTGTTAACATGAATGAGCTAGGAAAGGTCCTTCTTAGTCAACAAGAGCCGATTTTGGCATTGTTTGTTTACAATAGCAACCCAGCGTCGGTTGCTCCAGATCAAAGGAAGGTGCTTCAAGGGTTAGCCCGAGACGATTTGTTTGTTGTCGTCCATGAACAGCAGCTGACCGATACGGCTAAATTTGCGGATATCGTTTTACCGGCCACGACTTTTTTAGAGCATGACGATGTATATCGTTCGTATTGGCATCCTTACTGGCAGTTAGGGAGACGAGTGATTTCCCCGATCGGTCAAAGCAAATCGAATACCGAGTTGTTTCGAATGCTAGCAAACGCCTTTCATTTTCAAGAGCTATGCTTTCGCGACAATGACGAAACGTTAATGAAGCAGGCGATATTTGGAGACAGCCCTGTCGATTCCAGTGTCTGGGAGCAGTTTTTATCAGGAAAGCCAATTCGTTGGAAGCCGACACATCTATCAGCGCAACAAATTGAGCCGTGGAAAATCGGTGAATATGAAACACCGTCAGGAAAAATTGAACTTTATTCAGAGGCGATGCATGAGGCAGGATTACCACCTTTACCAGAAAAAATCCCATATACACAAGCAGCCGCTCCGTATCAGCTAATCATTTCACCGTCAAGAAAAGGGTTGAATTCTCAATTTATAGAATACGCGAAAGGAAAGCCGGTCGTTCAGCTTTCAAAAAAAGATGCAATGCGAGAAGGAATCTATGATGGTGATCGTGTTTGTCTTTTCAACGATCATGGACAGCTAACGTGCACAGCGAACGTTTCAGAGGCATGTCAGCAAGGCGTTATCATCGCTCGCGGGGTATGGTGGCATCATCAACATGAACAACAAGGAAATTTTAATACCTTAACAGGAGGAGACTTATCTGATTTTGGCGGCGGGGCAACATTTTTTTCTACCTATGTGCAAGTCAAGAAGGGTGAGGCGTAGTTTGATTTTAAGTTTAAAAAGGTCTGGTGAAATTTCCTCACCAGACCTTTTTGAGGTCAAAACTAAGCATTTAAGTACGTTTCGTATACCCGGGGAACATAATGTTGCGTCTCTTTAAATGGCGGAATTCCCCCATATTTATCGACATTTCCCGGGCCAGCATTGTAAGCAGCTAATGCAAGCTGGATATTTCCGTCATAACGGTCGAGCATTTGCTTTAAGTAACGTGTTCCTCCGTCAATGTTTTGCTGAGGATCGAACATGTTATTCACATTTAATTGACGGGCAGTTGCTGGCATGAGTTGCATCAAACCAGAGGCACCAGCTCTGCTTTTCGCAAGTGGGTTGAAATTCGACTCGTGTTTAATAACAGCATAAATTAAATTCGGATCAACACCGTATTTTTTGGCAGCTGCATTAATGAGTGGACGGAAACGTTCCCCTTGGTCAAATTGGGCAGAGAGTTCATTCGAGCTCATCGCTGGCTGTGACTGTTGAATGTTCATTTGCACAGGTTCATATGAAGCGATTACTTGAGCTTGCTGGCCTAGGACCTTCCTCCTGGTCGCTTCATCCAAAAATAAATCAGATTTATCGTTCGTGCTCGATTGGCTCATTTGCTCCCCGAGCAATAACTGTTCTGTTAAAAAGGCAGAAAAGACGGATTGAAAGTATGTAGATTGATTGGTTGCTGTTGTAAAAGGTTGGGGTGTTGATTGAAATGACTGAAGCCCCAAGATGGATGGATTCATGCTTGTCATCACCTCGTACTTATTCACTACATCCATCATACCATATCTGCATCACAGCTTCACCGTTAATTTTTCTCTTTTTTTGAAAAGAATCGTTGAATTTTGTTTTCTGTCGGAACTTGCGAAATGCTGAATGTCTTAAGGATTTCTTGAAAAGTAACTGTTGCATGTTCTTCGCTCGTTCCTTCAAACTCTATTTCATAATCCTCTATACCTAAATAGGAACTATGGTCGAGACAAAGAATGCCTTGCTCGTAGGAAATTTCAGCTCTAGAAGTGGAAAGGGTGCCAATATGTTTAAGCTGCGAAATAGGAATCGACAAATCCCGTAATGCGTCCATCACTTCACCGCTTGGAAAGTGTGCCGATTCAAGGGCGAGTTTGGCCTCCTGTTTGCTAAGCGTTTGATTGGTTTCAAGAAGTCCAGCAGGATGGGGCTGCTTTAACGTAAAGGTAAAAGTAGCTTCCTTTTCACGAATTCTTAAAGCCGAGCTTTGTTTTTTTAACTGGAAGTCGTCCGTTTCAAAATAATGATTGCGCTGAAGCTTAAAATCACCTTCTCCAATATGTAGTTGGCTAATTAGACGTTTGAACGTTTCCTTCGATACGAGTGTTTTCCGTTCGATTTCAATTTCTTTTCCCAATGATGATCGTCCTTTCAATCATTAAAGTTGTCGAAGCTATTACGCTTAGTTTGCATGATCACGTGAGATTTTTCAATGGTGCAATCAGTTCTTACGCACGAGAAAATATGATAAACTGAATAAGGTTATGTCATTTGTTTTCGGAGGGATTTAAGAATGAATAAAGGAACAGTTGCCGAGCTTAGATTGGAGCACAATACAGTGGTGGCGACATTAGAAGAAGAAGTAAAAAGGGAACTGGCTAAACAATTACAAGCGACAGAGCGAATGCTCGTTGATTCAGACGATCATGCCTTCGTGTATGTACTTGAAGATGAGGAGACGTTCTTTTACCTGCGTTTCCCTGAAGCAACATGGACTGTTCTAAAGGAAGGGATGAACAGCGGGAAAGAGGTAGTCGCTCATCTTAACCAAGAAACGTTGATTACGTGTCACAATTTCTATAACGAATTACGTTATTTAATCGATAATATTGCTGGCAATGGTAATTATGGAGAAGAGATGGAGAGGGCGGTACAAAACGCGTTCGGTGAGTAGAGCTGACAGGACGGTGATTTAGTGAACAATTGGGATGTTTTCTTAACACCATACAAGCAAGCAGTTGAAGAATTAAAAGTGAAATTAAAGGGAATTCGCGAACAGTATCAAAAATCATCCAAACATACACCGATTGAGTTTGTTACTGGGCGGGTAAAACCGATTTCAAGCATATTAGATAAAGCGATTCGGAAAAATATTCCCCTTGATCAATTAGAGGAAAAAATGCAAGATTTGGCTGGGCTTCGGATCGTGACTCAGTTTGTGGAGGATATTGAAACGGTCGTTCAACTCATTCGTTCCCGATCGGATTTTGAAATCGTGGAGGAACGGGATTATGTGGAGCAAAAAAAAGATAGCGGCTACCGCTCCTATCATTTGGTGCTCCGCTACCCAGTGCAAACGATTGAAGGGGAAAAGCGAATTCTCGTTGAGCTGCAAATCCGGACGTTGGCGATGAATTTTTGGGCAACGATTGAGCATTCATTAAATTATAAATATAGTGGAGAAATCCCGCTAAACATAAAAACAAGACTGCAACGGGCGGCAGAGGCAGCTTTTCGGCTTGATGAAGAAATGTCACAAATTCGTGATGAAGTTCGTGAAGCCCAGCAAATTATTACGCGAAAACAGGAGCAAGGGCGTACATTGACGTAAAAGGAGGCGAGGCAGCATGCGTTTTACCGTTACTTCCAGAGGGGATGACGTTTCCAACACATTGCAGCAAAAAATTAAACGCTATTTACTCGATTTTGGCTTAAAGCTCGATGAGCAAGAGCCTGATATCGTCATAACCGTCGGTGGAGATGGGACGCTATTGCATGCGTTTCATCGCTATACGAGTCGGTTAGAGGATACTGCGTTTGTCGGGATTCACACAGGACATTTAGGATTTTACGCTGATTGGGTTCCTGATGAAGTGGAAAAACTCGTGATACATGTTGCAAAAACTCCTTATCAAATTGTCGAATATCCCTTGCTAGAAGTTGTGGTTCGTCATACGGATGAGAGCGAATCGAAACGACTGCTCGCCTTAAATGAGTGTACGGTCAAAAGTCAGGAGGGCTCCCTTGTAAGTAATGTAGAAATTAAAGGGGACGTGTTCGAAGTGTTTCGCGGAGACGGGCTTTGCATTTCGACCCCTTCTGGTAGCACTGCCTACAACAAAGCGTTAGGTGGTGCCATCCTACACCCATCCTTAGCATCGATCCAAATTTCCGAAATGGCGTCGATCAATAATCGGGTCTACCGGACGATTGGCTCGCCGCTCGTATTGCCTCAGCATCACACGTGCTTGATTAAACCGCTCAATCAGGTGGAACTTCAAGTGACAATCGATCACTTTACCCTTGCTTATAAGCGAGTCAAATCGATTCAATGCCGAGTGGCGGAAGAAAAAATTCGCTTCGCACGCTTTAGACCCTTTCCTTTTTGGAAACGAGTGAAGGAGTCATTTATCGGTGATTCGTAAAGCGAAAGTGGAATGGACGGTGGATGAACAATGGGACGGGGAGTTGTTACGAACATTTTTACGCGAGGGAAAACACGTTTCAAAACGATCGTTAGCAGCGATAAAGTTTAAAGGTGGCACGATTTTGTTGAACGGGGAAGAGGTCACCGTCCGCGAGACCGTCCACGTGAATGATCAAGTCACTTTAGAGCTCCCTCATGAGTACCCTAGTCCTTCGATGATAGCTGAGCCAGTCCCTTTCGATGTCATCTACGAAAATGATCATTACTTGGTCGTGAACAAGCCAGCGGGAGTTCCGACAATCCCTTCCCGCGATCATCCGCAAGGGACGCTTGCTAACGGGTTACTTAATTATTTTCAGCGACAAAAAATGGCTGCAACCTTTCATGCGGTGAACCGACTTGATAAAGATACCTCCGGACTCTTGATTGTGGCCAAGCATCAATTAGCCCATGATCAATTATCAAAGCAGCAGCGTCAAGGAAACATTAAACGAACATACATGGCGATCGTTCAAGGGGAAATCGAGCAACAAGAAGGGACGATCACAGCTCCTATTGCCCGAAAAGAAGAAAGCCTCATTACAAGAGAAGTACGGGAAGATGGGCAGCTGGCGATTACTCATTTTAAAGTCATCGATCGTCTTAATCAAGGGACAATTGTACAGGTGCAGCTTGAAACGGGACGAACTCATCAAATTCGAGTCCATTTTTCCTATTGGGGCTACCCTCTATTTGGGGACGACCTTTACGGCGGGGAGCGGAAGGGGATCGAGAGACAGGCCCTCCACAGTACAGAGCTTACTATCCATTGTCCGTTTACAGAGGTGGAACAAACATTTACGGAAGGTTTGCCCCCTGATATGAAGGAACTGATTCGGCATCTGAAAAAGGCTTAATAATGAAAAAAGATTGCGACCGGATTGTTTATCCGTTGCAATCTTTTTTCCGCTACTCTTCAATCGCGTGTTCAATGGTAAAGTGAGCAATTTCGTTTCCATATCGATCAAAAATCGTAACCGACACATCACCAGCTAATTCTTCAATCGGGGCTTCCCAGTCAATATCGAAGGACTCAGAAAGAAAGTAAGTTCCATCACCGGACACGGAAAAAGGAATGGGTTCTCCATTGGATGAGAATACGACATAGCCCTCTTCAGAAATTTGTTCCTTTAAGAGAGGATGATCAAATTCAAAGCGGGCGGTTAAATTGTTAGCATCGGCTGATGATTCATTTAACAGGCGGGCAAAAATGGTTAATTGCCCACGCTCATCATTCCAGCTGATGTAACTTTCCTCTATGTCTCCGATAATATCGGGTTCCCCCGCTTGACACCCAGCGAACAGAGCGATAAAGAGGCTTATTAGACTGACTTGAACAAAACGTTTCATAAATTCATCACCTAATGGCTATTTTTCCACATTTCCTCATGACGGATCAACGGTTAACTCGGAAAGTTACGAAATTTTTCAGAAACGAGTGGCTGCCTAGAAGGGATCGAAACAAACTCAATTTCAGGGAAGCGTAGAGCAGTTAGCGCCCCACCAAAGACACAGCCCGTGTCAATATTCACTGTTCGATGAATGATGCGAGGCCTTCGAACAGGGGTGTGCCCGTAAACAATCCACCAATCTCCCTGATAGGTTGCAGCCCAATCTCGACGAACCGGTGTACCATCAGGGTTGGTTTCCCCAGTAATATCGCCATATAGGACAAACGTTTCCACCCGCTTACCGTAAGAACCTATGTCGTCCTCGCGAATTCCTGCATGGGTAATCACAAGCTCGTCCTCAGGGAAAGAATGATAGAGGGGCGCCTGTTCATACAACTCCTTAAATTGAGCAATGACTTCGATTCTCTCTTCTTCAGAAAGAGCATTTAGTTCAGCGACCGTTGTTTCTAGGCCGTGCTTTACTTGAACCTTTCGACCGATCATGTAACGGTAGAGCTTGTTGCAATGGTTTCCAGGTACATAATAGGCCGTCTTTTTTTTCACCATGTGGCTTACGAGCCGAATGACTTCGAGAGAATGAGGCCCGCGATCGGTTAAATCACCAACAAAGGCTAACAAACGACCATCAGGGTGATCATAACTGCCTCGTTTATATTCATAGCCAAGTTTATCAATTAGCTCCATAAGCTCATCATAGCAACCGTGTACATCACCAATAATATCGAATTGCATGTCTTTTCCTCCCGACAATGGTATGATGACATCAATAGTAAGTAAAGCATACTTGAATACATTCGTGTTCTACAAATGAGTTGACAGTGAGATTGGTCGGCTTTAAGATTGGAAAAAGTTAAACAAAAGTGGAAAGGAGGATGAACCTTTGATTGATCATCCGATCACAGATCCTGTGCTAATTTTTGCGATTACCATGGTTGTGTTTTTCGTTGCTCCGTTGTTGATGTCTAGGTTGCGAATCCCAGGAATTATCGGATTAATCCTTGCAGGTGTTGTGATCGGACCGAACGGCTTCGCCTTACTTGACCGTGACCCGACGATTGTGCTGTTAGGAACCGTCGGTTTACTCTACATCATTTTCATCGCCGGACTTGAAATTGACCTCGAAGGTTTTAAAAAATACCGTAACCGAAGTGTTCTTTTCGGTACGTTATCCTTCACGATTCCATTTCTGTTTGGCCTTGTGTTTACGTTCATTCTCGGCTTCTCTACCCCGGCTGCGATTTTGCTTGCCTCTATTCTCGGTTCCCATACGCTGCTGGCGTATCCGATTGCGAGCCGGCTAGGGATATCAAAAGATCGAGGGGTCACGACGGCTGTTGGTGGCACAATTATGACCGATACGTTAGCCCTTTTGGTTTTAGCCATTGTCGCTGGTTCTATGCAAGGAGAACTAAATTCAACCTTTTGGTTTACGATAGCCGTTTCCTTAGTTCTTTATGTGGCCATTACGCTGATCCTTATTCCTATTTTGGCTAAGTCGTTCTTCCGGACAATGAGCAGTGAAGGTGCATTAGAATTCATTTTCGTCATGTCGATCTTATTTGTTACGGCATACGGGGCAACGCTTGCAGGACTTGAACCGATCATAGGGGCGTTCCTTGCCGGTCTAGCATTGAACCGGTTCATCCTAGAACATAGCCCCCTCATGAACCGAATTAAGTTCGTCGGAAATGCGCTATTTATTCCGTTCTTCCTTTTATCTGTTGGGATGCTAATGGATATCAGGGTCTTGCTTGGAGACCCTTCCGCCTGGCTCTTAGCAGCGCTTGTCGTGATCTTCGTCCAACTAGGGAAATTTCTTGCTGCGTTTATTAGTGGTAAGCTCTACAACTATTCCATGGACCAAATTAAACTCATGTTCGGTTTGTCCGTGCCTCAAGCAGCGGCGACTTTAGCAGCAACACTCGTCGGTTTTGACTTAGGATTGTTCGATTCGGCTGTTGTTAATGCGGTCATTGTGATGATTCTAGTGACGTGTATGGTCGGCCCATATGTTGTGGAGAAGTACGCGAGGAAGCTCGCATTAGAAGAAGAGCTAAAACCATTTGATCCATCGGAAGCACCTGAGCGTGTGATGGTTCCAATTGCCAATCCGAAAACGGTCGAATCCTTGCTTGATCTGGCATTTATTGTTCGTGGCCAATCATCAGAGCCCCTCTACCCACTAACGGTTGCCCAAGGAACAAATGGCGATGCAGAATCGGAGGTGGCGAAAGCGGAAAAGGTGCTTGCCCATGCCGTGACATACGCAGCTGGCGCCTCTGTTCCGATCCAAATGCTGACGCGACTTGATCCAAATATTGCGTCAGGAATTATCCGAGCTATTGAGGAAACAAGAATTACAACGCTTGTGATCGGGTGGAATGGGAAGCGATCGACGCCGCAGCTTATTTTTGGTGGGATTCTCGATCAATTGCTAGAACGGACAGAAGAGATGGTACTCGTGTCAAAATTAGGGCATCCGTTAAATACGATGAAGCGGATTGTCCTCGTCCTCCCGTCGGGTGTCGACCATAAGACAGGGTACTATCGAAGCTTGCGAACGGTCAAACGTCTTGCCAACCAAGTGGGTGCTACACTCGTATGTGTTGTTGTTAAGGATGATGCACGTCCATACGAAAAAACCATTAAGGAAATCAAGCCTGATGTGAGCACGACGGTTGTTGGAATTTCCTCATGGAATGAGTGGCACAAACAATGGATGTTAACGTTGCGAGCAGATGATCTCGTCGTCGTTTTAAGCGCGAGAAGAGGAACGCTCGCATGGCATCCGCAATTGGAGCAGTTACCAAACGTATTGGCGAAGGCCAACCCCGAAAGCTTTATTATGATTTATCCTCCTGAAACGGAGAAAACCGATTCAAGAGGGAGTAGAGGAACCGACGTCCCGCGCATGATGTCTTCACGTTCCTATGAAGATTAAAAGACTTGATTGAGAGGATGTCTCTGTAGGCATCCTTTTACCCTGTTTTACTTGAATGGAACGGACCTCCCTTCAAAAGAATAGAGAACCGTGATATAATTAGGACCAAGTATTAAGAACAAATATTAATTCTGAAATCCACGATTGGAGGAGACTAAATTGATTCAATTGTCATTAGTTGATCGTACATATGTTGTCATGGGCGTCGCCAATAAGCGTAGCATTGCTTGGGGAATTGCTCAGTCCCTAGCCAATGCAGGAGCAAGGCTGATTTTTACGTATGCGGGAGAACGACTTGAGAAAAATGTTAGAGGATTAGTTGAAACGTTAGAGCGTGATGATCACCTCGTATTAGAGTGTGATGTGACAAGTGATGAAGCCGTTGAAGCAACATTTGCGAGCATCAAGGAGCAAGTTGGCACAATTCATGGATTGGCTCACTGCATCGCTTTTGCTAATAAAGAGGAGTTAGAAGGGGAGTATTTAAATACGACTCGCGATGGCTTTTTATTAGCTCACAATATTAGTGCATACTCTTTGACGGCTGTGGCGAAAGCGGCCCGTCCGCTCATGAACGAAGGAGGAAGCATCGTAACACTTACTTATTTAGGCGGTGAAAAAGTTGTCCGTAATTACAATGTTATGGGCGTAGCGAAGGCGTCTCTTGACGCAAGCGTAAAGTATTTAGCAAACGATCTTGGCAAGGAAAACATTCGCGTAAACGCTATTTCCGCTGGACCGATCCGCACCCTTGCGGCCAAAGGAATCGGCGGCTTCAATGACGTCTTAAGAGAAATCGAAGAGCGTGCACCACTCCGCCGAACAACTACGCAAGAAGAAGTGGGGGATACTGCATTGTTCCTCATGAGTGACCTTTCAAGAGGAATCACAGGGGAAATTTTACACGTAGACAGCGGATATAACATTTTATCTCTTTCATAAATAACAAAGGTAAAAGGCTCCCAAATGACTGGGAGCCTTTTTCTGCGGCAACTAGTCTTCCATAGTTCCGCCAAATCCGCCTCCACCCCATTGACCTGATTGGCCCCATGGGAACCAAGGGAACCACCACCATGGAGGACGAGGTCTAGGTGGCCAAGGTGGTCGAGGAGGTCCAGGAGGTCCAGGAGGCTGTGGCCTAGGAGGTGTTGGACCAAAGTACGGGCTAATTCCGACAAGGTTGCTATGGTGAACTTGAATGAACTGCTGACGGTACGTTGGTGGAGGGTAGATAAGTAACGATACCATGCCAGTCCGAGGGTTGTAGTCTGCCACATATGCGACCACGCGTCCATAGCCTGGAATCGTCGTCGTGACCCACTGATTGAGGTAGCGTTCGATCACAACAGGGGGAAGGTATTGAACGATAGGTTGCTGTCGATACGCATTAAAGGGTTGCTGAGTGTATGGATACATAGACATTCTCCTCTCAAAGCTTTCCACTTTTAGGCTATGGCCTCAAGAGAAAATGTGTGTCTGTACGAAAAAAATGATCGTGAAACATGCAGCGGAACGCGTATACATAGGGAAAAAGCAAAGAGGAGGATGAATCTTGATCTCAGCACTTGAGCTTGTGATCTTGTCTTTAGCGACGTTTCGCCTCACCCATCTGATTGTATTTGATGAGATTTTTGAATGGGTCCGCGGCCTGTTCTTAACCACGTATGAGAAGAAAGATGAGCAAGGGCAGGAGTATTTATTGGTTGAACCAAAAGGACGCGGAGTGAGGAAATTTATCGGGAAGATCATCTCTTGCTATTGGTGTACTGGAATTTGGATGGCCGCTTTTCTATTGACGGGCTTTTTTCTATGGCCCACCACCTTTACTTTTTTCACTATTTTTTTAGCGATTGCTGGGATTGCAAGTTTTTTAGAGGCGATCGTGCAACGAATGGGAATGTAAGTACGAAGACCTGTGCTATATATGAGCTAGGTTGTTTATAATGGTCGTGATCCTTTGGTGAAAGGTATGGCGTGTTAACGCTTCTTCATACGCTTTTTGTGCTTTTTTTTCTCGCTTCTTATCATGGAGCAGATAGTAATCAATTTGCTTGATAAGCTCCTCCAGCGATTGAAAGGAAACGATCGAATCCTTTGAAAAGTGGTTGTATAAATCTTGTTTATATTCACTAATCTGCATGACATTGCAGCTTGCAATTTCAAACGTTCGATTGTTAACACTAACATTTTCGATTTGTTGCGAATTGTGATTGCCCTTTTCATCCTTACGGCGGTAGGTATTTAAAACAAGCTTACTACTATTATAATAAGAAGCGACTCTATCTGGTGGGACCCACCTGTTTATGACGGAAACATGGTCAGGTAGCTCCGGCCATGGACCAACGACGCGAATACGATAAGAGGTTGACAGGGCAAGGGAACGAATCATTTCGACTCGATCAGGATAGGGATGTCCAACCAAAATGACATCCACCTTTTTTGCTGAAGGTAGTGGTCTATAAACCGTTTCGTTCGTCCCGAGGGGAAGATAATACGCGTTGGAGTGCCCTTGCTGTTTATAAAAGCTAAGTGCATTTTGGTCAATTGTCAACGGCATGACCGTATAAGGGAGAACTTCAAGAGATCGGTCGATCATATAAGGGTCTTCTGTAAACCAAGTCACAACGGGGAGCCCTTTTCGCTTGCACCATGTCCACAAAGGTGTCGTCCATTTATACCCAAGTAGGGTAAAAATGAACGACGGCTTAAACGTTTGACACATTTGTTGGAGCTCCATCAGGCTAGGGAGATGGTGGAAGCGTTGAACTTCTAGTTGTGAGTTTGCACAAAATGCCTCGTAAATAGACTGGTCAAGATAAGAGTAAACCCGACTGTAGCCTGAAGGAACATATAGCAGCTTTAGCATGTTACGGCACCTGAATCATCACTTTATTTTTCGCAGCCATTCCTTCTTCCAGCCCTTCCCCATAAACAAATCCATCAAGGATTACCAGTGTTGCCTCTTTTTCTAAAGGGATCGCCACTTCAAATTGAGAAAAGCTAAGTGTGTCATTGGCTCCAATTTTGTTCGTGTGAAGCGGTTTGAGCCAATGTTCACCCGTTCGTCTTACGTGCTTATACCCATCCTTTTGTGCATATCCCCATTGCTCTTCAAGGCGTTCATCATCAATGATCACCTCATCTAGTTGTCTTTGGCTAGATAAAACAAGTTTACCAGACAAACTGGCGATTCCAGGTTTATTAAAAGCAAGACAGATCACTGGGGACTTTAACGGCTCTCGCCGTCGGTTATGGATCAGAAAGTTTCCTTTAATAATTACCTGTTCATCTACACTTTTCATGTTAGGTAAGATCATCGTGTAGTTGAAAAAAGCGTCAACGGCTGTTTGATCAGGAGCGTTTAACTGGGCAGGTGGGCTTGGCTTACGATCTGTAAGAGATGGTTCGTTTGCCGAAGCAGCTTCATTCACCTCTTGCAGCTGTTGGACTTTTTCTAGGAGAGAAGCAATCGTTTGTTTTTGTTCAACTAACTTTTCTGCTTGCTGTTCATTTACTCGATTGATCCTCTTAAATTCAGATTGATAGTATAATAGCTTTTGTTTAACCTGAATTAATTGATCGGGTGTTCGTTTCACATCTTGACGGCTCAAGCAGGTCAACTCCTTTCGCTAATCCATGGAACGTCTTTATCATATGTATGAAGGAATTCATGAAACGATGAACCCTCATGTAGAAACGGAATTGTTAAAAAATGTGAATAAATTCCCTCAGAGTTTAAAAAAAAAGCAGAGCGGTCGGGCCACCCTGCTTTCCACTTATTTCGGAATGCAATGCTTACCGTGTTTACCTGGGAAAATTTCAGGACATTGTGGTGGGAAACGATCTTCTGGACATACGAGATCTGTAATTGGCAATTCTGGACGTGGCTTGCAGTATGCACCTTCCACTTCAAGTTTTACTAATGCTTCCATTTGCACATCTAAGCAAAGGACGATGGAGATGTCGAGCTGTTCAAAGTCATCTGTAAGGATGATTTCAGCATCGGCTTGGAAGTATGTCATATGACAGAAGACATCTGTACCTTCCGGGGCGCAAAGGAAGAACGTTTGCGCTGTGGCAAATGGAATTGGATCAGATGTAAGAAGAAGATTTCCATTCGCATCAAAGATGTTGACAACTAGCAGCCCTTTTAGAAGAACTTTTACTTTCTCTAAATCAACCGTGTCACCATCTGGCATGGTCACTGAAAGTTCTTGACGTCCATTTGTTTGTTGAATTTCTTGGCAAATGACCGTCTGATCTTGAAGGACTGCTTGAACAGTAAATCCAGGAAAGTTTTCCAAGAAATCGGCTAATGTTTCGGCTGGAGTTGTTGTATCATCGAAACAAAAGAGTGCGTCAAGTTCTTCATTATCAAAGCTAATGAGCGGTAAATCCACTTGACGTGCAACCCAGTCAAACACTTTTGGCACTCGAATACACAATTTGTGTAAGTCTTTGCCCATCTTAATACCTCCTAAGTTTTTTTACCCTTAACTGTTTAATGTCTTGGGTAATCAGACTACTGTATAGTATGAGTAGGGTGAAAATGTGTTCCTTTCCTAGATATAAAAATGAAAAATAGGCGAGGGCCGATATGCAGTTAGGGAAATGTCCAAACATAAGACAATGTGTGTTCATAAGATATAACGTTCGATTGAAAAGGAGGAGAGGATCAAATGAAAAAGAAAGTGATAAGCAGTTCCTCTAGAACAAGAACACGTGTGAGACCGAACCAGCCACAAATAAAGCCTAATCAAGAGAGTAAAGTGAAATCCTGCTGTGGGGCTAAACGAAGAATGACGGAATAGCCAGTTCACATATAAAACTTAAGGATTTTGAAAACAAGGGATCGCCTTCGGATAAGGTGATCTTTTTTTTCGCTTCTAGAAACGTAACCTTCTATAGCGGATTAAGGGTCTGTATTATTACTTGAAGATAAGCTGATTTTTTCTATTTTTACTAATTAGGTAAGAACAAGTAGCTCTTAATTTTAGAGAGGACAGGTGAATCTCTGGCAGTCATGAATCATATACGTAGAAAGAGATAACTATGAGAGGTGATTCAAGTGTCAATCGAACGGCGGACGCTTTCCTTAGAAAGATTGACTCCTGTTCAATTACAGCAGCGTGTCATTCATGCTGAAGCAGAGCTTGAAAAATACCGAATTCGTGTGAAGAAATACGAAAATGATTATTACTACGGGATGATTGATGAATTAAAACAGGAAAATGAAGCGTTGTCTGCACAGCTGAGCAAATATGAGCGGTTAGAAGAACTAGTAACGGAAATGACAAAAGAACGAGAGAGGTTAAGAGCGACCATTGTTGAACTAGAAGAACAGCTTGAGAATATGCAAGCACGGGAAAAAGTAGCAGAGGTGGAGAGTGTAGAGGAACGAGTAGAAGACGTGCAACAAGAAGCGATTGAAGATGCAGGGCAAGAAGAGAAATCGCACGAAGGAGAAGCAGTGGAGTCTACTGAAGGAGTAAAGGAGCAAAAAGTTGAACCACAGCTTGACAATGAAACAACCTCCACCGAAGAGGTCAAGGTGGAGCACCGTGTAGACGTCAACGAAAAGGAAGGAAAGAAGGCGGCAGAGGAGCAGCTATCACCTACATCCTCAGCTGGAGATTTTTCATTTTTACAACAGCGAAAGCAGGAAAAAAAGCCGTCACGGAAAGTAGAGAACATTCAAATTCCTGAGACAAATGATGCGGAAGTGAATTGGTTTTTACGAAATGTAAAAGATCAACAGAAAAGGAGGTAGTCGCAATGCGGGCTACCTCTATAAACAATTACATATCTCCATTCCATTCCGATAAAAACCTCTCAATAAACTGTTCCATGAACACGTGACGCTCTTTCGCAAGCTGTTTGCCCGTCTCAGTGTTCATTAAATCTTTTAATTTGAATAGCTTTTCGTAAAAATGGTTAATAGCCGTTGATTTACCATGACGGTACTCTTCTACTGTCATCGTTTCACGAATGGGTAACTCTGGATCGTAAATGGGCTGCCCTTTGTTACCTGAATAGGCAAATGTTCGGGCAATGCCGATGGCGCCAAGGGCATCGAGCCTGTCAGCGTCTTGAACAACCATGGCCTCTCGCGTAGCTAGAGATTGACCGTGTCCACCTTTGAACGAGATCGTATTGATAATGTCCATAGTATGGTCGATTTTTTGGCTAGGTACTCCAGCCGCTTCCATCCAGTCGATTAACTGCTGTTTGGCTGTTTCTGGATCATCGACTAGTTTATCATCGATTAAATCGTGAAAAAGTGCAGCGATTTGAACAACAAATACGTCGACCTTCTCTTGTTCTCCAATGGCCTTCGCCATTAGTGTAACTCGTCGAATGTGATACCAATCATGTCCTGAGTATTCATCCATGAGCTGTTTCTTGACCCATGCTTCAGCAGATTGTAAGATCGCTTGCTCGTTCATTGTTCCACTCCTTTTCTTTGGTGTTGTCTGTGATTGCGTAACATCTCTCGTACAAATCGGGAGCGCTGGGCGTTTTTACCGCGGCGCATCGATGGAACGGAAATGAACAGTTGTTCTTGAGCTCGCGTCATCGCGACATACATCAATCGTCTTTCTTCTTCTAATGGGCGATCGTCTCCTTCTCTCCAGGCATCGAGAGCATAATCATGAGGGAGGCTTCCTTCCACTGCGCTTAATAAATAAACATGCTGAAACTCTAATCCTTTTGCACGATGAATGGTCATGAGCTGAACCGCTTCCTCTTGGGCAGGTGCTTTTTTTAGTTCGTGATGCTTTGCAATCATGTGACTCACATGATCCAAAAAGGTAGGAATGGTTGCAAAGGAGTTAGCCGCAACGATTAAATCCTTCAAATCATCAGACCCCCGATCCATGACATTCCCTTCATTGCCTCGCTTTTTAATAAAGTCTGTCAGCCCCATGTGTTTTTCGATCATGCTAATCGCTTGAGTAGGTGAAAGGTGTGGAAGCTTCTGAAAATAAGGAAGGAGCTCCTTTAGCTTTTTCTGTTGAAACGGCTGTACATTTTTAAGATGAAGGAGGGCGTCGAGTAAAGAGCAATCGTGAAAGATCGTGATCGCCTTTAGTTCTTGAAGCGTGTCTTTTTTTAGAAAAAGAGCCGGTAACAATTCCTCCATCGCCTTCGGATCATCTTGATTCACACTTAAACGTAGATAGGCTAGCACTTTCCGGACGGTGGAGCGTTGGTAGAATGATTCACCTTCCTGCTCCATTCGGAATGGGACATTCGAAGCGACCAACCGTTCAAACATCGCACGTACACTAACATTTGTACGATATAAAATGGCAAATGCTGAAGGTGAGGTGCCAGAGGCAATCTTCTCCTGAATATCGCTTAAAATCATCGTCGCTTCTTCCTCTTCATCATAAGGGTAAAAAAGCAAAGGCGCCTTTTCTGAATCGTATTGCGCACGCACCGACTTCGCAATCCGCTGTTTGTTATGATGGATCACATTTTGCGCACACATGACAATTGGATGGGAGGAGCGGTAATTGTCTTTAAGGACGATTTGTTTTGCGTGCTCATAGTCTCGTTCAAACGCTTGAATATAAGAAGGGTCACTCCCTCTAAACGAGTAAATGGACTGATCATCATCTCCAACGACGCAAATATTCTTCTCTTTTTGTGTTAACAGTCGGATGAGCTCATACTGAACTTTATTGATGTCTTGATACTCATCGACAAACAGATAACGAAATCGCTCCTGGTACCGCGCTAATAGCTCGTGGTTTTGTGTAAGGGTTTCATATGCGCCGATGAGCATATCATCAAAATCAAACCATTGCTGGCTAATACGTGAACGCTCGTATCCTTCATAGAGGTATAAGCAGTTTTCTTCCCAAGTTGACTTTGGTTGGATGTCACCTGGATGGAGCATATGGTTTTTCCACCAACTAATCTGTGTTAACGCTTGGTCGTAAGCAAATTCTTTCTCATCCAACCCCTTTTTCTGACCATGCTCTCTTAAAAGTTGCATTCGTTGCCAATCCCATTTTAATAATTTATCCATTCGCCACTTCTCAGGAGTTGCATGGGCAGCGATTCGATAAAAAATGCTATGGAATGTACCGATAGCTAACCGCTTTAAGCGATTGGTAGGGAGAGTAAAATAGGTTGACATCCGTTCTTGCATTTCGCGAGCAGCTTTTTGTGTGAAAGTGACTAGCAGCATACTCAACGGATCGATTTGTTGTTCAGAAATCATATAGGCGGCCCTTGTCGTGAGAACGCGTGTTTTCCCACTTCCTGCACCAGCTATAATAAGCAAAGGACCTTCTGTTGTTGTAATGGCCTGCCATTGGTCGTCATTTAAGAAAATTCCTTGTTCCTTCAAGCGTTCGTCAAAAGGGGAGCGAGATTGGTTTGTGTTCACCTCATTCGGGATAAAGGGAGGGAAGGATGTCATTCGTTCAGGTTCCTTCCACTTTTTTATCATTTCAGTTGAACCGTTTGAAATTTTTTGTTGCTTCGGTAAGCGAAAGCTCCCAACGAATGTTCCAGTTGGCGAAGATGTGTGATTGCTCTTGACCTGTTGCTTTTGTTCTATGTAGTCCACTTCTTTTTGCAGACAGAGCTCGGACGGGTGACGGTGAACAAAGGTAGGCTCATGCTGAATGGTTAAACGTAACCTAACGGGTTTTCCGCAGTGCATACATTTTATTTCTTGTCCAACACTAGCCATATATAGCTTTTGCCAATCTTGTCGGTCACAATGTGCGAGATCGACGTGCTGTCCGTTATGTAAAGCAATACGCATAGTGACCTCCTCTTATCTTAAAAGTTCATCTTTACTATCGTAGCAAATTTTTTAGTGTTTGTGACATGCTAGTGCTTTAGGAAATGAAGAAAAAGGAGGGTGGTAGTGAATGAAAGCCTTGATTGGACTAGGCTTGGTGCTTACGTTAATAGCCGGGTTTTTAATGATTTATGGATGGTATTTGCATAGGCGGCTCTTTTTTGGACCATTTATTGCGTTATTGCTCGGAGTGAACTTTTTGCTCATTTTGAAAGAGCGTGTAGCTGTGCGAAGGATGGCCGGAGATCGATCATAATAAAAAAACGACAGATCGTTGAACGATCGTCGTTTTTTTTACTGGGCTAGCTGGATTCGAACCAGCGCATCACGGAGTCAAAGTCCGTTGCCTTACCGCTTGGCTATAGCCCAATGGGTTACACACTCTAGTATGACTAATTGGTTCAGCTTTATTCAAAAAAATGAAGGATTGTCCTAATTTTTGTCGAATGTAAAACTTTAGATGTAGATGGAAGGAGGTGAACGTTTGACGACCATTCACAACCAGAGTCGAAAGCTCCTACTTCAAGCATTACGTCAAGGGGCAAGTGACATTCATTTGTCAGGAACAAGAGAAGACGGGATCATCCAGTTTCGTTTAAACGGTCGGCTCGCCCCGTTTCAAAGGATTCCCCTTCAAACGGCAGAAAGACTCGTCAGCCACTTTAAATTTTCAGCAGGTTTAGATATTGGCGAACGGCGAAAGCCTCAAAGCGGGGCGATGGATCTTATACTAGAACAAAAGATTCCAGTTTCTCTGCGCGTTTCCACTTTACCCACTCCCCTTTTCGAAGCGGTGGCCATTCGACTTCATCCTCAGCAAACCCCTTTTGCCCTTGAGTCAATTCCGTTGATAAAAAGACAAGCTCAACAGCTCATTTCCTTGATGACACGAACGCAAGGGCTCATTCTCCTAACAGGAGCGACAGGCTCAGGGAAGACAACAACACTCTACGCCATGCTCCAGAAGGCACTCCACATGCAAAACCTCCACATTGTCACGATAGAAGATCCGATTGAACAATTAAATCCTGCGTTTACACAGTTTGAAATGAATGAAAAGGCTCAGTTAACCTATGAAGTCGGTCTGAAAGCGGCCTTGCGCCATGATCCCGATGTGATTATGATTGGGGAAATTCGCGATCAGACAACGGCCGTTTATGCTGTTCGTGCCGCTCTAACCGGTCACCTCGTATTGGCAACGATCCATAGTGCCAATGCCAGGGGAACAATCACCAGGTTATGTGAGATGGGGGTTGCGCTTCATGACCTTCGAGAGGTAGTGGTAGCGATCGTTGCTCAAGAGCTGATCTCACGAAAATGTCCCCTTTGTCTCTCGAGCGATTGTTCCCCTTATTGCACATGGCTCAACAATCGAAAGCGTGCCGCTATTTTTGACATTCTCGAAGGAAAGGCATTACAAGAAGCATTAACAGCAAACGATTCTTCTTTTGACGGATTAGGAAAAGAACGTAGGTTTGCCATTGCACTAGGCTATATAGAAGAAAAGGAGGCAAAGAATCGTGCCCTTTAAAGGTGCAGAGTGGTCAAAGGAAAAGAAGGCGCGCTACTTAATGCACGTTGGTCAATTGCTTGAACAAGGATACCACCTTTATGAAGCTGTTCAATTTCTCGCAATTCACGCTCCCTCCTCTGCACAAAAGAAAATGAACGCAATGCTAATGGATTTACGATCAGGATACCCGTTGCACAAAGCTCTTGACCATTTGCAGCTTCCGCAAGACGTGCAGCTGCTATTGTATGTCAGTGAACGGAATGGGGATTTGGCCCAAGGGTTTCGGAAATCTGGAGAGCTATTTAAGAAAAGGGAGGAGATGAAGCGAAAGTGGGAAGGCGCGATGCGCTATCCACTTTTATTAATCATCGTAACGCTGCTGCTGATGTTTATCCTTATGTATTTTGTCCTTCCCCACCATCAAACGTTATACCGTTCCCTACAAATCGAATTGCCAGTTATTACGAAGCTTGTAATCGCTTGTAGTGAAAAGCTTCCATGGTTGTTTACTGCCTTTTTCGTTGTGGCGATTTTACTTGTATTGACCTATTTTGTTACGTTTCACCGTTTTCCCCCAACGAAAAAAGTAACAGTGCTTTTACGAATACCAGGTTTGTCACAATGGACGAAGGAAGTGATCACATGTCTATTTTGTTTAACGCTAGGTGGTTTATTAAAAGGAGGACTTTCCATCATGGAGGCGCTTTCAATCTGTAAAGAACAAGATTTCTTTTTGTTCTTTCGAAGTGAGGGCGAGGAAATGATGTTAGAACTGGAGAATGGTGAACGACTTTATGAGTGCTTACGGCGCCGTCCTCATTATTTAAAAGAACTCCCATTTGTTGTGGAGAACGGGGAAAAAACAGGAAATTTAGCAAAGGATCTTTTATATTTTAGCGACTATCAACTAGAAGAGTTTGAGCGGAGAGTGAAAAAATGGCTTGTCGCAATCCAACCAATCGTTTTTAGTATGATTGGAGCGGTCATTCTTGTTCTGTTTTTAGCGATGATGCTTCCAGTTTTCCAAATGATCGGGGCTATATAAACGAAGCGGCCTGAATAAGTTCAGACCGATTTGTTAAAGGAGCTCTTCTATGTCGTCTTTTATTTTTATAGGAGAAGTACTTGGTGCATACCGTTTTACCACATTGCCGGAACGATCAATGAGAAATTTCGTGAAATTCCACTTAATCTTTTCAGTAAACAAGCCTCCTTGCTGACTTGTTAAATATTGAAACAGAGGGTGGGCTTCCTTTCCGTTTACCTTTACTTTTTCAAAAATAGGGAAGCTCACCCCATAATTCCGTTCACAAAAGGCAGCAATTTCGTTATGGTCACCAGGTTCTTGGTTCATAAATTGATTACTAGGAAATCCAAGCACAGTGAATCCTTGATCTTTATACGTTTCATACAAGATTTGTAGCTCTTCATATTGAGGGGTGAGCCCACACTTGCTGGCCGTATTGACGATGAGTAGAACTTGATCCTTATAATCAGAAAGAGCCTTTTCTTCTCCGTTAATAAGTCGTGCGGAAAATTCATGTATGCTCATCACGAGCCTCCTTTTCCTTCTTTTAAAAATAATGTATACTGTACAACAAGGAATTTCAAAGAAAATGAGCCAATAAATTTTTTTTGGAGTATGAGTAAAATGTTTGTGGGAGAAGAAAAAACCTCCTCATCCAAGTAATGGAAATTTCCGTTACTTGGATGAGGAGGCCACCAAGCGAAAGCGCGGTAGGGTTTAAGCAAAATACATGAAAAAAGGGTCTCTCCTTGGTAGAATCATAGTCGACAAAAACCGATTCAAAGGAGAAACCCTATGCAAAAGGATAACACAGAATACCCAACTTTAAAAGAACTTGAACAGCTAGTTTGGAGGAAGTTACAGGAAACCTTCTCAAGTGTGATGACCTGCATACTAGAGGAATATGACGAAGAAATTATGCAACAACGTGATAAGCAACGCTTCCATTATAAAGATAAACGGCCTCTAAAAATAGACAGTTTATTTGGTGAGATTGAGTTGAAGCGCTCCTACTATCGCGATCGTGAAACAGGCAAATATGTCTATCTCCTTGACCAATACCTACAATTCGAGGGGATCAAAGGGT
>NZ_SNUY01000021.1 GCF_004376175.1 Halalkalibacterium halodurans | reverse complement strand
G
Source organism: Halalkalibacterium halodurans (assembly GCF_004376175.1). Taxonomy (GTDB): domain Bacteria; phylum Bacillota; class Bacilli; order Bacillales; family Bacillaceae_D; genus Halalkalibacterium; species Halalkalibacterium halodurans. The sequence goes on along the minus strand of NZ_SNUY01000021.1, from coordinate 57,293 downwards.
TCGGAATTGTTTATACTTGATGACATAGGTAGGGATTACTCCTCTCTTATGGAATCTCGACAATTCCGAGGATACCCTACCTATTTTTATGTTTTCAAGGGCTTACACAAAATATTTTACGTCATCAAACGATTAGGACACATAAACATACAAACTACACAGAATTATTATCTGGAATTAATGCCAGAAAAAAAGCACCAGCAAGATGCCGATGCTTTAAATCTGTTAAGTGCTTTATAAGGTTCAAGTTGATTTGAACCAACTTGAACCAAAAAAGCTCTGTAAACACTGATATATCAATGTTTCTATTAACGTTTTGAGAACTGAGGTGCACGACGAGCGGCTTTAAGACCGTATTTCTTACGTTCTTTCATACGCGCGTCACGCGTTAAGAAGCCTGCGCTCTTAAGCGATGGACGATATTCAGGGTCCACTTGAAGAAGCGCACGAGCGATTCCGTGACGGATTGCACCCGCTTGACCTGTGAAGCCACCACCATCTACGTTTACACGCACATCGTATTGTCCTTCTGTGCCTGTTTCCACTAGAGGTTGCTTAACGATCAATTTTAATGTTTCAAGTCCGAAATATTCATCTAAAGAACGGCCGTTGATCACAATGTTTCCGTCGCCAGGTACGAGACGAACACGAGCGACTGAATGCTTGCGGCGACCTGTACCGTAGTATTGTACTTGTGCCAAAATAATACCCTCCTATTATCCGCGAAGTTCGTACACTTCTGGTTTTTGTGCTTGGTGCTTATGTTCGCTACCTGCATAAACATGAAGTTTCATGCCTTGCTTACGTCCAAGCGTGTTCTTTGGAAGCATGCCTTTGATGGCAAGCTCAAGCATTTTTTCAGGCTTGTTTGCACGCATATCTGCCGCGCGCGTTTCTTTAAGACCGCCTGGATGACCGCTGTGACGATAGTAGATCTTGTCTTGAAGCTTGTTTCCAGTTAAATGAATTTTCTCCGCATTGATAATGATGACATGGTCACCTGTATCTACATGTGGAGTGTAAGTTGGCTTGTGCTTTCCACGTAAGATGGAAGCCACTTCAGAAGCTAAACGACCAAGCGTTTGACCTTCTGCGTCAACCACGTACCACTTACGCTCAACTTCGTTTGGCTTTGCCATATATGTTGTACGCATGAATGTCCCTCCTAAATTAAAAACAATCACTTTTTTCCTTTGTTCATATGTTCAAATAAACACACGTCCTAGTACCATTCCGACACACCCGGGGCTAGTGGGGTTTCAGAATTACCATCTACCATCATATATGAATGAACACACAAAGTCAATATTTTGTTACACACGGATTCGTTGTTTTATTATTTTCCAGCTTGCCATTCGTCATATTCGACCGACCAGAGGATCAATCCGTGGCCTGGTGCTGTTTTCCCAGCTGCTTCTCGGCTCCGTGCTGCCAATATTTTAGCTACTTCTTCCGCGCTTCGTTTGCCTGCACCGATTTCCAGCAATGTGCCGACAATGATTCGTACCATGTTGTACAAAAAGCCGTTTCCTCTAATTGAAAAAATCAGCTCATCCCCTTCTCGCCAAAGAGCCACATCCTCGATCGTTCGCACCTTGTCCTCCACCTCGGCTTTTGCTGTGCAGAAGGAAGAGAAATCGTGAGTCCCGAGTAGCTGAACGGCTGCCCTTTGCATCGCCTCCACATCGAGTGGATAGCGGACATGATACGTATAGTTTCTGCGGAAAACATCCGCTTGAGCACTCGTCAGGACGCGATAGCGGTACTCTTTCGTTTTCGCCGAATATCGGGCATGAAAGTCAGCAGGCACGTCCGCAGCCTCTAGCACGCGAATATCGGCCGGTAGCTGGCTGTTTAAAGCGATTGGCCACCTATCCACCGGAAAGGAGAGAGAAGTATCAAAATGAACGATTTGACCCCTTGCATGGACGCCTGTATCAGTCCGTCCTGAGGCCGTAACGCGGATGGACATCCCTTTATGAATGTTCTTTAAAACGGACTCCAGTTCCCCTTGTACGGTTCGCTCATTCGGTTGAATTTGATAGCCGGCAAAGTCTGTTCCATCGTAAGCGACCTTGAGACCGATTCGCTTCATGATCCCTTCTCCTTCCTTTAAGCACGCAACAGAAATAGTCCTACACCAAAGGCGCATACGACAATGAGCAGCCACGTATCGCGGCCTTTCCACGTAAGGGCGCGCAATTTGGTCCGCCCTTCTCCCCCGCGATACCCTCTCGCTTCCATCGCAAGAGCAAGATCCTCGGCTCGCTTAAATGCACTCATAAACAATGGAATGAGGAGCGGGAGGAGCGCATTCAATCGTTCCTTGATCGGGCCTGTCGTCAAATCGACTCCCCGGGCCATTTGCGCCTTCATAATCTTTTCCGTTTCTTGCATAAACGTCGGAATGAATCGGAGCGCGATTGAAATCATTAACGCTATTTCATGAGCTGGTACGCCGATCCGCTTAAGAGGGGATAATAGCGTCTCCAGCCCATCCGTTACTTGAATCGGCGTCGTCGTTAAAGTAAGCAGCGACGTTAGAATCACAAGCGTTAGCAAGCGAATGGATAGAAATACGCCGTTTATGATCCCTTGCTCGTGAACCGTAAAACCGCCAATGGTGAAGACGACCGCCCCTTCTTTTGTCATCAAAAGATGGAGAAGCACGGTTAAAAGCACGAGCCATAAAATCGGCCTCAACCCTCGATAAATGAACGAGAGGGGCACACGCGAAAGGAGGATGACGGTGAGTGTGAAGGTGACTAACACACCGTAACTAATCCAATCGTTGGCGAAAAAGACGAACAGGACGAGCAGAAACACCGCCACAAGCTTTGCTCGCGGGTCCAGCCGGTGAAGCACCGAGTTCCCTGGAACGTATTGACCGATAATTATATTTTGGAACATGGCTGTCCCTCTTTCTGCTGGAGCTCTTTGGCGAGAAAATCGGCTAGTTCCTCTAGGGAAAATAACGGCGGTACGTCGTGCAAGCCGAATCGCTCCTTCACCTGTAGTAGCAGTTGCAGCGTCTCTGGAACATCAAGGCCAAGGGCTACCAGCTCGTCCGCCCGTGCAAACACCGTCTGGCGGTCACCTGTCATGGCGACATTCCCTTGACTCATGACGATAATTTGATCGGCAAACTTGGCAGCATCGCTCATATTATGAGTGACGAGCACCGTCGTCAGCTCTTTCTCCTGGTGCAGGCGATAAAACATGTCCATGATGAGCCGCTGACCTTCTGGGTCTAACCCGGCGGTTGGCTCGTCGAGAACGAGGACGTCCGGTTCCATCGCCAGCACTCCAGCAATGGCTACCCGTCGCATTTGCCCCCCGCTTAAGGAGAATGGAGAAGCTTGCAAGTAAGTGTCCGGCAGGCCGACAAGATGGAGCAGTTCCTTGGCTCGCTTTTTCGCCCGCGCTTCACTTACACCGTAATTCATCGGTCCAAAGCAGATGTCCTTCTCCACGGTTTCCTCAAACAATTGATGCTCTGGGTACTGAAAGACGAGGCCGACCTTACGCCGAATCTCTTTAAGCGAGGGCGGCTTCTGATCACCCGTGATTTCCAGTTCCCCGAGGCGGACCGTCCCTTTTGACGGGCGAAGCAATCCATTGAAATGCTGAGCCAATGTGGACTTACCAGAACCTGTATGGCCGATAATCGCAGTAAAGGAGCCTGAAGGAATCGTAAACGATACGTCCGATAAGGCCACCTTCTCAAACGGAGAGCCTTTCATATAGCGATGCTCTAGTTGCTTGACTTGTATTTCCATAGCGCTTCCACCAATTCTTCTTTTTTTAAGAGCGCTCCTTCAAGCTGAATTCCTCGGCTTTGTAGCGCTAGCTGCAATTGATAGGCAAACGGTCGGTCAATTCCTGCGGCCTCTAGCTTATCCTGCTCATGAAACACAACGGCGGGTGATCCGTCTAACATTACTTCTCCCTTTTCTAATAACAAGACGCGACCTGCTTGACTCGCTTCGTTTACGTCATGAGTAATGGAGATGATCGTCATCCCGCTTTCATGAAGCTGTTTCATCGTCTCAAGCACATCTTTCCGTCCTTGTGGATCGAGCATGGACGTCGCCTCATCAAAGACAATTACACTAGGCTCAACTGCTAGAATCCCGGCAATCGCCACCCGCTGCTTCTGGCCCCCCGACAGGCGATGCGGCTCCTCATCTAGTAGGTGATCAATTCCGACTTGGATGGAAACCTCTTCGATGCGCTGAATCATCTTCTCTCGAGGAAATCCGCGATTTTCCATACCGAATGCAAGGTCATCGCGTACCGTTGTCGCCACAAACTGATGCTCGGGATTTTGAAACACAAGTCCAATCTGCTGCCGAATCTCCCAGTGAGTCCCTTCGTCCATTGTGGACATGCCGTTAAAGGTGACACGCCCCGAAGTAGGGAGAAGCAATCCATTTAGCAATTTCGCCAGCGTGGATTTACCGGAACCGTTCGGACCGATCACGGCCACCCATTCCCCTAGAGGAACATGTATATCAATTTCCTTTAGAACAGGAGCTGCGTTCGCGTCATATTGATAGCTAACTGATTCTAGTAAAAGTCCCTTCTCCATCCCGTCACCTTCTTTTTTCCGCCTATAGATGGCAAGTCCTGTCGCTAATAGCTTTCGTTTCTTCTATCTGCTCAAAACGGCATGTTTTCTATCGCTTCGAAAGACGTGGATTGCCGCCAAGTTATAATGGCGGATGCAACCTTTATCGATAGTTAAACTTCCTTAAAGCGAAAAAAGGGCTTCCGAGTCAGAGCTTACGTACCGCTCAGATCAGGATGGCCCTTTACTACCGCTATTCCTTTGGATTACACAAGTTCGATGATCGCCATTGGTGCACCGTCTCCACGACGTGGTCCTACTTTCAACACGCGTGTGTATCCACCTTGACGGTCTTCATAACGAAGTGCAATATCAGAGAAAAGCTTTTGAATCGCATCTTGGCCTGTTTCTTCGTCAGCCACTTCGCGACGAATGAACGCAGCTGCTTGACGACGAGCGTGAAGATCGCCGCGCTTTCCAAGAGTGATCATTTTCTCTACAACGGAACGAAGCTCTTTCGCTTTTGCTTCAGTTGTTTCAATTCTCTCGTTGATGATAAGGTCTGTCGCAAGATCACGCAATAACGCTTTACGCGCTGCACTGTCACGACCTAATTTTGCGTATGCCATGCTGATTTTCCCTCCTTTTTTAACACTCAACATTGAGTGACGTTACATAAAAGACATGAAGTCCATCCACATGAAGCAGAAGGACGTAGACGTAGCAAGAGAGCTTACCCTATTCTTCTTTACGAAGACCTAGTCCAAGCTCACCCAGTTTCTCTTGAACTTCTTCTAATGATTTACGTCCAAGGTTACGCACTTTCATCATGTCTTCTTCTGTTTTTTGCGTCAGCTCTTGTACCGTATTGATACCAGCCCGCTTTAAACAGTTATACGAACGAACGGAAAGATCAAGCTCTTCAATTGTCATCTCAAGAACTTTTTCTTTCTGATCTTCTTCTTTTTCGACCATAATCTCCGCATTTTGCGCCTGATCGGTTAACCCGACAAAAATGTTCAGGTGTTCCGTTAAAATTTTGGCCCCAAGTGAAACTGCTTCTTCCGGGCGAATGCTTCCGTCAGTCCAAACATCAAGGGTTAGTTTATCATAGTTTGTAACTTGGCCGACACGTGTATTCTCCACTTGGTAGTTTACACGCGAGACAGGAGTGTAGATCGAATCAATTGGAATCACACCAATTGCTAGTTCATCCGATTTGTTCCCTTCTGCTGGAACATACCCGCGCCCCCGTTTCGCCGTAATACGCATCCGTAGATGAGCACCTGTTGTTAACGTGGCAATGTGTAGATCTGGATTCAATACATCTACATCACTATCATGGGTTAAGTCACCAGCCGTTACTACACCTTCACCCTGTGTGTCGATTTCAAGTGTTTTATCTTCGTCTGAGTAAATTTTTAACGCGAGTTGCTTTAAGTTTAAGACGATGGTTGTTACGTCTTCCACGACTCCTTCAATGGTTGAGAACTCGTGCAGGACGCCATCGATTTGTACAGACGTAACCGCAGCTCCAGGAAGTGAAGAGAGGAGGATACGACGTAAGGAGTTTCCTAGTGTTGTCCCATACCCACGCTCTAGTGGCTCTACGACAAATTTTCCGTACTTAGCATCTTCGCTAATTTCAATCGTTTCAATCACTGGCTTCTCGATTTCAATCATTCAAACAAACCCTCCTTCAAAACGTCGAACTCCGGCAGACTGCCAGGAAAGGCCTAACCGGAATCCCCATTAGGCAGTTCCTAACCGTTTCACCTTGCCAATCTGAGTAAACTCGTCTTACCCATTATTGACACATCAAGGAAATCTATACCAAGACTTTCACAATTACACACGACGACGTTTTGGCGGACGGCAACCGTTATGTGGAACAGGAGTCACATCTTTGATCATGTTAACTTCTAATCCAACGGCTTGTAATGAACGGATCGCTGCTTCACGACCAGCACCAGGACCTTTAACTGACACTTCAATTGACTTCATGCCATGCTCCATTGCTGCTTTTGCAGCAGTTTCAGCAGCCATCTGTGCTGCGAATGGTGTGGATTTACGAGAACCTTTGAAACCAAGAGCCCCAGCAGACGCCCAAGAAATGGCGTTTCCATGAGGGTCTGTAATCGTCACGATTGTGTTGTTGAACGTAGAACGAATGTGCGCTACGCCAGTCTCCACATTTTTACGTTGGCGACGTTTACGAGTGTTCGTTTTCTTAGCCATTCTATGCTACCTCCCTTTCTACTTTTTCTTATTCGCTACCGTACGACGAGGACCTTTACGCGTACGAGAGTTGTTTTTCGTATTTTGACCACGAACTGGTAAACCACGACGGTGGCGGATGCCACGGTATGCGCCAATTTCAATCAAGCGCTTGATGTTTAATGAGACTTCACGGCGAAGGTCACCTTCTACCTTGAATTCTTCGACTGCACTACGAATGCGACCAAGCTCTTCTTCTGTTAGATCACGAACACGAGTATCCTCAGACACATTCGCTTTCGCTAGAATTTCTTGTGCAGTGGAGCGACCGACTCCATAAATGTACGTTAAAGAAATGACCACTCGTTTGTCACGAGGGATATCGACACCTGCAATACGTGCCATGCAATGAGCACCTCCTTAGTAATTATCCTTGTTTTTGTTTGTGCTTCGGATTTTCACAAATGACCATGACCGTGCCTTTACGGCGGATCACTTTACATTTTTCACAAATCGGCTTGACGGATGGTCTTACCTTCATATCCTTTTACCTCCTTATATCCGGAGTGCCTCGTTATCGTTCTCGATAATCAAACCTCGAGGAATCTTTACTTATATCGATACGTGATACGTCCACGTGTTAAATCATAAGGTGAAAGCTCTACTGTTACTTTATCTCCTGGAAGGATTCGAATGAAGTGCATGCGAATCTTACCAGAAACGTGAGCTAGAATTTTATGACCGTTTTCTAGTTCAACACGGAACATTGCGTTTGGAAGGGGCTCAATTACCGTACCTTCCACTTCAATAACATCTTCCTTGGCCATGAATTTACTCTCCTTCCTTCAGTAAATCAGCATGTTCTTCAAGAAACTTTTTTAAGGCAAAGCGCAATTTTCCATTGGTCACTTTTCCCGTTTCCTCAAAACTATGACGAACCTCTGGTGAAATGTGATCTATCAGCTTAAGGTGATTCATGTTTTTTCGCTTCGCTCGATCGACCTTCCGCTTATCACCGTCAGCGATATAAACAAAGCGATCATCAACACGTTTTATGATAACACTAAACTGGTCTCGATCTCGACCTTTTACAATTTGAACAATTTGACCGATCTCAGGACTCGGACCAGAGTCACTCATTGTTTTCATCACCTACATTTAAGCTTTTGTTAAAATTTCATACCCTGTGTCAGTAATGGCAATTGTATGCTCAAAGTGGGCACATTTTTTCCCATCTACGGTGACAACGGTCCAATTGTCGGACAATGTCCGTACATAGCGTGACCCTGCATTTACCATCGGCTCAATCGCCAGAACCATCCCCGGCTTTAAACGGGGCCCTTTTCCAGGTGGTCCATAGTGTGGAATTTGCGGGTCCTCATGTAAGTTTTGCCCAACACCATGGCCGACATACTCACGGACAATGGCATACCCTCGAGGTTCAGCGTACGATTGAATCGCATGTGAGATGTCAGAGAGACGCGCACCAGCTTTCGCTTGCTCTAGCCCTTTGTAAAGGGAAGTCTCTGTCACATCCAACAAATCTTGATCCTCATCGGATATGTTGCCCACCGCATATGTCCAAGCGGAATCGCCATGATATCCATTGTACTTGGCACCAATATCAACACTGATGATGTCCCCTTCTTTTAGCACCCGATTTCCAGGGATCCCATGAACCAGCTCTTCATTTACTGAAGCACAAATGCTACCTGTAAATCCATTATACCCTTTAAAGGAAGGCGTTGCTCCGTGCGAGCGAATAAATGTTTCTGCAATTTCATCTAACTTCTTCGTAGTGATTCCGGGCTGAATGTGAAGTTTAATCTCTTGATGAGTAAGCGCCACAATTCTCCCAGCTTCCCTCATGATTTCAAGCTCACGCTCAGTCTTACAAATAATCATGAAGAGAGTCCTTTCAGAAGTTCGTTGATATCTTCAAACACTCGGGAGATGTCTTGATCTCCGTTAATGTTTTGAAGATAGCCTTTTTCAGAATAAAAATCAATAAGTGGCTGAGCTTGCTTCTGGTTGACTTCAAGGCGCTTTTTCACCGTTTCCGGCTTATCATCATCACGTTGAATCAACTCGCTGCCGTCCACATCGCAAATGCCTTCAACCTTAGGAGGGTTGAAAATGACATGATACGTTCTTCCTGATGTAGGCGAAACACGACGACCCGTTAGACGGTCCATCAGCAACTGTTCAGGCACATCAATGTTAATGACATAATCAAGCTTTTTATCAAGTGACGCCAAAATATCTTCTAACGCCTCTGCTTGAGCGACAGTTCGTGGAAACCCGTCAAGCAAAAAGCCATTTTGGCAATCGTCTTGACTGAGACGATCCCGAACGATACCAATCGTTACTTCATCAGGAACCAGTTCCCCTGCATCCATGTACGATTTTGCTTTTAATCCAAGCTCGGTCTCGTTCTTCATCGCAGCACGAAACATGTCACCTGTTGAAATGTGTGGGATGCCGTACTTCTCAATGATCTTTTCTGCCTGTGTACCTTTACCAGCACCAGGAAGTCCCATAAGGATCAGATTCAAGTCTATCCCCTCCATCGTTCTAATTTAAGAACAGAAGGCGAACGGGAAGACACCACGCTTCCCTGCTCCCCCTACTTAATAAACCCTTTATAAGAACGTTTGATCAACTGTGCTTCAATTTGCTTCATCGTATCAAGGGCAACCCCGACGACGATGAGCAAGCCCGTACCACCAATTTGAATCGCCTGTGGCAAGTCGGCAAACTTAATAAAGAATACCGGCAAGATCGCCACCACTGCGAGGAAAAGTGATCCGACAAACGTTAAACGATACAAGATACGCGTGATGTACGTCTGCGTTGCTTTCCCTGGACGAATTCCAGGAATATAGCCACCTTGTTTTTTCAAGTTCTCCGCCATTCGCTCTGGGTTGACTTGGATAAACGTATAGAAATACGTAAATCCGATGATAAGCAAGGCATATACGGCCATCCCAATCGGGTGGGTATAGTCAAATGTCTCAATCACCCATGCAGCGACCGGATGATCACTGCCAAACAGCCCAGCAACTGTTGGTGGAAAAATGAATAACGATAACGCGAAAATGACCGGAATAACGCCTGCTGCATTCACTTTTAACGGAAGATGGGTCGACTGACCTCCAACAGGGTTTCTCCCTACTAGACGCTTGGCATACTGAACAGGAATTTTACGCAACGCTTGTTGGACGAAAATAACGCCCACAATGATAGCAAGAATCGCAAGAGCAAGCAGCAAGATCACCACAATGTTCAAGAACAATTGCTCCCCTGCGTCTTGGATCCGTGTTGAGTAAATGAGATTTAACCCATTTGGAATTCCAGCAGCAATCCCTGCAAAGATGATAATGGAGATTCCGTTTCCGACTCCCTTAGCTGTAATCTGCTCCCCGAGCCACATTAAGAAAGCCGTTCCTGCAGTAAGGACAAGTGCGATAAAGAGATACACCGCCACGCTTGGATTAGGAATTAATCCTGGGAAGAAGTTGTTAAAACCAACCGACATCCCGAGTGCCTGAATAAACCCTAAAACAATCGTTCCATAGCGGGTAAATTGAGCTAGCTTACGACGCCCTGCTTCGCCCTCTTTCGCCCACTCAGCAAATTTCGGAACGACATCCATCTGCAATAATTGCATGACAATGGATGCTGTAATGTATGGCATGATCCCCATCGCAAAGATGGAGAAATTCCCAAGTGCTCCTCCGCCAAACGTATTTAAAAAACCGAATGCATTTGCCTGATCGACAAAATCTAGCACTTCTCGGTTTGTACCTGGAACGGGGATAAAACTTCCGATCCGAAAAACGATGAGCATGAGCAGGGTGAAAATGACCTTACGGCGCAAATCACCCACTCGAAAAATGTTGGAGATCGTTCGGAACATTAGATCACCTCAGTTTTCCCGCCGGCAGCTTCAATAGCTTCCACTGCAGAAGCAGAGAATTTGTTGGCTTTCACTGTTAACTTCTTCTCTAGCTTACCATTACCGAGGATCTTAATGCCGTCCTTTGCGTTGCTAACAACACCTGTTTCAAGCAAAAGTTCTGGTGAAACCTCTGTCCCATCTTCAAAACGATTAAGCTTTTCAAGGTTAACAACTGCAAATTCTTTTCTAGTTGGGTTCGTAAATCCGCGTTTAGGCAAACGACGATAGAGTGGATTCTGACCACCTTCGAAACCTGGACGTACGCCACCACCAGAGCGAGCGTTTTGTCCTTTATGACCTTTACCAGCGGTTTTCCCGTTACCGGAGCCGATACCACGTCCTACACGGTTACGGACTTTCCGAGATCCTTCTGCAGGTTTCAACTCATGAAGTTTCATGTTGACACCTCCTCATGTATAAGATGTAGATTTACGCTTCGATTTCTTTCACTGTCACTAAGTGAGATACTTTGTTCACCATGCCGCGAATCGCTGCGTTGTCTTCTTGGACAACTGTTTGGTGCATTTTGCGTAAGCCCAAAGTATTCACAGTCACACGTTGATCTTGCGGACGACCAATGAGACTACGAGTGAGGGTAATTTCTAACTTTTTAGCCACGTAATTTCCCTCCTTATCCTAACAGCTCTTCTACTGTTTTACCGCGAAGTTTCGCTACATCTTCGGCACGCTTAAGTTCCTGTAATCCTTTCACAGTAGCACGTACCATGTTGATCGGATTGTTGGATCCTAAGGACTTAGATAGAATATCGCCGACACCAGCTAAGTCAAGCACCGCACGAACTGGTCCACCAGCGATAACCCCAGTACCCTCAGATGCAGGTTTTAATAGTACACGTCCAGCGCCAAAGCGGCCGACGATTTCATGAGGAATAGTCGTACCAACGATCGGTACTTCGATTAAGTTTTTCTTGGCGTCTTCTACGGCTTTGCGGATCGCTTCAGGAACTTCCTGTGCTTTCCCCATACCGAAGCCGACACGTCCGTTTTTATCGCCAACTACAACCAGGGCAGCAAAGCGGAAACGGCGTCCACCTTTTACAACCTTCGCTACGCGGTTGATCGCAACTACTTTTTCTTCAAGTTCCAACGTATTTGGGTCAATACGACGCATTCTTTTCCCTCCTTTGTAATTAGAATTGCAGGCCAGCTTCACGCGCTGCGTCTGCTAATGATGCTACACGTCCGTGATAAACGTATCCACCACGGTCGAATACGATAGTTTTATACCCTTTTTCTAAGGCACGCTTTGCCACAAGTTCCCCTACTTTTTTCGCCGCTTCGACATTGCCACCGTTCTCGAGCTTAAGCTCTTTATCAAGGCTAGAAGCTGCTGCAACCGTTACGCCGTTCACATCATCGATGAGTTGTGCGTAAATGTGCTTTGAAGAACGGAAAACATTTAGGCGTGGACGTTCAGGAGTACCTGTGATCGTACGACGAACATGAGCGTGTCTTTTCTTACGGGCCACATTTTTAATTGGCTTCGTAATCATTGAACGTCATTCCTTTCCGCTATCTTAATGATTATTTACCAGTCTTACCTTCTTTACGACGTACATATTCACCTTCGTAACGAATCCCTTTGCCTTTGTAAGGCTCAGGAAGACGGACAGAACGGATGTTAGAAGCAACTGCTCCAACGCGCTCTTTGTCAATTCCTTTGACCGTTACTTTTGTGTTTGAAGGAACTTCAATTTCGATTCCTTTCTCAGGAACGATTTCGACTGGGTGTGAGTATCCGACGTTAAGTACGAGCTTCTGACCAGACTTTTGAGCACGGTAACCGACCCCGACAAGCTCAAGAGACTTTTCAAAACCTTTTGATACTCCTTCAACCATGTTGCTAATTAGGCTACGAGTTGTTCCGTGTAAAGCACGGTGCTCCTTCTTATCAGAAGGGCGCTCAACAACGACCGTATTATCCTCAACTTTCACGACAATCTCAGGGTTGAACGTACGTTTTAACTCCCCTTTTGGACCTTTTACTGTTACATCTGCTCCGTTCACAGTAACTGTAACTCCACTTGGGATTTCAACCGGCTTATTACCGATACGAGACATGCTTAGACACCTCCATTCACTTCAAGATCAATTACCAAACGTAAGCTAATACTTCTCCGCCTACTTGTTGTTGACGAGCTTCTTTATCCGTCATTACGCCTTTTGACGTAGAAACGATCGCAATACCGAGACCACCTAAAACGCGTGGTAGTTCGCCAGCTTTTGCATATACGCGAAGTCCTGGCTTACTAATCCGCTTAAGACCAGTAATTACACGCTCGTTAGAGGAACCGTATTTAAGGAAAATACGAATGACCCCTTGCTTGCTATCTTCAATATATTCGTAGTCACGAATGAAACCTTCACGCTTTAAAATTTCAGCGATTTCCTTCTTGATTTTAGAAGCAGGAAGTTCAAGCTTCTCGTGACGAACGGTATTCGCATTACGAATGCGAGTTAGCATATCAGAAATTGGATCTGTCATCACCATGTATATTTACCTCCTTCCCGTTCTTGGGCTTACCAGCTAGCTTTTTTCACGCCCGGAATTTGCCCTTTGTAAGCAAGCTCTCTAAAGCAAATCCGGCAAAGTTTAAACTTGCGCATGACTGAATGAGGACGACCACAACGTTCACAGCGTGTATACTCACGTACTTTATACTTCTGTGTACGCTTTTGCTTCGCAATCATTGATTTCTTTGCCAACGTTTTACCTCCTCTTTAAAAGTCGTACTTATTTTTGAAATGGCATTCCCATTTGTGATAGAAGCTCGCGCGCTTCTTCATCCGTAGACGCCGTTGTGACGATAACAACGTCCATTCCGCGTACTTTATCGACTTTATCGTAATCAATCTCTGGAAAGATTAATTGTTCTTTTACACCAAGAGTGTAGTTACCGCGACCGTCGAACGCCTTTTTCGAAATACCGCGGAAATCACGAACACGTGGAAGGGAAACAGAGATGAGTTTATCTAAGAACTCATACATGCGCTCACCACGAAGTGTTACTTTCGCGCCGATTGGCATACCTTCACGAAGCTTAAAGCCCGCGATTGACTTTTTCGCTTTTGTAATAATCGGTTTTTGACCTGTAATCTCTGTGAGCTCTTCTACAGCTTTATCCAACGCTTTTGCGTTTTGAACAGCATCACCGACACCCATGTTCACAACGATTTTTTCTAGTTTTGGCACAGCCATAACAGAAGAATAGTTAAACTTCTCTGTGAGAGAAGGAACGATCTCTTTTTGATACTTCTCTTTTAAACGATTCATGCGATAAACCTCCTTTCAACCAGTGACTACTTGTCAAGCACTTCGCCAGACTTCTTAGCAATTCGCACCTTTTTTCCGTTCTCTACTTTATAGCCAACACGAGTTGGTTCACCTGTTTTCGGGTCAATTGGTAAAACATTAGAAACATGAATTGGGGCTTCCATATTTAAAATACCGCCCTGTGGATTTTCTTGAGAAGGCTTCGCGTGTTTCTTCACGATGTTGACACCTTCCACAAGTACACGATCCTTTTTCGGATATGCTTCTAAAATCACACCTTGTTTCCCTTTGTCTTTACCAGAGATGACCTTTACCGTATCACCTTTTTTGACATGCATTCTGTCGCACCTCCTTGACAAGGCCTTTCAATTATTCTCACTATGATTAAAGAACTTCCGGAGCTAAAGAAACGATTTTCATGAATTGATTGTCACGAAGTTCACGTGCAACCGGTCCGAAAATACGAGTCCCACGCGGGCTCTTATCGTCACGAACGATCACAGCAGCGTTCTCGTCAAACTTAATGTACGAACCATCGTTACGACGAACACCGCTCTTAGAACGGACGATAACCGCTTTTACAACGTCACCCTTCTTGACAACGCCCCCTGGTGTTGCTTGCTTGACAGAGCAAACGATAACGTCACCAATGTTCGCAGTCTTGCGTCCAGAACCACCTAGCACTTTAATGCAAAGCAATTCACGAGCACCAGAGTTATCAGCTACTTTTAAACGGCTTTCTTGTTGGATCATTCGATCTTACCTCCCTTCGGATCAAGACGATGGCAATTAGATAATAACTGCTTCTTCTACAATTTCAACTAAGCGGAAATGTTTATCTTTTGAAAGCGGGCGAGTTTCTTGGATGCGAACGATATCTCCCATTTTCGCAGAGTTGTTCTCATCATGCGCTTTGAATTTTTTAGAGTACTTTACACGCTTTCCGTATAAACGGTCTTTTTTGTAAGTTTCTACAAGGACGGTAATGGTCTTATCCATTTTGTCGGATACGACACGACCAGTGTAAACCTTACGTTGGTTGCGCTCCATTCAGCAAACCTCCTTTTTATCCGTTATCCGTTATTAATCCCGAGCTCTCTTTCACGTAAAACGGTTTTAGCACGAGCAATGTTTTTACGAACTTCACGAATTCGTGTAGGGTTATCAAGTTGCCCAGTCGCTAATTGGAAGCGAAGGTTGAACAACTCTTCCTTTAACGATTTGGTTTTTTGTTCGATTTCAGCAGTGGTTAAGTTGCGAAGTTCATTAGTTTTCATTTGCGTCACCACCCACTTCTTCGCGTTTTACAAACTTACATTTTACAGGAAGCTTATGGGAAGCAAGACGCAATGCTTCACGAGCTACTTCCTCAGATACACCAGAAATTTCAAACATGACCTTCCCTGGTTTTACAACGGCAACCCAGCCCTCAGGAGCACCTTTACCGGAACCCATACGAACTTCTAAAGGTTTTGCTGTGTATGGCTTAGAAGGGAAAATTTTAATCCAAACTTTACCGCCACGTTTCATGTAACGAGTCATAGCAATACGAGCTGCTTCAATTTGGCGGTTTGTAATCCAAGACGCTTCTAGCGCTTGAAGGCCGTATTCACCGAAATGTACTTCCGTACCGCCTTTCGCGCGCCCACGCATTTTTCCGCGATGTTCACGACGAAACTTCACACGTTTAGGCATCAACATGATTAATTGCCTCCTTCCTTTTTATTCTTACCTTTCGTTGGAAGGACTTCACCACGGTAAATCCAAATCTTCACACCAAGCTTACCGTACGTTGTATCAGCTTCAGCTGTTCCGTAATCGATATCGGCACGCAATGTGTGTAGTGGAACCGTTCCTTCACTGTAATGTTCTGCACGAGCAATATCTGCACCGCCAAGACGACCAGAAACCTGTGTTTTAATTCCTTGAGCGCCAGCACGCATTGTGCGTTGGATCGCTTGCTTCATCGCACGACGGAATGAAATACGGTTTTCTAATTGACGAGCAATATTTTCTGCAACAAGCTTCGCATCAAGATCCGCCTGTTTCACTTCAAAGATGTTGATGTGCACGCGCTTGCCAGTAAGTTCGTTCAATGCTTTACGCAATGCTTCAACTTCTGAACCGCCTTTTCCGATCACCATACCTGGCTTGGCAGTAGAAATAGTAATATTTACGCGGTTAGCCGCACGTTCAATTTCGATTTTAGAGACAGATGCATCTTTTAAACGGTTTTCGATGTACTCACGAATTTTAATGTCTTCGTGTAGTAGATCCGCATAATCTTTTTCTGCATACCATTTTGACTCCCAGTCACGAATGACGCCTACTCGAAGTCCAACTGGATTGACTTTTTGACCCACGCTTTATCCCTCCTTCTTTTCTGTTACAACAATCGTAATATGGCTAGTGCGCTTGTTAATACGGCTTGCACGTCCCATTGCACGTGGACGGAAACGTTTGAGTGTTACACCCTCATCCACAAATGCTTCACTAATTACTAGGTTATTTGGTTCCATTTCATAGTTGTGCTCTGCGTTGGCAATTGCGGAATTTAAAACCTTTTCGATAATTGGTGAAGCTGCTTTAGGCGTATGTTTTAAAATGGCAATCGCTTCTCCTACTTGCTTTCCACGGATAAGATCAATCACAAGGCGAGCCTTACGAGGAGCAATGCGCACTTGTTTCGCTACAGCTTTCGCTTGCATAGTCAGGACCTCCCCTCTTCATCAATTAACAATTAACGTCTTGTTTTCTTATCGTCAGCAGCATGCCCTTTGTACGTACGAGTTGGTGCGAATTCTCCAAGCTTGTGTCCGACCATGTCTTCAGAGATATAAACCGGTACATGCTTGCGACCATCGTATACGGCAATTGTATGTCCGACGAATTCTGGGAAAATCGTTGAACGACGAGACCAAGTCTTCACGACTTTCTTGTCATTGCTTTCATTTAATGTTTCAATCTTTTTCATTAAGTGGTCATCGACAAAAGGTCCCTTTTTTAAACTACGACCCATGTGTGTACCTCCCTTCGTGATTGCCCACGGTTCTTTTCTAAGAACCGCAGCACAACCCCGTTATTTTTTACGACGACGTACAATGTACTTATCAGATGCTTTGTTTTTCTTACGAGTTTTGTAACCAAGTGTCGGCTTGCCCCATGGAGACATTGGTGACTTACGTCCGATTGGTGCACGACCTTCACCACCACCGTGTGGGTGATCGTTAGGGTTCATCGCAGATCCACGAACGGTTGGGCGCTTGCCTAACCAGCGAGAACGTCCAGCTTTACCAATGTTCACAAGCTCATGCTCAAGGTTTCCAACTTGACCAATAGTCGCACGGCAAGTCGCTAGGATGTAACGAGTCTCACCAGAGTTAAGACGTACGAGAACGTAGTCTCCTTCTTTACCAAGAAGTTGAGCTTCTGCACCTGCAGAACGTACGAGCTGTCCACCTTTTCCAGGCTTCAACTCGATGTTGTGGATAACTGTACCAACAGGGATGTTTTTAAGCGGAAGTGCGTTACCTACTTTGATGTCCGCTTCTGGACCAGACTCAATGGTCATGCCAACTTTTAACCCTTTTGGAGCTAAAATGTAACGCTTCTCTCCGTCCACATAGTTGATAAGTGCAATGTTTGCAGAACGGTTTGGATCATATTCGATCGTAGCAACGCGTCCTGGAATTCCATCTTTGTTGCGTTTGAAATCGATGATACGATATTGACGTTTATGACCGCCACCTTGGTGACGAACCGTCATTTTTCCTTGGTTGTTGCGTCCACCTTTTTTATGCAATGGAGCAAGCAACGACTTTTCCGGTTTGTCCGTGGTGATTTCAGCGAAATCTAATGTAGACATGCCACGACGACCGGCACTGGTCGGTTTATACTTCTTAATCGCCATCTTCAGTTCCCTCCTTCTCTTTTAATCTTTACACACCTTCAAAGAAGTCGAGTTCTTTGCTATCAGGTGTAAGTGTCACAATGGCTTTTTTACGACGAGCTGTAAACCCTGTGTAACGTCCGAAACGCTTAGGCTTACCTTTATAGTTCATCGTGTTTACTTTAGCAACTTTTACATCAAAGATTTCTTCAATCGCATCTTTGATTTGCGTCTTGTTCGCACGAACGTCTACTTCAAACGTGTACTTTTTATCTCCCATGACTTCGGTAGAACGTTCCGTAATGACGGGGCGCTTAATGACATCGCGAGCGTTTGACATTATGCGAGCACCTCCTCTACCTTTTCGACCGCATCCTTTGTGATGATGAGCTTATCATGCTTGATCACGTCAAGTACGTTGACACCTTCAGCTGTAACGAAGGTTACGCCAGGGATGTTGCGAGCAGACAAAGCAACGTTATCGTTGTAGTCAGCTGTAACAACAAGGGCTTTTCTGTCAACAGAAAGACCTGAAAGAATGCTAGCCATTTCTTTTGTTTTTGGAGCTTCAAGCGCTAAGCTTTCCAATACTACGATTTCTTCTGCTTTCACTTTGCTAGAAAGCGCAGATTTAATCGCTAAGCGACGTACTTTTTTAGGAAGCTTGTAGCTGTAGCTACGTGGTGTTGGTCCAAATACAGTACCACCACCAACCCATTGTGGTGAACGGATCGAACCTTGGCGCGCACGACCAGTTCCTTTTTGACGCCATGGCTTACGGCCTCCACCACGTACTTCTGAACGAGTTTTGGTTTTGTGAGTACCTTGACGTAAAGAAGCTTGCTGCATCACAACAGCATCATGTAATACATTTTCGTTTGGCTCAATACCAAACACCGCATCAGATAATTCGATGTCTCCAACTTGAGAACCTGCTTGGTTGTATAAAGCAACTTTCGGCATGATGTGCCCTCCTTTCCCTTAATTATTTAGATTTAATCGCACTGCGTACCGTAACGTAACTCTTCTTCGCACCAGGGACGTTCCCTTTGACTAAAAGAAGGTTGCGCTCCGCGTCCACCTTGATAATTTCTAAGTTTTGTACCGTAACTTGTTCTCCACCCATGCGCCCAGGTAATGCTTTACCTTTGAATACGCGGTTCGGATCAACAGGACCCATTGAACCAGGACGACGATGGTAACGAGAACCGTGAGACATAGGACCACGAGCTTGGTTGTGGCGCTTGATCGCACCAGCAAAACCTTTCCCTTTTGACGTGCCTGTCACGTCAACAATGTCTCCTTCTGCAAATGCATCTACTTTGATCTCTTGACCTACTTCAAACTCGTCAAGATTCACTCCACGGATTTCCTTGATGAAGCGCTTAGGTGCCGTTTCAGCCTTTGCTGCATGGCCTTTTTCCGGCTTGTTTGCATTGTTTTGTTTCTGATCATCAAAACCAAGTTGAACTGCTTCATATCCGTCTGAATCAACCGTTTTCTTTTGAAGAACAACGTTTGGCGCAGCTTCAATGACAGTTACAGGAATGACATCACCGTTTTCAGCAAACACTTGAGTCATACCTACTTTTTTTCCTAAGATTCCTTTGGACATCCGTCACACCTCCTAATAAATAAGAAAATTTTTAATGAGTTTTGCCATTATTTATAATTGAGCTTCCATTAAAGTTTGATTTCAATATCGACACCAGACGGTAAATCTAAACGCATAAGCGCATCAACCGTTTGTGGTGTTGGGTTCACAATGTCAATCAGACGCTTGTGTGTGCGCATTTCAAACTGCTCACGAGAATCCTTGTATTTGTGCACCGCACGAAGAATTGTGTAAACCGACTTTTCCGTTGGAAGTGGAATCGGTCCAGAAACATTAGCTCCAGAGCGCTTTGCTGTTTCAACAATCTTCTCTGCAGATTGATCAAGAACTCTGTGGTCATACGCTTTTAAACGAATGCGAATTTTTTGTTTTGCCATTATTGCCCCTCCTTTATCGTCCATTTTGAAAATAGACATACTCCGTGAAAATTTCCCCACACCCTGCCATGGCAAAGGGGCCGGGTGTGTCAGCAACCTTCCACATCATCGCTGTCAATGACCAACATTCAATATTATACACAACGAAAAAAACCAAAGCAAGTGTAAATATGCGTTGGTCACACTTTTTCTATTATAAATGCTGAAACTTAAGAGTGCAAGCCCTTCCAGTTCTATCTTATTATTGATTACCATACGGTTTTTAAGGTTTTCATATTAAATTAAAGAGAAAATAGTGGGTGCTATGTTTATCTTTCCATTTTCTACTCATCGGTCAAATCGGCTATTCCCTTCGTGTGCCATTGCTCGAATCTCTGGTTCATTTAGTTGAATTCCCCATGACGGCAAAAGACTCCTTAACTTCAACGCCTACTACTTCATAATTCTAAATAGATAGTAGTAACGGGTATTTACTATGGGCTCCATTTCGTAATCCGGAAGGCTTAAGATCCTGTTGCCTCTCCCTTCATAAAAACGGAGTAGCACCCCCCTTCAAAGTAAGAGCGATCGACCGGCAACACGTATAAAGCTTCTTTACAGTCTCAAACTCAGTCTCTACAAAAATATGAGTCAGCTTGTCTCCATATTTTCCTGCAGAATCAATTTCTTATTGCATTAGCCTTAGTCCTCTGCGTAATGGTATTCGATAGCGTTTTTAATAGAAATTCCACCTTCGTAAAAGTCGAGTATTCTCCAATACGGAAGATCATTCAGTCGAAAGGTTGTCAACAAAGAAACTAGCCGCTTCAAAACCACACATCCTCACTGGTCCAGATTTAATGTAATTTCACGCACGACCGTTCCAAACGAAGCCAAAAAAGAGGCTGGGACAAATCTAACTAAGAAGTAATTGTAGAAAGGGCCGACCATCAAAATAAGATGTTTGGACCCTTTTTAGTTGTATTTTTGGTCATCTGTTGTCCTATTAACTGCTCATGGCGGTGTACTTTCTCAAGTTCACCGCCATGAATGCAAAACCTAATTCATTTTTTACCTTCTCTTTTCCTCTCACTGACATACGAGTGAAACCCAAATTAGCCTTCAAAAATCCGAAGACTGGTTCCACATCAATCTTACGTTTACCGTAGATTTCGCCCGTTTTCTCTTCTGAAAGCTTTTGTCTGATGGATTCCTTTTGCTGTTCCCATTTTTCATTGTAGTGTATTTTTCGGTTATGGCCTTCTTTAGCCTTGGTGCATTGGGAACGGAATGGGCAACCTGAACAATCCTCACACTCGTAGACTTTAAATGCTCGTGTAAAACCACTTTTATCTTTCCGATTTGATAGGTAACGGAACGTCAACTTTTGCCCGTTTGGACATGTAAAAGAATCTGTTTCCTCGTCATATTCCCAATTGGCAGAGTGAAAGTCGTTATTTTTATATCTTTTTTTCTTCTCCTTACGGTACATATTATACGTGATAAGTGGAGTGCACTCCCGATTCATTACATCTTCATAATTCTGTTCACTACCATACCCTGCATCAGCGACAATGTACTGGGGCAGCTTAAAGAAGTGTTCCTCAATCTTATCCAGAAAAGGAATAAGCGTGCGTGTATCTGTTGGATTTGCGAAGACATCAAATGCAAGCGTATATTGCCCTTCTGTCGCAATTTGCACATTATATCCTGCTTTTAGCTGGCCGTTCTTCATGTAATCATCTTTCATTCGCATAAAAGTGGCATCCGGATCCGTCTTGGAATAACTGTTACGCTCTCCGAATATGGACATGTCGTTTTGGTATTTTTGTTTGCGGGCCAAAAAATCTTTGAACGGTTTGAGGTACTGTTTCGATCTTTTGCGTTCCGAACGTAGTTGTTTACGTTCCTCTACTTCTGCACTTTCTTTAATTTTTTTATCAAATTCCTCCACTTTCTCGTCAAGCTTTTGCACGACCTCGTGGAGTTCTTTAGGAGATAGTTCTTCCTGATCTTCCCGTTCTATTATCGGAATAATTTCCTTTTCCAGCAATTCATCATACATTTGATTGGATTTCTCCACCAAAGCTGCACTGTATTTTTCCGTCGCTTTGCGCCAAACAAACGTAAATTTATTGGCGTTCGCTTCGATCTTCGTCCCGTCAATAAAGATAGCTTCTTCCTCTATCAATTTTTCCTGCACAAGCTGGCAACGAAATTGGACGAAGCACTGACGTAGTAGTTCTTTTACGTCTTCGTGGACACGAAAGCGATTGATGGTACGGTAACTCGGTTCGTATCCTTGAGCCAGCCACATCATACGAATACTATCCTTGAGTAATGCTTCCATTTTTCTTCCGGAGAAAACAGATTGTGTGTAAGCACATAAAATCACTTTCATCATCATTCGTGGATGGTAAGCAGGGCTGCCCGTGTCACGCAAAAAACTGGCGAAGGCTTCATCAGGAATCTGTTCCACGAGGTCATTTACAGTGTAGGCAATATCCTTTTCCTGAAGCTTTACTTCTAAATCTAACGGCAAAATCACTTGATCCATGTTATAATATTTAAACATAAGGACACCCCCGGTAAGTTATTGTGTGGTTACTTTAATTTTACCAGAAGGTGTCCTTTAGGTTTCAACAAATTAGTTGATTGTAGCGAAAGGAGCGAGACGCCTTCGGGAAAAGCATTCGGCGAAGATCCCGCAGGGCGGTTTTCCCGAGGAAGCTGAGGCAATGCCCGAGGCAAGCGAGCATCCTGTAGCGAAAATCAACAACAAAGTTTAGCAGAGCATAAAAAGGAAAGAGAGACACCCACCCAAACTTATTGGGATGAGTGCCTCTCTATTTTTTATTTACCGGGTTTTGTCCCAGCCTCTTATCTATATCGCCATTACTTCTGGATAGAAGCTACAACGCCAGCACCTACAGTACGTCCACCCTCACGGATAGAGAACTTAGTACCTTCTTCGATCGCGATTGGTGCGATTAGTTCTACTGTCATTTCAACGTTGTCTCCAGGCATAACCATTTCAACGCCGTCTGGAAGTTGAATGATACCTGTTACGTCAGTTGTACGGAAGTAGAACTGCGGACGATAGTTAGAGAAGAATGGAGTGTGACGTCCACCTTCTTCTTTAGAAAGAACGTAAACTTCAGCTTTGAAGTTTGTGTGTGGAGTAATTGTACCAGGCTTAGCAAGTACTTGGCCACGTTGTACTTCTTCACGGCTTACACCACGAAGAAGGGCACCAATGTTGTCACCAGCTTCTGCATAATCAAGAAGCTTACGGAACATTTCAACACCAGTAACAGTTGTTTTCTTCGCTTCTTCTTCAAGACCGATGATTTCAACTTCGTCACCAACGTTTAATTGACCACGCTCTACACGACCAGTAGCAACTGTACCACGACCAGTGATAGAGAATACATCCTCAACTGGCATCATGAATGGTTTTTCAGTGTCACGCTCTGGAGTTGGGATGTAATCATCAACAGCAGCCATAAGCTCGATGATTTTTTCTTCCCACTCAGCATCTCCTTCAAGTGCTTTAAGAGCAGATCCACGGATAACTGGTACGTCATCACCAGGGAAGTCATACTCAGAAAGAAGATCGCGCACTTCCATTTCTACAAGCTCAAGTAGTTCTTCATCGTCTACCATGTCACACTTGTTAAGGAATACTACAAGGTATGGTACACCTACTTGGCGAGAAAGAAGAATGTGCTCACGAGTTTGTGGCATTGGACCATCAGCAGCGGATACAACAAGGATCCCGCCGTCCATTTGTGCAGCACCAGTGATCATGTTCTTAACGTAGTCAGCGTGTCCTGGGCAGTCTACGTGCGCGTAGTGACGGTTGTCAGTTTCATACTCAACGTGTGCAGTTGAGATTGTGATACCGCGCTCGCGCTCTTCTGGTGCACCATCGATAGCGTCATATGCCATCGCTACACCTTTTCCGCTACGCTTAGCAAGAACAGTTGTAATTGCAGCAGTTAACGTTGTTTTACCATGGTCAACGTGTCCAATTGTACCAATGTTGGCATGTGTTTTGGAACGGTCGAATTTTTCCTTAGCCATGAATCTTTTCCTCCCTTAGATAAACAAAATAGAAAATTTTATGGGTAAGAAAGGCGGATACCCTCAGAATATCACCTTTCTTAGCTTACAACAAAACCATTGTTGAAACAATCTCTAGCAAAAATTATTCACCAGAGTTTTTCTTAATAATTTCTTCAGAAATGCTCTTAGGTACTTCCTCGTAGTGATCGAAGAACATTGTGTAAGTTCCACGTCCTTGTGTACGAGAACGCAAAGAGGTTGCGTAACCGAACATTTCAGCAAGAGGAACAAATGCTTTAACCACTTGAGCATTACCGCGAGCTTCCATACCTTCTACGCGACCACGGCGTGAAGTGATGTCACCCATAACGTCACCCATGTACTCCTCAGGTACAACGACTTCCACTTTCATCATTGGTTCAAGAAGAACTGGGTTACATTTTGATTTTGCGTTCTTAAGTGCCATAGAAGCAGCAATCTTAAACGCCATCTCACTTGAGTCGACATCATGGTAAGAACCATCAAAAAGCTTCGCCTTAATGTCAATCACTGGGTAACCTGCAAGAAGACCATTTTCAAGTGCTTCTTCAAGACCAGCTTGAACAGATGGGATGTATTCTCTTGGTACTACCCCTCCGACGATACCATTTTCAAATTCGAAACCGGCACCTTCTTCGTTAGGAGAGAATTCAATCCACACGTGACCGTATTGACCACGACCACCAGATTGACGTACGAATTTACCTTCGACTTGAGCTGCTTGACGAATCGTTTCACGGTAAGAAACTTGAGGTGCACCAACATTCGCTTCCACTTTAAACTCACGGCGAAGACGGTCAACGATAATGTCTAGGTGAAGCTCACCCATTCCAGCAATGATCGTTTGCCCAGTTTCTTCATCTGTGTGTGTTTTGAATGTTGGATCCTCTTCAGCAAGCTTCGCAAGCGCTAAGCCCATTTTATCTTGGTCGGCTTTTGACTTAGGCTCAACGGACAAGTGGATAACAGGCTCTGGGAACTCCATAGACTCAAGAATAACAAGATTCTTTTCGTCACAAAGTGTATCGCCTGTAGACGTATCTTTTAAACCTACGGCTGCTGCAATGTCACCAGAGTAAACTGTCGAAATTTCCTCACGGTGGTTCGCGTGCATTTGTAGGATACGACCGACGCGCTCACGCTTATCTTTTGTCGAGTTCTTAACGTATGATCCTGAATCTAGCGTTCCAGAATATACACGGAAGAACGTAAGCTTACCAACATAAGGGTCTGTCATAACCTTAAACGCAAGCGCCGCAAACGGCTGATCGTCACCAGGTTTACGAACAGCTTCTTCTTCTGTATCTGGAACATGGCCTTTAATTGCAGGTACATCAAGTGGAGAAGGGAGGTAATCAAGAACAGCGTCTAGCATAAGCTGAACACCTTTGTTCTTAAATGCCGAACCACAAAGGACTGGGTAGAATTCTACATTACACGTTCCTTTACGGATCGCAGCTTTTAATTCTTCCTTTGTAAGTTCTTCTCCTTCTAAGTATTTCATCATGAGTTCTTCATCTAGTTCAGCAGCAGCTTCCACTAGTTTCTCATGATACTCTTGCGCTTGCTCTTTATACTCGTCAGGAATTTCCTTCGCTTCCGTTCTTGTTCCGAGATCATCTTCATAGAAATAAGCGACCATATCAACTAAGTCGATGATTCCTTCAAAATTGTCTTCCGCACCAATTGGTAGTTGGATCGGATGCGCATTTGCTTGAAGGCGGTCACGAAGAGTGCTTACGGAATATAAGAAGTCTGCTCCTGTTTTGTCCATTTTGTTAACGAACACGACACGAGGAACACCGTAAGTTGTTGCTTGACGCCAAACTGTCTCTGTTTGCGGCTCAACACCTGATTGAGCATCAAGTACCGCAACAGCTCCATCTAATACACGTAAAGAACGTTCAACCTCAACGGTAAAGTCTACGTGTCCAGGAGTATCGATGATGTTGATACGATTGTTCTTCCATTGAGCTGTTGTTGCAGCAGATGTGATCGTGATTCCACGCTCTTGCTCCTGCTCCATCCAGTCCATTTGAGAAGCACCTTCGTGAGTCTCACCAATTTTATGGATACGTCCTGTGTAGAACAAAATCCGCTCTGTTGTTGTTGTCTTACCGGCATCGATGTGAGCCATGATCCCGATATTACGCGTATTTTCTAAGGAGAACTCTCTTGCCATCTGTTATTTCTCCTTCCTGCGTTCATAAGATTAGATTTATTGAAATGTAGAATTGTTCAAAAAGGCCGGCTTGAAGCCGTTCTTTTTGAACAAATATCTTAACTTGATCCTACCAACGATAGTGTGCAAACGCTTTGTTCGCTTCCGCCATTTTGTGAGTATCCTCACGCTTCTTCACAGCGGCACCTGTGTTGTTTGCAGCATCTAGAATTTCGTTAGCTAAACGCTCTTCCATCGTTTTTTCACCACGAAGGCGAGAGTAGTTCACTAACCAACGAAGTCCTAATGTCGTGCGGCGCTCAGGCTTCACTTCCACTGGTACTTGATAGTTGGCACCACCTACACGGCGTGCTTTAACTTCAAGAACAGGCATGATGTTCTTTAACGCTTGATCGAACACTTCCATAGGATCTTTTCCGCTACGTTCTCTAACAAGTTCAAACGCATTGTATAAAATCTTTTGTGCAATCCCGCGCTTTCCATCAACCATGATGCGGTTAATGAGGCGAGTAACAAGCTTAGAATTGTAAATTGGATCTGGTAATACATCGCGACGTGCGACAGGTCCTTTACGAGGCATTGTTTCCCCTCCTTTCAACATTTAAACAAATTGTTTTATCCAACCATTACTTCTTGTCTTTTGGACGTTTCGTACCGTATTTTGAGCGACCTTGCATACGATCTTGAACACCAGCCGTATCAAGAGCTCCACGAACGATATGGTAACGTACCCCTGGTAAGTCTTTTACACGGCCTCCGCGAATAAGCACAACGCTGTGCTCTTGGAGGTTGTGTCCGATTCCTGGGATGTACGCTGTTACCTCGATTTGGTTCGATAGACGCACACGAGCATATTTACGAAGCGCTGAGTTCGGCTTCTTCGGTGTCATCGTACCGACACGCGTACAAACACCGCGTTTTTGCGGAGAAGACAAGTCTGTTTGCACTTTTTTGAAGCTGTTGTAGCCTTTATTAAGCGCAGGTGAGTCGGACTTTTTCACCTTAGCCTTACGTCCTTTACGGATTAGCTGATTAATTGTAGGCATCTATGTTTTCCTCCCTTCCTTAACAGTGTTTTTCAAGACCACTGATCCTGGTGGTTCATTTTTAAGTAAAAGTAAAGTTTTTGCCTAGCGGAGTGCTCCGCAAGGCAAAAACATTATTACTTTTTCAATGCTACAGTGGCTGCACCAACATCGATCCCACAAGCTTTCCCAAGCTTTTTCATCGAATCGACATAGATGATAGGGATCTGCTTAACACTTGCCATTGCTTCTACTTTATTGACAACGCGGGGCTCCGCATCTTTTGCAATGACGACCTCAAGCACCTCTTCTTGCTCAAGCGCTTTAAGAGTTTGCTTCGTACCTATGACTAAGTCCGTAGCCTGCGAAACTTTTTCATAAGACATGGATCGATCCTCCAAAGTTACAGGTATTCTCCTAGGCACACTCAGATATCATATCATCGTGTATTTTACGTGTCAACCACTTCTTTGTAAAGGTTATGAAAAACTTTTATTCTGTCGTTACCGCTTCTTCCATCACTGCTTCTTCGGTACCAACGGCTTGTTGGTCATAATCGGACACAATGTCTAAGTTACGGTAACGGTTCATACCTGTACCTGCTGGCACGAGCTTCCCGATGATGACATTTTCTTTTAGGCCAACAAGCTCATCTCTTTTCCCTTTAATGGCTGCATCGGTAAGAACACGCGTCGTTTCCTGGAACGATGCGGCTGATAGGAACGAGTCTGTTTCAAGGGATGCTTTCGTAATTCCAAGTAAGACTGGGCGACCGGTTGCAGGGCGTTTTCCTGAAAGGAGAACTTTTTTGTTCTCATCATTAAAGTGTTGGATCTCAATTAGAGAGCCTGGCAACACTTCTGTGTCCCCTGCATCAATAACGCGAATCTTACGTAGCATTTGACGAACCATCACTTCTACGTGCTTGTCGCCAATTTCTACCCCTTGCATACGGTATACTTTTTGTACTTCACGAAGCAAGTATTCTTGAACACCTGTCATCCCTTGAACTTTCAGCAACTCTTTCGGATCAATAGACCCTTCAGTTAAGCTCTGTCCCGGAACGACTTGCTCGCCAAGCTCTACTTTAATACGAGCGCCGTAAGGAATGGAGTAAGTTTTCGTCTCCATTTCACCTTTGACCGTAATTTCGCGCTTATCTGCATCATTAATGTTGGTAACTTCCCCTTCAATCTCGGTGATAACCGCTTGCCCTTTTGGATTACGAGCTTCGAATAGCTCCTGAATCCGCGGAAGACCTTGAGTAATATCGTCTCCCGCAACCCCACCGGTGTGGAACGTACGCATCGTTAACTGCGTTCCTGGTTCACCGATCGATTGAGCTGCGATGATACCTACCGCTTCGCCAACTTCTACATCGCTACCTGTTGCAAGGTTGCGGCCGTAGCATTTTTTACATACACCGTGACGTGTATCGCATGTGAAGACAGAGCGAATCGTTACTTGTTCAACTCCAGCTTCAACAATTTCCTTTGCGAGATCTTCGTGAATTAGCTCGTTTTTCTTTACAATCGGCTCACCGGTTTCAGGGTGACGAACCGTCTTAAAGGCTACGCGGCCAACAAGTCGGTCGTAAAGACCTTCAATGATTTCGTTCCCTTCCTTAATGGCTTCCACTTCTAAGCCACGATCCGTACCACAATCATCCTCGCGAACGATGACATCCTGGGCAACGTCAACAAGACGTCGTGTTAAGTAACCAGAGTCAGCTGTCTTAAGGGCTGTATCGGCAAGACCTTTACGGGCACCGTGAGTCGAAATAAAGTACTCGAGGACGGTTAACCCTTCACGGAAGCTTGATTTAATTGGAAGTTCGATAATTCGACCGGACGGGTTCGCCATTAACCCACGCATACCTGCTAACTGTGTAAAGTTAGAGGCGTTACCACGGGCACCAGAGTCACTCATCATAAAGATCGGGTTGCGTTTATCTAAGGAGCCCATCAACTTATCTTGAATGACATCCTTCGCTTCACTCCAGATGGAGATGACACGGTCATAACGCTCTTCTTCCGTAATTAAACCACGGCGGAATTGCTTAAGCACACGATCAACCTTTTTCTCAGCTTCAGCAAGAATTTCCTTCTTCTCTGGCAGGACTACGATATCGGCAACACCGACCGTAATACCAGCTTTCGTTGAGTATTTAAACCCGAGGTCTTTCATACGGTCAAGCATTTTAGACGTTTCGGTAATCTTAAACTTCTTAAACACTTCAGCAATGATGTTTCCAAGGAATCCTTTCTTAAATGGAGCGACTACATCACGCTCTTGGAAAAGTTCCTTCACATTGGTTGAAGTCGGAACCATATACTTGCTCGGTGTTTCCACCTCTAAGTTATGAGCAGTTGGCTCATTCACATAAGGGAACGATTCAGGTAAAATCTCATTAAAAATAAGCTTTCCAACCGTTGTTAACAACAACTGAGAGTTTTGCTCTTCTTTAAATGTCGTTTTCCCTAAAGAAGCAACAGGAATCGCAATCCGCGTATGCAAATGAACATAGCCGTTTTGGTACGCGATTAAAGCTTCGTTCGTATCTTTAAATACAGAACCTTCGCCTTTTGCACCTTCACGCTCCATCGTCAAATAGTAGTTCCCAAGAACCATATCTTGTGACGGCGTAACAACCGGCTTTCCATCTTTCGGGTTTAAGATGTTTTGCGCAGCCAACATTAAAATCCGCGCCTCAGCTTGAGCTTCTGCTGATAGCGGGACGTGAACCGCCATTTGGTCCCCGTCAAAGTCGGCATTATACGCTGTACATACAAGCGGATGCAGCTTGATCGCACGACCTTCCACGAGTGTCGGCTCAAACGCTTGGATTCCTAAACGGTGAAGGGTCGGTGCACGGTTAAGAAGAACCGGATGCTCTTTGATAACTTCTTCAAGAACGTCCCATACCTCTGGTTGTACCCGTTCCACTTTTCGTTTCGCGCTTTTAATGTTATGTGCTAACCCTTTGCTAACAAGCTCTTTCATGACAAATGGCTTGAACAGCTCAAGCGCCATTTCCTTTGGCAGGCCGCACTGATACATTTTTAAGTTCGGACCTACGACGATAACGGAACGACCCGAGTAGTCTACACGCTTCCCGAGAAGGTTTTGACGGAAGCGCCCTTGCTTCCCTTTCAACATATGAGAAAGAGATTTAAGTGGGCGGTTACCAGGACCTGTCACAGGGCGACCACGGCGACCGTTATCGATGAGAGCGTCAACCGCTTCTTGCAGCATACGCTTCTCGTTTTGCACAATAATGCTTGGTGCGCCTAGATCTAAGAGACGCTTTAACCGGTTGTTCCGGTTAATCACGCGACGATATAAGTCGTTGAGGTCAGAGGTTGCAAAGCGCCCCCCATCAAGCTGAACCATTGGACGTAATTCTGGTGGAATGACCGGAAGAACATCAAGGATCATCCAAGAAGGTTCATTTCCAGAGTTACGAAATGCTTCAAGCACCTCCAGTCGTTTAATTGCACGTGTCCGGCGTTGGCCTTGCGCTGTTTGAAGCTCTTCTTTTAGCCCATCGACTTCTTTATCGAGGTCGATATCCATAAGCAGCTTACGAATCGCTTCCGCCCCCATTTGCGCTGTAAATGAGCGGCCATATTTATCTAAGTACGCGCGAAATTCTTTTTCAGAAAGTAATTGTTTCTTTTCAAGTGGTGTATCCCCTGGATCTGTCACTACATAAGAAGCAAAGTAGATGACTTCTTCAAGTGATCGTGGAGACATATCCAAAACAAGCCCCATTCGGCTTGGGATTCCTTTAAAGTACCAAATATGAGAGACAGGTGCTGCTAGCTCAATATGACCCATCCGCTCACGGCGAACCTTCGCCCGCGTGACTTCAACACCACAACGGTCACAAACGACCCCTTTGTAGCGAACGCGCTTATATTTTCCACAGTGACACTCCCAGTCCTTTTGCGGACCGAAAATACGCTCGCAGAAAAGCCCGTCTTTTTCTGGTTTGAGGGTACGGTAGTTAATGGTTTCCGGCTTTTTCACTTCGCCGCGAGACCAAGAACGAATTTTATTTGGTGAAGCAAGACCAATTTTCATGTACTCAAAATTGTTTACGTCTATCAAGGGGCCAACCTCCCTTATGATTTCCATGTCCAAAAGCAGGTAACGAATTTAAAGAGCAAGTGAAAGGGGACTGCTCCCCTTTCAGCTGATTAAACATTTGATTCTGTTGAATCAATATTCAAGTTCAATTTGTCGCTTGCTTGTTCATCCTCATCATCAAGCTCTTTCATTTCAATCTCTTCCTCAGTACTTGATAGCATCTTGACGTCCATACCGAGAGACTGTAGCTCTTTTATAAGAACTTTAAA
This sequence comes from Halalkalibacterium halodurans, assembly GCF_004376175.1. Lineage (GTDB taxonomy): Bacteria > Bacillota > Bacilli > Bacillales > Bacillaceae_D > Halalkalibacterium > Halalkalibacterium halodurans. The sequence continues at coordinate 25,715 of NZ_SNUY01000021.1, read as the reverse complement.
TGATTCTGGAACACCAGGCTCAGGGACGTTTTCTCCCTTTACGATGGCTTCGTACGTTTTCACACGACCTACGACGTCATCCGATTTGACGGTAAGGATTTCTTGAAGGGTGTAGGCAGCACCATAAGCTTCTAATGCCCATACCTCCATCTCACCAAAACGCTGACCACCGAACTGCGCTTTACCTCCCAATGGCTGTTGCGTTACAAGGGAGTAAGGACCTGTCGAACGTGCGTGCAACTTATCGTCAACCATGTGAGCAAGCTTGATCATGTACATAATGCCGACGGAGACACGATTATCAAACGGTTCACCTGTACGTCCATCATACAAGATCGTTTTTCCGTCTCGCGCCATTCCTGCTTCTTCAAGCGTCGCCCAGACGTCCTCTTCACTAGCACCGTCAAATACTGGTGATGCCACATGAAGGCCAAGACGTCTAGCCGCCATTCCTAAATGAAGTTCAAGCACTTGTCCGATATTCATTCGTGAAGGTACCCCTAGTGGGTTTAACATAATGTCAATCGGCGTGCCATCAGGTAAATACGGCATATCCTCTTCTGGAAGAATCCGAGAGATAACCCCTTTGTTACCGTGACGACCGGCCATTTTATCCCCTTCATGAATTTTACGCTTCTGAACAATGTACACACGGACGAGCTGGTTTACACCAGGAGGCAGTTCATCACCGTCTTCACGGTTGAAGATTTTCACGTCAAGGACGATTCCGTCTCCGCCATGCGGCGCACGTAAGGACGTATCACGTACTTCACGAGCTTTCTCACCGAAGATGGCATGAAGTAAACGCTCTTCCGCTGTCAGCTCCGTCACACCTTTAGGCGTTACTTTACCGACGAGAATATCGCCATCTTTTACTTCTGCCCCAACGCGAATGATTCCTCGCTCATCCAAGTTGCGCAATGCATCTTCCCCGACGTTTGGAATATCCCGCGTAATTTCTTCTGGCCCAAGCTTCGTGTCACGAGCTTCTGACTCGTACTCCTCAATGTGAATCGATGTGTACACATCGTCTTTTACGAGACGCTCACTTAAAATAATCGCATCCTCATAGTTGTACCCTTCCCAAGTCATGAAGCCGACGAGAACGTTGCGTCCGAGCGCCATCTCACCTTTTTCCATCGAAGGTCCATCAGCAAGGATTTCACGCTTCTCCACCACGTCTCCTTCTTTTACGATTGGACGTTGGTTGTAGCTCGTTCCTTGGTTCGAGCGAATAAACTTCTGTAGGCGATATTTATCAAGATCCCCTTTGATCTCTTTTCCGTCCACTTCTTCTAGACGACGAACCCAAATTTCTTTCGCCGTTACTCGCTCGACAATTCCGCGGTGTTTAGAGACGATCGCAGCACCCGAATCTTTCGCCGATATGTGCTCCATCCCTGTTCCGACAATTGGAGCTTCCGGTACAAGAAGCGGTACCGCCTGACGTTGCATGTTCGCACCCATAAGCGCCCGGTTAGAGTCATCGTTTTCTAAGAACGGGATACATGATGTCGCAGCTGAAACGACTTGCTTCGGCGATACGTCCATGTAGTCCACACGATCTCTAGATACAACGATATTCTCACCACGGAAGCGGGCGATAATGTTTTCATCGATAAACGATCCGTCCTCGGCAAGCTTCATGTTCGCCTGGGCCACAACGTAGTTATCTTCTTCATCTGCCGTTAAGTAATCAATTTGCGCCGTAACCTTCCCAGTTTCAGGGTCTACGCGGCGATAAGGTGTCTCCATAAAGCCGAACTCGTTGACTTTAGCATAAGTGGATAACGAGTTGATCAAACCGATGTTTGGACCCTCCGGTGTCTCAATCGGACACATCCGTCCATAGTGGGAGTAGTGGACGTCACGAACCTCAAACCCTGCGCGCTCACGTGTTAATCCTCCAGGCCCTAACGCAGAAAGACGACGCTTATGCGTTAACTCCGCTAACGGGTTCGTCTGATCCATGAATTGAGATAGCTGTGAGCTACCAAAGAACTCTTTAATCGATGCAATCACTGGGCGAATGTTAATAAGTGCTTGCGGCGTAATGCTGTTCGGGTCTTGAATAGACATACGCTCACGAACAACCCGCTCCATACGCGATAATCCGATACGGAATTGGTTTTGCAACAACTCACCGACAGAACGGAGGCGACGGTTTCCTAAATGATCAATGTCATCGGTTCCACCGACACCATGCAACAAGTTAAAGAAGTAGTTAATCGAAGCGATGATGTCCGCCGGTGTAATATGCTTAATTTCCTTTTCAACAAGTCCGTTGCCGATGACACGAATGACATGTTCTCCATCTTGATCATCTGGTGCATAGATTTTCACCGATTGAAGACGAACTTCATCTTCTTCCACAACACCACCAGACATGCGAACAGTCCGGAAACCAACATTGTTTTCTAAATATGGGAGAATGCGATCCAACGTACGACGATCAATAATGGACCCTTCTTCCGCAATCACTTCTCCGGTTTCTGGATCAATAAGCGTTTCTGCTAAGCGCTGATTGAATAGGCGGTTTTTTATGTGTAATTTTTTATTGACTTTATAGCGACCTACATTCGCTAAGTCATAGCGTTTTGGGTCAAAGAAACGAGAGTCGAGTAAGCTTTTCGCATTTTCGACAGTAGGTGGTTCACCTGGGCGAAGACGCTCGTAGATTTCCAGCAATGCTTTTTCGGCACTGTCTGTGTTATCTTTTTCTAGCGTGTTGCGTAGATACTCGTCTTCTCCTAGTAAATCAATGATTTCTTGATCAGAACCAAACCCAAGGGCACGCAAAAGAACCGTTACAGGAATCTTCCGTGTACGATCGATTCTCACATAGACAATATCCTTTGCATCGGTCTCTAACTCTAACCATGCACCACGATTTGGAATCACCGTTGCGGTGTAACCTTTTTTTCCGTTTTTATCAATCTTCTCGCTATAGTAAACACTAGGTGAACGAACAAGCTGAGAAACGATCACTCGCTCCGCTCCGTTAATGATGAACGTTCCCGTGTCTGTCATGAGCGGGAAGTCCCCCATAAACACTTCTTGCTCTTTTACTTCACCAGTTTCTTTGTTAATTAAGCGAACTTTCACACGTAAAGGCGCCGCATAGGTCACATCACGTTCTTTTGACTCATCCACCGGATATTTTGGTTCTCCGAGACTATAATCAATAAACTCTAAAACTAAATTTCCGGTGAAGTCTTGAATGGGTGAAATGTCCTGAAACATTTCACGTAACCCCTCATCAAGAAACCATTGATAAGAAGCTGTTTGAATCTCGATTAAGTTTGGTAGCTCCAAAACTTCATTGATTCGTGCATAGCTTCTACGTTGGCGGTGGCGTCCATACTGAATGAGTTGACCTGTCAACTGATTCACCCCTCAAATCTCGCGTTATAGTAATAGAGGATGTTCAAAAGAAACAACCCGAAAACGGTTAAAACTTTACCGCCTCGCGTTACGTTTTTTTGAACAAATACTAAGAAAAGCGCAGGTACTTTCCTCCTAAAAATCAGACTCACTGAATCAGTAGTCTTCTTTTTAAAAAAGTACAGGAGCTATAAAAACATGCTTTTGCCATTTGTCAGATCACTGGCTTCCCTTGAACCTATGAAAGAGGAACAAAAAGAAAAAATGGTTTTATCCACAAACCATAATCCTCTACACCATTCGATTATATAAGGATAGCCAAATCCTTCCTTAAATATACTCGTTGATCCACTTGACAAACGACTCCTTTTTTGATTTATAAAAAGGCATTCATACGCATTAAATAACAATAACACAAAAGCAATCGTCAGTCAATTCTTTTTGCACGAATAATAAAATACCCTTTTTTCTTCGTGACGACCTCTACTTCTTCGTACAAGTTATGCAGCTTATCAAGCGTCGATGGAGCACCTTGCTTCTTTTGAATGACGATCCATAACTCACCGTTTGATAAAAGGTAATCGCGCGCATCCTCAAAAAGTTGATGAACGACTCTTTTGCCAGCACGTATCGGTGGGTTTGTAACGATGGCCGCAAATTGTCGATCTTGCACTTGTTGGAACAAGTCACTTCGATAAACGACAACATTTTTTACGTGATTCGCCGTTGCATTTCGTTTCGCAAGGTCGATGGCTCGTTCATTTACATCCACCATATGAACCGAGCGCTCTCCTCCATCCCTTGCAAGGGAAATCCCGATTGGCCCGTAGCCGCAACCGACATCTAGCACATCTCCTTCAATTTCAGGGAATTGAAATGTCTCAATTAATAAACGACTACCAAAGTCCACCTCTTGTTTCGAAAAAACACCACGGTCTGTCGTAAATTGAAAAGAATGACCTCGAAGGGTATAGGACCAGCTTCGCTCATCACTTCCAACGATCGGATTTGCACTATAATAATGGTCTGTCATTACGCCACCCCCTCCTATTCCTATTCCCACCTATAAGTCAATCCATGCACCGAAGCCTATCAGGTCCGTTCATCAGATTAAGTTTCATGATAGTCTTAAAAAAACTCGACTTGCCGCCACTATTTACTAGCGGAAGCGATCATTTATACTTATCAAGCAAAGACGTAACGTTTTTAAAAGAAGTGGAAAAAAAGACCCGCGATATCGCGAGCCTCTTTTTGCTAATTATGACTACTTAAGCTCTACAGAAGCACCTGCTTCTTCAAGCTTCGCTTTCATTTCTTCAGCTTCTTCTTTCGCTACGCCTTCTTTAATTGGAGCTGGAGCACCGTCAACAAGTGCTTTTGCTTCTTTAAGGCCAAGACCAGTGATTTCACGAACAACTTTGATAACGTTGATCTTAGAACCACCAGCTGATTCAAGGACAACATCAAATTCTGTTTTTTCTGCCGCGCCACCTTCTGCAGCTGCGCCACCAGCTACTGCTACAGGAGCTGCTGCTGTTACACCAAACTCTTCTTCAATTGCTTTTACAAGGTCGTTAAGTTCTAAAACTGTCATTTCTTTAATCGCTTCAATGATTTGATCTTTGCTCATTGATAAATCCTCCCTATTTTCATATTAATCATCCGATCAATGGATAAAACACACGTCATTAGGCGCCTTGCTCTTCTTTTTGGTCAGCCACAGCTTTTGTCGCCAACGCAAAGTTGCGCACAGGTGCTTGAAGCACGCTAAGCAACATAGAAAGAAGACCTTCGCGTGATGGAAGTTCCGCAAGTGCTTTCACTTCTTCAACAGACGCTACGTTTCCTTCAATGACACCCGCTTTGATTTCAAGCGCTTCATGTTCCTTTGCGAAGCTGTTAATGATCTTCGCTGGTGCAATCGCATCTTCATTGTGGAATGCAATCGCAGTTGGGCCTACAAGCACGTCATTAAGTTCGGTTAACTCCGCTACTTCCGCTGCACGGCGAGTCATCGTATTTTTATATACTTTGAACTCACAGCCCGCTTCGCGAAGTTGCTTACGAAGCTCAGTTACTTCAGCTACGTTTAATCCACGATAGTCAACCACAACTGTCGATTGGCTTTCCTTTAACTTCGTTGCGATTTCAGTAACGATTTGCTTTTTTTGTTCTAGGACACTCATCTTTCACACCTCCTGTAGGATCGTTCCATACCGTTTCAGTCAAGAGGCCAACGAAAATGCCCCCATGCAGACATGAGGGCATACGAGTCCAGTCAAAAGACTTTCATCTATTTGCTTACCTCGGTAGGAAATTAAGCGAATCACGCACCTACTGTCTACGGTATGTTTCAACGCCTGTTCAAAAAGTTCTTTCTGAACAAGCTCTATTGATTTTTAACAGAACACTCCGTTAGTATACGCAAGAGTGATCGCATTGTCAACTTTTAATTTATTTCCCAAAGCTAGCTGTGCTAACTTTCACACCAGGACCCATTGTTGAAGAAACAGCGATGTTCTTCAAGTAAGTTCCTTTCGCCGCAGCTGGCTTTGCTTTCACAAGCGTATCGATGATTGTTTCGAAGTTCTCAGCAAGTTTCGCTGTGTCAAACGATACTTTACCAATCGGAACGTGGATGTTACCAGCTTTGTCTACACGGTATTCCACTTTACCTGCTTTGATATCATTTACCGCTTTTTCAACTTCGAATGTAACTGTACCTGTTTTCGGGTTTGGCATTAAGCCTTTTGGTCCAAGAACACGACCAAGCTTACCAACTTGAGCCATCATGTCAGGTGTCGCAACGATCACATCAAAATCGAACCAACCTTGGCTGATTTTGTTAATGTAATCTTCATCACCAACATAGTCTGCTCCAGCCGCTTCTGCTTCCTTTGCTTTTTCTCCCTTTGCGAATACGAGCACGCGTTGTGTTTTACCCGTACCGTTTGGAAGAACAACAGCACCGCGAATTTGTTGATCCGCTTTCTTAGGATCTACTCCTAAACGTACAGCAACTTCCACCGTTTCATCAAATTTTGCAACAGAAGCCTTTTTCACTAACTCTAATGCTTCTTCTACTTGATACGCTTGATCACGGTCGATTAACTTGACCGCTTCTAAATATTTTTTTCCACGTTTAGCCATTGCTATTTTTCCTCCTCGTATGTGGTTTTAGCGGTTATACCTCCCACTATGAAAGGTTGCGAGCCCCAACAGGCAAAAGGAGTTTCTCCTCGATCGCAACCTTCACTCAAACCTTAGCCATTAGTCCTCAATCACAATACCCATGCTTCGAGCCGTACCTTCAACCATACGCATAGCTGCTTCAACATCGGCAGCGTTCAAATCAGGCATTTTCGTCTCAGCAATTTCGCGCACCTTGTCTCGTTTAACCGTTGCAACTTTGTTACGGTTTGGCTCACCAGAGCCTGACTCGATTCCAGCTGCTTTTTTCAAAAGAACAGCAGCAGGCGGAGTTTTTGTGACAAATGTAAACGAACGGTCTTCAAACACCGTGATTTCAACCGGAATGATAAGACCTGCTTGGTCTGAAGTACGAGCGTTAAATTCCTTACAAAAACCCATAATGTTCACACCTGCTTGACCTAGTGCAGGACCAACCGGTGGAGCTGGGTTCGCTTTACCTGCTGGAATTTGTAGCTTTACCATTTTAATAACCTTTTTAGCCACGTGACACACCTCCTTAGTCCGTGATGTGGTTAACCGGGCATTTTGCCCTCCCACTCAAAAAACGGATGCTTGTACGCACCCGATGGTTCATGAAAACAAACCAGGATCAAACACAAAAATTTTATCACTTCCAGATCAAGATATCAAGACTTTCTTAAATCTTTTCAATCTGGGTGAATTCAAGCTCAACTGGGGTTTCTCTTCCAAACATGTTCACATGCACTTTTAGCTTACGCTTGTCCAGTTGAATTTCTTCAATCGTTCCAATGAAGTTGGCAAAAGGACCTTCTTTCACTTTTACAGATTCCTTTAATTGGAAATCAATCTCTACTTGTCGCTCCTCTTGCATGCCCATCTGGCGCAAAATCGCGTCTACTTCTTCTGGAAGAAGCGGGGTTGGCTTTGATCCCGCACCTGCGGAACCGACAAAACCAGTCACCCCAGGTGTATTTCGGACCACGTACCAAGAATCATCGGTCATGACCATTTCTACAAGCACATATCCCGGAAAGACTTTACGGGAAACTTGTTTACTCTTTCCGTTCTTCACTTCCGTTTCCTCTTCAACCGGAACCATCACGCGAAAGATTTTGTCGGTCATGTCCATTGACTCTACACGCTTTTCCAAATTCGTCTTCACTTTGTTTTCATAGCCCGAATACGTGTGGACCACATACCAATTTTTCTCCATAAACAGTAGGACGGTTTATGTCCTTCCCTCCTCTTCGGTTCATTCACAACCAACTAGGTGTGAATGGGCAAAAGTTCAGGAACCTCGCACTTACGAACTTACGCAGTTCCGCTAGTCATCGGCCATTATTCAATCAATCCACGTACGAGGGCGGAAATTCCATAATCAACAACGGCAAAGAATACCGTAATGAACGCTACAGTCCCTAATACAACAAGTGTATAGCGAGTAAGCTCCTTACGAGTCGGCCAAGAGACTCGCTTCATCTCCGCTACTACATCACCAAAAAACTTACCAATACCTTTTACGCCGCCAGCCACGACAGACACCTCCAGCACCAATCAATATAGACAAAGGGCACCTCTTCTATTCAAAAACTCGCTTAAAGCAACCGAGAATTGCATAAGCCAAAAATGCAGGGGTACACTTTATATACACAGCAACCCCGAAAACCATTTTGGACTTGGTTCGTCACCAAGTCTAAAATAGTTAAAGCTTCTTTTCTTGCAGTTTCATCGATTCATAAATAAAGCAATCGAAAATTAATAACGGTAAAACATTATTTCGTTTCTCGGTGAAGCGTGTGTCGGTTACACGTCCTACAAAACTTTTTCATTTCCAAGCGGTCGGTATGAGACTGCTGATTGGTTTTCGTTGAGTAGTTGCGTGACCTACATTCGACGCACGCAAGAATTCGCTTCACTCCCAATGAAAACCCTCCCACTTGGTTCAGTGTACAGACTACCTCAATGTAGCATACAAGCGTTTGAGTGTCAATCGGTTCTCTTATTGGTTTGAAAAGGCGGGACTCTATGTGCTCAGCCATTAGGCAGTTCGACTTGACGAACTGTATTTACTAGATTACAAGCTAACACCCTTCAATTCCATATACCGCTCTAACTTGCGCTTCACACGTTGGAGCGCATTATCAATCGACTTTACATGACGATTCAGTTCCGCAGAGATTTCTTGATACGACCTACCATCAAGATAAAGCATTAGCACCTTACGCTCTAAATCACTCAATAACTCGCCCATTTTCACTTCTATGTCATCAAACTCTTCCTGATTGATTAGAAGCTCTTCTGGGTCCGTTACGCGCGAGCCACAAACGACATCAAGCAACGTACGATCAGATTCTTCATCGTAGAGAGGCTTATCGAGAGAAACATAGGAGTTAAGAGGTATGTGCTTTTGACGAGTTGCCGTTTTGATAGCCGTGATAATCTGGCGGGTAATGCACAGCTCAGCAAATGCCTTAAACGAAGATAGCTTGTCCCCTTTAAAGTCACGAATTGCTTTGTATAAGCCAATCATGCCTTCCTGAACAATATCTTCATGATCAGCACCAATCAAAAAGTAAGAGCGAGCTTTTGCACGGACAAAGTTCTTATACTTATGAATCAAATACTCCAGTGCAGCACCATCTCCATTACGAACTCGGTTTACTAAGCCTTCATCTTCAATCTGATTAAAATCAAGGTTGGAAGCAGTTGCATTTAGGTCCACGCTCATGGAAATCCCTCCGGACAAGCTGTTGTCTAAATTATACGAACATTATATAGCACGATTTTCCAGTCCGTCAACCGCTCATCTGTCGCCTCGACGCCATTTTTCAAAAATTTCGGCCAATTCTTCGGTAAGGGCAATTTTTGTCGAATTATGTTCTTTATTGCTTTTTTCGACAGTTTTCTCAATCCCCTTTCCTGTTACTTCCATTTCATTATGAAGCTCTCTTGCTGACTTTCGCAGGGCTCCACTCCCAAAAATATGGGATTGTTCTGCGAGGTCAGAAGTGGCTACATAGATTTGGGTATCAATCCGTTTCAATTCCCGAACGAGCCTTTCAATTCGCTCATCTGCCGTCTCGTTTTTTCTCGTATAAATTACTTCGATACGGTGATTGTTATACGTTCGCCCAACGCCAGGAACCATATGGGCATCAAAAACAAGGATAACCTTACAACCTGTATAAGCTTGATACTCGGCTAACCGATCGATGAGCTTGTCCCGTGCGAGAGCCAAATCGCGATCCTTTAATTCCTTTAATTCAGGCCATGCACCAATCATGTTGTAGCCGTCAACGATTAAAATCTCCCTCATGCTACTCCCTACCTAACGGATGTCGCTTACGATAAGCCTCATACATAAGAAGGCTAGTAGCAACAGACGCATTCAGCGACGTTACCTGACCAACCATCGGAATTCGCACAAGAAAATCACACTTTTCGCGAACGAGACGACTTAACCCTTTACCTTCACTGCCAATGACAAGTGCGATTGGCATGTCATAGGCTGCGCCTCTATAATCTTCACTTCCTTTTGCATCGGTTCCGATAAACCAAAGGCCGCGCTTTTTTAAATCTTCCATCGTCCGTGCCAAGTTCGTCACCCGCACAACAGGCACATACTCAATAGCTCCCGTAGACGCTTTCGCAACCGTCTGTGTTAAGCCAACGGCTCGTCTTTTCGGAATGATGACACCATGGACACCTGCAGCATCGGCTGTTCGAAGGATCGACCCAAGGTTATGAGGGTCCTCCACTTCATCCAGGACAATAAAAAATGGCTCTTCTCCTTTTTCTGCTGCTCGTTGAAATAGGTCATCCATTTCTGCATATTCATACGCAGCGACAGAAGCGACGACTCCTTGATGGTTTTCATGCCCGATTAACTGGTCGAGCTTACGCTTTGGAACATGCTGGACAAGCACACCCTGTTCTTTGGCCAGCTCAAGAACCTTTTGCATTTGTCCTTTTTGTGATCCTTCACCAATCCAAATTTTATTCATCGGCCGGCCTGAACGAAGCGCTTCAATGATCGGGTTTTTCCCGGTAATGAATTCACGATCCACGATTATTCTCCCTCCTTTCGCATATCTATTTTCGTTAAATAGTCACTCATTAATTCATCTAATCGATCAGGTTGGTTCGTTAAATATAGATAGCCGAGCAACGCCTCTAAGCCCGTAGCATAGCGGTACGTATTCACATCGGTATTTTTAGGGATCGTTCCTGACTTCGCATTGCGCCCTCGTTTGGCAATGCTTTCTTCTTGCTCTGTTAACTTGTTCGTCTCCAGCCATTCGTGCATGATCGCCGCTTGTGCTTTAGCCGAGACATAACGGGTTGCCTCACCGTGCAGTCGGTGAGGCCGAACCGTCCCTTTTGCTAACAAATGAAAACGTACATACATGTCAAGAACAGAATCACCCATATAGGCGAGGGCGAGGGCATTAAGCTGACTAAAATCAATGCTTGCTTCGGTTACTTTCATTAAGACCCTCTTTTCCAGCGGACGCCTTGAGGAGTGTCCTCAAGAATAATGCCTTCTGCCTTTAGCTGGTCACGAATGTCATCAGCACGCTGGAAGTTTTTCGCCTTACGCGCCTCGTTTCGTTCCTCAATTAACCGCTCAATCTCTTCGTCCAATAGTTCCTCTTGCCTATTAAGGGTTACCCCTAACACGCCCCCTAATTCATTAAACAAGTCAATGAACGACTGCAAAACTGCCTTGGAGGTTTGCTCTTCTCGCAAATAACGATTCGCTTCCTTCGCTAAATCAAAAAGAACGGCTATCCCATTTGCACTATTGAAGTCATCATCCATCTCTTCTATAAATCGACCACGAAACTCATCAATCCGCTCTAACCATGGCTCTGTCCCACCAAAGTCGGCAGATTCTTGAAGGCGATGCACCAGGCTACTAACTGCTGTTTGCAACCGTTCCAACCCTCTTTTAGCCCCTTCAAGCAATTCATCGCTAAAATTAATTGGGCTTCGGTAATGGGCTGACAACATGAAAAATCGCAAGACTTCTGCCGAATGTTGTCGAATCATTTCGTTGGCCAATACGACATTTCCGAGCGATTTCGACATTTTTTCGTTATCAAGGTTAATAAATCCATTATGGAGCCAATAGTTTGCCATTGGTTTTCCTGTCATGCATTCTGATTGAGCAATTTCATTTTCATGGTGAGGAAATTTTAAATCCTGACCACCTGCATGAATGTCGATCGTATCCCCTAAATATTTTTTCACCATCGCTGAGCATTCTATATGCCATCCTGGTCGCCCCTTCCCCCACGGACTGTCCCAGGAAACCTCCCCTTCTTTTGCTGCTTTCCATAAAACAAAATCCAAAGGGTCTTCTTTTCGCTCATCGACTTCGATTCGAGCACCTGAAAGCAGATCATCAATCGATTGTGCCGATAACTTCCCGTATTCCTTAAATTTCCGTGTGCGAAAATAGACATCCCCACCCTGTTCGTAGGCGTAGCCTTTCTCTTCTAACACTCGAATAAACGAAATAATTTCCGACATCGTTTCCGTCACGCGAGGATGGTGATCAGCCTCAAGAACTCCCAAAGCTGAAGTGTCTTGTTTGTACGCCTCAATAAAGCGATTAGCCACAGCAAAAACATCTTCCCCTAGCTCATTGGCAACGCGAATAATTTTATCGTCTACATCTGTAAAGTTAGAGACGAAAAGTACTTCATACCCGCGATACTTTAAGTATCGGCGTATCATATCATACACGATCGGCGGGCGGGCGTTCCCAATATGAATGTAATTGTAAACCGTCGGCCCACAGACATACATCTTCACTTTTCCCTCTTCTAGAGGAACGAACGGTTCCTTTTTTCTCGTTAAACTATTGAACACTTGAATCGCCATCGTCCCATCTCCTTTTTGATTACAGCTGTTCAAAGGGTTATCCTTCTTTCACGCTATGATTACTTGCGCTTTTCGGCAAGTTGTTTTTTCGCAACTCCTCAATTTCCTTTTGTAATGCTTCCAATTGCTTCTCTAGCTCACGAAATTTATCGGACACAGGGTCGGGAAGGAGGTGATGGTCCAAATCTCGATTGACCTTGATGCCGTCTCGAATAACTACCTTGCCTGGTATTCCGACGACGGTAGAGTTAGGCGGAACTTCATTGAGAACGACAGAGCCAGCCCCAATTCGTGAATTTTTCCCGATCGTAAAGGAACCGAGAACCTTTGCACCTGAAGCAATTAATACATGATCCTCTACCGTTGGATGACGCTTTCCTTTCTCTTTTCCCGTCCCTCCTAAGGTGACCCCTTGATAGATCGTCACATTGTCGCCAATCTCACAGGTTTCACCAATAACAACACCCATTCCGTGGTCAATGAATAACCGTTGACCAATCTTTGCCCCCGGATGAATTTCAATTCCTGTTATGAGGCGACTCACCTGTGAGAGAAAGCGGGCCACAAAGTATAGCTTTTTCCTCCAAAGCCAATGGGCCAACCGATGAGCCCAAATGGCATGAACTCCAGAATACGTGAAGATCACCTCAAGCCGGCTCCGGGCCGCAGGGTCTTGCTCAAACACGACATCAATATCATTTAAAAGCGTTTTGAAGATTCTTTTCATAACTCTCTCCTCCCCTCAGACTCATCCATCTATCTGCAACGAACGACATGAAAAAGAGCGTCCCTGTGCTGCTTGCACAGAGACGCTCTTCACGTGGTCCCACTCTGCTTGAGAAATGGTCGATTTGCCATTTCCCCTCTCAATTCTGCAATAACGGTGCAAGCCGCCTTGACCTACTAATGAAGTATACCTTCCGTTCAATCAAGGGCTCAGAGGTGCATGTTCAGATGGGGTGAACGTAAGCTGCTTTCAGCCGAGACAGCTCTCTCTGTCCGTTACCGTTCATCCTACTTTTCCTCTTCAACGCGCTTTTATTTAGTTTAGTAACGATCGAAGTCTATGTGTGACAATTTCTTTTCCGATTAGTTCAATGGCACTCGGAAGTTCCGGTCCGTGTGTTTGCCCTGTCGTTGCCACGCGAATCGGCATAAATAGTTTTTTCCCTTTTTGACCTGTTGCTTTCTGTGTCGCTTTGATCGCACCTTTAATGCTAACAGCATCCCATGTGTCTAAACCTTCCAACTCTTGAAGGAATCCGCTTAGGACACCTGGCACTTGCTCTTCATTTAAAACTTCCTGTGCTTCATCATTATACTGAATTTCAGTCTTGAAAAACAACTCTGTAAGCTCAACGATTTCTGCTCCGTAATGAAGCTGCTCTTGATAAAGAGAAATAACCGCTTTTGCCCATTCAGCCTGTTCTTCAGAAAGGCTCTCTGGAAGCTTACCTGCTTTCTGTAAATGAGGTAAGGCGAGCGCCACTACATCGTCAAGATCAGCATTTTTAATGTACTGATTGTTCATCCATGCGAGCTTATCTGTGTCAAAGACGGCTGGAGCCTTCGATACTCGCTCTAACGAAAATTGAGCTGCTAGCTCTTCAAGGGAGAAAATCTCTTCCTCACCGACCGGAGACCAACCGAGCAATGCGAGAAAGTTCACAATCGCTTCCGGCATATAACCTAACTCTTTATATTGTTCAACAAACTGAATGATGGATTCATCCCGCTTACTCATTTTTTGCCGGTTCGGATTTAATATGAGAGAAGCATGTGCGAAGGTTGGCACATCCCAACCGAATGCTTCATAAAGCATAACCTGTCTAGGCGTATTGGAAAGGTGCTCCTCCCCGCGAATCACATGGGAAATTTTCATTAGATGGTCATCGACCACAACCGCGAAGTTATACATCGGTACGCCATCTTTACGTGCGATGACAAAGTCGCCAATTCCGTCAGATTCGAAGGAAACCTCTCCGCGAACCGCATCTTGGATTTTAATCACTTGACCTTCTGGTACTCGGAAACGAACAACCGGCTTGATCCCTTTCGCTTCATAGGCGCGGCGCTGCTCCTCCGTTAAATCACGATCCCGACCGCTGTACTTCGGCATCTCGCCTCTTGCAATTTGCGCTTCACGCTCAGCCTCTAGCTCTTCTTCGGTCATGTAACAATAATACGCTTTTCCTTCATTTAACAATTGCTCAATATGTTTCTTATAAATATCCAAACGTTCCATGCTGCTATATGGGCCGTACTCACCGCCAACGTCGATGCTTTCATCCCACTCGACACCAAGCCATTTTAAACTATCAAGTAGCTTTTCCTTCGCTTGCCCAACGTTTCTTGCTTGATCGGTATCTTCAATGCGCAGGACAAACTTGCCCCCTTGATTTTTTGCAAATAAATAATTAAATAAAGCCGAGCGAGCACCACCTATATGTAAATGACCCGTCGGACTTGGGGCAAAACGAACTCTCACTTCACTTGCCATCATTATACACGCTCCGTTTCTCTTTCGTTACAAGGTCTTTATTCTACGACTATTGTACCTAACCCACCACAACGGTCAAGTCTCACTTAACTAACAGGATCACAGCCTGTGAGGCAATCCCTTCCCCACGCCCAGTAAACCCTAACGTTTCCGTCGTGGTCGCTTTCACATTAACCTGAGCTTCCTCTGCCTCTAAAAGCTCGGCAATTCGCGCCCGCATTGCTGGAATGTGAGGAGCCATTTTTGGCTTTTGCGCAATAATCGTACAGTCCACATTCCCTAGTGTATAGCCTTTCTCTTTTACAAGCTCCCATACAGCAGATAAGAGTTTGGCTGAATCTGCATCCTTAAAATGTGGGTCCGTGTCAGGAAAATGCTTACCAATATCTCCCTCACCAATTGCACCTAATGCTGCGTCAGCAATCGTATGAAGCAATACATCAGCATCTGAGTGGCCGAGCAGTCCTTTTTCATATGGAATCTCCACCCCCCCAATAATAAGAGGGCGTCCCTCTGCAAACTGATGTACGTCGAATCCTTGTCCTACTCGTATCATCTATCGTCTCTCCTTTTCCGCTAAAATGGCTTCAGCAAACAATAAATCTTCCGGTGTCGTTAGCTTAAAATTAAAGTAGCTTCCTTGAACGACAGCGACCGAATACCCGAGCCATTCCATCAAGCTAGCATCATCTGTCCCAAGCATTTGTTCGTTTTCCGCCTTTTGATGTGCTTGTTTAATCAATGCTAAGTCAAACGCCTGAGGGGTTTGCACAGCCCATAGCTCTTCCCGCGGCATCGTTTCTAAAACGGCTTCCCCTTCCACACGCTTGATCGTGTCTTTTACCGGAACAGCTAAAACCGCTGCATGGGTCTTAGCTGCTGTCTCCACTAGCGAATGGATTTCTTTTTCTGTAACAAATGGTCGCGCTCCGTCATGTATTAAGACGAGCCCATCCTGTGACAGTGCTTTTAAACCAGCAAAGACGCTCTCTTGTCGCTCTCGCCCTCCAGCCACAATTTTTTTTGCCTTCGAGATCTGGTAACGATTTGCTAGCTCCCCCATCTCCTCGATCTCTTGTTCATTGGCAACAATAACTACATTTGTACACCAATCATCTTGCTCGAAAACAGCCAATGTATGAGCGAGAATCGGCTTGCCGCCTAACTCGATAAATTGTTTATTATGTCCTGCCCTCATCCGCTTTCCTTGACCAGCAGCGGGGATTACAACGGAATACTCCATACGTTCTCCTCCATCACACACACTCTTGCAACGCGCACAAAATCATCCGCTCTATTGTATCATGAACCGATCTGTTTCTGCATAAAATGTTCTATAGAGCGAGCTGCATGGAACGGGAAAATGTCCGAGCTTCCTTCATGACGGAGTCACCAGCTGAGGCTGAAATGGATAAGGGCAAGGGATAAAGAGGAAAACGAAAGAAACGCCTCTCCTTTCATTTAAGGAGAAGCGCCATCTTACTATAAAGCCTTTTCTAACAGCTTGGGTTTGGCAAAAATCATCCGTCCCGCACTCGTTTGCAGCACGCTCGTCACGACGACTTCTACGTGCTTCCCGATATAATCACGGCCACCTTCTACCACGATCATTGTGCCGTCATCTAAGTAGGCAACACCTTGATTCTGCTCTTTCCCATCTTTAATCACTTGGACATTGAGCTCTTCTCCAGGGAGGACGACTGGTTTAACGGCATTCGCTAAATCATTAATGTTTAACACTTGCACTCCCTGCAACTCACAGACTTTGTTTAGGTTAAAGTCATTTGTGACGACCATACCTTCTGTCACTTTCGCTAGCTTCACGAGCTTGCTGTCTACTTCTTGAATATCCTCAAAGTCACCTTCATATATTTCAACATTTATCGGAAGTTCTTTCTGAATCTTATTTAAAATATCGAGTCCTCGTCTGCCACGGTTTCTTTTAAGGACATCAGACGAGTCGGCAATATGCTGTAACTCTTCTAGGACAAAACCAGGGATGACCAAAGTTCCTTCGAGAAAGCCGGTCTTGCATATATCTGCAATACGTCCATCAATAATAACGCTCGTATCAAGAATTTTTAACTTGCTACCTCTGGCTTCGCTCTCTTCCTCATCCTTCTTTTTGCCAAATCCCCGTGTAATCGACATTAAGTGGATTAGCTCATCCCGCTTTTTAAATCCGATCTGAAAGCCAAAATACCCGAGAAAGAAGGTAATAAATATAGGTAAAACCGTGCTCACGACAGGAATGGAGAAATTACCTAAAGGAATCCCTACTAAGAAGGCAACAATAAGGCCAATAATCAATCCCATCGTTCCAAAAAGCACATCGGTGACAGGCGCTTTCACAATCATTTCTTCCGTAACTCGCATTAAATGAACAATATAATCACATAGCCAAAAGGTTAGCAAAAATAAAATGATTGCACCCATGACCGTCCCTACATACGGATTGGTAAGCCATGTGGGATCTTGAATGCTCATCCATGCCATAAGGTCAGGAATAAAAATAAAACCGAGTGTACCACCAACTAAAATAAAAAACAATTGGACTATCCATCTTAACATCCACATCACCTCCTTCTATTATTATAGACAAAAGTTCAGAATTAAAACCTAGCAAACTGTATTTCACATAAAATCCCAAAATTATATAATATTCTTTTATAGAAAGCAATGGAAATTTTCAAATTAAACAACAGGAAATGACAGAATTCTACCGCGAATTAAATATTCCGATCCATAAAAAGCTGTTCTTGAATCCGGCTAAGTCCATCCTTTATTAATTTCGCCCTAGCTTCTCCAATTCCTTCCACTTCATCAAGTTCTTTCAGATCTGCTCGTAGCATATCGTTAATGTTTTCGAACGAGTGGACGAGGTTTCGGACGATCGTAGCTGGAAGGCGCGGAATTTTGTGAAGAATCCGATAGCCCCGAGGCGTTGCTTGTTGCTCCTGTACATTAAACGCTTTATGATAACCGAGAAGTTTCAGAATGTTTGAATCATCAAGTAACTCTTCATTGGAGCATTTCATCATCTGCTCTAGCACGTCTTCAGGATCCACGTCATCCTCTTTTGCGTAATCTTGAATCAAGAGCAGCACTTCTTTTTCTAAATTAGACACAAGTTCATTTAACTGCATCGTGATAAGCCGCCCTTCGCTCCCTAGCTCATTGACGTAATTCAAAATTTCCCCTTTAATGTTTAATACCATATGGATACGCTGCATCACTTGGCTTACTTCGTGGAACGTGACGAGCTCCTCAAACTCAAGCGCCCCTAAATCGGTAATATCTTGATCAAGAACTGATTTATATTTATCTAATGTTTGAATCGCTTGGTTCGCTTTTGTCAATATGACTCCAATATCTCGGAGAGCATAACGAAGATGTCCGTGATACAACGTGATGACGTTTCTTCGTTGTGAAATTGAAATGACTAGATTTCCTGTTTGTTTGGCCACTCGTTCTGCGGTGCGGTGACGAATCCCTGTCTCATTTGAAGAGATAGCATTATCAGGGTTCAACTGTGTATTGGCGTACAAAATTTTCGTTCCATCTTCGTTTAAAATGATCGCTCCATCCATTTTCGCAAGCTCATAGAGGGAAGCAGGGGAGAAGGGACAGTCGAGATAAAAGCCGCCATCGACGATCCCTT
The DNA here is from genome assembly GCF_004376175.1 of Halalkalibacterium halodurans. Lineage (GTDB taxonomy): Bacteria > Bacillota > Bacilli > Bacillales > Bacillaceae_D > Halalkalibacterium > Halalkalibacterium halodurans. The sequence goes on along the minus strand of NZ_SNUY01000021.1, from coordinate 7,107 downwards.
TCATGTTTTCGTTATACCCAAGAACGATCAATCCACCAGTTTTTGCCCGCAATACGTTATCGATTCCTGTACGAAGAGCAGTCCCTGGCGCCACCATTTTTAAAATGTTCCTCGCAAACCTTTCCTTCACTTCACTATCCATCCTGCGACTTACCTCCCTAACGTAACCTCTAACGCATCTTGAACAGTCGATACACCTATTACTTCAATCGTAGAAGGAATGGTCCACCCTCCAAGATTCTTATCTGGAATGATGACCCGCTTAAACCCCAGCTTCGCGGCCTCATTCACTCGTTGATCGATTCGCGATACCCTACGAACCTCCCCCGTTAACCCGATTTCACCGATAACAACTTCGTGGGGATTTGTATGTTGATTTCGAAAACTGGACGCAATGCTCACAGCAATTCCCAGATCAATCGCTGGCTCATCCAATCGCACTCCACCAGCCACGTTCACGTAGGCATCTTGATTTTGTAATAGCATGCCGACCCGCTTTTCAAGCACTGCCATTAACAACGAAATTCGATTGTGATCCACCCCTGTCGCCATGCGCCTTGGATTTCCGAAGCTCGTCGGTGAAATGAGCGCTTGCAGCTCTACTAAAACGGGCCTCGTGCCTTCCATCGAGGCAACGACCGTTGAACCTGCCACACCACTGGAGCGATCTTCTAAAAAGATTTCCGAAGGGTTGGCCACTTCCTCTAGCCCTGACTCTTTCATTTCAAAAATCCCCATCTCATTAGTAGAGCCAAATCGATTCTTGACCGCTCGTAAAATTCGATACGTATGGTGCCGCTCCCCTTCAAAGTAAAGAACAGAGTCTACCATGTGCTCAAGTAATTTCGGCCCAGCAATCGCCCCTTGCTTTGTCACGTGACCGACGATAAAAATCGCGATCCCCGTTGTTTTCGCCATTCTCATAAAGGAAGCGGTACACTCTCGTACTTGGGCGACACTTCCTGGAGCAGATGTAATCTCGTCTTGGTAGACCGTCTGAATGGAATCAATGATAACAAGAGTGGGATTAACCTCTCCAATCGCTTGTTCAATCTTTTCCATATCTGTTTCTGCTAATACATACAAGTGGTCAGACAAGACTCCTAGTCGGTCGGAACGGATTTTTGTTTGCTTGACCGATTCCTCTCCTGAAATATAGAGCACTCGTTGCTTCAAATCAGCAAGACGGGCGGATAGTTGTAACAATAACGTTGACTTACCGATCCCAGGATCCCCTCCGACAAGAACGAGTGAGCCTGGAACGATCCCTCCACCAAGTACTCGGTTAAGCTCCTTCATCGATGTATCGATTCGCGGCTCCTGCTCCCGTTCAACTTTCGTAATCGGCTGTGGCTTAGCAATACCCGCTCCAGATGTCACATAACTCCGAGAGGATTTTGCCTTAACTTCTGTAAATTCCTCGACCATGGAGTTCCAGCTTTGACAGCCAGGACATTTCCCCATCCATTTGGCTGACTCATACCCACACTCTTGACACATAAACTTTGTTTTCTTTTTCGCCACTTTCAACCCACCTTCAAACCTGTTACCTTTATTGTACCACTGTCATGCTTTTAGTGGGTTGGCCGATGCTTTCGCTACACTTTACATCCTATTTAAGCCGATTCTAAAATATGATCCCTGCCATTTGGCAAAAAACCATGGGGATATGCTATCCCCATGGTTCATCCTTACAGTGTGGCCCCTTCTTTCGAATGTACGACCAATTCGCCGTTTTCTACATCGATAATGGCCCGCTGTCCTTTTTGAATTGTTCCTTTGAGAAGTTCCTCGGACAAGCGATCTTCCACTTCCCGCTGCAATGCCCGACGTAAAGGACGAGCCCCATACTCAGGATCGTAGCCGAGGTCTGTAATTTTATCTTTAGCAGCCTCTGTTAGTTCGAAGGAAACCCCTTGTTCCTCTAATCGTTTCTTCAACTGGTCAGCCATGAGCGTGATGATTTCACGCACATGTTTTTTCTCCAAAGAATGGAAGACAATAATTTCGTCAATCCGGTTTAAAAACTCTGGACGGAAGCTGTTTTTTAATTCGGTCATGACTTTGTCTTTCATATCCTTGTATTCTGATCCTTCTGAATCCGTCGTAAACCCTAAGAATTTATTTTTGCGGAGGGTGCTTGCACCAACATTGGACGTCATAATCACAGCCGTATTGCGGAAATCTACTGTCCGTCCCTTAGAGTCTGTCAAACGCCCGTCTTCAAGCACTTGTAGCAGAATGTTAAAGACTTCCGGATGTGCTTTTTCAATCTCATCAAGAAGGATGACAGAGTAAGGCTTACGACGGACCTTTTCTGTCAGTTGCCCCCCTTCATCGTGGCCCACATATCCTGGAGGTGACCCAACGAGTCGGCTAGTCGCATGCTTTTCCATGTATTCTGACATGTCGATCCGGATAAAGGCATCCTCATCGCCAAACAATGTTTCAGCGACGGCACGAGCAAGCTCCGTTTTCCCGACCCCTGTTGGTCCGAGGAAAATAAACGATCCAATTGGTCGTTTCGGATCTTTTAACCCTGCGCGGGCGCGACGTACAGCTTTAGAAATGGCTTTAACCGCCTCTTCTTGCCCAATTACACGCTTATGCAAAATCTCCTCCATTTTTAACAGACGTTCCGTTTCCTCTTCTGCCAATTTAGATACTGGAATTCCTGTCCAGCTCGCCACGACTTGGGCAATGTCATCAACAGCCACTTGTGTGTTCTCTTGTCCTTGCTTTTGCTTCCAGTCGTTTTTCATTTGGTCGAGTTCTTCGCGAATTCGCTGCTCAGAATCACGTAAAGAAGCAGCCTTCTCGAATTCTTGACTTTGAACAGCAGCGTCTTTTTCTTTTCGTGTTTCCTCTAGTTTCTGTTCCAATTCCTTTAAGTTAGGAGGGGCTGTATAAGAGCGAAGTCTCACTTTTGATGCTGCCTCGTCTATCAAATCAATCGCCTTATCTGGCAAGAAACGGTCTTGAATGTAACGATCTGATAACTTGACAGCTTCCTCAATCGCCTCATCGGTAATCGTTACACGATGGTGCGCTTCATAACGATCCCGCAAGCCTTTTAAAATTTGAATTGACTCATCGAGAGACGGCTCATTTACTTGAATCGGCTGAAAGCGCCGCTCAAGCGCTGCGTCTTTTTCAATGTATTTTCGGTACTCATCTAGTGTAGTGGCGCCGATGCACTGTAGCTCACCGCGGGCTAATGAAGGCTTTAAAATGTTGGAAGCATCAATGGCACCTTCCGCTCCACCTGCACCGATTAATGTATGCAGCTCATCAATAAACAGAATCACATTCCCCGCTTGGCGAATTTCATCCATTACCTTTTTTAAACGATCTTCAAATTCTCCGCGGTATTTCGTTCCTGCGACAACCGTCCCCATATCGAGCGTCATCACCCGTTTATTTCGGAGTGTTTCCGGTACTTCATTATGAATGATCGCTTGAGCTAATCCTTCGGCAATAGCGGTCTTCCCGACGCCAGGCTCCCCAATGAGAACTGGATTATTTTTTGTTCGGCGACTCAACACTTGGATTACGCGCTCGATTTCTTTCGAGCGGCCGATGACTGGATCAAGCCCTTCCTCGCGAGCAATGGCCGTTAAGTCTCTTGCTAAACTATCAAGTGTTGGCGTATTGGCGTTCGCTGCTCCGCCTCCTTGCTGAGAAGAGCTACTTGTTTCGTTGCTTCCGAGCAACTGTAATACTTGTTGACGCGCTTTGTTCAAGCTCACCCCTAAGTTGTTTAATACCCGGGCAGCAACACCTTCGCCTTCACGAATTAAACCAAGTAAAATATGTTCAGTTCCAACATAGGAATGACCGAGCTTTCTCGCTTCATCCATAGATAGTTCAATGACTTTCTTGGCACGTGGCGTATAATGAATGGTTTTCGCACCATCCTGGCCTTTCCCAATGAGCGTCTCTACTTCTTTTTGTATTTTTTCCGGCCCAAGCCCTAACGCTTGTAGAGCTTTGGCGGCAATTCCTTCGCCTTCACGAATTAATCCAAGCAAAATATGTTCTGTGCCAATGTTGTTATGGCCTAGCCGAATGGCTTCTTCTTGCGCGAGTGCTAACACCTTTTGCGCACGTTCTGTAAAACGACCAAACATCATATCTATCCACCTCCGAAGTTAATTGGATTCGTCTTCTAGTTTGAGTCTTGCCCGAATCAATGCGGCCCGCCTTTCATCACGTTGATCTGCCGTAAGCACAGTGCCCGCATATTGCTGCAAAAACCCTGGTTGAGTTAAAATCATAAGTTCATTCAGGATGTTGCCGGAAACCCCTTTAAGTAAACCTAAATCAATTCCTAACCGAACATCGGAAAGCTTTTGCGTAGCTTCCTTTGATTCAATGATCCGGCTATGAGCCAAGATCCCATAGGAACGGTAGACTCGGTCTTCAAGCTGCAGTCTTGAGCTTTCAAGTAGCCGCTTCCGTGCCGCCCGCTCTTGTTGGATCAGCTGCATAACGACCCCTCGTAAATCCTCAACGATGTCTTCTTCTGATTTTCCTAACGTCATTTGGTTTGAAATTTGAAATAGGTTACCTAATGCTTCGCTACCTTCCCCGTAAATTCCTCTAACAACCAATCCCAGTTGATTAATTGCAGGTAAAATCCGATTAATTTGCTGGGTCATGACAAGGGCCGGTAAGTGCATCATGACGGAAGCCCGAAGCCCAGTTCCAACATTTGTTGGGCAGCTTGTAAGATAACCACGTTTTTCATCAAAGGCATAATCCACTTTCCCTTCGATCCAATCATCAATACCGCTTGCCAACACGAGAGCTTCGCTTAATTGAAATCCGGGAAATAGACATTGGATGCGTAAATGATCCTCTTCATTTATCATAATGCTGATGGACTCGTCTTCACTTAGCATCACCGCACCGTGCTTTGACTCTTCTGCTAGGTGAGGGCTAATTAAATGTTTTTCAACGAGCACCCTTTTTACATTGGGCTTCATATCATCCATGCATAAAAGCTCAAATCGGTTCGTATGATAAGAGCTTTCAGCTAAATGGTGTTTAACATGCTCTACAAGCTGCTTGGACTCTTCGATTGTGGCTAAGAGCGGAAAGCGGAATGACTGGAGATTCCGAGCTAAACGAATTCGACTGCTTAACACAATATCGGAATCGGGGCCATCTTTTTTCATCCACGGGCTAATGGCCTCACTTATAAAACGCTGTAAAGACATAACTACCCTTCCCCCCCACTGACTTTTCGTTCAAGTGAACGGATTTGATCGCGCACAAGGGCAGCTTCTTCAAACTCTTCTCGTTCAATGTGCTGTTTCAATGTTTCTTTTAGTGCACGAATTTGCCGTCTAATCTCTATTCCTCCACCGATTCGCTTCGGTACTTTTCCTCTATGAGCTACATTCCCGCTATGCACCCGCTTAAACACAGGGTCAAGCTTAGGGCTAAAGGTTTGATAGCAGGAAGCACAACCAAAGCGTCCTACTCTTGCAAATTGCTCGTACGTCATCCCACACTTTTCGCATGTAAGAGAACGTTTAATTGTTTGTTGTGCTTGTGGATCTTGCGGTTTAGGTTGTTCAAAGTCGAGTAGTCCAGATAGAAGCTGATGAATGGAAAAGCTATTGGAGCCCGGGAAATGCTCGCCTTTTTCCTTAGCGCATTGCTCACAAATGTGAAACTCTGTCTTTTCACCATTAATGATTTTAGTAAAATGAAGTGTGGCCGGGCGCTGTTGACATTCTTGACATTTCAATCAAACCACCCCTCTCATGTTGGTTTTATCGCTCATCTTTATATTTCAATGTTTCGATCATCGCTTTCAACAGATTGGCCCGTATTTCATCACGATGATTCACCGTCGTATGATAATGAGCCCGATCCATGACACTTAGCATCAGCCGTGTCTCTCGTTTGGAGATTACCCCTTCTTCAAACAGTCGGGAGATGATACCTTCTGCCCCTTGTTGACTAATACCCTTCCCTATTAACTGGGCTAATTGATCAAAGAGCGACAAGTTTTCATGGGGTTTTACTTTCATGATTCGGATGTATCCCCCTCCACCTCTTTTGCTCTCAACAAGATATCCTTTTTCAATGGTAAATCGGGTGCTGATTACATAATTTATTTGTGAAGGGACACATTGAAACTGTTCAGCTAGTTCACTTCGCTTAATTTCGATTAGCTCTTTTTCACTTTGCAATATAATGTTTTTTAAGTACTGCTCAATGATATCTGAGATATTCCTCATCCATAAAAGCCCCCCCTTCTCCCCTTTCTTATGTTACGTTTTTCCAAATAATTTGTTCAATTGGATTGACTTTGACTATCTTTGACCTAATTTTATTATAATCCATATTGTCTCAGTGTCAATGAATTCACATCAGCTAGTATTGCCTTTTTTTCACCGCTTCATTCTCCTAATGCAGAACAATCGTCATCTATGATTCGACTCCATTCGCTTATATTACAAGATTCCCTGAGTTTGTAGCTTCCTTTCTATCTAATGTATTGTTAACACTTCATTTCATCCATTTAGCGTAGCATTAAAAGGTCCCCTGTTGACGTTTGGGGGACTTTGCTTCCATTGGAGTTCTTAGTTTTAGTATGGTTGTTCACATACTAAAAAAGCATAACCCGACTGGATTGTGCTTTCTGCTTGGCAGCGTCCTTGGGCTCCCCCTTTCTCTCCTACGGGGGTCTTCTACCACACCGTTTCGCTCTGTCGTTTCTCACGATGTTTACGAAGAGAATGGGGTCGTCTCGCAGGGGGGACATGACGCTTTTCTTTGTCGCCTTTTTCATGGTGTGACCATCGGCTTTCCTTCGATGACTCTGCTCCTTCGGACCAACGCTCTTCAGCGCCTTTTCTACTTCAGATGACCGGCGAGCTTTTTTGTCAGCTACGCTCGTTCCCTCCTGTCACGTATGTTGGTATACGCTCAGTCCGTCTCTCCCTTGCTTCCGCAAATCTCTTGGTCCTCCTTGTAGAAACAATTTTACTTTTTGGGTTCTTAGTCAAATGTTGGGGTGGCATAGGAGGGCGAGCCCCTCTTATCCTACCCCGAATGTTTGATGTTTGAATTGATGATGCAAGAGAATAC
>NZ_SNUY01000020.1:6540-57475 GCF_004376175.1 Halalkalibacterium halodurans | reverse complement strand
TTTCTGGAATTGGGTGTGTGGTAACCTCAATTATCTACAGAAATCAGGGAGTGGCAATTTTTTTGCTTATAAAGCCCTCTAACATAGGATTTAATAGCCTATTTTTATATAAAGTTTTGACAATACGCCAGATTGTCGCAAGGGGGATGAATGATCAAGTGGACGCGCTCAAATGGATTCACTCCCACTCGGTTCATTTTCAGCTCAACATCAATGGGGAGAGGGTTTTCACAGGAGCTGATTTACCCCATCATGAAAAAATCGAAATTGTCATTCACGAAGAGGTGAACGAACATGACAGAAAAACAAACAATTGACGAGCCTAAATTATCGCCTGAGGAGCAAGAAATACTTGAAAAGTACGATGCAGAGTCGCGATTTCGCACTTTCAGCGGCAAAAAGTTACCCTTGCTCGTCTCCTTGTTGGCCATCGGCTTATCGCTCTATCATTTATATACATCTTATTTTGGAACACCGCTAACGCTTCAACATCGATCCTTGCACGTGGCGGTTATTTTAGCGCTTGTGTTTTTTCTTTATCCGCCCTTTAAAAAGGCTAACCGTAAAAGCGTTCCCCTATATGATTGGCTCTGCGTCTTGTTAGCCTTATCAACGACCATCTATTTTTTTGTTGATTATGCTGGAATCGTTCATCGAGGCGGAATCCCTAATACGTATGACCTGCTGTTCGGAGCCATTTTAGTCATCCTCATCCTCGAGGCAGCACGCCGTGTAACAGGATGGGCGCTCCCCCTTTTAGCTGTACTATTTTTCATTTATGGACTTTTTGGGCGAGAGCTTTCAGGCATTTGGCGGCATCGGGGGTATGGCTGGGATGAACTGATTAACTTCATGTATGTGACGACAGAAGGTGTATATGGGACGGCGATTGGTGTATCGGCCACTTACATTTTCTTATTCATCTTGTTCGGAGCCTTTTTAAGCAAATCGGGTATGGGACAATTTTTCAACGATATGGCCCTTGCGATTGCGGGGCAAACGAAAGGTGGGCCGGCCAAAGTGTCCGTCATTGCGAGCGGCTTTTTAGGCAGCATTAATGGTGCGGCGATCGCCAATGTAGTCACGACAGGTTCGTTTACGATACCACTAATGAAAAAAATCGGCTATCACCGAAACTTTGCTGGAGCGGTTGAAGCAGCAGCCTCGGTCGGTGGGCAAATTTTACCGCCTATTATGGGAGCAGCAGCCTTCATCATGGCGGAAATTCTCGGCATTCCTTATAGTCAAATTGCCCTTGCAGCCCTATTGCCAGCCCTTTTATTCTATTTGGCGATTATCGTTCAAATTCATTTACGGGCGACGAAGCTGGGGTTGAAAGGGATTTCAAAGGAGAACTTACCGCAAGTAATGGATGTATTAAAAGAGCGTGGTCATTTGTTAATTCCGTTATTTTTTCTCCTTTATATGCTCTTTTTCAGCGGTCGAACAATTATTTATTCTGCGTTTTTAACCATTATCGTAACAGTTTTTGTGGCGATGTTTAGAAAAACGACTCGGATGACCATACGTGATCTTCTTGATGCATTAGAACAGGGAGCACGAAACGCGATCGGTGTTGCCGTTGCTTGTGCGTGTGTCGGAATAATTGTTGGGGTTGCCACGATGACGGGCTTTGGGTTAAAACTCGCCAACGGCATTGTGATGCTTGGGGGAGAAAGCTTATTTTTGACCTTATTCTTTACGATGATTGCTTGCATCATTCTCGGAATGGGTTTACCGAGCATTCCAACATATATTATTACGGCGACAATGGCAGCTCCGGCCTTAGTCACATTAGGGATTGAACCACTCGTTGCCCATCTCTTTGTATTCTATTTTGGATTGTTTGCCAACATTACGCCTCCGGTCGCTTTGGCTGCATTTGCTGCGGCTGGCATATCTGGCGGAGATCAGATGAAAACAGGCTTTATATCCATGAAACTGGCTATCGCGGGATTTATCGTTCCGTATATGTTTGTGTACAACGAAGCGCTGTTGTTGCTAAATACGACCTTTATCGAAGGGGCGCTAGTTGTTGTTACTTCCATAACAGGTGTTGTCATGCTAGGTGCCGCGGCAGAAGGCTATCTATTTACGAAAATTCCACTGTTTCTACGAATCTTGTTGTTTGGTGGAGCCTTGTTGTTCATGAATCCGAATCTTGTTCAAGATCTAATGGGCTTTGCTATCATTGGTTTCGTCCTATTGTATCAATGGTGGAGAGGAAAGAAGCAGGCAGTGGCTAGCGCAACAGTCAGCTTATGAATTTAACGTGGAAACACACCCGTCGTTCTCTTTACTTAGCGGGTGTGTTTATTATTTCTTCCGTGCCGTGAGTGGAAACTCCCAAATAATTTTATCGAGGTGGGGACGACGCATGCGGAGCGTCAACGTATTAGGTAACGATTGGGCAAATTCATATTCGGCGTGAAAGGAATTAAAGTGAGGGTGATGATCGGTTATGGAAGAGATCGGGTAAATGTACTCCTGTCCTTGCTTTAATGCAAGCTCTATTCCTTTGACGTTGTGGACATCTTCTACGACAAGGGCAAGTTTTTTTCCTTTAATGTCTATTGAGCGAATCGTTAAATCGTTTTTTTCGACAGAGCGCACGTGTTCATCGAGCTTGTTAAAAACCACTTCATGTTCGTAGTACGTAGGTTGGACATACAAGGTAAAATCAATGCTTGGCGCCTCTGATTCCAACGCTGGTGTGTAAAATTGCCTGATAAGAACAGCGTCTTGATCTTGATCCGTCACAAAATGTTCTTTTTCACTCGATTGGGCTTCATACTCCTTACCAGTTTCATCAATACTAATATGGCTTATGGCGAAAAGATAGTCTTCATCTAACGCATAGTCTGGATCTTTAGATGTTAACATTATTTCGATAAAAAACCCGTCGGGCTCTGCCACAACATGAGGAGTCCCTATTTCAAAGCGATGATGATCGGTGGGATGCTCGGCATTATTTGCTTGTACAATCGTTTCAAACGTTTCGTTGCACCCTGCTAAAAAGAATAGAAATAGGAGAATACTCCCCCCTAACAATCGTTTCAATCGATTCACCTCAAATATGTATGAAGAATTACACCACCATTTTACCACGAATAATGTCCCCTTGACAGCCTCTCTTCCGTAATATTGGTTCGGTTGAAAATGTAAAAGACAAAAAACATACAAGGTGCGTGAGGAGCACCTTGCATGTTTTTAGTTATCTTATGGCAGCAGCTCGTTTCTTTTTTTGCGGAGTATCTGGCATTTCATTGACTGACACGACTTCTTTTACTTTTTTCTCCGGTTTTGTCCAATAGTTTTCATTGCCTGGTAAATCATCAAACCATGTTGCGTCTTTCGGACAGTCAAGAACCATAAATTTACCGTAATTTCCGTCTCTCGATTGATGGTATTTTAAGTAGGCTTTTCCGTCCTCTATCGCAAGGACCTCAATTTTCCCCGATGTGTGGCTCATGCTTAAGCGAACACGTTTCCCTAGACCCGAGGTTTTCGCTTTTGCTTTTTCCACAATGTTGTACACTTCTTCCAATGTGAGAACGAAATCATTATTACCTGCAACCGGACGATTAATGAAGAAATAATATGGAGTAACTCCGGCCCATGACAACTTGTCGAGGAGCTCGGCCAAGACATCAGGATCATCATTAATTCCTTTCAATACAGGCGTTTGGTTCACGACAATTGCACCTACATCATGTAAGGCTTGGAATGCTTGTCTCGCTTCATTTGTAATTTCTACGGGGTGATTAATATGAGCCATAATGTATATACGATGATCTGGGGTGGAGTATTCACGGATTAACTCTAGTAGTTGTTCATCTTCTGTAATACGCATTGGGTTAAAGACAGGTAGCTTTGAGCCAATGCGGATGATTTTTACGTGATCGATTGCACGGAGACGCTCGATAATGTAGCGAAGTTTTTTCGTTGCTAAAATGAGTGGATCGCCACCAGTCAGCAACACGTTGTTAATCTGTGGCGTTTGAGCAATGTAATCAAGACCAGGATCTACGTCGGACATCGCTTCTTTTACATCATTACGGAAAAGGCGCTTTCGGAAGCAATAACGACAGTAAGCCCCGCAAACCTCCGAACAGATGAGGAGGGCAGTCGTTTCATATTTGTGCTGACAGCCTGGCACAACGTAATTAGTGTCTTCATCGGAAGCATCCCAGCGCCCATACTCACTAAGCTCTCCCTCATTTGGAATGACTAGCTTTCGTATAGGATCGTTCGGATCGTTCCAATCAATGAGGCTTAAATAATAATCGTTTACACGAAAAACGAACTTGTCCGTAATTTGCTTAAGTTTTTCCCGTTCTTCTTTTGGTATTTGCTCAATCTTGTCCACATTCATAATGTACTTTGGTTGAGCCATCTTTCTTCACCTTCCGTTCTCGTAATCTAGGGAAGTCCCTGCATCATCAGTATAACAATCTCTTGTAAAAAACGTCAAAAAAGAAAGAAAAATTGAAGAAATTGAATGAAAATGAAAAAAAACCTTCACTTTTTCTTTCATTTGGTTACGTGTTAGGAGATCCACGAGAGGGCAGGTTCATTTTCTGAAAGAAGGAAAACCTTCATTTATATTTAAAAATGAAATTAATTATTCAAAATTAGGCCGACACATAGTATAATGAAGTGTAAATTTCATAGATATAAACAAAAGAAAAAAATATTTCTTAAGGTGAGTGATGAATGGATGGCGATGGTAGAAGACACCCGACCTGAGCACACGTATGCGGAGCAAACCCCCCGATCGAAATCGTGGATTGAACAGGCGAAAAAAATAATGCCCGGTGGAATTACAGCAAACATTAAACATTTTGCTCCATACCCCATTGTTATGAAAAAAGGTTGCGGGGCGTTCATTACAGATGTGGATAACCACCAATATGTAGACTATTTACTCGCCTATGGGGCGTTGATGCTAGGTCACGGTCACCCAGAGGTAAAGCAGGCGATCGATGAGATGTTTGCAGACTCCGGAACTCTTTTGTTTGGGGCACCTCATCCGTTGGAAGTAACGTTTGGACATGAAATTCAGCAGCTCTATCCGAGCATGGAACGGCTCCGTTACACAAATTCTGGAACGGAAGCGACGCTTTTAGCCATGCGGATTGCACAGGCGTATACGAACAAAAAGAGGATCGCTAAATTTGAAGGTCATTACCATGGCGGATACAATGATGTACTTTATAGTGTCAGTCCGACACTTTCGGAAGCGGGGCCAGCAGACGCGCCTATACCGGTTAAAGAATCAAAGGGGATGCATGTGACGGATGGAGAAGAGCCGCTCATTTTACCATTCAACAATTTAACCGCATGTGAACGATTGCTACGGGCACAGCAAGATTCGATTGCGGCCGTCATGATCGAGCCGTTGCAAGGGGGATTTATACCCGCGACCGATACGTTTATTGCCGGTTTACGGGAATTGACCGAAGAGTTAGGGATCGTGCTGATTTTTGATGAAGTCAAAACAGGTTTTCGCATTAGACTCGGGGGTGCGCAAGAGTGGTATGGGGTGTCACCAGACCTGACGACACTCGGAAAAGTCATTGGCGCTGGATTCCCATTCGGAATTGTCGGCGGACGGAAGGACATTATGGAGGTCACATCTCCAACGACGGGTTCTGATGTGTTTGATCAATCACAAAGCACCTTTTCAAGGGCAAAAGATGTTGTCTTTCATAGCGGTACGTACAATGGACATCCGCTGATTTTAGCAGCAGGGTTAAAAACCGTGGACGTTCTTAAACGGGATATTAAAGATGTTTTTGCACGAACGGATATGCTGAAGGATGAGTTGGAAGCGTTGTTTGTCCGAAAAGGAGTGCCAATGAAAGCGGTTGGCATCGGTTCAATCTTTAGTGTAGTATTAACAGAGGAAGACATTTTTAATTACCGTGATCTCCAAGCGTCCGATCTACAAACGCGTAAACTGATTGACCTGCATTTATTAAATGAAGGTATTTATACGAAACCTCTTAACCGTTATAGCTTATCCACTGCCCATACGGAGCGTGAGGTGGAGCGAACGATTGCGGCGTATGATCGAGTGTTATCCCGATTATTTGGAGGTTGATCTTAAAGGAATGATGCCTGTGTTAAACAGCGATGTGTACAAACGGATTATGGATCTGCAAGAAAAAATGAGCAAATCACAAAAGAAAATTGCCAACTACTTGATTCAACATCCCGATACCGCTCCTTTTCTCACAGCATCAAAATTAGCAAAATATGCAGCAGTGGGGGAAGCGACGGTCATTCGCTTTGCGGTGTTTTTAGGCTATGAGGGCTACCCTGACCTACAGCGTCATTTGCAAGAGGCTTTGCAAAAGAAAATGACATCGGCGGAAGTTTTTGCACGGACAACGGATCGAGAGGATCGGCCGTCCCATGCAATTGAAGAAATTTTAACCGATGACATGGCCAATTTACGAGCGACGTTACAACAAATTGAGCTTGAAGAGTTTGAACAGGCCGTTAATAGTATTATAGAAGCGAAGCGTATCTATGTGATTGCCTATCGAAGTGCCGCGAGCTTAGGACAATTTTTAACGTTTTATTTAGATCTTGTCTTGCAAAACACAGAGCTGGTTGAGCAGGCAGATGGAGTGTCTGAGCACTTACTGGACATTACCGAGGACGATCTTGTCATTGGCTTCGGATTTGCCCGTTATACGAAGCGAACCGTTGATGTGTTAAAGTATGTGAAACAACGAGGGGCCAAAACGATCGTCATTACCGATCATGCGTTGTCCCCCCTCGTTCCATATGGAGACCGTGTGCTCTTAGCGGCTACGGAGATCAACTCATTTATTGATTCATTTGCAGCTCCCCATAGCATCGTCAGTGCATTCATTACGGCGGTCACACGATCGGAACACGAGAAAGTTCAAAATCGACTCCAGCAGTTAGAAGAACTGTGGGCGTCTTTTAACGTCTTTTATGAATGAAAAATAGGGCCCGTGCGTGTTGCATGGGTCTACGTTTTTTTAGAAAGTTTAATTTCTATTAAGGATTAAAGGACAAAGGATTACGGTAAGCAAATTACGGCTTTGCCCTTTTAAAGGTTCAACAAACGCTGAGTTTTTTACCTGTGCTTTACTTATAGCATAGAGCCTTTACCATTGCTAGATAGGGCATGGAACTGGAAATGAATCACGAGAGATTCGTCGATTGTAGGTCTCTTGGAATATAGGAAGGATCAAAACAGATGTGGATGGAGCTTATTTTTATATTTTTGATTTTGTTAGTTGGAAGTTTTGTCCAAGGCGTGAGCGGTTTTGGCTTTGGTATCATTGCCATGAGCTTTCTGCCGTTTTTCTTTACGATTAAAGAGAGCACCCTTCTTGTCGTAGCGCTAGGTGTTTTAACGGCATTGTTTATTGTTATTCAATTATTCCACCATATTCGTTGGAAAGATTTAATTGTCATTATGTGTGCAGCGATTATTGGTCGTTATGTCGCTTCGTTTGTATTGACAGCTTACGGGGAGATGGATCTTTTAAAGTCCATTTTAGGTGTATTTTTACTTATCGTGGTTGGCTACTTGTTTTGGGATAAGCCGCAGCCGGAGGGACGAAGTGTGAATCAAACGTGGTTACCAGCGACCCTTGGCTTTTTCGGTGGGCTTGTTGGAGGCGTTTTTGCAGTGGGCGGACCGTTTTTTGTTTTTTATTTTATGCTTTTATTCCGAGACGACAAGTATGCCTACAGTGCCAATTTGCAAGTCAGTTTTTTTATTACCAATTTCACAACGGTCGTCATTCACGGTGTACATGGGGATTTTACTCAATCGTACCTCATCTACTTGCTTGTCGGTCTTTTAAGCGTCTTCATTGGAACACGCCTCGGTGTTTATTGCTTCACCTACTTGTCTCAGAAAAACATTCGTAGATTGGCAGGCATCGTTGTAGCCATTGCGGCTCTGAGTCTCGTATTTTTTAGTTAAAAAAACGCTATCCCCCTTTTGAGGGATTAGCGTTTTTTCGTTAGGTTGTGGCTCGTGCTTGGTCTTTACTTCGTTTGCGGAAAAATTGAATACCAGCGATCGCAAGGACGACGACAAGTCCTGAAGCGGAAAGAATACCTGGTAAAATCAACGCGACCCCTGCAAAGAATAAAAGAATGCGTTCAATGATATTTGTATGGGAAACAAAGTAGTTCATCATCGATGCGCTAACGGCTGCCATACCGATGAGGGCAGTCGAGACGGCAATGACAATGTCTACAAAATTCGCATCTACTAAGAGTAAGACCGGATTGTACATAAAGGCGTACGGAATGATAAAGGCGGCTATCGCCAGTTTAAAGGCGGTAATCCCTGCTTTCATCGGATTGGCCCTGGCAATCCCAGCACCTGCATAGGCGGCAAGACAAACAGGTGGTGTAATGTCTGCAACGATCCCGAAATAGAACACAAAGAAATGAGCAGCAATCAGTGGTACACTATCGAAGGCCATAAGAGCAGGCGCTGCCATCGACGCAGTAACCACATAGTTAGCTGTTGTCGGTAAGCCCATTCCGAGCAAGATGCAAGCAATCATTGTAAAGAACAAGACGAGGAAGAAGACTCCTCCGGCTAGATCGATAATACCACCGGCAATTTTCCCGCCCAAACCTGTCGTTGTGACGATCCCAGCAATGATCCCAGCCGTGGCACAAGCCGCAATCACCGGGAGTGCGATACGGGCTCCTTGTTCAAGGGTATCAAAAATATCGCGAATCCCCATGCGTGTGTCTTTACGGAACAAGCTTACGAAGAAAGCAGCACCGATTCCAAAAAGAGCCGCACGTGTAGGCGAGTAGCCAAGGTATAGCATGACAATGATTGCTACGAGCGGTGCGAGTAAATCAAGTCGTCTGAGAATCCCTTTTAGCGATGGAAGTTGTTCCTTTGGCAAACCACGAATGCCTTGTTTTTTTGCTTCAAAATGGGTACCCATAAACACACCGGTAAAATATAAAAGAGCTGGAATAATAGCAATTAAAATAATTTCTTGATACGGTATCGCCGTATTACTCGCCATAATAAAGGCAGCTGCCCCCATAATCGGTGGCATGATTTGTCCACCAGTTGACGCAGAGGCCTCAGCTGCTGCAGAAAATTCCGGTTTGAAACCAGCCCGCTTCATCATCGGAATGGTGAACGATCCAGAACTAACCGTGTTGGCAACTGAGCTACCCGTAACCATCCCTTGGAGTCCACTAGCGGTAACAGCAGCCTTAGCTGTTCCCCCTGTCATTCGGCCTGTTGCACCGAAGGCGAGGTCGTTGAAAAACTGGCCAATTCCCGTCTTCGTTAGCATGACACCGAAAAATAAAAACAGGAAGATGAAAGTGGATGAAATCCGGATCGGCGTACCAAATATCGCCTCGGTATTAAAAAACATGAGCGTCATTAACCGGTCGAAATCGAAGCCGGCATGTCGGAACTGGGCGACAGGAAAATGCTGCCCAAATAGCCCGTACAATAAGGCGACCGTGGCAATGATCACAATCGGTAAGCCAACCGCGCGACGAGTCGCTTCAAGGACGAGTAAAACCCCTAATGTGGCAACGATAATATCCAAATCGGTGTAACCTAAAATCGTCACTTGATTGCTTGTCAATCGTTGGTATTCAAAAACAATGTAAAAGTTCGCGGCTAAGGCTAGGAGGGCAAGTACTCCGTCATACCAAGGAACTCCCTTCTTCTTTAATAGGGAGCGTTTCGCTGGATACAAAATAAAAATTAACGACAAGCCACCAGCTAAATGGATGGCCCCTTGTATGAGGGTCACATAGGCCCCGCGAAACGATGTGTATAGTTGAAAAAGGGTTAAGGAGATGGCGAGTATCGTAACCACCCAAACCCATTTTTGTAAGTTCGTACGGTAGTTTGATTCTTTATCATATTTACGCAAAATTTCTTCAGCTTTATCGACTGTAGCTGCTTCAGATTGCTTTTCTTTCATACGACTATTCACCACCTTAAAATAAAGTTAAAATTCCCGACGAAAAAGGAAGAGACAACTAGAGTGAACAGGAAGGACCCGTAATTAAAGCCGATGCGAGGAAGGTCTAATCATTTGTAGAAATCCAAGGCTCTTTCTATTGTAACGGCTCATAGCTTTTTCGTCGACAATTTTTGAGCGACTCTACAAAACTTATAAATCGTACTAGAGGAAGTATAAAAAAAGACTGGACAGCGAGATGCCCAGTCCCTTTCATTCAATTATTCACTTATACCTTGCTCTTCGAAATACTTTTGCGCACCAGGATGGATCGGTAATCCTTCAGATCCATTTAGGATGTTTTCCATTTTCATGTGTTCACCTTGTGGATGAGTGATGCCTCCAGCATTTTCATACAACGCTTTAACGATTTCGTAGCCAAGATCTTCGCTAACTTGATCTAAGGAAGCAACGAGAATTGCATAAGCCGTAACCGTACTTACAGAGTCATCTAAGAAGTCATATGCCCCTGCATCAATTTCATAGGCACCGTAATCGCTGTTTTCTTCAACGTATGCGAGGGCATCACCTTCGATTGGTAGGATGACAACTTCGCGTTGAAGGGAAAGCTCTGAAGTCGTGCTATCTGGTAACCCGAGTAATCCGAAAGAGGCGTCAAGCTGTCCGTCTTGAATACGAGCAGCTGCATCACCGAAGCCTTCTTCAAATGCTTCATAGTCACCATCTTCAATACCGTGTGCTTCTAAAATTAACCGAGCAGCTGACTGCGTAGCACTCCCAGCTGGACCAATAGCAACGCGCTTCCCTTTAAGGTCCTCAATAGAAGTAATTCCTGTGTCTTCTGTCGTAACTACTTGCATTACTTCAGGATAGATGTAGCCTAAGAAGCCGAAGTTATCAACAACTGCTCCTTCAAAGTCCCCCTCACCAGCAATCGCTTGTAAGGCAGGGATATGAACGGTCATCCCAAGCTGCATTTCCCCGCGGAAAATTTGCCCAAGGTTATCAACCGATGCACCAGATGCTACGGCACTAACGTTAAATCCATCGTAATCCACGTTCGCATTTAATACATTTGCGATTTCTTGACCAAGTGGATAATATGTACCACCGGTACTCCCCGTCCCAAGCTGTAAATCTGTTAAGTGATCTCCAGCTGCTTCTTCCTGCTCTTCACCTGTATCGGCCGGATCGTCACCTGCTGGTTCTTCCGCATCTGTGTCAGCATTGCCACCACATGCACCTAGAATCAGACCAAGTGAAAGAAAGCCTGCTGAAAGAAAACCAAGTTTCTTCTTCATGAAAGTTTCCCCCTTTTTTATTTATTATTTCGTATGCCCTTTCATACAGGCATAGTACCATTTTAATCTAAAATTTCGTTTAATGTCAAAGAGTGACTAAAAGAATGGGATAAGTTTCGTGGGAGAAAATCCGACATATTTTTCATGTCTTCCCCCTGTTTTTTACAACGAACTGGGACATTTTCTCTTATATGAGCAGGTTTATGCAGACGCTTTTTTTCCGACAAAGGACATTTCTTGCCACTTCCCTTTCCGCCAACGCCAAATCATCAACAATCCCCTGAACCATTCATCTGCGATAAAGGCAATCCATACCCCAATGAGGCCTAGACCGAGGGGGAGCCCTAGTAGATAGGCAATCGGTACGGCAATTCCCCACATGGACACGATCGCTAAATAGACCGGGAACTTAACATCCCCTGCCGCTCGCAGTGAGCTAATCACCACGAGGTTACATGCTCTCCCAGGTTCTAAGATGATCGTAAGCAAAAGCAAGGTCGTGCCGAGGGATAAGATGTCGGGATTGTCGGTGAAAACTCCGAGCAATGGTGTACTGAAAGCAAAAAATACCACAGCCATTGAAACGGAGACAGTCATGGCAATCCATAGACTTCTAAAACAGCGGACATACGCTGCCTGAATTTGTTTCGCACCGACCTGATGACCGATCAAAATTTGCGTACCTTGCCCGATGGCAACAGCAAAAAGGAACACGAACATCATCAAGTTCTGGGTGTACACTTTCGTTGTGAGTGCTTCTGTGCCCATCATAGCGATAAAGTAGGTGATCACTAACTGAGATGCATTGTAGGATAATTGCTCTCCAGCAGATGGAATCCCAATTTTTAATAGATTTCTCAATTCGACACGAGGAAATGTTTTTAATAAGTAAGCAAATGGAAGCTCTCCTCTAATTCGTTTATAAAGCAAGATGGCGATCACGAAAAGGCCAATCGTACGACTTACGACAGTGGATAAGGCAACCCCTGTAACACCGAGCACGGGAATCCCAAACGGACCAAAAATAAACAAATAGTTTCCGATCACATTAAGGATGTTCATCCCGATCGTTACATACATAACATCTTTCGTAAATGAATGGCTCCGAAGAATGGCACCTGCGGTCATAATGAGTGACTGAACAACGGAAAAGCCACCGACGATTTGTAAATAAAGAGTGGCCTCTTGTAACAGGCTATCATCTAATTGCATCGCTTTTAGAATAGGTGGACCAAAGGCGATGAGCAATAAACCTAAAACGATACCAAATATCAAGTTGGCGCCTATCGAAACAACCGCTACTTTTCCGGCATTTTCTCGCTCCTTTGCACCAAGGTGTTGCGCGACTAAAATGCTTGTGCCAGTTGCGACGAACCCGAACATGACAATAATGACCGCGAGAATTTGATTTGAAACACCGACCGCAGCAACAGCGTCATCAGAATATTGACTGAGCATAAGAGTGTCAGCGTTTCCCATAAGCATGTGCAGCAAAATTTCAATGAATATAGGCCAAGTGAGGGCAAAGAGGGTGAGTTGTTTTTTCGTTTCACCTTTCATTTCTAATCCCCTTAAAAAATTAATGTCGACGTTAATTATAAAGGGTAACTTATGAAAAGGTAAGGGGTTATTTAGACTTGCGAAAAAAATTTTTCGCCTTTTTATTCTTTGTGAATATAAATGGCATTCTGTCAATGGATTTGATCCGGGTAAAGACGAACCCCTCCTTTAAACACGTGTTGAATATTCTTGAGGTTGCTTATATCTTCTAAAGGATTTCCTTTAACGACAATTAGGTCGGCCAATTTTTGTTCCTCAAGAGATCCTATTAAGGAATCGACTTTAAGACACTTAGCGCCTAAATAGGTAGCCGATTCAATGGCCTGAGCAGTTGTCATACCTTCTTCTAACATAATTTTTAATTCTTCTACAAGTTGACCGGGATTATTAAAAGGGGTCCAGCGTCTGTACCCGCGATGATTTTAACGCCTCTTTCTAAAGCTAGTCGGAAACTTTTTCTATGTTCCTTTTCAATCTCTTCTATTTTATCTATCATATGTTGTGGAATGTGTTCACTGTTTTTTTGAAGTAATGTCGGAGCCAAGAGAGTGGGTGTGAGATAGATCCCTAAATCTCTCATCGTATCAACCGTTTCCTTATCTAAGTAATATCCATGTTCGATTGTATTGACTCCAGCTTTGATTGCGTTTTTAACCCCATTTAAGCCTATGGCGTGCGCGGCCGTGGTTAAAGAAGCTTTTGCCGCTTCTTGATAGATGCATCCTATGAAAATAAGTAATAAGTTAAAACACGAGCCAGTAACTGCCGATGACGGGAAACGCTTTTCTGCTATGTGGCCGTTTGCAAAGGGTCTTTATTTCATCGATTCTTCCATTGATAACTATATGCTTAGAGCACATCCCTTAGATATTACCAACGAGTTATTGCTCGTATCAGATCTCGTTTTTCTGACTCTAATGATTTTGTCGTTTCTGTTATTAAAGGCCGTCACAAACAGCTTACAGCAGTTAAAGGCTAGCAAGGAAGATCTCGAGCAACAACCTGAGGAGGAACCGTCATTCAAGGCTTAACCATGAGCAATTTAGTATTTATACCGTTTGAAGGAATGAGGGCAGCAACCGCCCCCTTTGACAGCATGAAAATGTTATGGAGGAATGGACATGAATGAGGGCAACCACCAAGGGAGCGAAAAAAAGAAGAAAACGAATCGATCAGGGAAATATAACGCATATAAATGGCCTACGATTATCATGATCACAGGATTGATTCTTAGTTTTTTCTATAAATACGGGGATATGATATTTGAGGATAAAACGGTTCCAGAAGCTGTCACGCCTGAAATTCAAGAGTCCATTAGGGAAACACAAGAAGCTTTTGCACAAGAAAGAGAAGCTAGCATGGTAGAAGAAACGATACAACCTGTCGAATTATTTCTGCAACGTTTGGCTGATCATGAGTTAGAAGCGGTTCTATCGCAAATCGTTGAACCAAGCTACCAATCAATCATACGAGAAAATTTAGACCATCCTCTTTTTGAACAATTGATCGGTGCAGAAATAGCAGAAGTTTTTTATCCACATAGAGGGTTATCGCTCGTCGCTTATTGTCTTCTAGTGAATAAAGAAACAGATGTTCAGGCAATTGTCGGAGTAGAACTTGGCCAAATCGCCTACATTTACGCAGACGATTGGAATGAATCACAAGAAGACATAGAAAAGTATGAATCGCTATTGGAAGAAATCAAGCAGAACGAAGATTAGTCTTTCATTGCAAACAACACACCACTTTATTGAACTTTCAAGTGGTGTGTTGTTCTATTCTAAAGACCTATTTAAGAACCATCGCGGATTTAGCCGGAATGCCAATTTCTGTTGTGAGCGAGAGAGTTTCACCTGTTAGCAAGTCATTTGCGTCACGATTTGTCCAGCTGACAGGTAACTGTACGCTGTCTGGTTGATCTGTGGAATTGATGACAAACAAGAGCTGTTGATTTTCGTATGTCTTTTGATAGATGAGAAGAGAAGAATCATTCTCCACAAACGTCAAATCCCCTTCGGTTCCGAAAGCTTTCTCTTGCTTGCGAAGTTGAATGAGACTTTTGACAAAGGAGAGTAACTCTTGATTTTGTTCTTCTTCCTCCCAAATCATGCATTTACGACATCCAGGATCTTGCTCACCGGTCATGCCAATCTCATCTCCGTAATAAATACACGGTGTTCCGCGCTGCGAAAAGAGCAAGAGAAACTGAAGTTTAACACGGGCCACATCGTGGTTCGTTTGCGTCAATATTCGCGGGGTATCATGACTACCGAGCAAATTAAAGGCTACTTGTTGGACGTGAATTGGGTACATGTGCATCAATTGGGTTATGACATGCTCGAATTGCTGTTTACCTATCTTTTGTTTCCCGGCAAAATCGATGATCGCATTAGTCAGTGGATAATTCATGACTGCATCAAATTGATCGCCGGCAAGCCAAGGAAGGGAGTTGTGCCATACTTCACCAAGGATGTATAAGTCAGGCTTTAATGCTTTAACTCTTTTACGAAATTCTCGCCAGAAGGCATGGTCGACTTCATTAGCTACGTCTAACCGCCAGCCGTCAATGTCAAACTCTTTGATCCAATACGTTGCCACATTCAGCAAGTATTCTCTCACTTTCTCGTTTTCTGTATTGAACTTTGGCATAAATGGCGTGAAGGCAAACGTATCGTAGTTTGGCGGCTCTTCCGCACGAACAGGAAAGTCACGCAAATGAAACCAATCACGATATTTTGAGTGCTGCTGGTTTTTGAGCACATCTTGAAACGGTGGGAAGTAGAAGCCGGCATGATTGAAAACGGCATCAAGCATGATGCGAATTCCCCGTTTGTGGCACTCATCTACAAGACGTTTAAACGTTGCTTTATTACCAAAGTGAGGGTCCACTTTTACATAATCAATCGTGTCGTATTTATGATTAGAAAACGCTTCAAAGATCGGTGTTAAATAGATTCCATTAATCCCTAACTCTTGCAAGTAATCGAGATGATCGATGATTCCTTGAAGGTCTCCACCGAAATGGTTGGTTGGAGTTGGCGCAGCGCTTCCCCACGGTAAGGTACCTTCAGGATTACGGCTCGGATCCCCATTTGCAAAGCGTTCGGGGAAAATTTGATACCATACAGTGTCTTTTACCCACTCAGGTGGTGAAAACAAATCAGCTGAATTCATAAATGGAAAGCAGAAATAATCGCTCGTATCTTTTGATGGTGTATCGAGAAACCCACTTTCTCCATAGTAGATCGTTTCAGTTTTTGTTATGATTTCGAAGCCATAACGCAACCGTCGATAAGGAGGAGTTACCTCTACGAACCAGAAATCATGCTGTGCATCAGATCCTGTTGGAGTCATCTCTTTTTTAGAGGTTACCCATTGTTTTTTTACCCAGTCATAAGGATCGCCATAAATCAGGTTCACTTTTTGCACGTAATTCTTACCTGTGCGAAGACGAATGTGCATCGTGCTTTTATCATAAGCATAAGCGTCTTCACTTTTTGGTCGATGATAGATTGTAGCTTTCAATCGTAACTAACTCCCTTCCATATGAGATTACAAGCTTGCTTAAACGTTTACAGTCTTTATACTTTTCAGCCTAGGAGATGAGGATAGGAATGTCAAGAGAAATGTGCAAACGTTTGTCGAATGATAGGTTAATAGATTTCTATGTGACAGAAAAAATAGTTGTATTCCTCATGATAACGTAATATAATGGCGTTGGAAGTGGTTATTGCAACCGGTTTCATTTTTTCTCGTAGGTTGTGCAAACGATTTCCTAAAATTGCGCTGCTGCAAGGTGAGTTTTCGGCCTTGCAGAGAAAATTACGTTTAAGGGGGAAAAACGAAATGAAGAGAACAAAATCATTTTTGTGGCTTACTGTTTTAGTTCTTGCGTTATCGGCATTGCTTGCTGCGTGTGGTCCTGATCGTGATGAAGGAAATGGTTCAGCAAGTGAGAGCGGAGCGTCAGCTGGTGAAGATGGGGGAGAAGGGACAGCACCAGAGAAGCCAGATACATTAACAATGTGGGTCAATGATGAAGATGCACAATTAAGTGCATATGAACAAATTGTTGAGAAATATGAAGAAGAGACAGGCATTGCGGTTGAGATTACCCCATTTTCCATGCTTGATCAATTGGATGCCCTTTCTTTAGATGCAGCAGCTGGTGGTGGGCCTGATCTATTCTTCCAGCCGAACGATCGGATGGGGGATATTTACTTACAAGGGTTGGCGGCCGAGCTAGAGTTAACGCCAGAACAACTTGAAGGATATCCAGAAGGTGCAATTGATGCTTTAAACTACGAAGGAGCCCAGCTAGGGATACCGGCTGTTATTGAAACCTACGCGTTATTCTATAACACTGAGCTTGTTCCAGAAGCACCTGAAACATTTGAGGAAATGGAACAAATCGCAGCAGAGCTTACGAATGCTAGCGCGGACGAGTACGGATTTTTAATGGAAGCGACTAATTTCTATTACCTTTACCCATTCCTTGAAGCGCATGGAGGCTACGTGTTTGAGCAAGATGCGGAAGGCGTGTATGATTCGGCAAGCATCGGCCTTGCCAACGAAGGTGCGATTGAAGGAGCAAGTTTAATTCAATCATGGTTTGAAGAAGGTTACTTACCAGTAGGGATTAACGGTGATATTATGAGCGGCTATTTCCGCGATGGACAAGTGGGAGCCGTCATCACGGGTCCATGGAGCATTCCGGAATTTTCAGAGGCTCTTGGCGACAATCTAGCCGTTGCTCCTCTTCCTAAAATCAACGGCAAAAATCCTGCTTCATTTTCAGGCGTAAAAGGTTGGTTAGTGAACGAATACAGCGCGAATCAATATTGGGCAACAGACTTAGCGTTATTTATTACAAACCCTGAAAACTCACTTACGTACTTTGAAGTAGCAGGTGAGTTGCCAGCTCGTACAGATGTGGAGATTGATGATGAACTGCGTCAACCGATTTTAGAGCAATCTGAATACGCAGTGCCGATGCCGAACATCCCAGCCATGTCATCTGTATGGGAACCAATGGAGGATGCATTTGAGTTCATTTCACAAGGGGAGGATCCGGCAGAAGTTTTAGAAGAAGCGGTTCAACAAATTGCTGATAAGATCACCCTTCAAGAAAGTTAATTCAAGTGATTGGATGGAGAGTTAACCGCTCTCCATCCTTCTGATAGAGTGTAGGCGGTGAACGAGGTCATCGCATGTAGAGGAGGAACAAAAATGGAAAAAGAGGTAAGGGAGAAAGCAGCGACAACGAACCCAAAACTCGCGCTTTTACTGTCGATCATTCCTGGATTGGGACAATTGTACAATAAGCGTTATTTAAAAGGGTCGGTCTTTTTCATTCTCTTTGCTGCCTTTATCATCGTCTTTCATGACTTTTTAAATATTGGCTATTGGGGGATTATGACGCTAGGGACGTTAGAGAGAGTCGATGACTCACGGATGTTACTCGCCCAAGGAATCATGGCGCTCATTCTTACCGTTTTTGCCGTTGGCTTTTATCTTCTAAATTTACGTGATGCATATAAGGATGCAAAGAGAATTCAACAAGGCTGGAGAATTCCTCCGCTTCGAGAAAGCTTTCAGCAAGCATGGGATAAAGGATTCCCTTATATGCTTATCGGGCCGGGACTCATCTTTTTAATCTTTACTGTTGTCTTTCCTCTGTTGTTTATGCTCGGACTTGCTTTTACGAACTACAATTTGTATAATGCCCCGCCCCGCAATTTACTTGATTGGGTTGGATTTGACAACTTTGTTCAGCTCGTAACAGTACCGATTTGGCGCGAAACGTTTTTTAGCGTCTTTTCCTGGACGTTAATTTGGACGTTTGTCGCCACGTCATGTCAAATTGCGCTCGGGTTATTTTTAGCGATGATGGTCAATGATCCGCGGATTAAGTTTAAAAAATTCATTCGCACGATTCTAATTTTACCGTGGGCCGTACCGGCTTTTGTGACGATTTTGATTTTCTCTGCGATGTTTAATGACAATTTCGGTGCTATTAACCGAGATATTCTCATTCCTTTGTTTGGCCAAGGGGCTCCATGGTTAACTGATCCATTCTGGTCCCGGTTCGCGTTAATCATGATTCAAACTTGGCTAGGCTTTCCATTTGTTTTTGCCTTATTTACGGGGGTTCTTCAAAGCATTTCAAGCGACTGGTACGAAGCGGCAGATATGGATGGAGCCAATCGACTGCAAAAATTTCGTCACATTACGATGCCACATATTTTGTTTGCGACCGCGCCGCTACTCATCATGCAGTATGCAGGAAACTTTAACAACTTTACGATCATTTATCTTTTTAACCAAGGGGGACCGCCGATTCGCGGGCAAAATGCAGGCGGAACCGATATTCTAATTTCGTGGGTGTACAGTCTCACATTTGAAAACTCACAGTACAGTATGGCGGCAGCCATTTCGATTATTATCGGTTTAATTGTTGCCGGCTTCGCTTTGTTCCAGTTCCGTCGCAGTCGTTCCTTTAAAGAGGAGGGGAGTATCTAATGAATAAAAAAGTAAAATCACGACTCGAAGTGACAGCGATTTATTTGTTTTTACTCGTCATGGGTATCGTCATTCTTTATCCCCTTCTTTGGACGGTCGGGTTGTCGTTGAATCCCGGGACAAGTTTATTCTCGTCACGGATGATCCCAGAGACGATTTCGTTTCGCCATTATGAATGGTTGTTCTTCGATCCACGAAGCAACTATTTGCAATGGTATAAAAATACGCTCATCGTCGCGAGTGTAACCTCTGTTTGTTCAACGTTCCTTGTTGCTTTAACAGCCTATGCGTTTTCACGTTATCGTTTTGTCGGAAGAACATATGGCCTGTACGGCTTTTTATTGCTGCAAATGTTCCCTGTTTTAATGGCGATGGTCGCCTTGTATATTTTGTTAAACACGGTGAATTTGCTTGATACGCTTCTTGGGCTTATCCTTATTTATGTAGGAACCTCCATTCCGATGAATGCGTTTCTCGTAAAAGGCTACTTTGATACGATTCCTCGCGAATTAGACGAATCAGCGAAATTGGATGGTGCTGGCCATTTCCGTATTTTCTTTACGATTATGCTACCACTGGCAAAGCCCATTTTAGCCGTCGTGGCACTGTTTAATTTTATGTCGCCTTTCATGGATTTTATTTTGCCACGAATTATTTTACGAAGCCCCGAGAATTATACGCTCGCTTTAGGGTTATTCAACTTTGTGAACGATCAGTTTGCCAACAACTTTACTAGGTTTGCGGCAGGAGCAATTTTAATTGCCATTCCGATTGCAACTGTTTTCTTGTTCTTGCAGCGCTATTTGATTAGCGGGTTAACGACTGGTGCTACGAAAGGTTAAATTAGGAACCCCTTTCTTTAAATAAAAAAGAAAGTCTATCGTCTTTTGTGAAAAAATCGTTTACAATAAAAAACGATTGTTCATACAAATTTTTACGATCGGAGGGGATACCGATGGCGGTAACAATTAAAGATGTGGCAAAACTGGCAAAGGTTGCACCGTCAACGGTATCACGAGTCATTGCCAACAATCCGAGAATTAGCCAACGAACAAAGGAGCGCGTCCGTGAAGCGATGGAGCAACTCGGATATTATCCGAATTACAATGCTCGGAGTCTCGTGAACCAAAGTACAAAAACGTTAGGGATCATCATTCCGAGCTCTGCGAGAATTGCGTTTCAGAACCCATTTTTTCCTGAAGTCATTCGCGGGATCACGACGAAGGCGTATGTTGAAAAGTATGGCTTGTACTTATCCACAGGGCAGACGGAAGAGGAACTGCTTGCAGAAGTAAAAGAGATGGTGCAGAGTCGCAGGGTGGATGGAATTCTTTTGTTGTATGCGAAACAAGATGACAAAGTGATGCCATATTTAATTGAAGAAGATTTTCCTTTTGTCCTAGTCGGTCGACCGTACGACGATCAGCTTAAGGAACTCGTTTCGTTCGTGAATAATGACAATGTGAAAGCAGCCAAAATGGTAACAGAGTACATCCTATTACTCGGCCATCGAAAAATTGGATTCATTGGTGGGAATCTTGAATACACGGTGACGATTGACCACAAGGAAGGGTATCAGCGTGCACTTGCCAACGCAGGAATCCCGTTTCGCGAGGAGTATGTTGTCTACTATGATGAGGTTGAAGAAGGGGGACAAGAAGCGGTCATTGAGCTAATGTCCCTTGAAGAGCCACCGACGGCCTTAATCGTGGCTGACGATTTAATGGCATTAGGTGTCTTGCGCATGTTAGACGAAATGGATGTTTCAGTACCGGAGGAAATGTCGATCATTAGCTTTAACAATGCAATGATTTCTGAACTGTCTTCTCCGTCTCTTACGACAGTGGATATTCATATTTTTGACTTAGGCTTTCAAGCGACCGAATGCTTGATCGAGAAAATGAAAGATCCAGAGCGACCGCCAGCACAAATTATTATTCCTCATAAGCTCATTAAACGGCAAACGTGCCGGCGTCTACTAAAATCATAAGTTCAAGCGGTCTGACATAGTCGGACCGTTTTTTTGTACAACAACTGAGAATCTTTTCTCCTTTAAAAGCTTGCCAATCATCATCGGTTCACAAACTTATCGGTTTGTTCTTTCACTCCGGTGCTTTGGGTCAATTGCTGCGCTTTTCCGTTTCTCTTTCGAAGAAACTGGAAAGCATGGTATAATGTAATGGCATGGAAATTGAAAAAAACGCTGAAAGGAATCGAGTACATATGCCCCAGGGGAAGTGGTTTCGATTCGGTTATGGAATCGTACTTGTTTTACTCATTATTTATTTAGGCTCGCTTGTTGATTGGATTTTCCGTCCAATTGTCGTATTCGTTCAAACACTATTTGCGCCAGTCATTATTGCCGGAATTCTATACTATTTATTCCGTCCGATCGTAGGGCTATTGTCGAAAAAACTGAACCGAGGGCTGTCGATCTTGATTCTCTTTTTAATGATTATTGGAGCATTCACGGCCTTTTCGTTAATTGTCGGACCAGAGCTACAGAGACAGTTCCAAAGTTTGTATAATAATTTGCCTACGTTGATCAATCAAGTACGGGATACGTTTATAGCCTTACAGTCGAATGAGCTGTTTAATCGATTCCAAGAAAGTGAAACGTTCCAGCCTGAGGAGATGATTTCACGCTTCGTCAATTCTTTAAATGATATTATTGGAACGATTGGTGCCAATATTACAGGCTTTATTGGGGCACTTGCGAACTTTTTTATCATCCTTGTCCTCGTCCCATTTATTTTGTTCTACTTGCTAAAAGAAGGGGAAAAGCTGCCCGTTCAATTGTTGAAGCTTTTCAACAAGAAGCAGCAGCACGAAGGTCGACTTATCTTAGCCGATATGGATAAAATGTTAAGCTCTTACATTCAAGGGCAGATTATCGTCAGCTTTTGTGTAGGTATTCTCTGCTATATTGCTTATTTAATTATTGGTCTGGATTATGCGTTGATTTTAGCCCTTGTTGCCATGTTTACGAATGTGATTCCATTCGTTGGCCCGTGGATTGGAACATTTCCAGCGGTCATTGTGGCCTTTATCGACTCACCGCTCACCGCGCTCATTGTCGTAATTGTGGTCGTGGTGATTCAGCAAATCGAGAGCAATCTTATTTCTCCGCAAGTCATGGGGAAAAAGTTAGCGATTCATCCGATTACGATTATTTTCATTCTCCTTGTGGCAGGCCGCTTTGCAGGAGTGGTCGGAATGCTATTGGCCGTTCCAACTTACGCCGTCGGCAAAGTGATTGTGACCCATTCGTACCGATTATGGAAATTGCGTAAGCAGCCTGTAGAGTAGACGTTTTTTTGGTATGATAACAATTGAGGTGATTAAGAGATGGCTTTTGAATTAGATGGGATTGAACAAGTAGAGGAAACTGAACTAGCTGCTTTATTAAATGAAAAGGGCGATGAGACGATTGTCGTCGATGTCCGTGAGCCAGAAGAGTATGAGGCGGGACATATTCCAGGACTTCCGCTGTTACCGATGTCGTCCATCCCAGCCGTCGTTGCGGAAATGGATAAGGAAAAGTCCTACATCTTCGTCTGCCGCAGCGGGAGCCGAAGCCAAAATGTAGCGCTCTATTTAAAAGATCAAGGCTTCCGTGATGTGAAAAACTATGCTGGTGGTATGCTTGAGTGGACTGGAGAGGTGACATCCGGTCTTGAATGGTTTGTGAAAGATGTCCATGAACTTTATAAAAAATAAGCTGGAAGCACCCGTATCTACTAATGACGGGTGCTTTTCGATTTAAGGAGCGGCTTCGTATATACTTATTACAAGTGATCGGTATCTTTCGAATACGTATGTTTTCCGTGTCTCGCATTCTCTTTCACCTGTTGGTTCTTTAGCTCACGAGCTGCCTGATGATCTTGCTTTTTCTTATTGTTGTCTTTCGTTACCATACGCGTTTCCCTCCTTTAAAGCTAGTGTGTGCTCCAGCTTGACTTTCATGTACACCATGTTTCAGTGAACGTAAGGCTGGGAATGGATTGATAAAGAAAGGAGAGGTGTGAAAATGAAAAAAACGTTAGGCTGGCTAACTGGAGTCGTTACGATCGCAGGGGTCACAGCATATGCACTGAACAATTGCACCATACGGAGCAAGCTTAAACGAGTCGTGAAAATAGGGAACCAACAGAAAAAAGAAGGCGACAAAACGAAACGAATCTCCATTGGTCATCCAGATCCTTATGATACAGAGGACAATCGAATGGTGGAAGAAGGGGCCCTCTACAGCATTCAACATTATAATAAGAAAAAGAACGCATGAAGCCTTAAATGTTGCTTCATGCATTTTTCTTTTTGAGAGCCACCTTTTATAATCAAAGGATAGCCGTATGAGAAAAAAGAAGCGGTAAAATGTCTAAAAGGATACAAGATGTGTTCTTTACTGGACAATGCTATAATTAGAAAAAATGGAAATGAAAAAAGCAGGAGTGAGATGATGATATCCGTTACAAATGAAACCATTGCTTCAATTCCGGCGTTACATGTAGTACAAGAAGAGCTCCGTCATGAGCCTTTACCGACCGTGTTTTTTTTACACGGGTTTACTAGTGCGAAGGAGCATAATCTTCATCATGCGTATTTACTTGCACAAAAGAGGATACGCGTCATCTTACCAGAAGCCCTCTATCACGGAGAACGGGCAGCTTTTGAAGACGAACAGAAATTGCAGCTTTCCTTTTGGGAAATCGTGCTGCGATCGATTGAAGAGTTACCTCAGATGAAACATTTTGTCGTGGAAAACGGGTGGACGGCTAGCGACGCCATTGGTGTAACAGGGACATCAATGGGGGCGATCACTATGTTCGGCGCCTTAAAGAAATACCCTTGGATCAGGGCAGGTGCTAGCTTAATGGGAAGTGCCTTTTACCAGCACTTTGCAAAAAAGCAGATCGAGTTTCTTGAGGAAAGAGGGGTTACACTGGCGAATGAAATAAAGGAAGACACCCTCATTAAATTGAAAGAGGTTGATCTTGGCGAGGAGATTGATGCTTTAAACAATCGTCCGCTTTATTTGTGGCATGGGGAGCGTGATAACGTTGTTCCTTTTGCCTACTCTCAGCAACTGAATGAGCAGCTACAACAAAGAAACTATGAGCAAGTGGTGTTTACGTCTGATCCTCGGGGTGATCACAAAGTCTCACGAGCAGCCCTACTGGAGAGCGTCGATTGGATGGTAAGACAGTTAATGGCAACGACTACATCTGTGAGGACATGATGAAGCAGACGATGTGG
Source organism: Halalkalibacterium halodurans (assembly GCF_004376175.1). Classification (GTDB taxonomy): domain Bacteria; phylum Bacillota; class Bacilli; order Bacillales; family Bacillaceae_D; genus Halalkalibacterium; species Halalkalibacterium halodurans. The sequence continues at coordinate 32,853 of NZ_SNUY01000020.1, read as the reverse complement.
AATGAGTTAAAAAAGATCGTCGTTGTTGTGATAGGAGCTGTTTTTCTCGCTGCTTCTTTAAACTTCTTCCTTATTCCAGCTGATGTATTTGCTAGTGGGTTTACGGGAGTGGCGCAAATCTTAGCAACGCTCTTGCCTCTATCGACGGGGATTTTACTGTTGTTGCTCAACATTCCAGTTGCAATTATCGGTTGGTTAAAGCTCGGGAAGGCCTTCACGGTTTACTCCTTTCTAAGTGTGGCATTGACGACGCTGTTTTTAGAAGTGTTTCCGGTTCAGGCGTTTTCCCCTGATATTTTGTTAAACGCTGTATTTGGCGGGGTGGTTGCGGCAATTGGTGCTGGAATCACGTTGAAAGTCGGCGCTTCATCTGGTGGATTGGACATTATTGCCCTCTTGTTATCGAGAGTCAGTGATCGTCCCGTCGGCATTTATTTTTTCCTTTTGAATGGGTTGATCGTGGTCGCATCAGGTTTTTTGTTTGATGCAGAAAAAGCATTGTACACTCTTGTGACGTTATACGTGACATCCCGGATCATTGATGCGATTCATACTCGCCATGTTAAGCTCACTGCGATGATTGTCACGAAGAAGCCGACAGAATTGCGAAAAGCGATTCACGAGCGAATCACACGAGGGATCACGAGAATGCCGGCAAAAGGTGGGTATTTAGAGGATGATAAAGAAGTGCTGATGATCGTCCTTACGCGTTACGAGCTGTATGACTTACGACACGTTGTTCAAGAAGTGGACCCAGAGGCGTTCACGAATATTGTGCATACAGAGGGTGTATACGGATTGTTTCGCAAAACGTAAATGGCAGGTTTTTGTTGAAGGGAGAGTGAAGAAAGATGAGAAGATGTTTGACCCTATTATTGGCATTAGGTCTCGCTACTCTTTCTGCTTGCGGGCAGGGGACCAGTTCTGAGCCAAGTGGTGATGGAACGAATGGGGATGCTGAAGAACTAAAAGAAGAAGAATCTGAGGTGAATGGTGTGAATGTATCTGTATCAGCAGAAACAGTAGGAGATCAAATCGAAGCAACGATTACGCTCATAAACACGACCGATCAAGATGTTCATTTTCAATTTTCTTCAGGTCAGCAATATGAGTTGATCTTGAAAAATGAAGCAGGTGATACAGTCTATCGTTACTCGGACGATAAGATGTTTACGATGGCGCTCATTGATGAGACGCTTGCAGCAGGGGAATCGAAAACATGGACCGAATCGATCCCAGCAGGAGACCTTGAGTCAGGTACGTACACGTTGCTAGCAGAAGTCGTTGTCGCTGCAGTTGATGGCGAATCGGTTCCAAAGCCGTCTCCATACAAAGCACAAACGACCGTCATAAAGTAAGGTTCTCCGTCAAATGTTGGGGTGAAGGGCTACCGCGCTACGCTTGGTGGCCTTTTATTCGGTTGAAGGCTGGTACCAGCCTTCAACCGAATAAAACGTAATTTCTCGTTCGCCACAAAACAACATTAACCGATGTGAACCCCAATTCTTTTATACTTATGTGTTAATAGTATTTTTGCTCGAAAGCGTTCATAGCTTCTAAAACCAAATGCATTTCGCTTTAGTACCTTTGTGGAATTATTAATCCCTTCTAAAAATCCATTTGAATAACCATACGCAAAGCTATTTAAAATTTCCGTCTGCCAGTTTTCGAAGGTGCCTATAGCTCTGCACATTTCTGGTATCCCTGAATTCTTAACTAATTTATAGATCGCTTTTAATTCCTTTTTGACTCTTTCTATTTGGGTTGCCCCTATTTCTTTGGAACGTTTAAACCAGTCCTGATAAGCTTCCTTTAATTCATAAGCCTTTTGAAGCTCTGTTGACATTTTTAAGTAACGATCCAAGTACCAACGCTCTTCCTCTGTCAACCTGCTGTTTTCCTTGTGGAATACATGTTTCATTCGCTTACACTTCTTGCGGTCATATGCATGAAAATCCTTTTGTACTCTTCTCCTTACTCCGTCAAGTGCCCAGTAGATATATCTACAAAAGTGGAATCGATCTGCAATGATAACTGGCCTTCCCAGAGCCTCTTGAACAGCAGCTTTAAAGGATGGACTCATATCCATAATCACCATCTGGACCTTACTTCCATGTCTTCTTAAGTAATCTTTAATCGTACGCTTATAACGGTTCGGCAGAATATCTAAGGGCTCTTTTGTCACTGCGTCAGCTATAATCAGCTGATATTTTCCTTCCTTTGTATCTCCTTTATACTCATCAATGGCAATAATAGCTGGCAATTCCTCTACGGGACGAATTTCACTGCTTGAAATTTGGTCAAACCGGCGAACGATGGTTGTGGCAGAACTTCCATAATTCTCAGCTGTTTCTTTAAACGTTTTTCCTTTGATCGCTCGAATAGCAACTGCCTGGTTCCACTCAATAGAAGTACGTTGGTATCGTTCTACAAACGAATTATTCTCGGCGAATCTCTTCCCACAAGCGCAAACATAACGACGTCTCTTATAAAAAATCTGTGTTTGCCTTTCAAACCACTTTAAATGTTTGATCTTTTGAATACGATAATCATGAACTTTTTTTGTCCTCTTCTGACATTTAGGACAACGGTGTACTTTCCGCTCCATCTCCACATAAAGACGCACGATCTCTCCAACCTCTTCAACCTTGGTAATGAATGTATCTTTTAACCCAGGAAAATTCATGGTAAAATTCATATGCACGCAACTCCATTCTTTCAAACTTGTTTCTAGTCAACTCAAGTATAAAAGAATTGGATGTTTGCGTGTTTTTTTATGCTCATATTTGTTTCTTAACCCCAACAAATATTATAGAGCCTAAAGTAAGAGCGAAGACAATTAGTCTTCGCTCTTTTCTGTGTTCGGTGGAAAAGCGCTCTTTGCTTCCTCTTGAATCGCTTTTCTTAGTTTTAGCCACTCTTCCTTTAACAAGGATTCATCTTCATATATCGGAGTGTCGTCGATTTTTGGCAACTGCTTTTTCAATCGCCAATAATGGGAAAAACGATCGTCCGCGGCCATAGAATCCTCCTTTCTATAGTCGGATGAGTGCTAACAATTCGTCGTCTGTTAGCTCAGTTAGTTGGTTTTCGCCTGCCGTTAAAATTTGCTCGGCGAGAGCTTGCTTGCTCTCAAGCATTTGATGAATTCGCTCCTCCAATGTTCCTTCTGTCATTAGCTTATGGACCGTGACATCCGCTGTTTGCCCGATTCGATAGGCGCGGTCGGTCGCTTGATTTTCCACCGCCGGGTTCCACCACCGATCGTAATGAATGACATGATTGGCCGCTGTTAAATTTAGCCCAACCCCTCCAGCTTTGAGCGAAAGAATAAAGATTGGCAGCTCGCGGTCATTTTGAAATCGTTCTACCGCTTCTTGTCTTTGTTGGCGTGATAAACTGCCGTGCAAAAATGGGATCGGTGTACCTATTTGCGACTGAAACGCATCTTGCATTAAATGACCCATCTCCTTAAATTGCGTAAAGATGAGCATTTTCTCTTGTCGATCCATGATTTGCTCACTTAAGGTTAGCAGCAACTCCCATTTTTCTGATTGATGAGCATCAACGTTTTTATCCTTTAAAAAGTGGGCAGGGTGGTTGCAAATTTGCTTCAGCTTTGTGAGAGTTTTTAAGATGAGTGCTCGCCGTTCCATATGGGTCACGTCGCCAAGCTGATGCACCATGTTATCAACGACCGCCTGATACAATGCCGCTTGCTCGACGCTTAGTGACACACGATGAACGTGCTCTCGTTTTTCAGGTAGTTGTAGTGCTAAGGCTTCATCGGATTTTTTTCTCCGTAGCAGCAACGGTTGAATGAGTTGCTGCAATTCTTGAAGGCGTGCTTCATCCTTTTCTCTTTCAATCGGCTTAATAAAGGTCCGCGTAAAATGGGTGAGTGATTTTAAATAGGACGGGTTCAATACATCCATGATCGACCATAATTCTTTTAACCGATTTTCAATTGGTGTCCCAGTTAACGCGATTCGATGAGCTGCACGAATGGATTTCACCGCCTGCCGCTGTTTCGTATCAACGTTTTTGATTTGCTGTGCTTCATCAAGGATTAGTCCATTCCATTCAATGTCCTTCCATTGGTCGAGATCTTTATATGCTAAGGAGTAGGAGGAAATGACAATATCTGCTTCGCGCCAAGCCGTCTCATTTTCTTGATGACGCTGTTGTCCATGGTGAACATAAACATTTAGGCTTGGAGCAAACGTTTTACATTCATGAACCCAGTTTGTAATGAGCGATGTAGGACAAAACAATAGAAATGGCTTTTTGTTCTGCTGTCCGTGTTCGAGCACATAGAGAATGTAGGAAATGGTCTGTACGGTTTTTCCTAACCCCATATCATCGGCTAGGCAACCGCCAAAGCCTGTCTCTCGAAGGTGGATAAGCCAAGAAGCCCCCTCTTCCTGATAAGGACGAAGTGTCGCCTGAAGGGAAGCAGGTGCTGGTCTTAATGGAACGTTCTGTTGAAACAACTGTTTGATCTTTTGTTCGATTTCAGCGCTCCACTCAAGCTCCCACTCCACCGCTTCTTGAAAAGATCCTTCTTCCGATTGCTCTAATCGCCAAGCATCAAGATAAGTCGTTTGCCCGTGTTCAAGCTTATTCAAATAAGCGCGCAATTTTTTAGCTAAGGATGGGTCCCAAGCAATCCATTCGCCATTAAGCTGTAAAAACGGACGGTTTTCATCTACAAACGTTTGGAATTCTTCTAGCGAAACTCGGTTATCCCCAATCGCCAGTTCATATTGAAACGAAGCGACGCTTTGCCAATTTAATAGTGGCTCCACCTCTGAGTGCAAGGCGTGGGCATCCATTTTCAGTTTCACTTTTAATGGCCTTCGTTGGGTGAGCCAGCGAGGAACGATGAGACGAAAGCCAAGTTCCTTTAAGTATTCATCATAGGTTGTAAACAAATGATATGCTTCCTCATTCGATAGCTTTATGACAGGAGAAGAAAGCTTTATCGATTGCAAAAGAGGAAGACGATCGGTGACGGCTGGTAACCGTTCTTTTAGTAATGGTACTGGATTCATTCGCCATGGGTGTTGCCCTTGGCTTAGCTCTTCCATTTCCACGATAATCGATGGATTGACTTTATCGACCACACATAGGGACAGGGTCCAATCCGTCTTACCCGTTATCGGTTCTTTTAACACAAAGGCACATTGGAATGGCGCCTGAGGTTTCACACCAACGGCTTCGAGAAAGTGATCACGGTCTACTTTTTCTGAATGCGTCTCTTCCGTCGGTCCCTCTCCGTAAGGTCCCATCTGTTCAAGCGTTCGTTTGACAGATGGATGGAGCGACTGAACATAAGAAAGAAAGCGATCTTTCCCTTTATCTGTTTGAAGCAAACGGCGAATCCACTTATCGGTCAGGTGCTCACCGATCGCCTGCAATTGTTCATGAACTGGTTCTTCTTCCGTTGTTTGAATAAGAGGGGCGTTTTCCGTAAGGGCAAGACACACCTCGGGCATGGCTTCTGCCCAAGCTTTCCAATGCGGATTATTAAGTACCCACGTTCCTTGAGCGGATGGTGAAAAGGCTCCGTTTCTGATGGATTGGCGAATGTACAAGAAAAAATGGAGCCAAAAGTGAAAGTCGTCAGCCAATACCCATTCATCAGACGAAGATGACCCAAGCTTTGACAAAAATAAACCGTAGTCAAACAATTCATCGGCCGAGAGCATAATCCCTTCGACAGGAAAACGAAACGATTTCATCGAGGGTTCGGCTTGGTAGATCGTTGTTGTACCCGCAGGGGAATGAAACGCTCTTTCCGCCAATGGGACTTCTAAAACAGCTTGGCCATGTTGCAAAAAACTCCCGTAAAAAGAATGAGGATCATGCCGAAACAGGGCAAGCCTTAACTCAAAGGGTGAATATAAAAAAGGATATTCGAAACGAACGATTCGGCCTGAGGAGGAAGAGGCTTGCTCTTCACCCCAAATGAAAAAGTGATCTTTGAACCAACCACCGTGGACGATGATATTAGGAATCAAGCTGTCTCAACTCCTCTAGCAACGCTCGGTACGATTTATACGTATATTTTAACCGGCGAATGTATTGGTGAAAGCGTTCCTTGTCTTCGGTTTCCTTATACAAACAATGCAAGATTTTTAAAAAATGGACAGCCTCTTCATAATGAGGTCTGGATTTTTTTTCGATTAAACGGAGCACGAATTGATGGTAAACAGGAAACAGCAGTTCTCTGTTTTCACGCTGAATCATTTGCAGTAATTCATTTACCTCAGGGCGTAAACGAAAAGGCTCTGTTTCATATTGTAGTAAATAGTTCGCCCCTTCCTCCGCTCGTTTTTCTAGGGTGAGGAGCTTAATATACGCTATCCGTGAAGGCATTTGCTCTAGCTGATTTTTTAAGGCTGGAAGCAGCTCTTGAATAAGTGCTGAGCGTTTTTCTTTTGACCAATTCTTCGTTAGTGACAGCAGCCGTTGATATGAAGGCTGTTGGAGCCAGCGTGCCCAAACGTTCGACGATTGCAAAGATTCATCACTGGCTGTCTCAACTTCCATTTCATCGTAAAACGGCTGTAGGTAGAGAAAGGCCGACTCTTTACGAGGAAAGAGCATGTGAAACCATGCTTTCATCGTTGTCCATGCGTGATTTGTTTTCATCCATGTCATATGAGGAAGGACATCAGGCTCTCGGATCGTATGACCTTCAAGCTGCTGTAATGCGAGTAGACCATGTCCTTCAGCTAGGAGAAAATAGCTTTTCACTAACCGCCCTTTTTTTCCTAGCGGTTGCTTTTCATACGTAGCGTCTAATAAATCGGATAGCCTTTGATATAGTCGTGACGGAACGAGGGGGAGAAACTCCCTCATTAGAGATTCCCAAGGTCCGTATTCCGTGTTTTCATTAGACAAAAAGGAACGGAACATCGCCTTGGCAAGCCGTAGCAGGTCACCGTCTGATAGGGCAGGTAGCGCTTGGATTATGAATTCTTGTAGCCCTTGAAAAAAAGAAGAAAACCGTCGTTCTTGTCGTTCGTACGTTTGATAGGACGTGGCCATACCGTACATGGCTTGAATGATATAAATATAAATGACCGCCGCTTCCGCATCTGAAAAGTGTTGCTTCACAGCTGTTTTCATGGCTTCCATCAGCTCCTCTACCTGTGCCACTGTTAAATAAGCTCTTGATATGAGCTGACGATAGGTTGAAAACAGTACAGGATGGAGCGTATCGATCACAGGTTGCGGAATATTTTTATCCCAGATGTTGGCTAGTACTTGGCGATGTTGCCATTCATACAAGACGGCTGCCATATGTTTACAGTAGTCTTCGTATGGACACGTGCAGTTGCTCAGGCCAAAGTCGTCAAGAACCACTGTCACATGGTATAAATGTGTTCCGTCTACCTGTGCTTCAATCCTGTTATTCGACTGAACGGAAAAGTTAATCACTTTACCTTCTTCATGATATCGCTTTCCGCGCTCAGCAATATACGATTGGAATTTTTTATTTAGTAAGTGCTGCACATACTCAATGGAAAGAGATGGAGTTGTTTCCGCCATAGTGGCCTCCTCTAGCAATTAACTTCCACGTTTTTTAAAATTCGTCAGAGAACCATTCTATTATTGTAACCTGTCTGATGTAGAAATGAAAGGGAGGCTAAGGGAGTGAAGAAGGGGAATGTGATCTGCTTTTATTGATAAAAAAGGCTAACTAGTGATGAGGAGCGCAAAGCGCCAAACACGAAGCGACATCCCGAGAGTGTCCATGATCAGTTCATCGGTTTGCAAGCTCACCGTGATTTTTTTATCACCCGTGGCTTCGGCTCAGTCGCTACGATCTTTTTGTGAACGCTTTACGCTCTTTTTTACAAAGGAGAATGGAGGTCAGATTAAGAAAAGAAATAGGTGAGTCCGCTAACAAACCCGATACTCGCCAAAACCACTACGATTAAGTTGGCGCCAAGATAGGCAAAGGCTACAGCAACCACTCCTCCAAAAAGAGCGATCCAAAGTTGATCGTGAGCCCCTAAAATCCCTGGGAAAATAAGAGCACCGAGTGCGGCGTAAGGGACATTCTGTAATACACCCTTCATCCATTGGGGGAATTTTTCCGTATCTAAAAATACGAGCGGTAGCATACGAGGAATGTACGTCACAAGCGCCATTCCAAGGATTAACCAAACCATCATTAAACTCATGCTCTCGCTCCTTTCTTTGCTTTTCCAATTTCATAACCAACAGAGGCAATGAGCGTTGCTAGGATGATCGACCATCCACTTGGGAAAAAGAGTGAAAATAACCCGTTTAAAAGTGCAGCTGTTCCCGCTAAAATAAGAACAGAACGATGTTTTCTCACAGAAGGAATTAAGAGAGCGATAAACATAGCGTATAATGCCACTCCCATTCCTTGCTGTAATGTGGCGGGAAGAGCAGATCCAACGATGTAGCCAACGGCGCTATGAACGACCCAGCTTACATAGGCAATCACAGCAACACCAATAACAAATCCATTTGTCAATCGTCTATCTTGGGAGGTGACAAGGGCGAACACTTCGTCGGTTATACCAAAAGCGGTGATCGCTCGTTTCACTGGATGGGTGTCTTCCATCTTTGCACGAATCGAAGCAGACATAAGCAAATGACGGATGTTGACGATAAACGTGGTTAAAATGATTTCAATCGTTCCGGTCCCGATAGCGATGAGCGTTAAAGCCATATATTGCGATGCACCGGCATAAACGAACAAGCTCATCGCAATTGTTTCAAGTAAGGTTAAGCCGGTTCCCTTTGCTAAGAGGCCAAAGGTTAAGGCCGCGGGAATATAGCCGATGGCAATGCTTGAACCGATGGCAGCACCACGTAGCCAATCAGTCTCTCTTGCTTTTATCATGTTTGACGCAGTTTCCATAAAACATGTCCTCTCTAATGATTTACTGTTCCGTTTGTTTTATAATATAATTGTACGCTATAACGTATATCACGACAAGGAGTTTTTTATGAACAAAGAGATGCTTTCCAAACGAATTGGACAACGACTGAAAAGAATTCGTTCAGATCGAGGCATGACTCTTGATCAGTTAGCGAAGAAAACAGGGGTAAGTAAACCGATGCTCGGTCAAATTGAACGTGGAGAATCGAATCCAACAGTAAGTACATTATGGAAGATTGCCACAGGCCTTCACGTCTCATTCACCGCTTTTATTGAGGATGAGAAGCCGAATGTTACAGTGATTAAACGTGATCAAGTACTACCGATCATTGATGGCTGTGATTTTCAAGTGTTTCCTCTCTTTCCCCGTTCGAAAGACAAGCCGTTTGAAATTTTTTCGGTGAAGCTGGAAGCAGGGACGGACCATACGTCTGAAGGCCATGCTCAAGGTGTGCATGAATTTGTCATTGTGGAGAAAGGGACGTTAAACGTCAAAATCGGGGATGAAGTGTATGTGCTGGAAAGAGGGGACGGTATTCATTTTCCAGCCGATCAGGTGCATCACTACATTAATGGTAGTTCCAGTGAAGCGTGCGTGTTTACGAACATCATCTCCTATGAATGGACTGGGCTCTAATTTCATAAAACAAAAAATAACCTACTAGTTGCAGCAAAATTTTTGACAAAAAAAGAAGCAAGCGAGAAAAAAGTTGTCATAATGTGCTTGCTTCTTCATATGGTAATGGAAGAATCATTGTTGCCGCACGAGCGGCTCCAGCTGTTTGCGTTGGTTGGCGAGTCGGGAGAGCTTTTGTTTACACGTTTCAATAACTTTTGAATCGCGGGATTGGAGCGCTTCGTATAATTCCATTAATAGATAATCAATTTCGAGACTGACGATGTTGTAAATTGTTTGCGGTTCCATTGTTTGGTCATCATCTTTGTACTGAATCATCGAGCCATTTCGGTTCATCATCACTTTTTCACTCCCATCAATCTCAATCATTGATTCAATATCCCCCTCTTGATATGACGTAATGTATTGGGGGCCCTTCGTATGGCGTTTGACGACTCCTGACCCTTTTTCCGATTGCAGTAGCCGTTCGATGGCTTGTGCTATGATAGGCTCAGTCACAAAAAGGGACTTAGCAGAAAGAGTTAAAAAAGGTGCATTTTTAATAAAAGGGATTTCGTGTACGGTTTGTTCTTTTTCGATTAATAATTTAATTTGATCCTCATCGTAGCGCCAGTAGAGGGAGTACTCTTCATTCATCATTTGCTTAATGAAATGATGTAATGTTTTTTTGGGAAGGTTGACAGACAGATCAACAAACTCAACACCTTGAAAAGCATCTCGCATGTGATACACTCCTTTTTCCTGATCTCACATCAGGGATCCCCAGCAGTGGAAGATGGACAAATGATGGAGAGGTGACAACTTTTAACGACAATCATGTACGAACAGGGAGTGTCGCTTTCGGTTTTAAGTTGCTTTATCATATGTAAGAGATCGAAAAAAAAGAAGTAAAACGCCCACTTCAGGAAGAAATGGGCGTTTCTTTCGTCAAAAAAAGCACCTAGCTTAAAAAGCCGGTGCAGAAAGGTTAAAAGCGAAATCCGTATCGTTTCGAAATAATATCATAAAAGCCTAATGAATTGTAAAGTGCCTTTGTTGCCTCGTTGTTAATTCCTGTTTCTAATTCAATTCCTTTGATTTCTTTCGTTTCAGCCCAGTAAATAATTTTGAGTAGAATTTTTTTAGCAATTCCTTGGTTCCGGTGTTCTTTATGCACATACAAATCATTGAGCCAAATATAGTAGCCTCCCTTATCAAGGCTAAGACCAACATTAAGAAAAGCAGCTCCAACCATTGCTTCATCCTTTTCTGCGACAAAGATATGTGCTTGTGAATCTGGATGTAGCGCTAGCTCAATGGTTTTTAATGCTTGTTGATAAGGCTCTTTTGTCCCTATGGATTCCAATTGCCCCATAAGTAGATCTGCCAGTTGTATTTGCGTATCTCGATCCGCATTACGTGGCAGTTTATAGACGTTCACCATTCTCCTATCCTCCCAAATACCTGCACTTTCTTTCTTAAGACTAGCCTAACATAAAATGGGTCAAGGGAGTAGACCGAAATATGTGATTGTCTCTTTCAAAAAACTTGGGCGCCATTCCGCTACCCGCAATACACCATTAAAGATTTAGCGCCTCTTCAAGATAAACAGCAATCCCATCGTCTTCATTAGATAATGTGATGTCGTTGGCAAGAGCTTTTAATGGATCAATGGCATTCGCCATGGCGACCCCTTTTCCAGCGTACTCAAGCATTTCGAAATCATTATCCTCATCGCCAAACGCAATGATCCGCTCTTTCGGTACTTGATAATAGTCAGCAATTCGCTTGAGACCGACCGCTTTGTTCATGCCAGCTTTTACAATTTCAATGACATTCCATGGCGCTCCCCATGTTCGCTGATCAATCACTTCTGCATGCGCTCCGTCTAATAAGGATCGTAATTCACTCACATGATCGTCTTTCGGATGAATGAGAACACATGTAGGATCATCCCTTAATTTTTTAAGCAAATTCCCATGCTCGACGGGCCCCTGTCCTTCCGTAAAGGTTTGAATAAACAGCTCATCATAATAGCGCAAATAATAATCATCGATGACCTCCACCATAATGTTGGACACGTCGAACGCCTCGCACGTCTCAATTACTTGCCTAGCCGTTGAAAGCTCCAATGGATGGTGATATGTACCGAAGCTGGAATCTTTCGGATGGTGGACGAAGGCACCGTTAAAATTAACAATCGCTGTATCGAGCTGTAGCTCTTGGTAATACTGGATACTAGCCCGATAAGGTCTGCCTGTTGAAATTACAACAATGTGACCCGCTTCTCGTGCTTTTTGGATCGTTTGTTTTGTTTTCATGGAGATGGTTTTGTTGTCTGTTAGTAAGGTTCCATCTAAATCAAGGGCAATTAAATGTCGTTGTGGCATGTTTACTTCCTTTCTATGTCTGTTTTTTATTGGATTTCAAAATAAGGTAACAAAATGGACAGATTCAAGCCATTCTGCAAACGTCAAACTGTGCTATCATTAGAGTGGACATGTGTTGCTATGAATGCAAGGTGTTTTTTGATTTAGGAGGGATTTTCTTGGATCAGCTTTTTTCAAACTTTGGGTTTCGTGCTCTTTGGACTCCTGAACTGATCATCATCTTAGCCATGGTTGGCTTTGTTTATTTTATGATTGCAACGAAATGGCGAGAACGATTTACAAATAGTGAACCAGTACCTATCCGCAAAAAGATCTACTTTGTTTTAGGCCTAATTGCTCTTTATATAGGTTGGGGTAGCCCATTTTATGTTGCTGGGCATTTGATGATCACGTTTCATATGGCACAAATGGTGTTTGCTTATTTTATTGCGGTACCCCTCTTTTTACTAGGAACGCCAGCTTGGGTGTTTTCTGCTATTTTTGAAAAGTTAAGACGTCCATGGTCTGAGCAGTTTGCAAAAATAGCTATGAATCCGATTGTTGCTTTATTGCTATTTAATGGGTTATTTTCATTGTATCACGTCCCATTTATGTTTGATAGTTTGATGCAATCCCCAATCCTTCATAGCTTGTATCAGTTTTTATTACTGTACGGTGCCTTTTTAATGTGGTGGCACATGATTGCTCCGATTCCAAGTACGTCCAAGCTATCGGATTTGCGGCGGATCGGCTATATTTTTGCGAATGGGATTCTCATTACACCGGCGTGTGCGCTCATTATTTTTGCACCGCAACCTCTTTATCAAACGTATACGAATCCAGCTATTTGGGCGGAAGTGATGGCCTATTGCTTGCCTCCGGGATCGTCGGTTCCACTGTCAGTATTTAATGGCCCAGACTCATTTACTTTTTTAGAAACAAGAATGGATCAACAATTAGCTGGCGTCCTGATGAAGATTATGCAGGAGATCACATACGGGTTTACGATCGGCTATGTATTTAAACAATGGTTATTAAAAGAAAAACAGCAGGACGGGGCGCTCACCATTAGTGATGTTCCGACTGTCAAATAAGAGAGGTCGAAACGAATTGAAAAGATGGATGACAATTGCCGTCCTTGCTTTGATGTTAGGCGGCTGTAACTGGCTTTATGATATGGGGAGTAACAATGAGGCAACTGATCCAGCCTTCGATATTTCGGAAGCAGGCTTGACCGTACCAGATTTTGAATATGTGAATCAAGAAGGGGACCCATTTGGAACAGAACAGCTGAAAGGGAACTATTGGCTAGTGAACATGATTTTTACTCACTGTCCGGGTGTGTGCAATATTATGACTCCTAATATGGTTAACCTTCAAGATGCAATGATCGAAGAAGGACTAGATGTAAAGGTTGTGTCCTTTACGGTTGATCCTGATCGCGATACTCCTGAACTGTTAAAGGTTTATGGGGAAAATGTCGGTGCCGACTTCGAATATTGGTCGTTTGTCACTGGTTACTCCGATGAGGAGATCACAGAATTGGCGAAAACAGCCTTTGCTTCGATCGTCCAAGAAGATCCGGAAAATGAGGATATTATCCATACGACGGACTTTTTCTTAGTGGATGATCAAGGGCTAGTGATTCGTCGTTATGATGGAATGGCGACAGACCAAGCCGAAATTATTAACGATTTAAAGGCAACTGTTGAATAGGAATACTTGTGGAGTCTTGACATCTGAGTCAAGGCTCTTTTATCCGTTGAACCTTTAGGTAAAAAATAAAAGACAATGGTGGAAGGGATAAAAAAGATGTGATAGGATGTCCACGTAAACGTTTTCTCTCTCGAACATATCTATCAAAGTAGAACTCGGACCGATAAATGGGGGAGATTTTAATTGGTCGTTTACGTAAACGTTTTCGTTAGGAGGTAAAACGATGAGTACGCAATGGTGGAAAGAAAGTGTCGTTTATCAAATTTACCCGCGAAGCTTTCAAGATTACAATGGGGATGGAATTGGCGATATTCCTGGTATCATTTCACGACTTGATTATTTAAAAACGCTCGGAGTGGATGTCATTTGGCTCTCACCAGTTTACGATTCTCCAAATGATGACAATGGCTATGACATTCGTGATTATAAGGCGATCATGGATGAGTTCGGTACAATGGCCGATTGGGAAACACTTTTAGCTGAGATTCACACCCGGGGAATGAAGCTGATCATGGATCTTGTCGTTAACCATAGTTCAGATGAGCACGCATGGTTTGTAGAATCACGAAAGTCAAAAGACAATCCGTATCGGGATTTTTACATTTGGCGACCAGGGAAAGATGGTAAGGAACCGAACAATTGGGCTTCTAATTTTAGCGGGTCTGCATGGACGTACGATGAGACAACGGGTGAATATTATTTGCATTTGTTTTCAAAAAAGCAACCTGATTTAAATTGGGAGAATCCGAAGTTACGGGAAAAGATTTATGAGATGATGACGTGGTGGCTTGACAAAGGAATCGATGGCTTTCGCATGGATGTGATCAACTTTATATCAAAAGTGGACGGGCTACCTGATGCAGAACCTCAGCCGGGGCAACCGTACGTATCTGGTTCGAACTATTTTATGAATGGACCTAACATCCATACGTATTTACAGGAAATGCATGAAAACGTCCTGCAGCATTATGATCTCATGACGGTTGGTGAAATGCCAGGCGTAACACCAGAGCTTGCCCAGCTTTATACGGGAGAAGAGCGTAACGAGCTGAATATGGTATTCCAATTTGAACACGTTGGTCTCGATCAAGGGCCAAACGGGAAATGGGATCTTAAGCCTCTCGAGCTTAAAGACTTGAAAGCAAGTCTTTCCCGCTGGCAAAAAGGATTGCAAGACATCGGGTGGAATTCACTCTATTGGAACAACCACGATCAACCGCGAATCGTTTCACGGTTCGGTGATGATCAATCCTACCGTGTAGAATCAGCAAAAATGCTTGCCACTCTTCTCCATTGTATGAAGGGAACCCCTTTTATTTATCAAGGGGAAGAAATCGGGATGACGAATGTTCGCTTCGATTCGATTGAGCAATATCAAGATATTGAAACACTGAACATGTACAAAGAAAAACGAGCACAAGGGGTTCCTCATGAAACACTTATGGCGTCTATTCATGCAAAAGGGCGAGATAATGCACGAACGCCGATGCAGTGGGATGAGACAAAACATGGAGGTTTTACAGACGGAACGCCGTGGCTTGAAGTCAATCCAAATTATAAGGAAATTAACGTAAAGCAAGCATTGAAAGACCCGAACTCGATTTTTTATCACTATCAAAAACTGATTCAATTAAGAAAAGAGCATGCGATCCTCGTTCATGGCTCGTACGATCTCATTCTTGAGGACGATCCAGAGATTTTTGCCTACAAACGGACGTACAATGGGCAAACACTTCTCGTCGTATGTAACTTTTACGGGCGAATAACCGACTTTGAATGCCCAGCCGAGGTAGTGTTAAGCGAACCGACCTTGCTGCTTAGCAACTATGATGAAGAAGAAAACGGATCATATACATCCTTCCGATTACGTCCATATGAAGCAAGAGTCTATTTGGGAAAGAATGAATAGAATAGTAGAGCCTACTGTAAAACACACAGCAGGTTTTTATGCTGAGGTTGTAACTACGCAAAGGAGATAGGATAGTAATTTTTGAACAACGTGTATCATGAGAGATGTAATCGATATTAAGTCTGTTTACTTTGGCAGAGGGGATAGTGAGTACAATGGCTCGACACAAACCATATCTTTACACAATTTTCGTAATCGCAACCCTCCTTCTCATATGGGGTGCATATTCAATCAATCAATCACTGAAATGGGGAGGAGCGACAGAAGATACCAATGGGAAGCGGCTTACGATTATAATCGAGAACCTGATGCCCCAGGAGACTGGCTCGGTGTTATCTATTGACAAGGGGAGGGAGAGGTCTCTCTTGTAGATGCAGAGTTTACACGGAATGGTGAACTAATGCATAAAGCTGAATTCTATGAAGAAGCGATTTTAACAGAAGAGCATCAGAGCGAAGATTTTATTCACAGCTTTGAATCGATGTTTACGAATAAAAATGACTATATACAACTCCTTATCCATTGGGGGGATAATAGCGGAACTCACGAAGATATAATGGTTTTATCCCCAAAAAATCATTATTTCGTCATACCAAGATATTAAATCAATCTAGCTCGCCAGAAATGTTTAAGGAGCGAGCTCAATGAATAAAGAGGAAGAGTGCTGACCACGAGATGGTATCGGCGCTCTTTTTTCACTCTAAGGAAATGGTACTTTTATTAAAAGGTATAAACGGAGAGACCTTATACAAAGCACAAATCATCAAGGTTCTAAAAAGCGACCATCATTCTTTTCACTCAGTTGTAGCTATGGATTTAAGCGGCCGCTTATACAGAGTCATGAATGAACACCGACGAGAACGGGAGCTAAACATGAAAACTTCAGCACTTATCGTTTGTCATTTTCGCCGATTAGAAAATAAAACAAAAATATATAAAAATACAGTTGAATTTATTTTTATTCAGTTTTATAATCAGAAGCAACGTTAAAAAAGTTCTGAAAACAGATATTGGGGGAGAACAATCGTGAAGGTTGGTATTGTCGGTGCAACAGGCTACGGAGGACTAGAACTCATTCGTCTGTTATCGCAGCATCCGAACGTTGAGGAAATCATCTGCTATTCATCATCACAAGAAGGGTTACCGTTAGATGACATGTATCCGCACCTTTCTGGAAACGTGCGCTGGACGTTAAAGGCAATCGATCCAGAAGCGATACGCGCGGACGTGGATACCGTGTTTTTAGCGACACCACCTGGAGTATCGGGAGAGTTGACACCTGATCTTGTGAAATTAGGCCTGAAGGTGATCGATTTATCTGGTGATTTGCGAATAAATGAACCAGATGTCTATGAAGCTTGGTATAAGCGACAAGCGGCTCCAGTGGGAACGATCCGAGGCGCTGTATACGGATTAACCGAATGGCAACGTGACGAAATAGCAGCGGCCCAAATCATTGCCAATCCAGGTTGCTATCCAACGGCTGTCCTGCTCGGGTTAGCGCCATTAGTACAACAGAAATGGATTGACCCGAAACGAATCATTATTGATGCGAAATCAGGAACATCAGGGGCTGGACGAAACCCTTCGCAGATTACCCATTTTAGTGAGATGAACGAAAACTTTAAAATCTATCAAGTGAACCAGCACAAACATACACCGGAGATTGAGCAACAATTGCGTAACTGGGATGAGTCGGTCGGCAATGTTACCTTCTCTACACATCTCGTCCCAATGGTTCGAGGAATTATGGCGACCATTTATGCTGAGGCTAATCAAGCAATCTCTGAAAAGGAATTGCGCGAACATTTTGCGTACGTGTATGAGACGTCACCGTTCGTTCATGTGTACTCAGAGGGGCATTACCCAGCAACGAAAGAAGTGTTTGGGAGCAATCGTTGTCACATCGGCGTGACTTATGATGAGCGGACGAATCGAATCACGGTCGTTTCGGTGATTGATAATTTGGTGAAAGGTGCTGCAGGGCAAGCGATACAAAACTACAACGTAATGAACGGATATGAGGAAACATTGGGCTTGGAAAGCTCTCCCCTATACCCGTGATGGAGGCGATAGAGATGAACGTCATCAATGAAACAGCAAATGTCTTAAAACTTGAAACGGGCAGCGTGACATCGGCGAAAGGCTTCTCCGCCGTAGGCATTCATACGGGTGTCAAGCGAAAGCGAAAAGATTTAGGCGCGATTGTTTGTGAAGTTCCTGCGAGCAGCGCGGCTGTTTATACATTAAACAAAGTGCAGGCGGCACCGTTAAAGGTGACACAAGAAAGCATTGCCGTGGAAGGGAAGCTGCAGGCGATGATCGTCAACAGTGGAATTGCTAACGCTTGTACGGGAAAACGGGGATTGGATGATGCCTATACGATGAGAGCGGTAGGGGCAGAAACATTTCACATTCCAGAGCATTATGTTGCGGTGACCTCTACGGGAGTGATCGGCGAATTTTTACCGATGGACGTCATCACGAATGGGATTCGTCAATTGAAGCCAGAAGCGACTATCGAGGGCGCTCACGCGTTTAATGAAGCGATTTTAACGACCGATACGGTAGAAAAGCATACGTGCTATCAAACGATAGTAAATGGTATGACCGTTACTGTTGGAGGAGTTGCAAAAGGATCAGGGATGATTCATCCGAATATGGCGACGATGTTATCGTTCGTGACAACGGATGCAAATATTGATCATGGTCATCTTCAAGGGGCGTTATCGGCGATTACGAATGAGACCTTTAATCGAATTACCGTGGATGGAGATACATCAACAAATGACATGGTTGTCGTCATGGCGAGCGGTCTTGCCGAAAACGAAACTCTTACACCGGAGCATCCCGATTGGGCTAATTTTTACAAGGCACTCCAGCTTGCTTGTGAAGATCTCGCGAAGCAAATTGCCCGTGATGGCGAAGGGGCGACAAAATTGATCGAAGTCGAAGTCACAGGCGCTGCTAATGATCAAGAAGCAGGAATGGTGGCGAAGCAAATCGTCGGTTCTGATCTTGTCAAAACAGCGATTTACGGGGCTGATGCCAACTGGGGAAGGGTCATTTGTGCGATTGGGTACAGCGGTTGTGAAGTTAATCAAGAGACAATTGATATAGCGATCGGACCGATTGTGACATTAAAGCAAAGTGAGCCTACAGGCTTTTCAGAAGAGGAAGCAACAGCTTACTTGAAAGAAGCAGACCCTGTAAAAATCTCGGTGAACCTTCATATTGGCAATGGGACAGGGAAAGCGTGGGGCTGTGATTTAACCTATGATTACGTACGAATTAATGCCGGTTATCGAACGTAAGGGATTGAAAAAAGGAGCGGAAACATTTATGGGGGACATTGTCGTCATTAAATGCGGGGGAAGTGTATTAGATTCACTGTCAGATTCATTTTTTACGAGTGTTCGGCGCTTGCAGGCCGAAGGAGCGAAACCGATCATTGTGCATGGGGGCGGACCAGCCATTAATGGCATGCTCGCCAAGCTCGAGGTTGAAACAACGTTTGTTGATGGTTTGCGAAAAACAACGGATTCCGTGTTGTCAGTGGCCGAAATGGTATTGTGTGGTCAGACGAATAAAAAGGTCGTCCGCAAACTGCAAAAAGCAGGCGTGAAAAGCATTGGATTATCTGGCTCTGACGGTGAACTCGTTCGCGTCAAGGCGATCGATGAAGCAAATCTTGGCTACGTGGGTGAACCGGTGCACGTTAATGGTGAACTTTTGCATATGCTTGTAGCTGACGGATTTGTCCCGGTGCTCGCTCCAATCGGCGTCAATGATGAATTTGAACCGTACAATGTGAATGCAGACACGGTCGCAGGGGCGGTTGCTACTGCGTTACAAGCAAAAGAACTAATCTTCGTAACCGATGTTGCAGGAATTTTAAAGGATGATGAGTTAGTCCCTGCTTTAACGCCTGAGGAAGTAGAGTCATTGATTGAAGAGGGCACGATCTATGGCGGGATGATTCCAAAGGTTCGTTCCGCAATTCATAGTTTGACAGGGACCCTTGAGGCTGTTTCGATCGTTAATGGCAACGACGTGTTTTTTGCAGAGTCTGGGAAGTTGATCGGAACGACGATAAAAAAGCAAGTCATTCATTCGCAAGGATAGGAGAGGAACGCGATGAGCCATCTTTTTCCCACATATGCCAAATGGGATGTAACGATTACTTCTGGAAAAGGAACAAAGCTTTATGATAACCAAGGAAATGAATATTTAGATTTTGTCTCAGGAATCGCTGTTTGTAACCTCGGTCATTGCCATCCGAAGGTCGTGGCTGCCGTAGAAGAGCAGCTTCATTCGTTTTGGCACGTGTCGAACTTATTCCATATTCCAATTCAAGAAAATGTAGCAGCACTGTTAACGGAGCAAAGCGGAATGGATGCTGTCTTTTTTTGCAACAGCGGGGCAGAGGCCAATGAGGCGGCAATTAAGCTTGCACGTAAAGCAACGGGCAAGCACGAGATCGTCACATTTACTCAATCGTTTCACGGGCGTACACTCGGAACGATGTCTGCGACAGGACAGGACAAAATTAAGACTGGATTCGGTCCGATGCTAGAAACGTTCCATCACGTTCCATTCAATGACATTGCGGCTTTAAAACAGGTTGTAAACGAGCAAACAGCTGCGATTGTCCTTGAGGTAATTCAAGGAGAGGGTGGCGTGAACCTTATTGATCCTGAGTTTGCCGCTAGTGTGAATTATGTATGTCAGGAGCATGGGATTTTACTTATAGTAGATGAAATTCAAACAGGAATTGGCCGTACAGGGACGGCATTCGCCTTCCAGCAATACGAGCTAACACCTGATATCATAACGGTCGCAAAAGGACTCGGAAACGGTTTTCCAGTCGGCGCGATGCTTGGAAAACAACATTTGATCGACGCTTTTTCAGCAGGAAGTCACGGCTCTACGTTCGGTGGAAACCCGCTAGCAATGGCGGCCGCACAAGCGGTACTGACAGAAGTGTTCCAGCCTAACTTTTTACAGGCTGTGCAAGAAAAAGGAAAGCAGTTGTTGAGCGGTTTGAACGAAGCCCTTTCCGGTCTAGAGATTGTGAAAGAGATTCGAGGCAACGGGCTTTTAGTCGGAATCGAGCTTCAAGAAGAAGGGGCCCCTTTCATCAAACAACTGCGGGAAAAAGGCTTGTTAGTCTTAAACGCAGGGCCGAATGTGATTCGTCTGTTGCCACCTCTCGTTGTGACTTCGGAAGAGTTGCACGAGGCGGTCACACAATTGAAGGAAGTGCTTGATCAAGCTTCCGTACACGCTTAACGTATTTTTTTAGCGATTGAATGTATAAAAATTCTTAAGGAGTAATAAGTATTCGATTTTTGGAGGCGAGCGAAGGTGAAGGCATATTTAGTATTAGCGACAGGGGAAACATTTGCTGGAGAGATCGCGAATGCAAAAGAGGATGTATATGGAGAGGTTGTTTTCTTTACGGGAATGACTGGCTACCAAGAGGTGTTAAGTGATCCATCGTTTAAAGGGCAGCTAGTTGTCTTCACATACCCTCTTATCGGGAATTACGGGATCAACGCTTCAGATTTTGAAAGCAAGGAGCCACAAGCCGCTGGGCTTATCGTTAGTGAACAATCGGAAGAAGGACACCATTATGAAGCGACTCAATCGTTGCAGCAATTTTGTGATCAGCACCAGCTTCCGCTACTAACAGGCATTGATACGAGAGCTGTCGTGAAACGAATTCGTGAGCAAGGTGATATGCCTGCGGTCATCACGACCGACCTTTCCCGTGTGTCATTTGAAGAGTGGGTGCCCCTGTCTGAGCGGGCGTTAGTGGATGAAGTGTCAACGAAAAAAGTAGAGACGTTTGAAGGGAACGGTCCTCACATTGTTTTAATTGATTACGGGTTTAAACAATCGATCTTAAATTCTTTACTAAAACGTGATTGTCAGGTGACGATTGTTCCCTACGATGTTTCGTTTGAAGTGGTGCAAGAATTAAATCCAGATGGTCTCTTATTTTCGAACGGTCCAGGAGATCCAAAGCAAATCGAGGATCGGCTTCCGACTATTTATCGCCTTGCATCGACCTATCCGAGTCTCGGGATTTGCCTTGGACACCAGTTGCTCGCCTTAGCCTTTGGTGCAGACACGGAGAAGCTCCGTTTCGGTCATCGGGGAGCGAACCAACCCGTGATCAACCTGAAGTCGAATCGTGTGTATATGACGTCACAAAACCATAGTTACGTAGTGAAGGAAGACTCACTCCAACGAACGGATTGGGACACTACGTTTAAAAATATTAATGACGGTTCCATTGAGGGGTTAACCCACAAACATTTACCGATTCAGACGGTTCAATTCCACCCAGAGGCTCATCCAGGGCCAAGTGACAGTGACGAAATTTTTCACTCATTCATCGATGATGTAGCAGCAAAGGGGAGAGAGAAAACCTATGCCTAAACGGACGGATATTCAATCAGTACTCGTAATCGGCTCAGGTCCGATTGTCATCGGGCAAGCGGCTGAATTTGATTACGCTGGCGCACAAGCATGCCTCGCCTTAAGAGAAGAAGGGATCCAAGTCATTCTCGTCAACAACAACCCAGCAACGGTTATGACGGATGAAGCGTGCGCTGATGTCGTTTATTTCGAGCCATTAACGGTTGCCAGTGTGAAGAACATTATTGAACGGGAACGACCTGATGGCTTACTGGCAACATTAGGTGGGCAAACAGGCCTTAACCTGGCGATGAAACTAGAGGAAGCTGGTATCTTAGAGGCCTACAATGTGGAGCTATTAGGGACACCCATGGAGTCAATTAAAAAAGGGGAAGACCGAGAAGCGTTTCGTCAATTAATGCATGAGCTCCATGAGCCTGTACCAGAAAGCGAAATTGTTCATTCAGTGGCAGAAGCCGTTGATTTTGCAAACACGGTTGGTTATCCAATTATCGTTCGGCCAGCCTATACCCTTGGCGGTGCTGGTGGTGGAATCGCTGAATCAGAGGAAGCGCTCATCCGCATTGTAAAAGGCGGCTTAGAACTAAGTCCGATTCAACAATGTTTGATCGAGAAAAGCATTGCTGGTTTTAAAGAAATTGAATATGAAGTGATGCGTGACAGCAATGATACGTGTATTACTGTTTGTAACATGGAAAACATTGATCCAGTTGGCGTTCATACAGGGGATTCAATCGTTGTCGCACCGTCACAAACGTTAACCGATCAAGAGTATCAAATGCTTCGCTCAGCATCGTTAAAGATCATTCGTACCCTTGGAATAGTAGGCGGCTGTAACATTCAATTCGCCTTAGACCCTGATAGCAAACAATACTATCTTATTGAAGTCAATCCTCGCGTGAGTCGTTCATCGGCGCTCGCTTCGAAGGCGACAGGGTATCCAATTGCACGAATGGCAGCGAAGCTTAGCTTAGGTTACGGGTTACACGAACTAAAAAACCCAGTTACCGAAGATACGTATGCGAGCTTTGAGCCTTCTCTTGATTATGTTGTTGTAAAGTTTCCACGTTGGCCGTTTGACAAACTTGTCCATGTCAATCGCGAACTAGGAACGCAAATGAAAGCGACTGGTGAAGTGATGGCGATCGAGCGGAATCTTGAGGCTGGCTTACAAAAAGCGGTACGCTCGCTCGAAATCAAAACGCACGGACTCTCTCTTCCTTCTCTTAGCCAATGGGAGGACAGCGAGTTATGGGCGATTGTGAAAAAAGCGGATGACCGCCGGTTTTTTGCAATCCTTGAACTGCTTCGCCGTGGCGTAACAATTGAAGCGATTCACGAGCAAACGAAGATCGATCGTTTTTTCCTCACCTCCTTTGCCAAGTTAATGACATTGGAAAAGGAAATTGCAGGACAATCACTAGATGACATAACATCAGATGAACTTTCCACTTATAAAAAATACGGATTTTCCGATGAATGGCTCGCATCTAGTTGGGGAGTTGGATTGGCTGATGTTCGGCACACTCGAAAAGCGTTAGGGGTTGTTCCAAGCTACAAAATGGTTGATACGTGTGCGGCGGAATTTGAAGCAAAAACGCCATACTACTACTCTAGTTGGACTGGGGAAAACGATTTACTGCTACCGGAAAAAGCAAAAGAACGAGTGTTAATTATTGGCTCTGGTCCGATTCGTATTGGACAAGGGATCGAATTTGATTACTGTTCTGTACATGGGGCCAAAAGCCTTAGAGCACGTAACTTTGAAGCGATCATTATTAACAACAATCCGGAAACGGTCAGCACTGATTATGAAACAGCCGATCGTCTTTACTTTGAGCCATTAGCTGTAGAAGATGTATTGAACGTCATCGAGGTGGAAAATGTAGATCACGTCATTGTTCAGCTTGGTGGACAGACAGCGATCGGTCTTACGAAAGGGCTTGAAGAAGCAGGTGTCTCGATTTTAGGGACGACGCAAGATGTCATCGACCAGCTAGAGGATCGTGAGCGTTTTTATGAATTTATGTGCTCCGTCGAGGTGCCTCACATTCCAGGGAAGACGGCAGAGACGAAGGAAGAACTACTGAAAGCTGCACAATCGATCGGTTATCCAATTTTACTCCGCCCATCGTATGTGATCGGTGGTCAAGGGATGTTCATCGCTTCTAATCAGGAGGAACTGGCGGCCTTTTGTGAAGACAAGAACCATTCGGTCACGTACCCAATACTTGTGGACGCCTATTATCCGGGTGTGGAATTTGAAGTCGATGTATTAACAGATGGATCTGATATTTTCATACCGGGGATGTTTGAACATGTGGAAAAAGCAGGTGTTCATTCTGGTGATAGTATGGCGGTGACTCCACCACCTACACTTGAAGCTAAGTGGAAGCAACAGGCGATCAACTATACAAGGCAAATTGCTAAAGGGATGGCGTACAAAGGATTATTCAATATTCAATTCGTCCTTTATGATGAAGAGCTATACGTTATTGAAGTGAACCCCCGGGCTTCCCGGACCGTGCCGATTTTCAGTAAGGCCACTTCATTACCACTCATCACGCATACAATTGATGTTTTGTTCGGTAAAACCATTGCCGAGTTAGGCCTATCAGCTGGTTACCGAAAGGAATCCCCGTATTATACGGTAAAAGCACCTGTGTTTTCATATCAAAAGCTCGCGGGGCTCGATCCATTACTAGAAGCGGAAATGAAATCCACTGGTGAGCTGATTGCTATTAGTAAGGATCTCCCATCGGCTTTCCGAAAAGCGTTTGCGTGGGGAGAGGAACAGACTCCAGCGCTTTTCCGGAAAAAAGGCTCTGTTTTCTGTCAAGTGGATCGAGCGTACGATACCGAATGGCAACCGCTTCTTCGACAATTAAAAGAAAAAGGGTATTCAGTTGTAACGGAGGAAGCGATGTCCTTTTCTGAGTGGCTCGCTTCAGAGGATGCCATTTGTTTAGTGAGTGTTCCGGCTCCTGGGCAAAAAACCGGAAAACAAAATAGAGAAGAGGCATTGAAGCAACGAGTGACGGTCGTGTCTGATCTAGCCACTTTCGAAAAAATGATTGAATGTCTAGAAGTAAAGGATGGCGAGCCGTTTTTACTTCCAGATGTTGTGATGAATTAGGAAACCATGGGAGGAGAACACGAGATGAACCATTTGTCAGAAAAAGTCATCTCTTTAAAAGGTCGTGACTTATTAACACTGTTAGATTATACACCAGAGGAAGTTCAGCAACTTCTTACCCAAGCGCTCGAGCTGAAGCAAAAAGCAAAGAATGGAGAGCCGACCCCTTATCTTACAGGAAAATCACTCGGGATGATTTTTGAAAATGCGTCGACGAGAACCCGGGTGTCATTTGAAGTCGGAATGACGCAACTTGGAGGGCATGCACTGTTTTTAAGCCCAAAAGATTTGCAAATTGGTAGAGGAGAACCAATTAAAGATACCGCCAATGTCCTTTCCCGCTACGTGGATGCAATTATGATTCGAACGAATTCTCATGAGTCTGTGGAAGAGCTTGCACACTATGCGACCGTACCAGTGATTAATGCATTAACGGATGCTTATCATCCTTGTCAGGCGCTTGCAGATGCCTTGACGATTCTCGAGAAAAAAGAGACCCTTATTGGTAAAAAGCTCGCTTATATTGGCGATGGGAACAATGTTTGCCATTCATTGCTTGCCATAGGGGCAAAAACGGGCATGGATGTGACGGTTGCTACTCCAAAAGGATACGAAGTCGATCAGGAGATTTTTCAACGAGCGACAGAAGCAGCG
Source organism: Halalkalibacterium halodurans (assembly GCF_004376175.1). Taxonomy (GTDB): domain Bacteria; phylum Bacillota; class Bacilli; order Bacillales; family Bacillaceae_D; genus Halalkalibacterium; species Halalkalibacterium halodurans. The sequence goes on along the minus strand of NZ_SNUY01000020.1, from coordinate 7,077 downwards.
AAAGAGACAGGAGCAACGCTCGTTCAGACGACAAACCCGCAAGTAGCCGCAGAAAATGCTGATGCGATCTATACAGATGTTTGGGCCAGTATGGGATATGAAGCAGAGCAGTCTGAGCGTGAAGAGATATTCCAGCCGTATCAAGTGAATGACCAGCTTTTAACATTAGCCAAAAAGGACGTTAGTTTCTTACATTGCTTACCAGCTCACCGCGGAGAAGAAGTAACAGCTTCTGTCATTGACGGTCCTCATTCGGCTATTTATGATCAAGCCGAAAACCGTCTCCATGCACAAAAGGCTGTCCTAACAGCTCTTTTAACAGGTGAATGAAACATAATTGCTCACTTATTTGGGTAGCCTTTTAATAGAGTCTCGGAATAAATAACAATTTTCCGGGTGAAATGAACCAAAATTACTGGAAATTGGATTGGAATGGCCTGCACACTCATTATTTTCATTGTATTTTCAAAAATGTGCATGACAAAGAAACCTATTGCCATTATTTTTTTAAAAATTGACTAGGCGGCTTTAGGAAAG
>NZ_SNUY01000020.1:0-6530 GCF_004376175.1 Halalkalibacterium halodurans | reverse complement strand
AAATGAACCAAAATTACTGGAAATTGGATTGGAATGGCCTGCACACTCATTATTTTCATTGTATTTTCAAAAATGTGCATGACAAAGAAACCTATTGCCATTATTTTTTTAAAAATTGACTAGGCGGCTTTAGGAAAGATGATTTCTTCAATATTTAACTGCTCTTTCTGACTGCTGTACCAAGCATCGATGTGCTGACACATCATTATGGCGTATAGGCGAATGTACCACATTTTTGTTGACCGGTGGCGTCCAGATTCCAAGTGATAATCTATTTTTTCTCTTTTATTAGAACGTTCAACAGAGGTTCTTCGTTTGTATATAAGTTTCCACTTTTCAGAGGACCTTGGTGTTTTGGTAAATAATCGTAGATTATCCTCTCTGAATGTATGGAATGTCCGACCATATTTTGCTTTTGAACACGGTGATGAGCATGTATTTTTGGTACCGCAAGCAAGTGGACAACGCCATTTTTGCCGATTTTGAGATTTGTCAAACCCGTTGGGCTTCATCTCCTTCCCAATCGGACAGATTGGAACACCTGTTGGAGATATTTGAATATCACTTTCTGTACTAAAGTTCTTCTTTGTTCGAACATTTAAATCGATGAAGGGTTCCACATTTTGATGTTCAAGTAGCTCATAAATGGCCTCAGCATCGTGCGCTGCATCAAGAAGAATTTTATCAATCGTGCCCAAGGTGTACCGTTGCGAAAATTCAATTGAACTAACCACTAGGCTGACTGAATCATGCCGGGAAGCAGGATGCAGCCGTGGATATAGCGGTAAGTCGTATTGGCTATCGCTAGTGGATATCATGTAGAGATGATATCCGTTGAAGTACTTTTCCTTAGAACTATCCCAGCCTGAGTCGATGTCGGGTTGTGAATACTGGCGTGGGTGAGTACAGTTCGTTAGTCCTTGGGCACTACAATTACAGGTTGATTTACTTCTCGGGTACCTAGCTGTTTCAATTGGTGTCCCATCTCCAACTACACCTAGAGCTTCGGGATCCCCAAGAAGACCAAGTTTCGTAGAAACCGCTAAAAATTGGGATTGAAAAAACTCAAATAATCGGTCTCCTGGCAGTTGTTTTTGTTTGGAACCATAACGCATTGCCCGATCAACGAGTTTACGAACAATTCCGGGATTCTTAGGTTCAGCTTTTTCACCCTTTTTAGGCTTCTTTTTCTTTTTTGACTTTTTCTTTTTAGGTTTGACCTTCGGCATAACATTCGGGCTTTCGAAGGCCCATAAACGTTTGAAAAAGTCTTCAAATGTTCCAACACCTGGTGTGTCACCGGGTTCAAAACCGCTAAGAATTGCATACAACGGAACGCGACGAAGTTGATCAACCCAATGAGTAATACCTTTTGTAGGTTGAACAAATAATGAAAGCAGATAAGAACGCATCATAGAAGCAGGGTCACGAGGCTTTGGTCCCTTTTTGGAATAGGAATCACCAAGCCATGTAGTTACCGAAGAGAGATCAGTTATCCAAAGCTTTTTAATTACTGGCCAATCCTTATTAACAAGGGTAAGAATGCCGCCAGAATAATGGGCATTTAACTGATTTAGAACGAAGTTTTGATAAGTTTCGTGTGCAATAAACGTTGGTTTCATTTTGGCACCTCAATCACAAGTAGTAAGGGAAAATAATCCCTTCACCGGCGATTATTGTGGTGTTTTTGAAAAGTCAAGTGTTTCTTGTCGAATTCGAGAAAATATTTTGATAATTAATTTCCAGTTTTAAAAAATGAACATTAAAAAATCCCACCTAAAATAGGAGGGATGAAATAAATTGGTTTGAGGAAAATCCTTGAACCACAAAGCTCGGCGAATGCCGAGAGTCTATTTTACTAAAAGGAGGCGAGAATATGGGGCAAAACAGACAGTTCATTCCAGGGCAAAAAGCGCCTAACAATGGTGTCTATGTGGAAATCGGTGAAACGGGGGATATGGTAACCGATCCGCGAGAAGTGAAATTAGAAGCAGGCGATCGGTTTCCAGAAACAACGAACAAAGACCGAAAGTGGACGTATAAACGAAAGCCTTAAGAGATGAAGGGTGAATGAGGAACGCGACCAAGATAACCTGAAACTGAAACATGGACGTTGGAACAATACTAGCCAAACGTAAGAAAAAAGGTTCGGATCATCAAAATTAAGTGATCCGAACCTTTTTTCTGTATACGCATAACTTGACGGACGTTTCCAAGTTGATGGCCAAAATCACGAGACGCCTGCAGCAAGTTTACAAAGAGAATGCATAGGAAAAATGCTCGTTTCCGCCGATCATAGTTGCAACTCATCGTGAAGTATAACTAATAAAAGAAGCTGTCTCAAAAGATAGACTTTTGTCCCAGCTCCTTTATTTGTCGTTTCATGACAAAAAAGCCTATCCTATTACGTTTGAAAGCATCTTTAAAGACATAACAATAGAAGTTGCTGCATAGGATGATCAAAACCTGAAAGGAATAGGCAAATTATCAATTCTATAAAAAACGACGAAGCTTGATTCCGTTTTTCCATCTGCTGCATACCGTATAGTGGAGAATGAAAAGCGAGACGAACCATCAAAATGGTTTAATGCTAGTGGATGAGAGGCGACGTCATGATTGATTTACGAAGGACCTTTCAATTAGAAGATCAGTGGTGTGTTATTTATTTACCTGCACGTCCAAATGGATTTGCCTGTATGTTATTTGGCGACATCACTCACTACGTAGAACAGGAGACTTGTTCTTGGAGACAGCATCCCGAAAGAGAACAGTTTATTCGTGGCTTGCTGCATCATGGGTATACTGTCATCACTTCCAATTTCTTTGGAAGACACTGGGGAAGTGAACAGGCAACAAAACTAGCTCTAAGGCTATATCATTTGTCAATAAAACGAGAAATTTTAAATCCGTCCATTCACTTGATTGGTGAAGGGATGGGGGCGTTGTTAGCCATGAATGTTATGGAGGAGATGCCAGATCGCATCCGCTCCGGATTTTTCATCAATCCATGTTTAGATCTCGTATCTTATTATGATCAAGAGAAAGCCAACAAATTGTTTTATAAACGATTTTTAATTGAAATGGCAGCAGCCCACGAAGTGAGCACCGAGGATGTCGAACCATTTATATATCAATATTTTAACAATCGTTATACAAATCTTGAAACACCTATGCACATCTTTCATGAAATGAATGAAAGACGTTATCCTGTCCAATCCCATAGTAAACCGTTTCAATTAAAAGCAGAGCGTGAAAACCGTCCAGTTACACTGACGCTTCGAATGGCGCAAAAGTCATTTTCTTCTTTAATTGATCCAGCTTATCAATTTTTCCGTAAACACGAAAAAAAATTATCATGAAAAGCCGGCGAAATCGTATGGAGGGACATCTGTGAATCGAGTGCTTATTACAGGGGGATTAGGGTTCATTGGCTATCATCTTTGTGAAGCCTTATTAGGGCAAGGGATTGACGTAACCGTTATTGATCATTGCAACGATGAGATGAGGAAGGAAGAGTACGAGGAGAAGCAACTGCGGATGGGGCGAAATGCCCTTTTTCATTTCATTGAATGTTCGCTCGAACGTTTTGAGCTTTCAAAAGTCACTCAACACGTGGATACGATCTATCACTTGGCAGCTCATCCGAAAAGAGAACAACTATGGACACGTTTACCGGAAAATCAAGAAAATACGTTTAGGCGAATCCGGGCGCTTACGGCGCAAGCAAAGGAAGGAACCCGGTTGATTTTTGTGTCTTCAGTTGAAGTGTATGGTGAGCGATTAGGAACGATAACGGAGCAGTCACCAACACGACCTATCTCTCCTTACGGTATCGTTAAGCTGGCAGCTGAAAAGCTGCTCCAGAAGGAAGCGGACAAACGGGGGCTGGATTATATGATCCTCCGTTTGCCAACAATCTACGGTCCTTGGCAACGTCAGGATATGACGTATCAGCAGCTCCTACTAGGGCGAAAAGAGGTAAAAGATGATCAATCAACATTGGATGCACTGTATATTAGTGATGCTATAAATGGACTGCTACTTGCAGGGAAAACGAAGCATACAAATGAAACGATTCAGCTATCGTCCGGAAACGTAAACGAATGGCAAAAAGGGAAAGCACACCTACTTAATAAATCATGGAATCCATCTTCTACTCCATTGTCCCCTATATTATCGAATGAGAAGGCGAAGCAGCTACTCGGTTTTAAGGTGATAACACCGTTGAAAAACGGGCTTGAAAAGCAACGAGAACATGTGACACAATGGCAAAGGTGGAAGAGTTTTCTGCATTAATCATTTAGATGACGAATAAGAAATTTTGCCATAAGGAGGGAGGGCATGAACGTTAAAGAGGCCATTTTCGGTATTTTCATTTTTGCTATAATAACAATAAGCACTTATATACTATTCCATAATGTGTTGTTGCTTTCAGACGGGTTTAGTGTTGTGATTGCCTTAGTTTGTGGCTTTTTAGTGGAACGATTATTTATGAAATGGAAACACGCTAAATAGTCAAAAAGATATAGGGAATTTGTTTGTCATCATTTTGTAACGATACTGTAATATCCGTTTGCCGTTAGTTTTGATTGAATAGAGATAGTAGAGAGAAATGGATCATGAGAAAGCCAAATCTACGGAATCATGCGAAAATCCAACGAAAGCATGATCCATTCGTAAGGGAGCGTGTCGAACTAGATGATACGTGTATTAAGCATCCTTCTGGCTGTTTTATTCCTTGCCGGTTGTTCCAACATGCCAACAGATAGAGAATTAATGGTAGGATTGTTAGTCGAAGATACCATCGATGACCAAGGCTGGAATCGAAAGGCTTATGAAGGATTGCTAAATATTCATAGCAACTTAGATGTAGATGTTGTCTTAGAAGAAGGTGTGAACAGTGAGCAAAAAGCCCACCGACGAATTAAAGAATTAGTTGATGGTGGGGTAAATCTTATTTTTGGACACGGACATGCCTTCGCCGAATATTTCTCGACCATACATAATCAATACCCAGATGTGCACTTTGTAAGCTTTAATGGAGAAGTGAAGGGTGAAAATATAACAAGCCTTCATTTTGAAGGGTACGCGATGGGCTACTTTGGTGGTATGGTGGCAGCAAGCATGAGTGAGACTCATAAGGTCGGCGTCATTGCGGCATTCCCATGGCAGCCTGAAGTAGAAGGGTTTGTTGATGGCGCTAAGTACATGAATGAATCGGAAGCCTTTGTTCGGTACGTAGGAGAATGGACAGATGCTGACAAGGCACTAGAGTTATTTCAGGAATTGCAAAAAGAGCAGGTTGATGTTTTTTATCCTGCAGGGGATGGCTACCATGTCCCAGTCGTTGAAGCGATTAAAGATCAAGGAGATTTTGCTATTGGGTATGTCGGGGATCAAGCCGATTTAGGAGGATCTACAATTTTAACGAGCACCGTCCAGCATGTCGATGATTTATATGTACTCGTAGCGAAACGGTTCCAAGAAGGGAAACTAGAATCAGGGAACTTATATTATGACTTTCAAGATGGAGTCGTATCTCTTGGGGAGTTTAGCTCGGTTGTTCCAGATGAAGTAAGGGAGCAAGTAACAGATGCCATCTCGACCTATATTCAAACGGGTCAATTTCCACATGAGGAAGAACGTTAGACTATGACCCTTGAAAGCAAGCACGATTTTTAGTAATGTAGGAACATCAAAAGGTGAATGAGGTGACGTTTCAGGTGGAACCAAATCGTAACATGCAATTCATGCAAATTGCGATGAAGCATCTTCCGGAGGGAAAAGCGTTTCTCGACGAAAAAGGAATTGAGCTATCGATGGAAGAGATGCAGCCAATGCTGCAACTTTTAATGAACGTTATGAATGAAGCCTATGAGTTAGGCTGGGAAGACGCACAGCAAAGCCAAAATGATGGATAAAAGAGGGCTCTCTGCTTTGGACGAGCAGAGAGGCCTTATTCTTTTTCTCGAAGGTTACGCGATGACTTTCAGTAAAAGGGCTCTACAATAAATGTTGGGGTTTTTGCACAAAAGAGGGCAAAAAAAATGCACGCAGGCTCCTTTATCCATTATCCTTGAATTGTTGAGATACAAAGAAAGGATAGGAGCTGCGTGTACGATGAATTTTACCATGAATTTGCCCGGATTAAAAGGTGTGAAGGTCACAAAGATGGAGGAACGAGAGGGCTTTATCGCGCTCCATGTAGAAATGCCGCGAACGCCTCATCGTTGCCCATCCTGCGGGGAGAGAACCGAGAGAATCCATGATTACCGCATCCAAAAAGTTCAACATCTCAAGCTCTTTGAACGGTGGGTGTATCTATTCTATCGAAAGCGCCGGTACGCGTGCAGATGCGGGAAGCGGTTTGCGGAGAAAGCCTGTTTTGTAGAGCGATATCAGCGTCAGACAGTGGAATGGAATCAAGCGTTTCGCTTACGGCTCATTCAAGGGAAGAACTTTACGGACACAGCGAATCAATTCCAAACGTCCGTGACAACTGCCATGCGCCGGTTTGATCAATTGGCGGC